>NZ_JAUHIS010000002.1:0-838649 GCF_032381435.1 Bradyrhizobium sp. SZCCHNR1002
GGAGACAACCCACCAATGATGGAATATTGTCAGGCATCAGCCCGGTCTAAAATGTCAGGGATCAGCCCGGTCGGACAGGCGCGGGTGGTGTTGCTTTTTCGGTCCAGAAATCTTGCATCCGTCTTGGAGCGAGCATACCCGTCCGATGGACCTGGAAGCGGGGCCTCGCACGTGCCATGCCCCTCACCCGGATGGCTGCGCCATCCGACCTCTCCCCGCGAAGGGCGGGGAGAGGTTGCAGCGTCCGGGCTGAGCCGGGATGGCTCACCCGTCGATGATCGCCACCGCGCGCGTCCATCCCGCGGACGCCCGCTCGATCTTCACCGGGAAGCACGACACGGTGAAGCCTGTGGACGGCAGCTGCTCCAGATTGTGCAGCTTCTCGATATGGCAATAGCCGATGTGGCGGCCCGCCTTGTGGCCTTCCCAGATCAGGCTGGCATCATGAGTCTCGGCGTATTTCTTTGCCGTGAACACGAACGGCGCGTCCCAGCTCCAGGCATCGGTGCCGGTCAGACGCACGCCGCGCTCGAGCAGATACATGGTGGCCTCGTAGCCCATGCCGCAGCCTGTGTTGACGTAGTCCGCCTGGCCGTAGCGGGCGCCGGCCGCGGTATTGACCACGACGATTTCGAGCGGCGACAGCGTGTGGCCGATGCGCTTCAATTCGGCCTCGACGTCCGCGGCGGTCGCGACATAGCCGTCCGGGAAATGCCGGAAGTCGAGCTTCACACCTGGCTGCATGCACCACTCCAGCGGCACCTCGTCGATGGTCCAGGCGCGCTCGCCGCGGTTCATCGTCGGGTGGAAGTGCCAGGGCGCGTCGAGATGCGTGCCGTTATGGGTCGAGAGATTGACCTGCTCGACCGCCCAGCCCTGCCCGTCCGGCAGGTCCTCGGCCTTCAGCCCGTCGAAGAACTGCAGCATGCGCGGCAGCCCCTGCTGGTGGTCGATATATTGGATCGTCGGGTGCGCTCCCGGCGGGTCGGCCGGCACGTCGTTCTGCAGCGGCACGGAGATGTCGATCAGCTTGCGGGCCATGGGGGTCCTCTCTCTTGCATCTTTCTTGGTTGTTATCGTCGGCCGCAGAATCAGACGTCCTGCCGCTCGACCTTGTTCTTCAGGATGCCGATCTTCTCGACCTCGAGCTCGATCACGTCGCCATGCTCGAGATACCAGCCGAGTTCGAGGCCGCAGCCATTGCCGACCGTGCCGGAGCCGATGAACTCGCCGGGCATCAAGGTCTCGTCCTTGCTGATATAGGCGATCAGCTCCTCGAACGGGAACAGCATGCCCTCGCTGACGCCGCGCGAGCGGACCTCGCCATTGACGCGCGCCTCCATCTTCAGGCGATAGGGATCGCCGATCTCGTCCGGCGTCACGATCCACGGACCCATGACGTTGCCGCCGTCGAAGCTCTTGCCCTTGGACGGGCCGAGGCGGCCGTCCATCTCGATGCGCTGGGTGTCGCGCGCGGAGAAGTCGTTGAAGATGGTGAAGCCGAAGATGTGGTCGCGCGCCTTTGCCGCCGGAATGTCCTTGCCCCGCCCCTTGGTGATGATGCCGAACTCCAGCTCGTAGTCCATCACCTTGCTGTAGCGCGGCCATTTCACGGTCGTGTTGGGGCCGCGCACGCTGAAGCGGTTGGTGATGTAGAAGATCGGGACCTTGCGGTAGACCTCGGGCAAGTCGCCGAGCGGCTCGGCATCGATGCGCGCGAGCTCGTCGGTATCGCCGCGCTGGCGTGCTGCAAGCTTCCGCTGCCCCCGCGGCGCCTGCAGGATGTGCAGCGGAAACGACATGCCGTCGCGCATCTGCCGTGGCTCCGGCACCGGCGCGAGCAGCTCCGTGCCGGCGACGTCGCGCGACAGGTCCGCATCGCTGCCATAGCGCTCGAACAGCCCGCGCGCCGCATCGAGCGCGGCATCGCCGGCGTCGATCAGCGACAGCATCGAAGCGAATGCCAGATTGCTCTTGCCGGCACGATCGGCCGCCCCGGCGAGGTCGAAAAGCTTGGAATCGCCGGCGTGCACGATGCCGATCCGCTCTCCGCCCTCGGCTCGAAATGTCGCAAGCTTCACGCCGTCCTCCCCTTGTGTTCTGTCTGAAAATATACAAACATACAAAATATCGATAAACAAGAGGCGTCCGGGACGGGGCGCCCAGGGAGGGGTCAACGATGCGTCATCGGCTCATGGATGCTGTTGTCGGCGCGGTGCTGACGTTTGCGCTGACATCCACTGCGGCTCAGGCGGAGAAGATCCAGATCGGCTGCACCGCGACATCCGACTGCGCCTCCGCGATGATCGCGGTCGATGAGGGCCTGTTCAAGAAGCACGGCCTCGACGCCGAGATGGTGCTGATCGGAATCAACTCGAACATTCCCGCCGCCATCCTGTCCCACTCGATCCAGATCGGCGGGCCGACCTCGACGGTGTTCCTGCAGGCGGCTGATGGCGGGCTCGACCTCGTCGCGGTCTCCGGCGCCTCGATCATGAACAAGACATCGAACGACGCCATCGCCGCCTTCGTGCGCAACGGCGTCACCATCACCAGTCCGCAGGACTTCAAGGGCAAGAAAATCGGTGCGCCCGGCATCGGCGCCTTCCTGCACGTGCTGTTCGTGAAATGGCTGGTCGAGAAGGGCGTCGACCCGAAAAGCGTGAACTTCGTCGAGGTGACGTTCCCGACCATGGCCGACACCATCAAATCCGGCGGCGTCGACGCGGTGCTGACCGCCGAGCCGTTCGTGATGCGCATGACCAACGCCAATCTCGGCACCGTCGGCGCGCGCTATGCCGCCGAGCTCGCCCGTACCGAGCCGATCATCTTCTATGCGGCGTCGCGCGAATGGGCGGACAAGAATCCCGAGACGGTGAAGAAATTCCGCGCGGCCATCGCCGAGGCAGCCCAGATCGTCAACAACGATCGCGAGAAGGCCTCGGCAGCGATCGCCAAGTTCACCAAGCAGCCACTCGACCTGGTCAAGCTGACGACGCCGAACTACGCGGAGCCGGTGCTGAAGCCGGAGCAGCTCGCCTGGTGGATCGACATCATGGCGGCGCAGAAGATGCTACAGGGCAAGCTCGACCTCAAGAAGCTGATCCTCAACTGATGACGGCACCGACCCCGATCCTGCAGACGGAGACGACGAGCGGCGACACGCTGAGCGAGCGCGCCGCCGCGCTGATCGAGCGCGACATCGTCGCGGGCACGCTCGCCCCCGGCTCGCGGCTCGGCATCGTCGAGCTCGCCAAGCGCTACGAGATCGGGCCGACGCCGCTGCGCGAGGGGCTGTCGCGGCTGGTGTCGCGCGGCCTGATCAACAGCACCGGCCAGCGCGGCTTTCGTGTCGCCGAGGTCAGTCGCGACGATCTCGTCGACATCACGCGGATGCGCACCGTGGTGGAGAAGGAGGCGCTGCGGCTCGCGATGCAGAACGGCGGCGATGCCTGGGAGGCCGGCATCATCGCCGCGCTGCATCAGATGCGCCGTTACATCCAGCGCATGCAGAACGAGTTTCGCGAGGGCGCGCCGGAGTTCGACCGGCTGCACAAGGCGTTCCATACAGCCCTGCTGGAGGCCTGCGGATCACCCCGCCTGCTCGCCGCGCATTCCGATCTCTACGACCAGGCCTATCGCTATCGCCGCGTCATGATGCGCAGCTTCGACGACGGCAGCGGCTTCATCAGGGAGCACGAGGCGCTGGCGGAGCTGATACTCGCCCGCGACGCCGCGGCCGCCCAGGCGAGGCTCGAGGCGCACCTGCGCTCCACCGTCGAGATCGTCTATCCGCAATCGAAGGGAGCATGAGATGGCAGAGCCTGCCCTCGCTTTGGTGCAATCGTCTCCCTCGCCTGCGCGCGCGCAGATCGCGTTCGACAATGTCGCGCTGACCCTCGGCGGCAAGGCGATCATCGACACGATCAGCCTGGAGGTCGCGGCCGGCGAGATCCTGTGCGTGGTCGGCGCCTCCGGCTGCGGCAAGACCACGGCGCTGCGGCTCGCGGCCGGGCTGTATCAGCCGACGGGCGGCAGCGTGCGCTTCGAGGGCGAGCCGATGCGCGCGCCCCGCCGCGAGATCGCGGTCGTGTTCCAGGACTACGGCAAGGCGCTGCTGCCGTGGCGCACCGCAGCCGGCAACATCTCGCTGGCGCTGGAGACGATCGGCATGCGCGCGCAGCAGCGCGAGGCGCGCATCACCGAGCTGCTGGCCAAGGTCGGGCTCGCCGGCCATGCGGCGAAGTATCCGACGGAGATGTCGGGCGGCATGCAGCAGCGGCTGCAGATCGCGCGCTGCCTCGCCCAGGATCCGAAAGTGCTGCTGATGGACGAACCGTTCGGCGCGCTCGATGCGATGACGCGGCAGGGCCTGCAGGACGAGATGCTGGCGCTGGTCGCCTCGACCGGCGCCACCGTGGTGTTCGTCACGCATGATCTGGAAGAGGCGATCTATCTTGGCGACCGCGTCGTCGGCCTGCTGCCGCATCCCGGCCGCGTCGGCCTGGAATTGACGGTCGACCTGCCGCGGCCGCGCGACCAGCTGGCGACGCGGGAGCATCCGGAATTCCTGCGGCTGCGCCGTGCGCTGTTCGACTTCATCAAGGCGAGCGAATGAGCATGCCGGAGCGCATCAAGCCGGTGCTGCTGCCGCTCGCGGCCTTGCTCGCATTCGAGGCGGGGATGCGGCTTGCGGCCGTGCAGAGCGACTCGCTGGCGCCGCCGAGCGCGATCGCGCTCGCGCTTGCGGGCGCGCTGACCGACGGCTCGCTGCTGATCGCGACACGTGACACGCTCGCGTCGGCGTTCGCCGGCCTCATCATCGGCGGCGCCATCGGCCTCGTGCTCGGCCTTGCGCTCGGCCTCTCGCACATCCTCAACCGGCTGATGGAGGTGACGATCGAGGCCATCAGGCCGATCCCGTCGGTGGCACTGCTGCCGATCGCGCTGATCGCGCTCGGCTTCGGCTATCGCATGGAGATCGCGATCGTCGCCTTCGCCTGCGTCTGGCCGGTGCTGATCATGACGCGCGCCGCGGTCGGCGGCATCGAGCCGCGGCTGATCGAGGTGGCCCGCGTGCTGCGGCTGACGCAGCTCGACCGTGTCAGGAAGATTGTCATTCCCGCCGCCCTGCCCCGCATCTTCCTCGCCTTCCGGCTCGCCGCCGGCATCGCGCTGATCGTCGCCGTCACGGTGGAGATCGCGATCAACCCGCTCGGCCTTGGCGCCGGCATCATGACCGCGCAGCAGGCGCTGCGGCCGGACCTGATGCTGGCCTATCTGGTGTGGATCGGCATCACCGGCTTCGTGCTCAACACCGCGCTGATGGCCGCGCAGACGACGCTGTTCGGCCGCGCGGCCCTGATCGGAGACGGCGGATGAGATGGTCGGTCCTCGGCTGGCGCTTCGCCAGCTTCGTCGTCGCGGCTTGTGTCATCGCGCTTTGGCAAGTCGCGGCCGACCAGCGTTGGGTGTCGCCCGTGTTCCTGCCGGGCCCGGATCGCGCCTGGGCCTCGCTGATGCGCGGATTCACGAGCGGAGATCTGCTGGCCAAGCTCGTGGGAACGCTGGCGCACATGGCCTATGGCTGGCTGCTTGCCTCGATCGCCGGCATCGCGCTCGGCGCGATGATCGGCTCGTCCAGGGCGATGCGCCTCTACGTTGCGCCGACGCTGGAGCTGCTGCGGCCGCTGCCGGTGTCGGCGATCATTCCGGTCGCGATCGCGGCGCTCGGCCTGTCGCAGGGCATGGCGCTGTTCGTGATCGCGTTCGGCTCGCTGTGGCCGCTGCTGCTCGGCACCATCCACGGCTTCGCCGCGGTCGAGCCGCGGCTCTATGAGGTCGCGCGGGTGCTGCACATGTCGCGACTCGCGGTCATCGTCAAGATTGCGCTGCCGTCGGCGGCGCCCGACATCCTCGCCGGCATGCGGCTGAGCCTCACGGTGGCGCTGATCCTTGCCGTCGTCTGCGAGATGCTGGCCGGCCTCGACGGCCTCGGCCAATGGGTGCTGCTCTCGGCCCGCGCGTTCCGCTCCGCCGACCTGTTCGCCGGCGTCATGCTGCTCGGCGTGATCGGCTACGTCACCGCGCTCGCGATGGGCGCCGCCGAAAGCCGGCTGCTGCGCTGGCAGGCCGCGCGGCGATAGCTCAGCGCGCCAGCCCTGCCACGCGGCCGAGCGCGACGGCCGTGAGCAGGCCGTTGCCCGAGAGATAGCCGGAGGCATCGGCGCCGGACACGCCGCAGGCGGCGCCGCCGGCCGCGAACAGATTGTCGATCGCGGTGCCGTCCTCGCGCAGCACGCGCGCGTGGTCGTCGATGACGAGGCCGCCTTGGGTGTGGAACAGCGCGCCGGTGACCTTCACGGCGCGATAGGGCGACGCGAGTTGCGGCACGCCGGCGAACCTGCGGCCGAAGCGGTCGGTGCGCTGCTCCGACTTCGCGGCCGCGACCTCCGCGATGGTTGCTTCGAGCGCGTCGACCGGCACACGCATGGCCGCCGCGAGGCTCGCGATGTCCTCAGCTTCGAGCACCGTGCCATGCGCGACGGCGTTGCGAAAATCCTCGAACTGCGCGGCGATGCCGGCGATGCGCGCGTCGAAAATGGTCCAGGCGATTCCGTTCGGCTGCGCGAGCACGTTGGCCGCCTGTTCGGAATAGCCCGAGGCCTCGTTGGAGAAACGCTCGCCGTTGGCGTTCACCTGGAAGCCGCCCTCGGTGATGGTGGCCCAACTGATGAGAATGCCGGCGGGATGCGCGACAGAACCGTGGCCCTGATGACCGCCGAGATGGCGCGTCGCCGCGCCGAGCTGCTCGCCCCAAACAAGCGCATCGCCCTGGTTGCCGACGTGGCCGAAATAGGTGGCGCTCGCCAGGTCGGGGATGTGCCGGGCGACCAGCACCGGATTGCCGCCATAGCCGCTGCAAGCGAGGATCAGGCGGCGGCAGCCGATCTCGTCGCTGCTGCCATCGGGCCGCGTGAAGCGCATCCCGACGATGCGCTGCGCGCGATCGACCAGCAAGGTCGTCGCATGTGCATCGCAGAGGATATCAATGCTCGCCGCCTCGGCGGCGGTGCGCAGCCGGTCGATCAGTTCACGCCCGGCGCGGCTCGGCAGGCCGTGCATGCGATAGCGCGAATGGCCGGGATAGGTGAAGTTATCGACCAACGAGAACGGTAGTTGATGCCGGTCGGCAAGCCATTCGAGCGTCGGACCGATCGTCGTCGTGACCAGCTTCACCAGCACAGCATCCGGTTCATCATGCGCCTTGTGCATGATGTCCGCGGCGAAGCGCGCGGGGCTGTCGTCGATACCGAGCGCCGTCTGCCAGCGCGTGCTTGCCGCTGGAATGAGTCCGGCCGACAGCGCCGTCGAGCCCTGCGGCACGGCATCGCGCTCCAGCACCAGCACGCTCTCGCCGTTCTCGATCGCCGACAGCGCCGCGACGAGTCCCGCCGCGCCGGCGCCGATGATCAGGCAATCGACCGAGAACTCGAGCGTGCGGTCGATCGTCTCGACCGAGCTCATGACGCCGCCAGTTCCGTCATCGCCTCCGCGATCGAGGCAACACGGCAGACCGGCTTCAGCGCCGCGATTGCGGTCGCATGCGTCTCCGCGGTGAACGCCGCGCAGCCGTCTTCCAGAACCACCGTCTCGAAGTCGCGGATATGCGCATCGCGCACCGTCGAGGCGACGCCGCCATTGGTGACGATGCCGGCGACATACAGCTTTTCGATGCCGCATTTGCGCAGCACCCATTCGAGTCGCGTCATGTAGAAGGCCGAGTACGCGATCTTCTCGATCGTGACGTCGGTGGGCTGCAGCAGGTCGACGAGCTGATGGCCCCAGGCGCCCGGCAGGAAATCGCCCTTGGCCAGGAACGGCCGCAGCTGCTTCAGATGCGGCGAGATCATCGGCTCGCCGCCCTTGCCGGGCACCAAGGTGAACTGCGTCGAGATCACGAAGCCGCCCTTGGACCGCATCAGATCCGCGAACGGCTTCAGCCGTGGCGGCAGCGCGGCGATGTCCGCCGCCGTCTGGCCGGCGCGGCCATAGGCGCCCTTGGGATCGAGGAAGTCGTTCTGCAGATCGACGATCAGCAGCGCGCTCTGCGCGGCCGGGATGTTGTGATCGCTCATGTCCGCTCCACGATGACGTTGCCGAACTGGTCCACCCGCGCCTTGAAGCCGGGCGCGATCACCGTCGTCGCATCCGGCTGCTCGAGGATCGCGGGGCCCGCGACCTCGGTGCCGACAGGCAGATCGAGCCGGGCGTAGATCGCCGTGTCCCACCATTGGCCATCGAACCAAGCGTTCCGGCTGCCGAGCTTCGCCCTGCCGAGATCGGAGCTACTGTCAGGCGCGAGCGTTGCGAGGTCGAAGCGCGGACGCACGCCGATCGCCGCCGTGCGCAGGTTGACGATCTTGATCGGCACGCCCGGCAGCAGCCGGCTGAAGCTCTTCTGATAGGCCGTCTCGAACGCCTTGCGCACGTCATCGACCGTCAACGCGATGGCGCCGTCGCGGATCTCGGCCGGCAAGGTCGCGCGGATGGTGTGGGTCTGGCCGACATAGTGCATGTCGAGCTCGAACAGCGTGTCGATGCGCTCGACCGCGAGCCGCGCGTCCTTGACGACGCCCTGCGCATGCTCGGCCTCGGACAGCATCCAGCGCGTCAGCGCCGCGATGTCGAGGCCGTCGACGAACATGTTGAGCGTCTGCACCTGGTCGTGGCGGATGTCGGCGATGACGCAGCCGAGCGCCGAGGTGACGCCGGGATAGCGCGGCACCAGCGCCGCCTTGAGTCCAACATCCTTGATCAGCGCCGAGACGTGCAGCGCGCCGCCGCCGCCGAACGGCACCGCCGCGAAGCGCGCCGGATCATGGCCGCGCTCGATCGACATCAGCCTGATCGCGCCCGCCATCTTGCTGTCGGCAATGCGCACGATTGCTTCCGCCGCTTCCATGACGCCAAGGCCGAGCGGCTCGCCGACATGCCTGGCGATGGCGCGCTTGGCGGCCTCGACATCGAGCGCCTTCAGCTTGCCGCCGATCGGCCTGTCCGCATTGATGCGGCCGAGCACGACGTTGGCGTCGGTGAGCGTCGGCCGGTCGTTGCCGCCGCCATAGCACACCGGACCGGGTCGCGAGCCGGCGCTCTCCGGGCCGACCTGCAACAGGCCGCCTGCATCGACATGGGCGATCGAGCCGCCGCCGGCGCCGATGGTGGTGATCTCGATCATCGGCGTGCGCACGACGAGGCCGAAATCGATCGTGGTCTGCGCCGCCAGCGAGGTCGCGCCATCGACCACCAGCGAGACGTCGAACGAGGTGCCGCCGAGATCGCCGGTGATGACGTTGGGGAATCCCGCCGCCTTGGCGATCTCCGCCGCGGCGATGACGCCGGCCGCGGGGCCGGACAATGCAGTGCGGATCGGGAAGCGCCGCGCCGCATCCGTCGACATCACGCCGCCATTGGACTGCACGATGTGGAAGCGGCCGTCGAACGCCTCGCCGGCGAGCGCATTCTGCAGCTTCTGCAAATAGGAGCCGACCACCGGCTGCAGATAGGCGTTGAGCGCCGTTGTCGAGGTCCGCTCGAACTCGCGAATCTCCGGCAGGATCTGGCTGGAGCAGGCGACATTGTCGTTCGGCCAGATCGCCTGCACGGCTTCGAGCGCGCGGCGCTCATTGTCCGGATTGGCGAAGGCGTTGACGAACACGATCGCTAGCGCCTGCGCGCCCTTGGCCAAGAGCTCGCGCGCGGTCGCCTCGACCTGCGCGACATCGACGGCGGTGCGGATGGTGCCGTCCGACAGCACGCGCTCGTCGACCTCGGCGCGCATGTCGCGCTCGACCACAGGCACGAAGTCGCCCCACAGGCCCCAGGTGTTGCGGCGGTCGCGGCGGCGCATCTCCAGCACGTCGCGGAAGCCCCGCGTGGTGATCAGGCCGATGCGCGCACCCTTGCGTTCCAGCAGCGCATTGGTGCCGACCGTCGTGCCGTGCACGATCGAGGTGAGATGCGAGACCGCGCCAAACCCTTGCAGGCCTTCGAGGAAGCCGACGGCCTCGTCGCCGCGGTTCGACGGCACCTTGTTGGTGCGGAAGCTGCGCTTCGCCTCGTCGAAATAGAACAGATCGGTGAAGGTGCCGCCTACATCGACGCCGACGATGGTCCCGAGCTTGCTCATGCCGCACCTCCCGCGCGAAGCGTGCGCGTGGCGGCTTCATCGACCGCGCCGTCCGCCTTTACAGCGACCTTGTAGACCTCGCGCGCCTGCGTCGGCGAGACGAAGCCGAGCGCGACGTCATGTGCAACATCAACGACGGGCCGCGCCTCCGGCGGTCCCCATCCGCCACCTCCAGGCGTTTCAAGCCGCACGCGCTTGCCTGCCTTCAGATGCAGATCGGTGATCTTGGACACCATCGGCGGGCTCGCCTCGCCCTGCTCCGTCTGCCAGGCGAAATGATTGAGCGCAGCACTGCCGCCGCCGGCGACGCCGAACGGCGCCGCCTTGCCGCGCTCGCCGAGCAGCGCGACGTCGGCATCGGCCAGCAACTCGACTTCGTAGACCGCACCGACGCCGCCGCGATGCGTGCCGGCGCCGGCGGAATCCGGGCGGAGCGCCCATTGCGTGAACATGACGGGATAGGCTGCTTCGAGAATTTCCACGGGCGGAATGGTCGCGGTCGAGATCGGGTTGTTGGCGTGGTTGAGGCCGTCGGTCGCGGGATTGCCGCCAAGGCCACCGCCGAAGAACGAGAACATCACGAAACGGCTGTTGTCCTTGCGATGGCCCGCGATCGACAGCGCGTTGATGGTGCCGAATGGCGCGGCGGTCGCGCGCGACGGATCGGCCTTGGCGAGCGCGCCGAGCACGACGCCGATCAGGCGCAGGATGGTCTCGGTGTAGCCGGCGACCGGCTTCGGCGGACCTGCCGCCAGCAGCGAGCCATCGGTGATCGCGAACGAGATCGGCCGCAGGCAGCCGGCATTGGCGGGCACGTCGGTGAACACGTGCTTCAGCGCCACGTAGCAGGCCGCGATCGTGGTCGAGCGCGAGATGTTGATCGGGCCCTTGCACGCCGCCGACGAGCGGGTGAAGTCGAGCGTCATCGTCTCGCCGGCGATGGTGACGTCGAGCGCGACCGTCAGCGGCAGATCGACGATGCCGTCATTGTCGAGCACGTCCTCGAACGAATAGACGCCGTCCGGCAGCGACGCGATCGCGGCGCGCATCAGCGTTTCGGCACGGTCGGAGAACGCCTCGAACGCATCGGAGACGGTCTTGTCGCCGTAATCGTCGAGCAGCGTGCGCAGGCGGCGTTCGCCGAGATCGAGCGCGTTGAGCTGACCGTTGAGATCGCCCCAGTTCGACATCGGCACGCGCGAATTCGCTTCGATGATGCCGAGGATGTCGTGGTTCATGCGTCCCGCGGCGATCAGCTTCACGGGGGGAATGCGCATGCCTTCCTGGAAGCTTTCGACCGCCTTCGGATTGTAGCCGCCGGCGACGTTGCCGCCGATGTCGAGCCAGTGGCCGACCGACGCGATCCAGCAGAACACACTGTTGTCGCGGAACACCGGACGCACCAGGCGGAAGTCGTTGAGATGGGTGCCGCCGTCATACGGGTCGTTGAAGATGAAGGTGTCGCCCTCCTCGAGCCCGCCCTCCTTCTCGACCTTGGCGATGACGGCGCGCACGGCGAAGGCCATCGCGCCGACGAAGATCGGCAGGCCGCCCTGGCCCTGCACCAGCGTATCGCCCGTCGTGGCGTGATAGATGCCGTGGCAGGCATCGCGAGCCTCGGCAATCGTCGGGTTGAACGCCGAGCGATACAAGGTCGCGTCCATCTCGTCGGCGATCTGCTCCAGCCGCCCCTTCAGCACCGCGAGCGTGATTGGATCCAGCGTGGTCATGCCCGCGTCCCTTCGTCTTCAGCGGCGTAGCGGGCGCCATTCGCCAGGATGTCGGCCGTGCCGAGCATCGCGTTGAGTCCGGCGAAATCCAGCATGCGGTCGGCGAACGGTTTGGTCGAGCCGGCCTGCGCCAGCGACTGATAGTAGGCCCGCGCCGAGAAGGCGAGCGCGCGCACGATGCCGCCGGGGAAGATCACGAGCTTGAAGCCGAGCGCGCCGAGTTCTGACGCCGCATGGATCGGCGTCGAGCCGCCCTCGACCATGTTGGCGAGCAGCGGCCGCTTCGAGGCGAGCCGGCCGGCGATGGCCGACAATTGCTCGCTGCTCTTCGGCGCCTCGACGAACAGCACGTCGGCGCCGGCCTCGGCATAGCGCTCGGCGCGTTCGATCGCGGCCTCCATGCCTTCGATCGCCAGCGCATCGGTGCGCGCGACGATCAGCGTCTCGGCCGACTGGCGCGCATCGAGCGCGGCCTTGATCTTGCCGACCATCTCGCCGGCGCTGATCACGGTCTTGTCGGTCAGATGGCCGCAGCGCTTCGGCGTGGTCTGGTCTTCGAGCTGGATCGCGGAGGCGCCCATGCGCTCGAACAGCCGGATCGTGCGCTGCACGTTGAGCGCATTGCCGAAGCCGGTGTCGCCATCGACGACGAGAGGGGTCTCGACGCGGTCGCGGATCATGGCGATGGTGTCGGCGACCTCCATCATCGACACCAGGCCGATGTCGGGACGGCCGAGCTTGGTATAGGCGATGCCGGCGCCGGTCAGATACAGCGCCTTGAAGCCGGCCTCGGCGGCGATGCTTGCGGTCAGCGCGTCGTACACGCCGGGCGCGATCGTCGGCTCGGCTGATGCCAGAGTGGATCTCAGGCTCATTGTCGTTTCCTTGTTTGTCTCAACTAATCGCTGAAGCCGTGGTCAGAGACCGAGATAGGCGCGCTTCAGCTCGGCATTGGATTTCAGCTCGGAGGCCTGGCCGGAGAGCGTGATGATGCCGTTCTCCATGATGTAGGCGCGGCCGGCGAGTTCCAGCGACTGCACGACGTTCTGCTCGACCAGCATGATCGCGAGGCCGGAGGCCGCGAGCCGTGCGATCAGCGCGAACATTTCTTCCACCATCAGCGGCGACAGGCCGAGCGACGGCTCGTCGAGGATGAGCAGCTTCGGCTCGCCCATCAGGCCGCGGCCGATCGCCAGCATCTGCTGCTCGCCGCCGGACAGCGTGCCGGCATATTGCCGCGCGCGCTGCTTCAGCTTCGGGAAGGTCGCGTAGATCTGCTCGATGCGCTCGCCGCGCCCACGCCGCGGCCGGCGATAGGCACCGAGCTCGAGGTTCTCGCGCACCGACAGATTCGGGAAGATCTTGCGGCCCTCGGGCACGTGGATCAGGCCCGCGGTGACGATGTCGGGCGCAGCGGCTTGCTCCAGCGCCGCGCCGTTGAAGCGGATGGTGCCGGCGGTGGCAGGCACGACGCCCGAGAGCACCTTGTTCAAGGTCGTCTTGCCGACGCCGTTGGAGCCGAGCACGGCGACGACTTCGCCGGCGTTGACGTCAAAGCTGACGCCGCGCAGCACTTCGGTTCCGCCGTAGCCGGCGCGGAGATCGCGGACCTCAAGCATGGGCCTGCTCCGCGCGCAGACGTTCGGCCGCACCATGGCCGAGATAGGCTTCGATCACCTGCGGGTCCTCGCAGACGGCCCTCGGCTCGCCCTCGGCGATCATGCGACCCTGCGACAGCACATAGACCTTGTCGCAGAGATTCATCACGGCCTGCATGATGTGCTCGATCATCAGGATGGTGACGCCCTGGTCGCGGATGTCGCGCACCAGCGGCAGCACGTCGCGGATTTCCGAGGGGTTGAGTCCGGCCAGCACCTCGTCGAGCAACAACAGCTTCGGCCTGGTCGCGAGCGCGCGCGCCACTTCGAGACGTTTGCGGCCGGCGACGGTGAGATCGGACGACGCCTTGGCGAGGTCGGCGCCGAGGCCGACGCGCTTCGCGATCTCAGCCGCTTCCTTCATCGCCTCCCTGGCATCGGGCGTGTGCAGATAGGCGCCGACCGCGATGTTCTCCTGCACGTTCAGCCCTTCGAACGGCTGCACGATCTGGAAGGTCCGCGCGATGCCCGCGCGCGCCCGGACATGCGGGGCAAGCGCCGTGATGTCGCGGCCGTCATAACTGACTGAGCCGCCATCGGGCTGCAGGAAGCCGGCGACCATCGCGAACAGCGTCGTCTTGCCGGCGCCGTTCGGGCCGATCAGGCCAGTGATCGAGCCCTTGGCAACCGACAGCGAGGCCTGGTCGACCGCGACGAGACCGGAGAAGCGCTTGGTGAGGGACTTGACCTCGAGCATCACGCCTCCTTCGCCGTCGGCGCACGCAGGCCGAGGCTCTTCATCAGCATGACCAGGCCGTTCGGCGAGAACGCCACCGACAGCACCAGGATGACGCCGAACACCAGGAGATCCATGCCGGGAATGCCGCCGGACACGCTCTTGGTGAGCTCACCCAGTCCCAGCAGCACGATCGCGCCGACCAGCGGCCCGAGCACGGTGCCGGAGCCGCCGACGATGGCTGCGAACAGTGCCTCGATCGAGATCCACGAGCCGAACGCGACATTGGCGTCGATGAACAGGTAGTTCTGCGCATAGAGGCAGCCGGCGGCGGCCGTCAGCGCGCCGGAGATCGCGATCGCCTTCATCTTGACCACGAACACGTCGACGCCGAGCGCCTGCGCCGCCTGCTCGTTCTCGCGCAGCGCGACGAGATAGGCGCCGAAACGCGAATGCTCCAGCCACCAGCTCACGAGCAGGCCGATCGCAACGAAGCCGAGCGCGATCAGCAGGAAATAGCGGCGGTCGGCGAACTGCAGGTAAGGCAGGCCCGTCTGCAGCTTCAGCAGGATGCCGGCGGCGCCGCCGGTGAAATTGGTGCTGTTGGCGAGGATGCGGGCGACCTCGGCGAAGGCCAAGGTGATCAGCGCGAAATACGAGCCCTTCAGGCCGGAGCGGAAGCTGAGGAAGCCGATGGCGGCGCCGACCAGCGCGCCGAGCGCGATGCCGATGACGAGCGCGATCCAGGCGTTGACGCCGAAGCGGGTCTGCAGAACGGCCATCGCGTAGGCGCCCGCGCCGAAAAAGGCGGCGTGGCCGAACGACGACAGCCCGGCATAGCCGCCGAGGATGTTCCAGCCCTGCGCCGCCAGCGCGATGATCATCATGAAGATCATCAGGTTCAAGAGCGCACCGGACAGGCCAAGGAACGGGACCACGGCGAGCGCCACGACGATCACGGCGAGAGTGGTGAGACGCGGCCTGGTCATGCGCGCGCTCCGAACAGGCCGGTCGGACGCACCAGCAGCGTGACGATGAAGATCAGGAAGATGCCGATCTGGCCGAGGCTGTCGCCGAGAAAGAGACTGGACGCGGCTTCGACGACGCCGATCAGGAGCCCTCCGATCAGCGCGCCGGGGATCGAGCCCATGCCGCCGAGCACGACGATGGTGAAGGCGACCAGCACGAAGGCCGCGCCGGTCTTCGGGCTGACGTAGAACGACGGCATCAGCAGGCCCGCGGCGACGGCGAGACAGGCGCAGCCGATCGCAAAGGTCATGGCGTAGACATGCGGCACGCTGATGCCGACCAGAGCGGCGCCGAGCTTCTCCTTCGCCACCGCGCGGATGGCCTTGCCGATGTCGGTCTGGTGCAGCACCAGCCAGAGCAGCAACGTGGTGGCGATGGTGACGCCGAAGCCGATGACACGGGGGAACGACAGCAAGAGCGGGCCGAGCTCGACGACGCGGAACGAATAGTCCGTGGTGATCGTGCGGGTGTCGGACTGGAACGCGGCGAGCAGCGCGTTCTCGATGATGATGGACAGGCCCAGGGTGACCAGGAGGATGCCGTTGTCCTTGCCGTGGCTCGCCGGGCCGATGATGAAGCGCTGCAGGGCGTAGCCGAGCGCGAACATGAAGGGCGCAACGAACAAGATCGCGAGATAGGGATCCATCCCGTAGCGGGCGCAGGCGAGCCACACCATGAACATCGCCACTGTCAGCAGCGCGCCGTGGGCGAAATTCACGATGTGCAGCACGCCATAGATCAGCGTGAGACCGAGTGCGATCAAGGCATAGATCGCGCCCAGCATCAGCCCGTTCAACAGCGCCTCCACGACGATCTGGGGCGAGTACATTGCATCCTCTATCTCAGCAGACGCCAAGAGCGATCTGCTTGGTACGCGACCGATTCGCCGCTTGCTCGCTGCTCGCCTCTCCCCGCCTGCGGGGAGAGGCCGGATCGCATCGAAGATGCAATCCGGGTGAGGGGGCTCTCCGCACCGTCGGTGGGTGGGGCTGCCCCTCACCCCGACCCTCTCCCCGTAAGAACGGGGAGAGGGGGCGCACCGCTCGTGGTGAGAAAGCTTGGCCTCAGCGGCGAAGGACGACTGCAATCGCGCAAGTGCAGACCGCCCTCGCCTGTCCTGCCCGATCACCCGTTGATCGGGAACACCGGCTTGGCGTCGGCGTACTCGGCCGGGTAGATCACCTTGATGTCCTTGCCCTGGACCTGGGTGTTCAGCGGCAGCGCGCTGGTGTTCTGGCCCTTGGCGTCGAACTTGGTCTTGCCGTAGGGCATGATGCCGCTGTCGAACTCGTTCGCTGCCAGGGCCTCGATGATCTTGGCGCGATCGGCGCTGCCGGCCTTCTCGACGGCCTGGGCGAACACCTTCACCAGCGAGTAGTTGATCGGCGTGTTGTAGGCGTAGAACTTGCCGGCGGCGGTCACCGTCTCGCGCAGCTTGGCGGTGATCGGGCTCTTCGGATCGCCCCAATGATTGCAGTCCATCACGCCCTGCGCGGCCTCGGGGAATTCGTTGACGAAGCGATAGCTGGAGGCCGCGCCGCCGAACACGGCGTAGATGCCCTTCGGGCGCACGCGCTGCTGCTGCAGGGTGCGGGCCATCAGCACGAACTCGTTGAAGTAGTGCGAGGGCACGATCAGGTCGGGATTGAGCGCGCGCAGCCGCAGCACGACGTTGGTCATGTCGCGCGCCGGGGTCGGATGCGCGATGGTCTCGACGATCTGGAAGCCGAGCGGCGGCAGCTTCTCCTGCATGATCTTGGCGAGGCCCGAGCCGAACAGGCCGTCCTCGTGCACGATCGCCACCGTCTTGATCGGCTTGCCGGCGTCGTCGTTGAGCTTGACCAGGTTCTTCAGCGCCACCGAAGTTGCCATGCTGAAGTTGGGATTGAAACGGAAGGTGTTCTTCAGGCCACGCTCGGTGATGGTATCGGCCACGGCGCAGTCGACGACGAACGGCAGGTCATAGCGCGACGCAGTCTGCGTCGCCGTCAGCGCGATGCCGGAGGCAAAACCGCCGAGCACGGCAGCGACGCCGGCCGACTGCAGCTCCTCGGTCGCCTGCGCGCCGGCTTCAGCATTGGAGCGGCTGTCGCCGATCACCAGTTCGAGCTTGGCGCCGCCGAGCGCCTTGATGCCGCCGGCATCGTTGATCTCCTTGATCGCGAACTCGGCGCCGATCTTGGCGAGGTCGCCGTCGAGCGCGAACGCGCCGGAGATCGGCTGCAGCAGGCCGACCTTGACCGGCGCCGGCTCCGCGCGCAGCAGGCCCGGCGCGGCCAGCATCGAGGTGAGCGCGACACCGCTCTTGAGCACGGTGCGGCGTGACAGCGACTTCGAGCTCAACGTCATGACTTCCCCACTTTCCTGACTGGCGGCCGCCGGCGCGGGCGCTCCCTGCGGTACACCTCGGCGGTCGGGCTCCAGTGCCGGTGCCCTTCGTCGCCCGTCCGTTCGAGGTTCATCTGCAATGTATAGCGGTCCGGCCGGTAGAGCGCCTGCAGGTGCTCCATCGGCTGACCGTCCTTGCCGTAGACCGTGCGGCGCAGGGCCACGAGCGGCATGCCGACGTCGATGTCGAGCGCCTCGGCCACATCGGGGCTCGACAGCACGGCGCTGATCTCCTGCCGCGCCGAGGCGCTCGTCAGCCCCGAGCGCTCGATCAGCTCCAGCAGCGGCATGCGCGCGAGATCCTCGCGCGAATAGTTGCGGCCGATGCGCTCAGGCACGTTGGCGATGAGATAGGAGAACGGCACGCCGTCGACCAGGCGGACGCGCACCGAGCGCTGCGAGCGCTCATCGGGCGCAAGCTGCAGGGCCTCGCGAATCTGATCCGGCGGCGCGACATAGTCGAAAGACAGCAAGCGCACGTCGGTCGTGCGCCCCATCTCGATCAGATGCGCGAACACGTTGGAGACGTCGGCAAGAACCGTGCGAACCTTGGACGCCGGGCGATGCACGAAGGTGCCGAGTCCGCTCTTCTTCTGGATGAGGTTCTCGCCAGCGAGCAGATCGAGCGCCTGACGGATGGTCACACGGGAGACGTTATGCTCTTCGGCCAGCGCGAATTCGCCGGGCAGCCGCTCGCCATCCGCAAGCTCGCCGGATGCGATCTTGTCCTTCAGCAGCAGGTAAATCCGTCGTGCCTTCAGTGGCTCGGACGCGGTGCGCAAGGCGGGAAGTCCCGTGGTGACAGAGCTATCTTGCTTCCAATACAGTAGGTGTATAGAAAATATGACAGCTTCGGTCAACCGGCCCCACGACCGTCCGCGGAGCAAGGATCAAGCCATGGGCGGCTTCTTCGGAGGATCACGCGATTTGTCGCAGCATCAGCCATATGCACAGGCCTTGAGCCCGCTCGACGTCGGCCATCTGCGCTTCCGGAACCGCATCTTCGTCCCCGCGCACACCACCAATTTCGGCGAGCACCATCTGCCGAGCGCCCAGCACCTCGCCTATCATCGCGCCCGTGCGCGCGGCGGGGTCGGCGCCATCATCTTCGAATCCATCCGTGTGCACGCCAATTCGCTGGGCCGGCCGCAGGCCGTGTGCGGCTTCGATCCCGCCTGCATCGATCCGTTCCGCCGCATCACCGATGCGGTGAAGGCGGAAGGCGCTTTGATGCTCGGCCAGATCATCCATCTCGGACGCCAGGTCGAGGGCGATTTCGAGCGCACGGTCTCGTGGGGCGCCTCGCCCATCCCGTGGTCGATCTCAGCCCTGCCGCCGCGGCCGATGGACGAATTCGACATGGAGCAGGTGATCGAGGGCCATCTCGTCACCGCGCGCAATCTGGTGGCGGCCGGCTTCGACGGCATCGAGCTGCAGATGGCGCATGGTCACCTGCTGCAGCAGTTCATGTCGCCGCTGTCGAACAAGCGCGACGATGATTACGGAGGTTCGCTGGAGAACCGGCTGCGCTTTCCGGCGCGCGTGCTCGCGGCATTGCGGGCGGAGCTTGGCGACGGTTTCTGCCTGGGCATCCGCTTCAGCGGTGAGGAATATGCCGACGGCGGGCTCGGCATCGAGGAGGCCGAACGCATCGTGCCGATGCTCACCAGGCAGGTGCGGGTCGATTTCGTCAACGTCTCGCATTCGGCCTATGTCGCGAGCTACTCGCTGGCGACGCAGATGGCCGACATGGCGTTCGATCCGGCTCCATTCCGCACCCTGCCCGCACGCATTCGCCATTCGCTGCGCGCGGATGGCTTCGAAACGCCCGTGTTCGCGGTGTGCCGTTTTACCGGACTGGACGAAGCCGACGCGATGATCGCCGGAGGCGGTGCGGACGCTGTGGGCATGGCCCGCGCTCATCTCGCCGAGCCTGCGATCGTGCGCAAATCGGTCGAAGGCCGCCTCAATGAAATCCGCCGCTGCATCGGCTGCAACCAGGGTTGCGCCGGCATGCTCGAGCGGAACCTGCCGATCCGCTGCCTGATCAACCCCATCGCCGGACTGGAAGGACAGTTCGAGGAACCGGAGGCGCTGCCGCGGAAGGCGGCCCGTCGCATCCTCGTGGTCGGCGGCGGTCCGGCGGGGCTGGAGGCGGCGCGCGTGGCAGCGGCGCTTGGCCACGAGGTGACGCTGTGGGAGCGCAGCGATCAGCTCGGTGGTCAGCTGCGCACGGCGTGGCTGATGCCGAAGCGCGCGAACTTCAAGACGTTCGTGGAGCACCAGATCGCGGCCTTGATGCGCCTCGGCGCCACCATCGTTTTCAACAGGGATGCGGACGCCGCCGCGATCGAGGCCTTCGGCGCCGACCGGATCGTGCTGGCGACGGGCTCGACGACCAGCGCCTTGCCCGTTGCGGGGAATGGCCCAGTGTTCACCCTGCCCGACGCGTTGCGCTCGCCGGACCAGCTCGGCGCGTCGGTCGCGGTGTTCGACCGCACCGGCGAGTGGGGCACGTTGTCGGCGCTTGAGCATTTCGCCGACCTCGGCAAGGCCGTGACCCTGTTCGTGCCAGCGGCGAGCTACGCGTGGCGCACGACGGTCTACTCGACGCTCGCCAACAGCCGCCGTCTGCGCGAGCGCAAGGTGAGGATTGCCACCTTGCGCGCCGTGCGCTCGTATGACGGCGCGACGCTGGAGATCGAAGATCTCTCGACCGGACACATCGAGCGCCTCACCGGCTTTTCGGCGCTGGTTGCCGTCGATCACAACCGCACGGATCAGTCGCTCTATCTCGCCTTGCGGCGCGCCGGCACGCCCGTGATGCAGGTCGGCGACAACAACGCGCCGCGCACGGCGCTGGAGGCCGTCTATCAGGGCCACATGGCGGCACGCGCCCCCTTCCCCCCGGCGCCGGGAATCACGACATGAGGATCGCGTGGTGAGATCAACTGAGGACGTTCGGGCATGACGAAGGCAGCGCGGCAGCCGCGGACGCTGTTCGACAAGGTCTGGGATCTTCACGTCGTCACCGAACGCGAGGATGGCGCCGTTCTGCTGTATATCGACCGCCACCTCGTGCACGAAGGCTCGTTCCACGCCTTCAACAAGCTGAAGGACAAGGGAGCACGGGTAGGCCGCCCCGACCTCACGATCGGTGTGGCCGATCACTATGTGCCGACGCGGACGCGCGCATGGGGCGAGATTGCGCCTGATATTGCCGGGATGATCAAGCAGTTGGAGGACAATTGCCGCGCCAACGACATCCGTCTGTTCGGCTTTGATGATCCGCGCCAGGGCATCGTGCATGTCGTCGGGCCCGAGCAGGGCCTCACCCTCCCCGGCCTCACCATGGTCTGCGGCGACAGCCACACGTCGACGCATGGCGCGTTCGGCGCGCTCGCTTTCGGCATCGGCGCGTCCGAGGTCGCGCATGTGCTGCTGACCCAGTGCCTGTGGCAGAAGCGGCCGAAGCGGATGCGCATCACGGTCGACGGCGTCACGGCGCCCGGCATCACCGCCAAGGACATTGCACTGTCGATCATCGCCACGATCGGCGCCGACGGCGCGCAGGGGCACGCGATCGAATATGCGGGCAGCGCAATCCGCGCGCTGTCGATGGAAGGACGGCTGACGCTGTGCAACCTCTCGATCGAGAGCGGCGCCCGCTGCGGCATGATTGCCCCGGACGAGACGACGTTCGCCTATGTCAGGGGACGGCCGTTCGCCCCTGAGGCCGACATGCTCGATCGAGCCATCGCCGCGTGGCGCGACCTCCCGACGGATGCCGACGCGACGTTTGATCGCGAGATCATGCTGCGTGGAATGGATATCGCACCGACGGTGACGTGGGGCATCAGTCCCGAGGATGCGCTGCCGATCGGCGCATGCGTGCCCGACCCTGCAAATCTCGACGACCCCTCGCGCGCGAGCCACGTCCGGGAGGCGCTCGACTACATGAGGCTCACGCCGGGCCAGGCGCTCGACACGATCCCGATCGACCGCGTCTTCATCGGCTCATGCACCAACAGCCGCATCGAGGATCTGCGCGCCGCCGCCGGCATTCTCTCCGGCCGCACGGCGCGCGTGCCCGGGCTGGTGTCGCCCGGCTCGCACCTCGTCAAGCAGCAGGCCGAGCAGGAAGGTCTCGACCGCATCTTCATCGCCGCCGGCCTCGACTGGGTCGGTTCGGGCTGCTCGATGTGCGTCGGCATGAACGGCGACCTCGTGCCGCCGGGCGAGCGCTGCGCCTCGACCACCAACCGCAATTTCAAGGGTCGCCAAGGTCCCGGTGCGCGCACCCATCTGATGTCGCCGGCGATGGTCGCGGCGGCCGCGGTGACGGGTCATCTGACCGACGTCCGAGTCTTGATGAGGAGCAACGCATGAAGCCGTTCGATATCCTCACGACATCAGCCTGCGCGCTGCCGCTCGCCAGCATCGACACCGATCAGCTGATTCCGGCGCGCTTCATGAAGCGCTCACGTGCCGACGGCTATGGACAATTTCTGCTCTACGACATGCGCTACGACGAGTCCGGCAAGCCGCGCCCCGACTTCCCGCTCCATGCCATGGCATCGCAAGGCGCCGAGGTGCTGGTGACCCGGCGCAATTTCGGCGCCGGCTCCTCGCGCGAGGCTGCGGTCTACGCGCTGGTCGATTTCGGCTTCCGCTGCGTGATCGCGCCGAGCTTCGGCGACATCTTCGCCTCCAATGCCGTCAACAACGGATTGCTGCCGGCCAAGGTGAGCGAGGCCGACGCGGAGGAGATTCTCGCCCAGCTCCAAACGGTGAGCACAGCAATCACCGTCGATCTCAACGACTGCCTGATCAGGCTCGGCAACCGCAACTATTCATTCACCATAGATCCCATCTGGCAGCTCAAGCTGCTCAATGGCTGGGACGACCTCGACCTCACGCTGTCGCTCAAGGACGACATCGTCGGCTTCGAGGAGCGCGACGGAGGCGCCCGCCCGTGGGTTCGACTGGCGGACCGGCCCGCGTGATGTGAGGTTCCAGGCAGACGATGAGGCTCCCAAAAGAAAGAAGCCGCCTACACGATCGGTGCAGGCGGCCCAAGTCCAGGGAGGAAACGCCCCAAGAAGGGCTGCAATTGATTTACTAGATCAGGTGAGTCGTGGGTATCCGGATGATACCGGAGGTTGCCGTCCGGTTGACGGGGTCGTTGCCCCGCCCGAGATACCACTCCGCGCTCAGGCTGCCGCCTAGCGCTCCTCATGCTGAACGAACTGCAGCGTGACCTTCTCGACATTGGAATCGACAAGGAGCCAGCGGACGCGAGACGATCGACAAGCAGTTGGAGCAACAGGAGCAGAAGAGGCCACACGGCACGGGCGGTCCGGTCACGGCTCCGACGCGCAAGTCCTGACTGCAGCTGAACTCCGCGGAAATGTCGGCTGATCACCGCCACATCGTCGGGGTGACGAGCTGGGCCTTTTCACGATCATCCCGCAGGTCATGGTCAGAACCATCGGGGGCGACGCTGGCGGTCGGTTCCGGCTCGAGCTGGATCAGGGGCGCCGTCGTCGTGCCCATGGCGGCTCGAGACTCGCCATCTGCGAGCTCACCCGGCGCGCGGACTCCAAGGGAACTCGTCTGATCACTCGGACGGTCAACGGGGTCGTGCATGTGGCAGCTCCGAGCCCTGATGCGACGGTTACTAATCCTCATCGACAATAGGCGATATCAACTGCGTTAATCCATGCGCGATCTCGCCGCGTGCGGTCGATTCGTGCCGCACGGCGAGCGAGCGCGGTCTCAATGCCATCGTTTCGTGGCCGCGCGATGACCGCCGCAGTGACGCAAAAAATCGTGATGAGCTGGTTCCGCCACTAATTGCGACTTGCGCCGACACGATCGAGCAGCGCCGCCCCCGTGCGGATGCCTCTATAGAAGCAGTCGATCGTCATGTTCTCATTCGGTGCATGATTGGCCTCGTCGGCATTGGCATAGGGAACGACGAAGGCGGGCACGCCCAGGATTTTGGTGAAGACATAGTCCGGCAGGCTGCCGCCGGTGCAGGGGAATTCGAGCGGGGTGATACCCTGCGCCAGCGTAACCGCATCACGGATGATCGCGGCGAACGGCGAATCCAGCGGCACGCGCGACGGCAGCATGCCCCCGCGCGGGATGAACTCGACCTCCGGCGCATGCCTCTTCACATGCGCCTCGACCTTGGCCAGCACGTCGTCCGGCGTCATCGCCTCGACCAAGCGGATGTCACACTTCACGAACGCCTCGCAGGGAAGGACAGTCTTGCTGCCAGGTCCGCCATAGCCGCCATGAAAGCCGTTGATGGTGAGCGTCGGATGGAACATCAGCCTTTCGTAGTAGCCGCGCTCGGCCGGCGCATCGAGGCGGCTGAGACCCAGGCTCGCCTTGGCGGCATCGAGATCGAGCGGCAGGCGCTTCACTGCCGCAACATCCAGCGCGCTCGGCGACACGATCGCATCGTGCAGGCCGTCGATGGTGATCTCGCCCGCGGTATTCTTCATGGTGCCGAGCAGATGCACCAGGGTCCAGATCGGGTTCGGCACGACGCCGCCGAGGTTGCCGGAATGCACGTCACGATTCGCATGCCGGGCGCGCAGCTCGAAGGAGCACATGCCGCGCACGCCGTAAGTCATGGTCGGGCGGCCGGAGGGATGCATCGGACCATCGGCGGTGACGACGAAATCCGCTTTCAACCGCTCGCGATGCGCGGCGACGAAATCGGCAATCCGCGGGCTGCCGATCTCCTCCTCGCCCTCGAGCAGGACGATGACGTTGCAGGGTAGCTCGCCATGGACCTCGAGATGGGACTCGATCGCCATCAGCTGCGCGAAATGCTGGCCCTTGTTGTCGCCGATGCCCCGCGCATAGATGCGGCCGTCACGGATGGTCGGCTCGAACGGCGGGCTCAGCCACAGATCGAGCGGATCGGGCGGCTGCACGTCGTAGTGGCCGTAGAGCAGCACTGTGGGCGCGCCCGGCTTCTTCTGCCATCGTCCGAGCACCATCGGATGGCCTGCCGTCGGCACCGTCTCGGCCTCCAGCCCGATCTCGCGCAGCATTTTCACCAGCAGAGCTGCGACTTCTGCGATACCGATATTATGGGCGCTGATCGAGGGATGGCGAACATAGTCCATGACGCGGGCAAGGAAATCCTGCTTGTGAGCGTCGATATGGGCGAGCACCGCATCCAGGCCGGTGGACGGAGATGGCAGGCTGCGCGCGTCGTTCATGAGGTCGGCTTTCCCTGGCGAGTGCGGTGATGAGGCGCACCATGTTCGATCGAAATCATCCAGAAAGCAAATGACGCGCGGAGCGAAGCCCCGCGCGTCATCGACAGGCCGTTGGTCTGATGCGCTGCTCAGCCTTTGACAGCGGTGATCACGATCTCGATCAACGCGCCACCGCCGAGATCGGAGATGCCGACGGTGGCACGCACCGGCAGGTCGTCGCCGAAGAACTCGGTCCAGGCCGCATCCATCTCCTTCTTCTTGGACAGGTCCGTGACGAAGATCTGGCCTGACACGACGCGCGATCGATCGGTGCCGGCCTCCTTGAGGAAGCCGTCAATCTTGCCGAGAATGTTCCGGGTCTGCTCGCCCATCGATACCGAGGTATCGTCGGCGATGGTGCCGCCGATGAACACGAAGCCGTTGGCCTCGACGATGCGGTGGTGAATGGCGGAGCGGATCTTGCGGGTGATGGTCATCATGTCCTCATGCTGTTGCTGACGGGGTGGGTTTGCGGAAGCGCTCGATGCTGAGCCCGCCGATGCGCGTCTGGGTGCCGCCATGGACGATCAGCTCGGCCATCACGGCGCCGGCGCCAGGCCCGAGCTGGAAGCCGTGCGCCGAGAAGCCGAACTGGTGAAACAGTCCCTCATGCAGCGCGCTCGGGCCAAACACCGGAATGTCGTCGCGCATGCGGGCCTCGATGCCGGCCCAGGCGCGCGTGATGGTCGCGCTGCGCATCACCTCGAACAGCTCGGAGACCGTGCGCGCGCTCTCGGCGAGCTTGCGCCAGTCGAGCACCGTCTCGTTGCGGTCCTGGTCAGGCGCGGCAAGATGCCCGCCGCCGATCAGCACCGTACCATTCGGAAACTGCTTGAACGACAGCTTGCGGCCACGCAGGATCACGACGGGATCGATGAAATGCGCGACCGGCGAGGTGATCATCAGCATCGGCGCGATGGTCTCGACCGGCACCGGCTCACCCAGCTGGGCTGCGATCCTGCCCGCCCAGGCGCCGGCGGCATTGACCAGCACCGGGGCAGCGAACGTCTCGGAGCCGACGTCGACATGCCACAGGCCGTGCGCCCTGCGGATGTTGGTCGCGGCGATGCCTTCGCGGATGATCGCACCGAGCTGCTCGGCCTTGCGCCGGAATGCGGTGGTGGTGCGCGCGGGTTGCGCCGCGCCGTCGCGGCGTGACACCACGCCGCCCGGACAGCTCTCCGCCACCGCGGGAACCAGCCGGCGCAGCTCCGCACCGTCGATCAGTTCTTCATGGCTGAAGCCGCGCGCGTTGAGGTCCGCGACGCGGGCGCGGCAGGCGTCGAGCTCCGCGTCGTTCTCGGCGACCAACACCTGACCATGGCTCTCGAAGCCGCAATCATCGTCGACGAGATCGACGATGGTCTCCCAGATTGCCATCGAGCGGATCGAGAGCGGGATCTCGGCGACATCGCGCATGAGCTGGCGCACGCCCCCGGCATTGACGCCTGAGGCATGACGGCCGGCATAGTCCTTCTCGATCAGCAACGGCTTCAAGCCGGCGAGACAGAGGTGCAGCGCGGTGGAGCAGCCATGGATGCCGCCACCGACAATGATGGCATCCGCTTGCTTGATCATCCGCGCACCACGGCCTTGATCGACTCCTCGCTCTTCGGCAGGCTCGCAAGCTCCGACAGCATGATCGGCTTCACCGGCGCGCGCAGACGATAATAGCCGATCTCCTGCGGACTCTTGCCTCGGGCCTCCGCCATCAGCTCGGTGACGGTGAGGCCGCACAGCCTCCCCTGGCACGGACCCATGCCGGTGCGGCGATAGGCCTTGAGCTGATTGGGGCCGGTGGCGCCGATCGCCACGGAGTCGAGCACGTCCTTGGCGGTGATCTCCTCGCAACGGCACACGATGGTGTCGCCTTGCGGGATGCGGAACTGTCTTGCCGGCTGGAACAGAACATCGAGAAAGGCGCGGCCGCGCTCGGCGCGCGCCAACTCAGCGGAAAGATCGACGATCTTCGCCTGCGGCCGCAGCGCCTTGATCGCATCGCCCGCCGCCCGTCGGCCGCGCACCACGGCTGCCTGTGCCCCGCCGATGCCGGCGCCGTCGCCGGCAATCGCGATGCCGGCAACAGAACTATTGCCGAACGCATCCAGCACCGGCGTCCAGCACAGCTGCAGCTCGTTCCAGCGATGCTCGACTCCGGCGGCCATCGCGAGATTGACATTGGGCACGACACCCTGATGCAGCAGCAGCAGCTCGGCCGGCAGCGTCTCACGCTTGCCGCCGGCAACACAGGTCACACTTTCGACCTTGCCATCGCCCGCCGCAGACAACTCCGTCACGCCGCTCGTGACGCGCACCTTCGCACGCACCTCGCGCATCATCGCCAGCCCCTTGCCGAAATAGGGCGAGGTCAGGAACGCGAAAGCGTGAGGCAGCGCGGCGATGTAGTTGGCGCGCGGTGTGGTGTCGAGCACGCGATCGATGCGGCCGCCGAGGCGCAGGATCTGCGCCGCGAGCAGCCACAGCAGCGGTCCCTGCCCCGCAAGCACCGTCGGGCAGTCAGGCACCAGGCCGGAGGATTTCAGCATCGTCTGCGCCGCGCCCGCCGTCATCACGCCGGGCAAGGTCCAGCCGGGAACCGGAAACGGACGCTCCTGCGCGCCGGTCGCGATGATGACGCGTTTCGCTTTGACAAAGGTGGATCCGCCGCCGACGGACACGCCGATCTCCAGATTACGGTCGAGGCTCCACACGGTGGCACGATGGATGATCTCGGCGCCACTGTCCCGCGCGGCCCTCGCGATCTCCGCGCCCGACCAATAGTCCACGCCAAGCAGCGCTTCGGTCGTCACCGGCGTGGAATTGATCGCGCGCCAGACCTGGCCGCCCGGGCCGGCATTCTCGTCCAGCAGCAGCGTGGACAGGCCGGCCTCGGCCGTCAGCGCCGTCGCGGCGAGGCCTGCGGGACCTGCGCCAATCACCACTACATCGTATTGATCCTGCTTCGGCGCGGCGCTCATTTTCCGATCTCCCGCTTGCCCTTCTGGATTTCGATCTGCATGCCCTCGGCAACGGGCACGAGGCAGCCCTGGCGGTTGCCGACGCCGTCGATGGTGACGAGGCAATCGAAGCACACGCCCATCATGCAGTAAGGCAACCGCCTCGCGCCGCTGACCGCGGTCGCGCGCCTGACATCGAGGCCGGAGGCGAGCAGCGCCGCCGATACCGTGTCGCCTTCGCGCGCAGCGATCGCCTGGCCCTCGACATGGATCGTCACCGATCCCCTGCCATCACCGTCTACACGTTTGAACATCATCGTCTCCGTGGCGGCCTTCGCCGCAATCTCAGTAGTAGCCACTTCCGCCAGCTCCGGCCTCGCTGTCGAAGCGCCTGGCGGTGAAGGCCCCGACCAGCTCCGGCTCCAGCGCGCCCTGCTGGATCATGCGCGCGATCTCGAAGGCGTGGTTGGCGGCCAAGGTCACGCCGGAATGGCAGCAGGCGACGAAGGCGCCCGGATGCGTCTCCGACTGCTCATAGATCGGAAAACCATCCCTCGGCATCACGCGAATGCCGGTCCAGCTCCTGACCACGTTGAGCCGCGCCAGATGCGGGAAGGTGCGCTGGGCGCGATCGGCCATGACCGCGTTGATCGGGTGGTTCTGCACGCGATCGTCGAGCTCATCCTCCTTGCTGTCGCCGATCATCACCGTGCCCTCGTCGGTCTGGCGGATCGTGGTCAGCGGATGCGGCAGGAACGGCATGGTGCGCTCGGTCACGACGATCTGACCGCGCGTCGGGCCCATCGGCGCCGACAGGCCGACCATCGGCGCCAGCGTCTGGTTGGCATTGCCCGCGGCGAGCACGACCTTCGCCGCACGGATCTCGCCTTGCGCCGTCGTCAACTTGAACTCATGGCCATCACGCATGATCGCGCCGACCGCGCGCTCCGGCAGATAGTCGACGCCGAACTGCTTCATTCCGACATGCAGCGCTCGGAAGGTGCGCAGCGAATTCACGTGACCGTCATAGGGACAGAAGCTGCCGCCGGAGACCTCCGGCCCGATCAGCGGCAGCATCTTCCTGACCTCAGCTGCCGGCAGCATCTCCATCTGATAGTCGGCGGCGCCGACCTGGTTGTGCATGCGCGCAACGAGCTGCGTCCGCTGCTCGTATTCGCGCTCGCCCAAAGTGAGATGGAAGCCGCCATTCTGCTGCAGGACGACGTCGAGACCCGTTTGTGCCTTCAGCTCCTCGGCGAGCTTCGGCCATGCCTTGGCGCCACGCACCGTCCAGCCGGTATAGGCCGGCATGCCCAGACCCTTGCTCTGCACCCAGACCAGCGCGAAGTTCGCACGCGAGGCGCGCTTGGCGATGTCGCCTTCGTCGAGCACCGCGACACGCTGGCCGAGCCGGCCGAGGCCCCAGGCAATCGCGGAGCCGAGCAGCCCGCCGCCGACGACGGCGACGTCGTAGTCTCTCATCATGATGTCTCCTATCGCCCTGCGTCGCCGCCCTTGGCGGTCAGCACCCGGTCGAGTCCATAGACGCGATCGAGCAGGATCAGCACGGCCATGGTGATGGCGATGACGCTGGCGGACACCGATGTCACCAGCGGATCGATGTTGTCCTGGATGTAGAGGAACATGCGGACCGGCAGGGTCTCGGTGCCCGGCGTCGCCAGGAATACGGTCATGGTCAGATCATCGAACGACTGGATGAAGGCGAGCATCCAGCCACTGACGATGCCGGGCAGAATTGCGGGCAGCGTGACGCGGCGGAACATGGTCCAGCCGTCGGCGCCGAGCGAGATCGCGGCCATCTCGACCGAGCGGTCCATGCCGGTGGCGGAAGCCAGCGTGAGGCGCAGCGCGAACGGAAACACGACGACGACGTGGGCGATCACCAGCGCGACGAAGGTGCCGCCGATGCCGACGGAGGTGAAGAAGCGCAGGAAGGCGATGCCGAGCACGACGTGCGGGATCATCAGCGGCGACAGGAACAGCGCCGACAGCGCGTCGCGGCCGCGAAAACGCGTGCGGCTGAGCGCCAGAGCCGCCGGCACGGCGAACAAGAGCGCGATGCATGACGACAGCGCGCCGAGCCACAGGCTGACGCCGAAGGCATGGACGAATTCAGGATAGTTGGCGAGCGCCCTGAACCAGCGCAGCGAAAAATGCGTCAGCGGGATCGATAGAAAGCCTTCCGGCGTGAACGCGACCCAGCACACGACCAGGATCGGCGCCACCATGAACACGACGAACAGGGTGTGGAAGATCAATGCGACAGGGCCATTCCGGCTCATCGGAACATCTCCTGGTAGCGGCGCTCGATCAGCGCGTTGGAGCCGACGACGATCAGCACCAGCGCGATCAGCAGCAGCACGGCCACGGCCGCGCCGAGCGGCCAGTTCAACGTGTTGAGGAACTCGTCATAGGCGAGCGTCGCGGCGACCTTCAGCCGGCGGCCGCCGATGATCGCGGGTGTCGCGAACGCGCTGGCCGACAGCGAGAACACGATGATCGCGCCCGACAGCACGCCCGGCATGATCTGCGGCAGCACGATGCGACGGACGACCGTGAGCGAGCCGGCGCCGAGCGATAGCGCCGCGTTCTCGACCTGCGGATCGAGCCGCTGCAGCGCGGTCCACACTGCGAGAACCATGAACGGCATCATCGCATGCGCCAGCGCGATGATCATGCCGGTCTCGGTGAACATGAAACGGACCGGCGAATCGATCAGGCCGAGCGTCATCAGCAGCTTGTTGGCAAGACCGTTGTTGCCGCCGAACAGCAGCGCCCAGCCGAGCGTGCGCGCCACCACCGAGATCAGCAGCGGGCCGATGATCACGAGCAGGAAGAGACCCTTCCACGGCCCCTGCATGCGATTGAGGATATAGGCCTCGGGCACGCCGAACACCGCCGTGATCAAGGTCGCCAGCACGGCGACCCGGAAGGTGCGCCAGAACATCTCGGCGTAGTAAGGGTCGTCGAAGATCTCGATCCAGTTCTTCAGGATGAAGACCGGCTCGATTCCCTTGTACTGGCCCCAATCGTGGAACGACAGCATCACCGTCATGAGAAGGGGAATGACGACGACGCCGATGAACAGCATCAAGGCTGGTAGCGCGAGCGACAGGCCGGCGCGGGCGTCGGACGAGTCGGTGGCAGCGGTGACGCTCATGCTGCGGCCCGCGCGGCCCGCAGGCTCATGTCGGAGGCCTGCCAGACCAGATGAACGGCGGCGCCCTGCTCCGGCTGGCTCTGACCGTCATTCTGCCGGATCACGATCGCGGGCCCGCATTCGGTGTCGCATTGGAACAGCCAGTGATTGCCCTGGAAGATGCGGCTGGTGATGCGGCCGGCGAGGCCTGCATTGCCGAAGCTGATGCGCTCGGGCCGCACGCTGACCGTGACGGGACCGGCCACGCCGGCCGGCGCCGGCGCGCTCCACGTGCCCGCGACCAGCCTGGGCTGCCCCGAGACGCGATCCACCGTCGCGGAAAACTCGTTCGTCTTGCCGAGGAACTGTGCGACGAAAGCCGACGCCGGCTGCTCATAGACCTGCTGCGGCGTGCCGATCTGCTCGATCCTGCCCTTGCTCATCACGACGATGCGGTCGGACAGCGACATCGCCTCGATCTGGTCGTGGGTGACGAGGATAGTGGTGGTGCCGAGATTGCGCTGGATCTGGCGCAGCTCGATCTGCATGTCCTCGCGCAGCCGCGCGTCGAGATTCGACAGCGGCTCGTCGAGCAGCAGCACGCTGGGACGGATCACAAGCGCGCGCGCCAGCGCCACGCGCTGCTGCTGGCCGCCGGACATGCGGCGCGGATGACGGTCCTCATAGCCGGCGAGACCGACGAGCGCGAGGGCCGAACGCACCCGCTCCTCGCGCTCGCGACGTGAGACTTTGCGCATTTCGAGACCAAAGGCGACGTTCTCGGCCGCCGTCATGTGCGGAAACAGCGCGTAGCTCTGGAAGACGATGCCGAGCCCGCGCCTGGCCGGCGGCACCGCGACGAGATCCTTGCCTTCCAGCCGGATCGCGCCGTGCGAGGGATCGAGGAAGCCAGCGATCATCTGCAAGGTCGTGGTCTTGCCGCAGCCGGACGGGCCGAGGAACGAGACGAACTCGCCCTTGCTGACGGCGAGACTGAACTCTTCGACGGCCGTATTGGGGCCGAAGGACTTTCCGACGCGATCGAGCTCGAGGAAGGACATGAAGAGGTTCCGAACTAACTCAGGACTTGGATGAGCTGGACAAGACGATGGTTAGCACCGGTAGACATCATCTCGGTCTACCAACGCGCTAGGTGCACCTCGCCCCCGCTTGCAGGGAGAGGTCGGATTGCATCGACAGCTGCAATCCGGGTGAGGGGGTACAGGTCTAACGACTGCACCACCCGTGCGGCTGCCCCTCACCCCTGCCCTCTCCCCGTGAAGAACGGGGGAGAGGGAGCTCACTGCCGTCTGAATCAATAAGCGTGGCAACTCATCAGCGCTCGACCTCGCGATTCCAGCGCTTGGTCCATTCCTCGCGCTTCTCGTTCACCACGGTCCAATCCGGCGCGTAGACCTTGGCGGCCCGCTCGCCGATGGGAGCCATGGCGCCGACGCCCTCGGGGACGACGACGGACTTGACCACCGGCCCATAGCCATATTCCTTCAGCATCGTCAGCTGAATCTTCGGGTCGAGCAGCAGCTTGATGAAGCTCGAGGCCAGCGGCGAGACCGAGGCCTTGGCGATCGGGCATGCCGTCGTCAAAAGGCTGACGGCGCCTTCCTTCGGGTAGACGAAATCGACCGGGAAGCCGGTGTTGGCGAAGCTCTGCACGCGGCCACTGCCCCACACCGCGATGACGGCCTGGCCCGATTGAAACAGCTCGGTCATCTTGCCCGGCGACGGCTCATAGGCGAGCACGTTCGGATTGATGTCGGACTTGAATATCTTGAAACCGGCATCGACATTGCTCTCGCTGCCGCCGTTCATCTTCGCCATCATCAGGAGCACGTTGAGGCCGTAGGTGTTATTGATCGGCGGGATGACGAGCAGCTGCTTGTATTTCGGATCCTTGAGATCGTTCCACGATGTCGGCGCCGCCCAACCCTTCTCGGCGAACACCTTCTTGTTGTACATCAGGCCCGTCGCGACGAGGCCGATGGCAACCGCCTTGTCGTCCTTGAAGCGCGCGACCTCGAGCAGATCGCCGGGCAGGCCGCTCACCTTGTCGCAGAAGCCGAGTTGGATCGCCTGATACATCGGGCCGTCGTCGACGATGGCGACGTCGATCTGCTGGTTGCCCTTCTGCGCCTGCAGCTTGGCGAGCGTGTCGGTGGAGTTGCCGGCGACGTATTCGACCTTGACCCCGTTGGCCTGCTCGAATTGCGGGATCACCTCCTCGCGGACGGTTTTCTCGAACGAGCCACCATAGCCGGCGACGTAGAGCGTCTTCTGCTGAGCCTGGACATGCGCGGTGGTGACCAGCACGGCCATGCTGACCGCCGTCACAAAGTGAAGATGCTTCATTGGACCCGATCTCCCGTTTGCCTGGATGCGAGACGGTATTTTGAAACCGCCAGGGAGATCGACCGGTCGAGCCATTGGGCTGTCCGAAAAGCGGACGCCCAAACAGCCTAAAAAACGAGCCGTCCCTCACCCTGCCAAAAAAGATCGCAGTCAGGGCTTTGATCGTCCAATGAATAATGGCACCATCTTCATGCTGAAATGTTATGGGACGACGTGATGGCGCGGATCAACTCGCGGCAGGTCGAAGCCTTCCGGGCGATGATGCTGACCGGCAGCGTCACCGAGGCGGCGAAGCTGATGGCGGTGACGCAGCCGGCCGTCAGCCGGCTGCTGCGCGACTTCCAGGCGCTGCTGAAGATGGAGCTGTTCGAGCGCCGCGGCACCGGCCTGGTGCCGACGGCGGCGGCGACCGCGCTCTACATGGAGGTCGAGCGCTCCTTCGTCGGGCTCGATCGCATCACCGCGGCCGCCGAAGAAATTCGCGGCCGGCGCACCGGCACGCTGCGCATCGCCGCCCTGCCCGCGCTGTCGAACGGCTATCTGCCGCGGCTGGCCGGCCGCTTCCTGCAGGAGCGGCCGAACCTCAATCTGGCGTTCTTCGGCGTGATCTCGCCGATCGTGATCGACTGGGTGTTGAACGCGCAATGCGACGTCGGCTTTGCCGAGGTGCCGATCGCCCATGCCGGGCTGCCGAGCATCAAGCTGCCGGCGTTGCCGCGGGTCGCCGTGCTCCCGGCAGGCCACCGGCTCGCAGACAAGGCCTGTCTGACGCCGCGCGACTTCACCGACGAGACCTTCATCTCGCTCTCGGCCGGCTCCACCAGCCGGCACCTGATCGACCAGATCTTTCATCGCGAGGACGTCAGGCGCGTGCTGCGGGTCGAGACGACGCTGTCGGAGATCATGTGCGGGATGGTGTCGTCGGGACTGGGCGTCTCGATCTGCGATCCGTTCACGGCGCGCGAGTTCGACGGCCGCGGCGTGGTGATGCGGCCGTTCACGCCGCGCATCGATTTCGAATTCGCCGCGGTGTTCCCGCCGCAGCGCAGCCCCTCGCCGGTGGCGCTCGATCTGGTCGAAACCGTGCGTCGCGCGCTCGACGAGCTCAACAAATCCTGATGAATCATTCAATCCCAGGAGTGAACGCGGGCTACGTCACTAGACATAAGTCACTTGAAGGTCATCTGCGAAGCCAGCAGCAGGCAACTAGCACGGTGGTCTTTTCCGCTATCGGTAGGTCGCTTGCAGAAGGAGGGCCTTTGGCAGATTGGCTCGGTCACGAGCCAGGCCGACGGGTCGTCAGCCACGCCAATTCCATGGGACACGGTTTCCATCTAACAGCCGCGAAAAGCGTTGACACCCGCGAATTTAAACGCTGACCGTCCATATTCGACGGGTTTTCGTGTACCTGAGCGTAAAGAATGCCAGATCATGCCGACGGCAGTTGCCCGGAAGTTGCGGCGTCGCAAATAGCTTCGGCTAGCCCAACGCCGGATGCGGTCAACCTACCTTGCTCATGACGTTGACCAGATCGGCGTTGGCAGGCGCGTCGGCAGGAACCAGAGTCGGAGAGGCCGCACGTTGTGGCCGTACGGACTGAGCCGTGGCGACAACGCTCGAGCGGCCGACGATGATGTGGGCGGTGATGACAGCCGGAACGCCGAGCCCGAACGCAATGTGGACCGTGCTGATCCAGGGCCTAAGCGCTTCGGATCCGACGTAGTAGAGCCCGAACGCCGTCGCGATGAGCAGACCATACATCGCGAGGCTGACGATACCGGTCGCTCGATTCTTCCCGGCACGCCACGCGCGCTGGACGTGCAGGGGACCGAGCGCCCCAAGCAGCATCAGCGTCACCATTGCAGTTCCGCCATGCATGCTCAGCAGATATGCGGCGGCCTGCTGCCACATCTCGCTGTCCAGCTCCGTGCGGGTCTTCATCTGATCGGCATAGATCCACAGCGCCCCGCTGGCGAACAAGAGTCCGAAAATTCCGTAGAGGGCGAACCGAAACAAGCCTTTAAGCCGCATGCTGGTGAACTCCTTGCCAGTCCGGTGTCGTATGAATGTCGCCGTTCGCCGCAATCAACATCGCGCTCGCCTGGAAGCGCGCCAGTGGCGCCGCAGCCTGCTGGCCAGCCACCATCACGACCTTGGTGAGGGCGTCGGCAATCATGCAGGTCGGCGCGCTCACGGTGGCGCCGTGGGCCGCCCCTGTGGGCAGCCGGGTCGAAGGCGTGACGACCGCTGTATCCATTGTTTCCGTCGATCGAAACGGGTCGAAGCGGCGCGCCGACGACGCGAGCGCCCCATTGCTTACTTCGACCTGGCACAAAAGCCTGTCCGGGAAACGCGGGTCCCGAATGTGGACGATGCGGGCATCCGGCCCGAAGGCGGCAAGATCCCCACCTGCATTGACCATTGCGGAGCGCACGCCGCGCCTCTGCAACGCCGCGATCGCGCGGTCCACGGCGAACCCCTTGGCGATGCCGCCGAGATCGATCTTGACGGCGGAATCGCGGAAACGGACGCGGTCGTCGGCGAGCAACTCGATCGCAGTCGACTGCGGGACGTCCGCTTGCGCCGTCGAGCCCACCGACGGCCGTCCCGCGCCGGCGACGGCGACGTCGAATGCGCCGTCGGAGTGATAGGTCACATCGAGTGCCATCTTCAGCACAGCGTAGGTCCAGGAATGCACCTTCACGACGCCACTCGATGCCGCGCGGTTCAGCCGCGACACGTCGCTGTCGGGATCGTGGAAACTCATCAGCCGATGCACTTCGGTCACCGCTGAAAACGCGGCTTCAACGGCATTCTCCGCATCGCAGCGGTGTGCATCCGTGACGTCGATCTCGACGAATGTCCCGAGCAGGGCCCGTGCTCGTCGAAGGCTAGCGGAAGTGGCTGGCATGATACGACAGCACCTTCTTCACGCCCTCGGTCAAATGGGTCGAAGACAGGGTGGCGCCCGAGATGTTGCGGATATCGGAGTTGATGCGAAGCTCGTTCTTGCTGCTCTTGCCGACGAACTGACCGAGCCAGTTCGGATCATGGACCTCGCCGCCATAGGATTCACGATAGTTCAGAATGTCGACGCGGCGCACCCGCCCGTCGGGGCCGACGGCGACGGTGTAGTCGATCAGCAGGTGCTTGCCGACGACGTGGTCGTAATAGAAGTATCCGCCATTGCTCGCCTTCCAGACCCGTCCCGCCTGCACCTCGGCGAAGCTCGCGCCCGGAAAGGCGGCCTTCTGCGCTTCTTCGACGCTCATGTACTGGATGGCGTGAGCCGGTGAGGCGATCGACATGATGGCCGCAGCGGGCGCCGTCCATTTCAACCAATCGCTCATCTCGTCGTCCACCTCGAGCCTGTTGCCATGTCACGTCCTCCCTTGCCGATCATGTTGTTTGGTTACTCAGGATACCGCGCGCCGTCAGCGCCTCCCTGCGAAGCCATCAAATCGGCGGCAGCCGTACTCCGGACCATTCACTCCAGCTCGACGATGAGCCCGAGCAATCGATGACGTTCTCGTCGGTCGCCCGGTGCGAGCGACCAGTATCCGCTGCCGTCCTTCCGACGTTCGCAACCAAACGTTTTGCAAATGGCTCCGAATGTCACAGGCGAGATAGTAGTGTTTCGATTGCGGCGGATTGCCGCGTCGATGTTGGCGATTTGCCGGAGCGGCTGGGGAATAACAATGTTGCCGCAGACTGCGTCATCGAACGCCCCCCGCTGTTGCGGCCTGCGGCAAGCAAGCTCGTCATTTCAACGGTATGCAGAGATGCCTACCGCAGTTTAGATCGACCCAAGAAACGCGGTTCCTCCTTCGAACGACACGCCGACGGCGCGCCACGGCGGGCAGGCGATCGTGCTTCGCGGCGGCAAGGCGGCTGCGCCACAGCAGCGCTGCGCACAAACGAAGGTCGGCGCCGCAGATGCGGCGCCGACCTCGCGAACGACATGGCAGAAGACCGCCGCCGCGACTACCAGGGCATCTGGTTCATGGCCTCCGACGGATTGCCGCCATAGGGCGAGGGCACCACCTTGATCTTCGCCATCATGCCCCCGTCCTCATGTTCGAGAATATGGCAGTGATAGACGAACTCCCCGACCTGCGAGAACGGGATATCGACCACGACGGGCGTCGACGTGCACTGCCCGTTTCGCCACTGCTCGATGCTGCAAACCCCGCTCTGGGCGTCCATCACCTCCGGGACGTTCGGGGTCGCGACGCCGAGCGGGACGTTGTCCTGCAGCATGCCGCCACCGATGCTCTTGTTCAGCGACATCGCCAGCGGCGTGTTCTCCCCGGCCTTGCTGTTGACGGTCCGGAAGCGCGTCTGGTGGATGTGGAAATTGTGATTTTCCGTCGAGAGCTGCACCAGCTCCCAGGTCTCGTGGACGGGGCGCTGTCCCGGCGCGAGCGGCAGGCAGACGATGTTCTGCGACGGATCGAACTGGCTCACCGGGAGCTGGGTGCCCGGCACCGGGTTGCCGTTCTGATCGACCTCCTCATAGCCGAGACCGAAGGTGCCGTCGTCGGTCAGGTCGGCGATGCCGAAGAAGATCCGGCGGCGATGTCCCGCCGGCAGCGGACGGCAGCCGGCACGCAGCGGCGCGGCGTTCGCGTAGGGCACCTTGCCATCGAGGATGCCCGAGGGCTGCATGGTCGCCAGGGCGTCTCCCCTGATGTCCATGGCGTAGGCGATGTGGTTGCGCCATCCGCGCTGGTGGAAGTGCACCTTGGCGAGATCGACCGCCGGCCATTCATCGCCGCTGCCCATCGTCAGTCCGGCCATCTTGAATGTCGCGGAAGCGGACCGCCCGAGGCTGGCGATCGCGCCCGTCTGGGGATCGCGATAGGTGACGAACACCTCGGTCCGCGAGCTCGGCATCATGACCATCTGGGTGACGCAGACCGGTTTCGAATGGAAGCCCGACGTCGGCGAGGGCGGACAGGGGACGACCCTGAAACGGGCGCCGCCGAGACGAACCATGGTGTCCATCGTCGTATCCTGCGGCAGGTTCACGCTCACGCCGTCGACCGAGATCAGCTGCATGACCATCGGCTTCTGCGTCTCGTCGTCGGTCAGCTGAAGATTGTAGGACAGGCTGCCGGACGCATTGGTGAGCCGCCAGACCTCGCCATCGGGGTCCGTGACCTTGATCTTCGGGAACGTCCGGCCGTTGACCGTGAAGAACCATTTGCCGCCGGAGAAATTCGAGCCGCCGTCGGCCGACAGATCGACGCCCGGGCACGACCCCTCACGTACTTCGGAGCTGTCTGCCGGAAACTGCGCGCAGAAGCCCGGATCCTGCTGGTTGATGACCTCGCCCGGCTGAACATCGACCGGACCGCTGTCGAACTGCACCGGGCCGCCGGGTGCGACCTGAAGGTCCTTCAGAATCAGATGGCGCACGCTCGCGTCCGGAAACGGCGAATGCCTGGCATCGCCATGCGCGTAGTCCGAGACCTCGCCGACCGAGATGATGCCCGCCAGACCCTGCGAGACCTGATTGAGCGAGATGCCATGGATGTGCGGGTGAAACCAGAACTGGCCCGACGGGTGGTTGCGCGGAATCTCGATGCGGAAATCCGCGGAGTCCATCTTGTTGGAGCCGTGCTGGTGGGTGGTCTGCGGCACCGGCATGCCGTTGGCCGAGTTGAAAATCTGGACGAAGACGTAGTCCCCGAAGGTCTGGTCGGTCAGCGTCGGCGCGCGCGGCTCGACGATCAGCCCATGGGTATGCAGGTTGGTCGGGTTGCGAAACAGATTGGCCTGGCCGGGATCGGTGTTGTGATTCACCTTGGCCGGGTCGAGCTGCGGCAGCTGGTTCACCAGCCTGATCTTCAGCGTATCGCCCTTCTGCACGGCCAGTCGCACGCCGCCGTAGTCCGCTACCGCGGCGCCGGCCGGGCATTTGTCGCCGGAGGCGGGCCGCCGACAGATCTCGTAGACCCAGCCGGTCGGGTTCATCGGCGAGCCACCAGGGGGCTCATAGGTGATCGTCGAGATCGGCTTGGCGCGTGCGATCATCAGCAGGTCGAGCACGCCGTGCCAGCTCCTGAACACCGTCGGCTCGGCCAGATCATGGGCCTGCGCCGCAGGACCCGCAACGGTCAAACCGGCCAACATCGCGGCCGCCGATGTCAGTAATCGCAGAGTTGGCTTGCGCACACGCCCGACTAACATGCCTGATCCCCATCTGGCTCGAGATACACCGGTAGGAACGATCGCCGTCCCCAGGACGCGGACATCGCATGAGCAGTCCGAACTCATCAGCCGAGCTGCCGCATCGTCCCCTCGGCCTTCGTCGCTATGTCGGGTGGCTCCTTTGTGACGTTTTCTTTCGCTTTGTGAGAATTGCCGACCCGCGTTTAAGAATCGATCTAACTACACGTCCAGCCGCCTGCGTTGTGCGCGTGGCGGACAGCAGCGACACAAAAACGACAACCAGCTCTCGTAGCTCGCCATGAAGCTCATGAGATCGTGTCGGACGCGAACAAGGTCGGACATGTTTGTGAGTGACCCGCTCCGAGGAGACTGAACGATGCTGCTTGCTGTTGTTCTCGCATGGGCCTGCAACGTGACCGGCATGGCCTGTGGAGCACCGACCACCGAGATCATCCAGAAGGCCTATGAGCAGGAGGCGCCGTCATCCGGCGTCCGCCACGACAAGGGCCTCAAGATCGTCGAGGCGACCTGCGACAAGGGGAACGAGGGCGGCCGTTTCCTGTGCCAGGTCTCGTTCGTGTCGGAGGACGATCCGGACAAGCGCCTGTATTTCGACATCGTCTCCGCGGCTCTGACCGACAAGGGGTGGGTGCTGACGAGCGGCTTGTGCAAGCGCTGAGCGCCACCGACTGACAGCCGCATCGGCTTCGATCGGAGCCTGTCGGTGCGACCTTCTGGCGCCCATTGGCGCGCTCGTGCTCCGGATCGGAGCCGTCCTTAAAATTGACGGCGCCCCGAACGCTGGCGTTGATGCATCCGGAGCAGCCTCGACTCGGGCGACAGAAAAGGCGGCCCAGCTTGAGCCAGCGGAGGCGCGGTGGGGGTCAATGGCATCTGTGCAAAGCTGTCGTTGGCCGTATTCGCCGGCTGGGCCGGCGCCGGCGCCGGCAGCAGCGTGAGAACGGTGACGTCCTCGCCCCGCTGCAATGTGACCGATCTCGCCTCGACATGACGCAGCGTCCAGCCCTGATAGTCCGCGCCGGTTCTGATGCGCAGCGGCGTCTTGCTGCTCAGATCGACCAACACCGCGAGGCCGCGATCCCCGTTCACGACGGTGCCCACAAGTGCGAGCTGCGGCCGTTCCGGTGCGGGCGGCTCCTGCACCACCGGAGCAGCCACGGCGGCTGGCGGCGGGGGCTCCGTCGGCGGAGGGCGGCGCGACGGCGAGAACAGCGGGCGCTCGCGCGTCGCCGACAGCTGCTCGAGCGGAATGCCCCACAATGGGTTGCCGGTGCGCGATGGCGGTCGCGGTGCGATGGATGAGCTCTGCACCAGTCCACTCGGCGGTTCGGCGGAGACCGCAACCGAGATATCGAGACCGGCCGAATGCGCGATGCCGAACGCCGACACCACCGTCACAACGCAGCAGCAGCCGATCATGCAAAGCCTGGCGAGACTACTCATTGCGGGCCCTGCCACTGTCCGGAGACCGTCATCAGCACGCGTAGCTTTCCGCCGGACGCCGCTGCGGGGGCATTCCCCTCGACGACCAGCTCGTCGACGAACAGACAGGGCAAGCCGGCCTCCAGATCGTAGAGGATCGGCTGAAGGTCGGACTGACCGGCCTCGAAGCTCGCGCTCCCGCTGATATGACCGTCCTTGGCGCGGGGGCCCTGTACATCGAGTTGCGACGACGACACGCTGCCGCCATGACGCGTCACCACGTCGCCAAGGCGCTGCAGCAGCGCTGCTCCTGCCACCGTCACCGTCGGTCCTTCGAGAAAGGCCGATCCCGTCATGCCGGCATCGCCGTTGCCCTCCTGACGCGCGGCCGCCATGCTGTGGGCGTCCAGCAAATGCAGTGTATCGGCGAGCGAGGTCACCTCGCTGCGCTGATCGATCATGCTCTTGATCGACAGCGCCGTGACTGAGATCAGCACGATCAGCAGTCCCGCATAGGCGGCCGCGGCGACCGAGGGCGATGCGGGATTGCCCGTGACGAGTTTTGCGACGCTCATGTGCCAGGTCCGAAATGCGGCTTGATGCCCGCTTCGATATGGAATCGTTCGCCGGGATCGTCAGCCGAACGCGTGGTCGGCGCGAAGAAGGTCGCGCGCGTGAAATGCGCCGACTGCTCGATCAACTTGACGAGCGCCGGCGCATCCTGGGTCATTCCGACGATCTGCATTCTGTCCTTCTCGATCCGCAGCTCGGTCACATAGGTGGTGTCGGGCAGGATCCGGGACAGCGCCTCCATCAGCAAGACCGCCGCGGGGCTCTCCTGCTTGCGTCGCATCAGGCCGCGCAGCGCGGCATTGTCGGCACCTTGCAGATCGAGGCGCAGCGCCGCTCGCCGCTCCGAGATCCTCTGGGTGAGCTGACGCTGCTGCGCGTCCAGCTTCTCGCCCATCAGGCTCGCCGCCGCGATAGACAGCGCCGCGGAGATTGCGGCGACGATCAGGAGAGCGGCCAGGACGCGACTGACGCGGCCAACGTCGAGCGATCCGCCCAGCCGCTGCTCGGTCAGCGTCGTTGCGCTGGCTTCGATGAGCGGATCGTTTACCGGCATCGGTGCTGCTTCGGGCGCAGCAAGCAGGACGATCGATCCAGCCCGCCAGGACTCGGCGAGGCGAATGAGAGACTCCAGCTTCGGCCTTGGCGTGGCGATCACCGTTGTCTGGATACGTTCACTCGATATCTCGACCGGCGCAGTGCTGCCAAACACGGCCTCATGTGCCGACCACGGCGTCAGGCGATCGAGCTGCGAGCCGACCATCGCATCGAGAAATTCGACAGCGCGCTTTGGCAGATCCAGCGGCCGCCAGAGAAAGCGGTCCGGCCTCAGCACGACTTCGATCCGGCTGCCGTGAAGGGCCGCCTTCCAGCTCTCCGGAGCCGCAGGCAGACTTGCGTCGCCGTCCGGCAGGAGGATACGACAATCGGGCGGGACGGATCGCCCGGGTCGGGCGATCATCCGCATGATGAAGACGTTTCGTTCCGTCTCGATCAGTCGGACTGGCGGCTTGATCCTGAGCCGGCCCATCGTGGCAACGACGGCTTCGGCGACGGAGCCGATCCAGGCCGTCAGTTCGCGGCGCACGCGCGTCGACATTGTCATCTCGGCGCCTTTCCTGTTTGCCTGCGTATCCCCGCAGCATCGAGATCATCACGCCACGCCAGGACCTGATAGGGATCCTCACCATCGCCCAGCAGGATGACCGCTTCCGTTGCCGCCCTGCGACCGCCGTCAAAGCCGATCGTGACCCACACGCGCACGGCATCGGCGACCTCCAAGGTCGCTCCGGCGCGCGCCGGCCCCAGCGCCGCGTTGAGCGACCTGACGTCGCGGTGCAGGCCACCCCGCTGATCGAGGAAGCTCTTGAGCTGATCCTGGGTCATCCCGGGAAGCGCTGCCACCACCTCAGGGGCAGCCTCCAGCGCGTCGATCTCGCGCCGGCCGCTGAAGACGGTGACGAAGGACATTGCTTTGTCGGCGAGTGCCGGCGGCACGTTGAGCACCAGCCGAAGCTCCTCGACGTTCGCGAATGGCGCGGTGCGAGGCATGTAGTCCGCGCCGGCCGTGCGGTAGAGATCGCGCTCTGCGTCCGGATTGTCGGCCGGCAGTGTCCTCCAGCCGACGATCCGCTCGGCATACTCGCCGGCCTTGTCAGTGCGCGCGCCGAGAACCTCGAACAGATTGGCCAGCATCTGCCTGGACGCCTGATTGAGATCGATTCGGGCGGCTTCCGACCGGAACGTGACCGAAACCTGCGCATGATCGAGCCGGAATGAAAAAGCGCCTGCGGCAGGGCGCTGCGGCTTCGGCGACGCAGACAATCTGTAGGCTGCAAGCTCCAGGCCTGCAGAAGCTAGCGCCGCTGATCGCAGGCGAGCATCATCGAGCGACAGGCGTTGAGAGGTGCTGACGAGATAGACGGACAGGGCTCCTGCCAGCGCTGCCAGCGAGATCAGGAGCCACAGCACCGCGACGAGCACGAAGCCACCTTCCCGATCATCGAGATCCGAATCTCGCGGGTGCTTCTGTCGCCACATCAGCATTACTTCGATGCCGTGGAGGCTCGCCCGACCGTGGCATCGGCCGAGAGCGCATGTCTGTCGCAGGTAGGATCCGCAGGCCGGCAGACGCTGTCGGGCGGCGCTGAAACACGAATGACGGCGATCCGTGACAGCGATGGTGCACTCGCGCGGCTTCCGTCGTGCACCGTCACCCGCACGGCCGCCGGCAACCGTTCTGCATTCTGCCACGAGGGACTCCAGATCCGGTCTGTTCCCGCATAGGCGAACGACACCCGGTACTGCGCCGTCAGCAGCACCACCGGATCACCGAAATCCCGAGCGGACGCATGGCCGGGCGCGAATGCGGCGCGGCTGCGGGTGAGGGCCGCGCCGTCGCCGCCGCCTTCGGCGATGCGGACCACGTCCAGTCCCCGGCCCCGATGCGGTCCGAGCGCCGATCGGACGAGCGTGATCGACGTCTCCGACCCGTCGAACAGAACGGACTTGGTCTGCCCATCGGGCCTGATGAATTCGGAGGCCGCGATATCGGCGCCGATGCGGTCGAGCGCCACGCTCACGGATTCGCTGCGCTGGATGCGATGCAAACCACGATTCCAGTTCGGCAGCCATTGCGACGTGATCGCGAGCAGCCCGGAGACGATCAGCCCCATCAACACCATCGCGACGAGTGCTTCCACGAGGGAAAAACCGGCTTGCGCATCGTTGTCCCGCGTCGCCATCACTTGGCCCGCCTCCGAAACAGCCTGACGGTTTCCAGCTCCATGGTCGCGCCCGATGGTGATCGCACCTGGAGCATGATCTTCTTAGGAATCCAGGCCGACGTGCTGTCCTGCGCGCCGGCATCGATGGCGAAAGGCTCCGCCTGCGCGCGCCAGAGATGAGCCGTCGACTCTCCGGACTGCGACGGCGATGCCGGCGGCAGGCGGGACGGAAAGGCCAGCCACATTGCGTTGTAGGCTACCTGCACCAGAGCGACGTGCTGCTCGAGCTTCCTGCTGCCGCGCGCCGAGGACCCCATCAGCGCGCCGATGGCGACGAGCGACACCGCCATGATCGCAAGCGCGACCAACGTCTCGATCAGGGTAAATCCTGCCGTCGCCTTATCGGCTCGGCAGACCAGTGCCCGGGACAATCTCGATCCCTCCTGTCAGCCAGTTGACGCGAATTTGGTAGCCTGCATCGAGATGGGCGAGCTTGATGACGCCGCCGCACGACATGCCCGATCCGAAGAAGCTGATGGTCTGGAATGAAGGCCGGTCGTCGCAGCGACGCGGCAGCAACGTCTCGACCCGCACGTCCGTCGGCAAGCGAACGACCTGCCCGTTCGCACCCGAACTGAACGAGCGCGCCTGCGCGTCGATGCGCGTCGCGACCTCGAGGCCTCGCCTGATCGCAGCGTTGCGATCGGCCTTCAACAGAGCAGCAGCCTCGAGCGCATAGGCTTCGAGCTGCGGCCGCGAGGTCTGCCGCGAGACGGCGGGGACCGCGACGGACGCGAGCAGCGCGACGATCGCCAGCACACAGACCACCTCGATCAGAGTGAAGCCGGCCTCGCAGCCGTCACGGCCATCCATCGCTATTTGGCTCCGATCGTGAGCGACGACGAGATGTCGGCGGCGAGATCGACGCCGCCTTCCTGGCCGTCCGATCCGTACGACATGATTTCATAGGGCACATGCTGTCCGGGCGACCGGTAGACGTAGGCGTGACTCCAGGGATCGCTCGGGACGTTTCCACCCTTGAGATACGGGCCCGCCCAGCCCGCGATGGTCGAGGCGGGCCGGACCAGCGCGGTCAGACCTTCCGACGAGGTCGGATAGCGCCCGGTGTCGAGATAGAAGAGATCGAGCGCGCTCGAAAAACTCTGAATTTGAATCCGGGCGGTCTTGACCCGGGATTCGTTCAAGGAGGTCAGGACACGCGGTCCGATCAGACCCATGATCATTCCGATGATGGCGATGACGACCAGCATCTCGACCAGCGTGAAGCCGCTCTGAGGGTTATCGCGCGCAATCTTCATCCGCCGCGCGGTGCCGCTGATCCCAGCCTGTGTCATGCGATGGTCCATCTTGTGCTACCCAACGAGTTGCGTCACCGACAGGAGTGCGGTCATCACCGAGACGATGAGGCCGCCGACGACGGTGCTGATGAGAATGATCGCGGCGGGACCGACGATGCCGACGATGCGATCTAGGCCGCGCTGCAGCTTCGCCTCGTAGAACTCGGCGATGCGGCCGGCGAGAACCGGCAGCTGTCCGGTCTCCTCGCCGATCCGGATCATCCGCGTGGCCATGGCCGGCAGAATGTTGGTCGCGGCCAGCGCTTCCGACAGTTTGCCGCCGTGACGAACGCGGTCGGCCGCGGCGTTCCACGCCGCAGCGCTGCCGGTGGCCGCCATGATGTCGACCAGGATGCGCAGCGTCGCCGTCAAGGTCAGCCCGCTGCCGAGCAGGATCGCGAGATTGCGGCAGAATACGCTCGTGCGATACGACCGGAACACCGTCGCGAGGCCCGGGAGCCGGCAGACCCGCGCGATCACGGCAGCGCGCACGCTTGCGCGGCCGAGGAGAAGCAGAGCGGCGGCGATCAGCGCACTCGCCGACAGCGCGATCGCAGCGCCATTGCCGCGGACGAAATCGGAGATGTCGAGAAACGTGTTGATGGTCGCGTCGGACCTGGCGCCGAAATCGCGCAGCACCGCCGAGAACTGCGGCAGTACGACGATGAAGAAGAACAGCATCACCAGAAACGCGGCGATCAGGACGAACAGCGGGTACTGCATCGCATCGCTGAGCTTGCGACGCATGGCTTCCGCGCGCGCCCGCTCAGTGCCGAGCACGTCGAGCACGTGATCGAGGGTGCCCGAGACCTCCCCGACCCGCACCAGCGCGACATACATCGCGGGAAACTGCACGGCATGATGTGCCAGCGCTTCAGCGAAACTCTCTCCGGCCAGAACGCTGGATCGCAACCGGCTGACGATCGGACGCAGCCGCCCGATATCGGCATCGCCAGCGAGAAGCTCGAGCGAATCCTCAAGCCGGGCTCCGGCCTTCAACAACAGCGCCAGATCACGCGTGAACGTCGTGACATCGCCGGGCGTCGGACCGCCGAACAGCACCAGCGCATCGCGGGCAAGGACGCTTGCGGCCTTTTCCTCCACCGTCTCGATCGGCAGCAGCCGCAGATACTCGATCCGGTCGATCACCTCCTTGGCCGTCGCAGCCGAGATCGTGCCATGCACGACATCGCCGTTCTCGGTCAGTGCACGATAGCGGAATTTGCTCACCGGCTCACCTTAACGTTGTGACGCGCAGGATTTCCGCGATCGACGTGGCGCCGGCCCGGCACTTTGCGACGCCATCGTCGAGCATCGTGGTCATGCCGTTCAGAATGGCGCTGCGGTCGATCACGGTCGCATCGGTCGTGCCCTGGATCAGCGACCGGATCTCCGGATTGAGCTCCAGAACCTCGAAGATGCCGAGCCGGCCCCGATAGCCGGTGCCGCCGCAGCGCTCACAGCCCGCCGGCTCGAAGACCGTCTCGCCGACGGCGAAGCCCACCGCGGCGTAGCGCGGGTCCGCGCAGAAATCGTCGGCGCTCAGCATCCGCTTCGACCTGCAGCGCTCGCACAACCGGCGCACCAGCCGCTGCGCGATCACCGCGCGGAGCGTCGAGCGCAACAGAAAGTCCTCGACGCCGAGATCGAGCAGACGCGGCACGGCAGCCGCTGCGTTTTCGGTGTGCAGCGTGGTCAGCACGAGATGGCCTGTCAGCGCCGCATGAACGGCGACATGGGCGGTTTCGCCGTCGCGCACCTCGCCGACCATGATGACATCCGGATCCTGCCGCACGAAGGACCGCAGGGCGGAGGCGAAGGTCAGCCCGATCGAGGGCTTGACCTGCGACTGGTTGATGCCTGGAATCTCGTACTCGACCGGGTCCTCGATCGTGAGGATCTTGCGCGTCGGCTCGTTGAGGATCGACAGCGCAGTCGCCAGCGTCGTGGTCTTGCCGCTGCCGGTCGGCCCGCAGATCACGATCATGCCGTGCGGCAGCGCCAGCAGGCGGCGGAGCGATCGATCGTCGTGGGGAGAAAAGCCGAGCTTCTCGATCGCGAGCAGACCCCGGTCCTTCGGCAGCAGCCGGATCACCGCCGACTCGCCATACTGCGTCGGCATCACGGCAACGCGTACGTCGAGCTCGATGCGGCCGATGCGGAGCCGCGCGGCGCCGTCCTGTGGCAGGCGCCGTTCCGCGATGTTCAGCCCGGCGACGATCTTGATGCGCGAGATGACGGCCTGGGGCAGCACGCCGGACGGCTCGGCGACCGGCTTCAGCAGGCCGTCGACGCGCATCCGGACCGACAGCCCGCTCCGCATTGCCTCGACGTGAATGTCGCTGGCGCGCAACTCCACCGCCAGCTCGAACAGATCGTTGACCGCGCGTACCACCGGCGCTCCGGTGGCGAGGTCGCGCAGGCTTTCGATGTCGTCGTCGCGCAGCTGCGGCTCAGCCGCTTCGTTGCGTGCCGGCGCCTCATCCTCGCCGGAGAGCCGGTTCAGCGCGGTGGCAATGTCCTCGGCGGAGGCAACGGCCAGCTCGACCGCGCTGCCGAACACCAGCTCTGCGGCGCGTGCCGCCGCGGTGTCGCGGGGATCCGCTACTGCGAGGCATGGTCCGCGCCCGGCAGACTGGAACGGGAAGACCATCGTCTCCCGCAGGAAGCGCCGGGAAAATTGGTCCGTCAGCGGCTTGGACGCCAGCAGATCGGACAGTGCGATCCGCGGCAAGCCGAGCTGCCGCGCGATCTCGTCGGCGGAGTCAAGACCCGCGAGATGGGGCGCCGTCGATGATCCCATCCCCGCGCTGTCCTGCGCAGCAGCGTCGACCCGTCCAGCGGCGAGCCGGACCACCCCTCGGCTATCCCCGAGGTCGTCGGCCAAACGTAGAGGAGGAGGCGAACTCATTGCACGTCCCGTGACGGATCGTTGTCGATCACCTCATTGCGGAGGTCCGGATCGTTGAACTGTTCATTCTCGACGCCAAAGATGACCCTTCTGCGGTCAGCTGATTAGAACAACTACAAGCCCGAGGCCGATGCCGTCGCGCGAACTTTGCCCGGCAGCGTCGACCGCCATTCGAGCGCGAGCCGCTGGCCGTCGGCGACCTGATCGGGCGACATCTTGAACGCGACGGCATCGCGAATTCGCTGGTATGGCTCGCGCAGGCGATTGGGCGCTGCGCCCGCCGCGAGACTGAGCCATTTGTAGGCCAGCACGTGGTCCTGGTAGACGCCGTGCCCCTTGTCGTAGCTCAGGCCCAGGAGATGCTGCGCCGTCGGGTCGCCGCGCTCGGCGGCTCCGATATAGAGCTCGACCGCGGCGTCGTAGGACTGCGGGACGCCGTATCCGTTTTCATACATGTAGCCGAGCGAGGTCATGGCGCGCGGATGTCCACTCCTGGCCATCGGCGCCAACGCTGCGGCCGCCCGGACATAATCGCCGCGCGCCAGCGCGGCCCATCCGTCTCCGCGCGGCCTGGCGTCGGCCGTCGCGATGCCGAAGGCGAGCGCCAGAACAGCGAAGGCCGTCGCATGCCGCATCATCGATTGGCCCGCGACGTCTGGAGAGCACTCGTCGAGACCGTCCCGATCGTGCCGCGCAGCTTGGAGCGCAGCTCTTCGGCGACGTAGTGGGCGTCGGTGCCGTCACGGATGATCTGGGGTCGAATGAAGATGATCAGCTCGGTCCGTCCGCGGCTGCGATCGTTGTTGCTGAAGAGGTCGCCAAGGACCGGGATCTGGTCGATTCCCGGCACGCCATTGCGGGTGCCCTGATGAGTTTCACTGATGAGACCCGCCAGCAGCACGGTCTGGCCGCTGGCGACTGCCACCGAGCTCTTCACCTTGCGCTGGGCGACCGTCGGCGTGAGGCTGTTGGCGGTCTGCGGCGAGACGTTGCTGATTTCCTGCTCGATCTCCAGACGTACATTGCCGTTCTCGTTGACCCGCGGAGCGACCCGCAGGATGATTCCGGTGTTGCGGTAGTCGATCGTGTTGACGACCGTGTTGTTGGTCGTCAGCACCGTGGCGCTGCCGGTCGAGACCGGCACCTGATCGCCGACCTGCAATGTAGCCGCCTGGTTGTCGATCACCACCAGCGATGGGTTGGAGAGAACCTTGACATCGGTGACCGTATGCAGCGCGCTCAGGATCGCGCTCGGCTGGGACTCCGACCCGATCAGGAAATTGAACCCTGGGAAGGCGCGATTGAGGAAGGCGTTGGTGATCGTCCCCGCGGCCGAAGCGACCGATGCCGGCGCCGACGTCGAGGTCGTGTTGAGCATCGACCCCTGATCGGGTCTCAGGCCGAGGTTCTTGCTGGTGAGATAGGCCTGCACGCCGTAGTTCAGCGAATCGTTGAGCGTGACTTCGGCGATGGTGGCGTCGATCGCGACCTGCAGCTGGGGACGATCGCACTGGCGCAGGGTGGCTTCGATCAACCGGTAGTTTTCCCTGTCGGCATAGATCAGAAGCGTGTTGTTCACGACGTCCGGCGTGATCCGCACGCCCTCCATCAGCGGCTTGCCGCCGGGGCCCGATGCGCGCGCGTCCGATCCCGTATCGAGGCCGGCCTGGGTCGGCGGTGGTGCTCCGCCGAAACCGCGGTTGGCGACCAGACCGTTGTTGCCCTGCTGCTGGCCCGAGAAGCCGCCCGACTGGGCCGTCGTGCCGGCGGCCGACAGACGCTCGCTGCTCGAGCTCGACGATGCTGCCGAGCCGGGAGCGAGATCCGTGGACGACGCCTCGGCCGCACCGCCCGCGTTGCCGGTGAACATCTCGTTCAGCACCCGCGCCATCTGCCGGGCCTCGCCATACTTGACGCGATAGACATGGACGCTGTTACGAAGCGTGTTGCCGGCATCGAGTCGCTTGATCCAGGTCTCCGCGGTCCGCAGCAAGGCCGGCTTGCGGCTGATGACCATGACCGCATTCATCCGGCTGACGGTCTGGAACTTGACCATGTTCTGGCCGAGCCCGCTGTCGCCGCTGTCCATGATCTTCTCGAGCTCGGCCACGATCGGCTCGGGATTGCCGTTGACGATCGGAAAGATCCCGACCGACTGCCCGCGCATCCAGTCGGCATCGAAACTCAGCGCGGCATCGATCGCAGTGCGGCGCTCGGCTCCCGTCCCCTGGATCAGCAGCACGTTGCGACCGGGATCGGCGCGCACCGTGCCGGGCTTGAGCGCAAAGCTGTCGAGCAGCTTCAGCAGTGTCGGGGCGGAGACATATTGCAGCGGCAGCACGGAGATCCCGTAGCCGGGTTCTGCCGAACCTCCGCCGCGATCGACGTTGCCCGCACCCACCGCGTCGCCGAGCGGAATCAGCCGGTAACCGGAATTGTCGCGGACGAGCGCCGTCCCGGCGAGCCGGAGCGCGTTCTCGAGCACATAGGCAACGTCGGATCTGGGGACCGGGCGCACCGAAGACAGGCTGACCGTTCCCTGGATTCTCGGGTCGATCGTGTAGCCGACACCAAGGACGTCACCAAGCACGACCTTGGCGACGGTCGCAATCGGCGTGTTCTCGAAATTCAGCTCGAACCCGTTGCCGACCGGCTGCGAATGGGCCGCCACCTCCTGGATCGGAAGCGAGCCCGCAGCCGGCGCTTCTGCGCGCGCGTCTCTCGCGCCTCTTGCGTCGTCGTTGCCGCCATAGATTTCGGCGCGGGCACGCCGCGCGGCCGGCGACTGCTCCGGCATGACCTGCCTGGGATAGCGCGGCGACAGGTCGAGCCGGCCGACCCTGTCGAGCACGTCATCGCCGCGGCTATCGCTCCCGAGCGTCGCCGGGTTGCAGCCCGCCAATGCGATCGACATCGTGACCAGCGTTGCGAGCGTGCGACATCGCAGCCAACCTGGGCTCAACTCAGCAATCTCAACCACGCGCCCGCCCACCCGATCTGCCGCTTACACTCTCGTTTGAAGCATTCCCGGGCGGAGAGCGGCTGCTTCCCGCCCAGGATGTTGCGAGGAGACGCTGCGGCCGTCAGGCCGCAGCCCCTGCTCCCGTCGGTCCGCTACCAGAGCCAGCCGACACCGGCGAGAACCCGGTCGGACATGGCCCCCGCCGCGCTGTGATCGATCACCTTGGTGTAGTTCAGCTTGTAGACCAGGCTCGGATTGGGAAACACGGCGAGGCCAACGTCGTGGAACGTCATGTCGCCGCTGCCCGTGGGGTTGTTCAACCCGTTGGTGAGATCGGAGCCGAGCATGCCCGACGTTTGGAAATTCTGCCGGGTATACCGATAGAACGGCACGATGTCGTAGTCGTTGGGCGCCCTGAAGTGGTAGGCGATCTCGCCCGAATAGCCCCACATGTTCTTGCCGACATTGTTGGTGTCGTCGAGATCGTTGTTGGCACGGAGGTTCTCGGGATTCGAGAAATTCACGTGGACATACTCGCCCCGCAGCTCGAGCCCGGTGTTCGGAACGCGGTAGCGAGCCTCGGTATTGAAGATCGTCATCGCATTCTTGCCGAGCGGCGCCTCGCTGCCGTCGGGCAGCGTGGCATAGGCACCGCGCGGCGTGACGTCCGGCGAATAGTAGATCGCCGAGCTTCCGGCGAAGCCCGGAAGGAACGACGGGCTGTAGCTCAGCCGCAGCGTATAGGCGAGCTGGTTACTCAGCTGCTTGAAGTCGCCGATCGGTGCGCGTGCGAGTTTGAGCGCCTCCCCGCTGCTGATGCCGCCAGCATAACCTCCCGGATTGATGCGACCGTTGTCGCCCCGGTGATCGAAGTCGTCGCCGAAATCCTCCGCGCTCTGACTGGCCTGGAACTGATAGTTCAAGCCGTCGACGATCTTGCCGTAAAAGCCTGCGGATGGGGCATACCAGGTCGACGGGACCAGGCCCCTCGAGAGTTCGGGCCGCTGCACGCTGTAGAACAGCGTCGGCTCATGATAGAGATTGATGAAGGAGATCGGGATCAGGTCGACGCCCGGCGAGCGCAAGGTGAAGTGGTCGTTGAACTTCACGTCGAAGTAGGCTTGCTCGACCTCGATCGCGCCGTGCAGCTTGTCGTCGGCGTCGAACGCGGCGCCGCCATGCTCCCACTCCAGCTCGGCATTGAAGGTGATGGAGTCGTTGACCTGATAGGTCGGCAGCAGGACCAAGCGGGCCATGTCGAAGCCGTTCTGCCACTGACCGTTGGCCGCGGGATTTTGCGCCGAGCCGAGCTTGATCTCGCCATACATGCCGATCTTCATTCCGGGGACCGGCGACGGCGCGACGCCGAACAGCTCTCTGCCGGGCTGCGGCGCGGGCGCCTTCAGATCCGCTGCGTGCTGGAATCGCGGCTTGGGATCCGAATCGGCGAATGCAGCCGCCATTCGCGATGCCGGGGATGACGACGGCTCGCCATCGGCCGTCTTCGACCCACCGGCCTTGATGTCTTTGGGGTCGGCGAGCGCCATGGCATTGGCGACCTGCTGTTTCGACGCAGCCTGCGTGTTGTCGGATGCCTTGGCCGCGCCGGCACGGGCGTCCTTGGTGCCGGTCAGAGACACCGGATCGGCCGGACGGCGAGATGCGAGCGACGCAGACTGCCCGACGCCGGTCGGCTTCTTCGTCTTGGCGTCCTTGAGCTCGACCTGAAGGGTGTTGATGCGCTGCTCCATGGACTCGATCTTCGCCATCAGCGCCTTGACGGCCGCCCCGTCTACGGGCCGCGACGCAGCGCCGTCGGCCGCCTGGGCTGCCGCGGCGCTCAACGCCAATATCGATACGGCGGCGAGTAAGGTTGACGGGAGTCCGCCGTAGCCACGAAGCGAGCGACCGCCCTTCCCAATACTCAAAGCACCGTCGTGTGAAGACGCGGAGAAACTTGCGCGTCTTCCGCTGCGGTCAATCAAAACCATCAGTCAGACCTCCCCATGATGATACGCGGACGTGCATCCCCTTCGCCCGCGCCGCCGTAGGCACAGAACTCGTGCGCGACTGCGAGCCATTCGCGCTAGAAGCCCGCGATGTCGATACTTGGGCTCGTCGGGGATGCTCGCGTGTCAGCACTTGGGCGGGGCTCATTGCGCGACAGAGATACGCCTGGGCAGACCAATCGCGCCGACACCTGCCGGGATCTGGCTAAGTACTTTCAGTCATTGATCATTGCTGCCGGATGCGTATCCGGCGTGCCGAGCGTCGAGCAGCACAGCGTAGAGCTGCATTCACGCGTTTCATCGCGAAGTAATAAGCGACGCCACACTTCGTCAACGACGGCCTCACTCCGAAATAAATTACGTTCATGCGATGGCGCCGTTCGGATGAAGCAATGGAATCCAACGGCAAACCGGAAGCGAGCACGGCTGAGATTGCGGCGAGGCGCCGCATGGCTTACTCACAGCGGCGGCACGCGAATACCAGCCGCTTCTGATCAAGGCAGTCAAACCGGAAAGACGCCCGCCTATTTAAAGAGATTCTAAACGGATTACGAAAACTGGCGGCAACGTTTCTCGGAATGATAACAAATCAGTTGGTGCACTTCTTCGACCATAAGAAAGTCCGGCACCGCTCCCATCATTACGCCGCATTGCGTAGTGCAACTATTCGCCAGTTAGTGTGGTCTATCTGACGTTTGTTTTAGTATTCCCGCGAATGCCGCAGATGAAAGACGTCGCTTAGCCACAACAGGATCGTGAATATTCAGACGCGTCCTTCTTGGCCTTGTTGCTCGTGGCAGAGCTTGCCGCAAAGCGGGACGAACGTCGGGACGGGAGTTGAGAGTGAACCGATTGCTTCACTTGGTCGCCGCTATCATTGGAGAGGCACTATGAACGCTGTCCCTCGGTTGGAGCCGGCCGCCGGACCGTTGCAGAATGTTCTCGGATATCTCACCGAGATGATCATGCGCGACGCACGCGTGGTCGAGCGCCTGGCTGACCATCGGCTTGCGGACGGACGATGCTTCGTGCTTCATCAGCATGAACTGGAGAAGCTGCCCGGCATCACCTACGACACTTTCGACGCCGATGGCCCCGTGTGGCTGTCCATCGAACGCCTGGTCGCCATCGATCCTCCCGCCGTCGAATACGACCTGGCGATGTGGATCGACGTGTCCGCCGATCCGGACCGTCGCCCGCTGGTTCGACAGCGCGTGACGATCACTGTGAGCGCGGCGGAAAAGGACCGGCTGGTCGCAGCGGGCCACGCACGCGCCGAGCACTGCTCGCCGACGAACGAGCCCGAGGTGGCCACGGGGCTCTGGAGCGTGCGATTGCACCTGGAGCAACGCCCCGACATCGTCGAGCGTCTGGACCGCTATCTCGCCGGCTCGTGGGCCACGTGGGCCGGCGCCGAACGGCCACGTCGAAGGACCATGGCGGTTCACCAGCGATTGCGCGAGATGGCTCTTGTGGCCGGGGCCCGAGGCAGCGACGGCAGCTGCGAGATCGTGTGGGGCGTTGGCGTCTCGCGCTGGCGGCGACAAGGCCGCGAGTTGGATCTGCCGCTGCTCGAGCGCTTGGTCGAGATCGAGGTCCTCGACGGCTCAGATGCCGAAATCAGAATCCGCCCCCGCTTGGCCGGTTCGACGGTCAATCTCAAGACATTCGAACTGTTGACATCAGCGACCGGATCGTCGCGTCGAACGACCGAACAGTTGCTCGAGACGATAGAGCGCGGCGACGAGCTTTCGCCATTCCAGCCAGCCAGCTTCGAACCAGTTCTCAGCGCCATCGGCTCGCAGCTCGACCCACATGGCATCTACTGTCCCACCATGCCCGACTCGACGTTACTGCCTCCAGAGGAGGGCGAGCAACTGGTCGTCTCCGATCGCTGGGTGATCTTTGCGCGGCCTCGCTCGGACGCGCTGCTGCTGCGCGACATCGAGCGGCTGAAGCGAGCGATCGAATACGCGCCAGGCGGCGCATGCTGCCTGGCCGCACTGTCTCACCTCCTGCTTGGCGCGCCAGACCACGAAACCCATGAGGGCGCACGCCGGCGGCTGTCCGGCGTGATCGGTGGCCCGATCGACAACGGGCCGGATGCGCAGATCGCGGCGGATCACGGCGACCTGTTCTTTCCGCTGCCGACGAACGCCGACCAGATGGAGATGGTGCGACAGCTCCGGCGATCGGACGGACTTGTCGTGCAAGTCGCGCGCGGGTCCGAGCGCACCTCCGCTCTCCTCAATCTGGTTTGCCATCATCTCGCGCTGGGCCTGCGCATTCTCGTCATATCTCGCAACGAGGCTGCACTCGGGCTGTTGTCCGAGAAGCTGCCGCGCGCTGTCCGTGATCTGACGATCGATCTGACCGGCTCCGACAAGGACGTCTTGAAGCATGCTGAGACGGTCGTCAGCCGGCTGCTGTCGATCCTCGAGACGATGAACCCGCGCGAGCAGGCTGAACAGGTCAATCGGCTGGAGCGTGACATCATCGCGACCAGCGTCGAGATATCGCGTATCGATGACGCGTTCGCAGATGTCGCCCGCCGCAGCATGCTGCAGTTATCCGGTGTCCCCGACCTGCCGTTCGATGCGTTGACGACGCTGATCGCCGACCGCGACGCCTATGCCTGGTTTACCGATGAACCGTCACGGTTCGTGAGCGAGAGCGATCTTCTGGTTGCGGCGGTCGAGCAGGCCCGTGAGGCGCGTGTTCGGCTGGGTGCCGATCTCGCATATGTCGACGACGCGCTTCCGGAGATCGCGACCCTGCCGGACGCCGCAACGGTGAGGCGTCTGCACCAAGACCTGCAGCCGGCGCGGATCGATGGCGAAAGCCATGACGGCCGTCTGGCCGTGCAGATCGTTGCGGAGCTGGGGCCGGACGGAGCGGACTTGCTCGCCGACGACCTCGACGCGCTCGCGGCGGCCCACCGGGTCATTGCTGACGAGCCTTGGCTCGCAGCACTGTCTCCGGTCGGCCGCAAGGCCGATGCAACGTCGGTTGACGGCGGTATCCTCGTCGATTTTGCCCGCGATGCATCGTCCCTGCTATCGCAACGCGCCGGCTTCCTGGTTCGGCCGGTGGAGACGCCGGCGGACGCCTTCGCCAGCCAGGAACTGCTCACGGTTGTCGAGCGACTGTCGGCCGGGGCAAGGCCGTTCGCGACATTCACCTTGTCCGGCCGCGCGTTGAAGCAGACCGTGGAGGCGATCAGGGTGGCGGGCTTCGCGCCGAAAGGCGCGGCCGACTGGGGCCATGTTCGCGACTATCTGACCTGGCGTCGTCACCTGCATTCGCTCGACGCCAGATGGCGATCGCTGGCGGCCGAAATCGGTGCGCCTGCGGCCGAGCCGGACTCCTCTCACACGTTCCACGGTCACGAGCGCGTCGTCAAAAGCGTCGAGGCCGCGATCGTGCTGGCGGCGCTGGCGAAGCGCAATGTTCTCGCCGCCGCACCGAAGCTGTCGATGCCGGACGAGGCGATCGCCGGATTGCTCGCTGACGGCCGACGACTTTCTGCGCTGGCAGCTGCGGTGAGGAGCATGGCTCTCCGCATCACCAAGCAGCGGCTGGAGCTCACCCGGCTGAACGGGCTGTTTCGCGGCAGCGGCAAGCTCACAACACTGGCTCATGCCGACGTGCTGTCGCAGATCGGCTGCGATGGTGTCGAGCCGCGCGACATCGAGACGCGTTGGACCACCCTTCGCACCCGGTTGAAGTCGCTGCACGACCGGCGCCAGGATATCGAGTTGCTCGACGAGGTCTGCCGAGCGATGACCGAGGCCGGTGCAGGCGCCTTCGCCCGTCGGCTCAGGACCGAGCCGGCACATCCAGAGACCGGCGATCCGGTGCTCGTTGCAGATTGGATGATGGCCTGGAACTGGGCAGTGCTGATGCGGCAGACCGAAGGCATCGGTCAGCATCAGCGTTTGCAGGAACTGTCCGACCAGCGCGCGGCGCTGGAGACGCAGTTGCGCGCGCTGTTCGGCCAGGTGGTCGTGGCGCGGATGCATCTCGGCCTGACACAGAACACCGGCGGCGCGATGAGGCAGGCGTTCACTGTGTTCATGACAACGCTGCGAAAGATGGCTGCGACCTGTTCCGGCTCAACCGCGTGCCGGTTGCGTCAGGTTGCGCGCGAGGCACTCGAAAGCTGCTATGAAGGCATCCCATGCCAGCTTATGCCGGCATGGCGCGTGGCCGAACATTTGCCGGCCCGGCTCGGCGCATTTGATCTCGTCGTCATCGACGATGCATTGCAATCCGATCTCCGCGAGCTCACTGCGATGCTTCGGGCGCGCAAGATCGTCGTCATCCAGCACGATCGGCAGACCGGCTCGCGCATCGCGCAAGATGAGCACCACATCGAAACGATCGCACGCGGCGTCCTGCGCAGCGGTCCGGCTGCCATGCGCCAGTTCGTGCTGTCGGGCGCACCGCTGAGCGATTTCATCAAGATGCTGTTTCCCGACCGGATGATCAGACTTCGCGAGCACGCTCGCCGGGTCGATCCGGTCGCGCTTGCAACCCTCGGCTCGCCGCCGCCATCGGCACAGACTGCGACCGGCACGCATCCGGCTTCCGCGCGGGTCGCTGGCGCTGCGGAGGATCACCCGGCATCCGCGCGATCCGTGACGCGCCGCGTCTCGCTGGAAGACGAGATCGCCACGGTGGCCGAGAGTCTGTCGATGGCTCGGCTGTCGGAGCAGCGCGCCGAGCAGGCCATCTCGATCGAGAGTCCGGTGCCGGATTGGCCGAGCAACCGGACAGGCGACGGCATCGAGGCTCATCCAACGCGGCGCCGAGGGCGTGAGGTGGCGACCGACGAAACGCGTGCCGCCTCATCGTCTGATGCACCCGCCTTTGCCCCGCCTGCGTCCGTCGGGCCCGCAGCGCCGGTCAACATCGCGGAGGATGGGCCGCCCGCGGCCAATCCGCGCGCCGAGGCAGCAAAGTCGCCGACCGACGATGCCACCATCGCGCAGCTGGCCGTGCCCGCCCATCTGGCGGATGGTCGGCATCGGTGGCCTGATCGCAGGGCGAAGCGTCCGCGCCGCTTGCTCCGCCGGCACGCCATGGCCGCTGCCGCCACCTTGGCGGTCGCGATCGTTGGCGCGTCGATGTACTGGCAGCCGGCAGCGAGTCGGATCGCGAGGTCCTGGCAGACGGCCCTGAACCGATTCCCGGTGTCCTGGAACGCCGCCTCGCCGGCCGTCGCGCTGCCGGCCGGCAGCGAGCCGCGCAAGATCATCGCGGATCGGATAACGCCTGGCGGCGATGCGATCACCACGGGGAACGCGACCGAGACGATGGTGTCACACGCTGTGCTGTACCAGGAGGATCCACAGGATCCGCACGGCAAGCGCTATCTCGGGAAAGTGACCTGGCACGTCGAGCCGGCTGCCGGAGCGGTGCCGGCGTCGATCAAGGGCGATGTCGAGATCGACAAGAGGATGACGGCGACGTTGTCGCTGCGTCCCAACAAGGAAACCGAGATGCCGGCGAGCCACATCATGGAGATCAAGTTCAGCTGGCCGGGCGCCCCGTCGCATGCCGGGGTGGAGACTTTGAAGGGCGTCAGCATGAAGCCCAAGGAAGCGGGTCGGGGCACCCCGTTGACCACCATGACCGCCAAGGTGACGCCAGAGTTCTTCATGATCGCGCTGTCGGCGGGTGATGTCGACATGAAGCGAAACGTGTTGCTGCTCAAGGGCAAGGACTGGATCGACATCCCGATCGTCTACAATGGAGGCAGCCGGGCGGTGCTGGCGATCGAGAAGGGAGCAGACGGCGAGCGCGCGTTCAAGGATGCGTTTGCCGCCTGGGGACAATGACCAGACGGCAAGGCCGGCGCACGGAAGGCGTCCGATGATGGGCATCGACGTCCTCGCGCCAACGCAGGCGCCGGCCACCGATCGGGACGAGAGACCGCTGACCGCCGTCACCTATCCGGTGCCTTGCGAGCAGTGCGGCCGGATCGTGCGGGTGGCGATGAACGCGCTGCGCTCGCCCAGCTTCCACCGTGTCGACGAGCAGGTCGCGTGTCCCGATGTCCAGGAGCGCCGAAGTAGGGGTGACGGCGGACTGTTGTTGATGATGTGCGGCCCCTTGAAGCAATCGCTCGCCGCACGATGCGATGCAGCCGAGGTCGAGGCCACCGCTCCCGGCGGCGGACAGGCGGGACGGGTCGTCTGCAGCATTCCCGGCGTCTCGATCGCTCAATACGTCCCGAACGAGGCGCGCAGCCGCGCGGAGATCTGGCAGGCGCACGGCTACGACAGGCTGGCGATGAGGCTTCGTGCGGCCGCGGCGAGGGCGGAGCGCAGGCCGCTGGTCTGGACCCGCGCCGCGGCGGCCGGCCTCGGCGCATTGTTGCTCGCTGCCGCCGCTAGCTGGTTCATGCTGGCGCGGGAGCCGGCCGCTCCCCCGCCAACACAGCCGCAAACCGTCGAGGCCTCCGTGGCCGCGTCGAGCCGCGCAAGCGTCGAGAGTTCGGTGCGCGTCGTCACGGCAGAGGCCATGTCGGCCGCGAGCGCCCCGGCGCCGCTGCCGGACGCGCCCTCGGATACTGCAACGCTCTCGCGCTCCGCGGAAACCGCGCCGCTCGAGGCGCCCGCCCTCCCCGCGTCGGCAAGCGCTGCGACAATTGCCGAGACCGCACCAACAGCGGTCTCAGGGCCGGCGGAGGCAGCGACGATTCGCCTGCCCGACATCGTGATGATTCCAGGAGGAACATTCGTGATGGGCGGCGTCGAGAGCTCCGAGCTTCCGGTCCACCGCGTCACGATCAAGCCGTTCGCACTCGGCAGATACCCCGTCACGATTGGCGAGTGGAAGGCGTGCGTGGCTGACAAGGCATGCGCCGACGTGATGAGCGGCCCGGACGACAACCCGGTGACGAATGTCGGCTATGACGACGCCACGGACTATCTGGCATGGCTCTCACGGGCAGTCGGCAAACCGTTTCGGCTGCCGACTGAAGCCGAATGGGAGTACGCTGCACGTGGCGGCGCAACGACGACGTTCTGGTGGGGCGACCAGATGCGCTCCGGCATGGCCAATTGCAACGGATGCAATGGCACCGGCGCGCCCGCGCAACTGATGAAGGTCGGAAGCTTTGCGGCCAATCCGTTTGGACTGTTCGACATGGGCGGGGGCGTCGACCAATGGGTGGCCGACAGCTGGCACAAGAGCTATCAGGGCGCGCCGTCCGATGGCTCTTCATGGATCGACGAGCAGAGCTTCGTGCATGTCATTCGCTCGGGCTCGTGGAAGAAGGACGCGAGCTACGCCCGCAGCGGAAGCCGCGACCGCTATGATGGGCGCGTCAGATATCCGACCCATGGCTTCCGCGTCGCGCTTTCGCTCTGATGCGGCCGCCCTGTGCTGAGCCGGGGCCAGCGTGCCGTCGACGCCGATGCCGGGCCAGCGCCCGCAGGCCTCCTGCAACGCAGCAAATTGCAGCGTCGGGGAGATCCGCAGGACGACTCTTCTGCTGAGCCTTCTTTATTCAAATTCTTATCGGAGTCGCAGGACGAGACCGATCGAAACCTCAAATTCGCCGCGCTAGTGCCCATTCATTGATCGGCTCGATCGTTCGATATTTGCCATCCATGATCGTCGTTATTTGTGAGTTGAGGAGTTATGTGGAGTGAGACATCCGCGCTTCACGCGCCGCTATTCGATCTGAGGTGCTGGCGACGACTTCGTCGCGCTCGATGCGCGACGCTCGGGTCCGCCGTGCTGGCCTGCACGCTGATGCTATCGCCGGCGCCTTCATGGGCGCAGGGCAAGACGGCCCCGAAGGACGCCTACCTGTATTTCATCACGCCCGCCGACGGCGACACCACGAAGAGCGCGTTCTGGTGCCGCTTCGGCCTCCGCAACATGGGCGTCACCCATGCTGGCGACAGCTTTGCCAACACCGGCCATCATCACCTCCTGATCGACGCCGATGAGCCGATCAGCCCGGGCGAGCCGATTCCGCAGGACAGAAAGCACCTGCACTACGGCGCGGGCGAGACCGAAGCTCTGATCGAGCTGCCTCCCGGCAAGCATACCCTGCAGCTCGTCCTCGGCGACGGCATGCACTTCAACTTCGATCCACCGCTGGTATCGAAGAAGATCACGATCACCGTGAGCAGTGCTTCGCAGAGGCACGGACAGAGCGCCACTCACGCCCACCGGCGGACGCGGCATCTTCACGCGCACACCGTGCGTCTGGCGGCGCAACCGTCGACCGCCGAAGCGCCGCCGCCCGATCCGGCAGAATCCGCGGGAGCCGTCGATTTCATCAAGAGCTTACTGTCGGGTGCGAAATGAACCTCCGCCGCTTCCCGATGGAAGCCGGTTCGGCCGGCACATCGGTTCATCGCGACGTGCCGGAGCCTCCAACCGCAGCGCTGCCTTTGTCCGGCTCGGCTCTATTGATACGCCCCCCAGACGCGTTCTCCGCAAGCAAGTTCTGCGCACTCGTGAAGGAATCCCGGATGCCGCGCCCTCGACGAATTGACCGGCGCTTCGTCTGGGACGTTGATGAGCTCCGCGCAGCATTCAAGGCTCTTCCTCATGAAGGAGAGAGTGAGGGATCCGATACATGGGCGGACGTGGTGTAATCCGGTTGAAGTATGTTCGTTGGGGGCGCTCTGCTTCCCGGATGACAGCCGAGATCGTCCGGCCGAAGCCCTTCACCGAGAGCTGCTCGCCATAGGTCGTCGCTGCAAAGCCCATCGGCTCCGAAAAGCGGCCGCGCGGCGATTGGCCGAGGCCGGGGGGTTCTGCAAGCGAGATCGCGGCCACTACCGGGCACAAGGCGCTGGCAGAAGTCGAGCGCTATACGAGCGCGGCGGACCAGGAGCGGCTGGCGAGACAGGCGATCCAGCGGCAGTCCGAAAACCAAAGTGGCAAACCGCCAGACAGCGAAGTGGCAACTCCACCGACGAAGCTTTGGAGATCAATAGCTTGGCCTGGAAAATGGCGCTCCCTAGGGAAGCGGGCAACTCCAACAAGATCAACGGGCTAGCAGCCGGTGCGAACCGTCATAGCTCGAATATCCTCTTCTCGGTCCGGTGCAGGCATGCCCCCGGTCCTTCGGGACCGATGATGTAGTTATCGCAGATCACCGCAAAGATCGCTTCGGTCTCATATCCCGGATGCACGGCGAGGTTCATTCCTGAAGCGACCGCCATCGTCTCGTCGCGCCGGATCAGCGGGCGCTCCACCATGTCGTAGCCCTGACTGTGCGCATAGAGCCTCACCTCCGGCGGCAGGCCGCGTGAGGTCATGTACGCATCGTGAGCCGCCGCAATAGACTGTGCCGATATTCCTGGCTTGAGCAGCGATAACGTATGGTCCTGTGCCGCCTTCACGGCCGCAAAGCCGTCGTGCAATTCCGCACTCGCCTTGCCCAGTGCCAAGGTGCGCGCGATCTCGCAAAAGAAGCCGCCGGGACCGTTGACCTCGATCAGCAGCGACAGATGATCGCCCTCGGCCAGGGTGCGGCCCTGGAAGTGCCGGCCCATGAAGGGCGAGCGGATGCCGATCTTGGCTGACGCACCCAGGAAGATGCCCTGCTCGCTGCCGAGCTGCTGGGCCTTCATCTGAGCGGCCGAGGTAACATCGATGTCGCGAAGGCCAGGACGGATCACGCGGCAGACATGCGCGAACACCTCATCCTGCAGCGCCGCGGTACGCCGGATCAGGCCCTGCTCCTCCTCGCTCTTGATCGCCTTCAGCGCGTCGAGATCAGCGGTGACGTCGATGATCTCAATATTGGCAAGTCCGCCGCGCAGAGCATCGCTGAACCCCGCGAGAAATCCGCCGGCATTGGCGAGCCCGACCCGCCGAACATTCCGCGCCAGCAGATCCCTCACGGCCAGATCAGCATCATAGCGCACCGTGTAGTCGATCGACGGAAACGATGGCGTCGTCAGGATGGTGCCGACACCGCGATGGACAGGGTCTTCACCCTTGAGCGAACGCCGGCCATCGAAGACGCCCATTTCGATCACGGTCATCAGGTCGTCAGCATAGAACAAGACCGTCCGAGGATAGCCGTTATTGGCGGGAATGTCGGTGAGCCATTTGACATTTCCACCGAGCCAATCATTGGTGGCCTGCACAATGACGACATCGATGTCGTGCCGCTTCATCGCTACCCGCATCGCAGCCCAGCGCCGAGCGAGTTCAGAATCGCTGATGCGGACCGGGATTCGTTCGTGCATGCTCATGCGGCAGCTCCAGCTTGACCCAATATGATCCGGTTGCGCATCCGCGCATGATTCCCGGTCACGAATGCCCTTACGTTCTCGACGACAAGCGGCAGCAGCTGCTCGTCATAGCAGTCGCTCATGCCGCCGAGATGCGGCGTGATCAGCACGTTGTCCAACTGCCAGAGGGCGCTGCTGGCAGGTAGCGGTTCAACGTTGAAGACGTCGAGCCCTGCCCCCGCGAATGTCCGCCGCTGCAGCCTTTCGATCAGCGCGGCTTCGTCCACGACCGGCCCGCGCGCCAGATTGATCAGGAAGCCGTGGGATGGCAGCGCGTCGAGCACCGCTCCGTCGATCAGGTGCCGCGTCTCCGGCGTAGAGGCTGCGAGTACGATCAGGAAATCCGCCTCTCGCGCTGTGCGCACCAGCTCGCCGCGGGGACGGATCGCGTCAAATCCAGCCGCCTCGCTGCGCGCGTCGCTGATGCCGATCACGCGCATGCCGAATGCCTGACAGCGCAGCGCGAGCTCCTCGCTGATCGTCCCGATACCGACCAACACCGCGGTCTTTCCGAGCAGAAGCCGCTGTGGCCAGCGCTCCCATGCCGCGCGACGCTGATTGTCGACCATTCGCGGCAATCCCCGTCCCAGCGCCAGCATGTGCATGAACGCCATTTCCGACATCTGCGGGCCGTGGATGCCGCGCGCCGAAGTGACGAGGATGTGGCGAGGCAAGCCAAGCGCCAGCAAGGGATCGACCCCGGTGGTGAAGGCCTGAATCCATTGCAACTGCGGGGTCGCCGCGACCAGACCGGGCGTAATCGACTGCGCGAGGCCCATGAGTACCTGTGCCGAGGCTGCGTGCGCCAGCACCTCCGACGCGGCCTCGCCGGCATGGATGATGACCTCCGGACAGGCCTCGGCGAGGCGCCCCGCCAGCCTTGGCACGTCCTGCGTGATAACGACGATCTCGAGCGGACGATCAGCCATACAGGATCCTCGGCAGCCAGAGTGCGAGTTCGGGAAAGATCAGGAGCAGAGCGAGCAGCACGAAGGGCGCAATCAAGAACGGCAGGATGCCGCGATAGATGGCGCCGAGGCTGATGTCAGGCACCTGCGCCTGGATGACGAACAGGTTCATGCCAACCGGCGGATGGATCAGGCCGAGCTCGACCACGATCACCACGATGATCGAGAACCATACCGGATCATAGCCATACTGCGTCACCAGCGGCAGGAACACCGGGACCGTGATCAGGACCATGCCGATGCCTTCAAGGAAGCATCCGATCACGACATAGGCGACGATGATGATGCCCATCACCGCAAGGCCAGGCAGGTGCAGCGACTGCGCGGCCGTGGCGAGCAGCTGCGGCAATTGCGTCTGGACGACGAAATTTGCGAAATAGGTCGCACCGATGATGATGGCAAAAAGCAAGGCCGAGGTCGAAACCGCGCCCTCGACCGCATGAAACAACTGGGCCGCCGACAGCCTGCGGCCGATCACGCCGAGCAGGATCGCGCCGAATGCACCAAGCGCTGCGGCCTCGGTCGGACTAAAAATGCCGCCATAGATGCCGCCGATGGTCAGCGTGAACAGCAGTACGAATTGCCAGGGCTGGCGCAGCGCGCCGAGACGCTCTCGCCAACTGACGGGCTTGCCGAGCGGGGCCAGCTTCGGGTTCAGCTTCGCCGCAAGCAGCGCCAGCGCGACGTAGGACACGGTGAGGAGGATCGCCGGAAACAGCGCGGCTGCGAACAGCTTTGGCACCGACTGCTCGGCGATGGCGCCGTAGATCACCAGGATGATCGATGGCGGGACCAGAATGCCGATCGATCCTCCCGCCGCGATCGCACCCGCGGCAAGACCATCATCATAGTCTGCCTTACGCATCTCCGGCAACGCAATACGCGACATGGTGGCCGCCGTCGCGATCGATGAGCCACAGACCGCGCCGAAACAGGCGGACGCCCCGATCGCCGCGACCGCGAGGCCACCGCGCACGCCCGACAGCAGCAGGCGCGCGGCGTTGAACAGATCGGCCGACAGCCGCGTGCTCGAAGCGACGTCCCCCATCAGGATGAACAGCGGAATCACCGACAACGGGTAGGAATTCGCGACGTCGAACGGCGTCGTGCCCAGAGTGGTGAAAGCCGCGGCCCAGCCATTGATGATGGTGTTGCCGGTCAGGCCGACGATGATCAACGCCGCCCAGACCGGAATGCGAAAGAACAGCAGCGCAAACAGCGCGAGAACGCCGATCGCACCGATCCACTGGACGCTCATGCCCCCTCCCCGCCTTCGGCATGAGATATCCTGCGCGAGGTCGGCACTGGTCTCACTAAGGGTCCGAGCGCGCACAGCAGCGTGCCAATCAGGCCGACGATCGCAAAAATCCAGAGCACCCAGAGCTGCAGGCCCAGCTCCAGCTTGCGATCGCCGAACTCATAGGCCTGCAGGGCGGGCGCGATCATCGCCGCGGTGACGAGGATGAGGAGCGCAACCGAGATGATGTCCGAGAGGCGCACCAGCACGCGCTCGACCCGCGGGCTCACCAAGGAGTCGATGATGTCGATCACGATGTTCTTGCGGGCAAAGAAACTCGCCGACATGCCGTGAAAGACGAAGACGACGAGGCAGGCCTCGACGATGTCATAGGCCCCGCGGATCGGGCGGTTGAAGAGAAAACGCAAGGTCACGTCGACGCATGTGCTGAGCATCATGATGACCAGTGCGATCATCGCGAGCCGGACCTGAGTTGTTTTCAGACGTGCGGTGAAGGTTTCGAGAGGCGCGGCGGCCATGCTGATATCCTGTCGCAGGACCCTGCCGGGCTTCCGGCAGGTGTCAGGTGGCTTCCGCGTCAGGCCGTGTAGGCGTCGAGAAACGCCTTGCCCGGCTTGCCTGCCTTTTCGAGCTCGCCGAGGGCCTTGTCGCGCAGCGGCGCGAGAATCTCCTTCACGCGGGACAGCTCAGCATCGGCGAGTTGCGAAATTTGTACGCCCTTGCCGGTCATGTAGGCACGGCCCGCCTTCTCGCTGGCGTCGAACGCGGCGCCGAATCGTTCGGCCATTGCAGGCCCCGTGGTCTTGTCGATCAGCTGTTGCAGATCGGCAGGCAGCGACTTGAACTTATTTGGATTCATGGCCACCGCGAAGGTCGCCGTGCTGACGCCTGGCTCCAGCGAGTATTTGATCACCGTGCCCAGATCGAAGCTCTGGCACGCTTCATAGGGAAATGTGGCGGCATCGATGATGCCCTTGGAGAGGCTGTCCGCCGTCTCGGCCGGCGGCACGGCGAGCGGCGTTGCACCGAGCAGCGGAATGATCTGGGCGAACTGTTCGCCGGCATAGCGCACCCGCAAGCCCTTGAAATCTTCAAGCTTGGCGAGGGGACGCTTGCTGGTGTGGACCATGAGCGGATTGGTCACCGCCATCCACAACACCTTCATGCCCGGATGTTCTGGATAGAGATAGGTCGGCGCCAACTCCGTGAGCCTGCGTGACGTCACGGCGCTGTTGTTGCCGGCCTTCGGCCCCGAATAGGGCAGCGCCACCAGATCTGCCATTGGGAAACGGCCGGGCGTAGCGCCATGGAGACCAACCGCGATGTCCACGACACCGTTGCGCACCAGATCGAATTGGCGGTTGACCGGCCCCAGCTGTGACGCCGGGAAGATATTGAGCGTGAGCTGCCCTTGCGACTGCTCGGCGAGGCTCTCGCCCCATTTTGTCAGCTCGCGGTGGAAGGTGTGGTTGGGCGGCAGATAATGCGAGACCTTCAGCCCGATGGGCTCTGCCCTTGCGGACCGTGAGCCGACCATCCCAATCGCAGCCCCCGAGATGGCTCCAAGCAGAGCCGAACGACGTGTGATCATGGCGTTTCCCTCAAATGCCCGGAGCTTGTTCGCCCCGGTGCTGCAGCGCGGATGTCTCGAACGGACACCTTCTGTCGCTGTACTGTTATCCGGTTCAGCCGTATCGCATCACGGTCGCCTCTGCAAGACCCGTTCGCACCGTTCAGCGCGACAGAATGCCTTCCACCCTCCGCCGGAAGCCGAGCAACTTTTCGGCAAAGGCGTCGCGGTTTTCGAGAAAGCGCTGCGTCGGCACCGGAATCGATACGGCGATGGGGCGGCCGAAATGATCGATGACGGCCGTGCCGATCGCGCTGATGCCGGCACCATGCTCTTCGAGATCATAGGCGAGATGGGTGCGGCGGATGTCGTTGAGTTCATCGATCAGGCGCCTGCGGTTCGCCAGCGGAAAGTCGGGATGTTCAGCAAGGCTCTTCTCGATCAGCTCCTCGCTTTCTTCAGGTGAAAAGCAGGACAGCACCGCCTTGCCGTTCGCGGTGCAATGCAGCGGGAAGCGCTCGCCGACGGCCGACAGCGCCGTGAGTCGACGCCGGCCCGGCACCTGGTCGACGAACACCACCGAGCCGCCCGACAGAACTGACAGGTCGACGGTTTCGCCAACTTCCTCGCCCAAGGCCAGAAGGTGCGGACGGATTATCTCGCTGGAATTCGCACCAATGGAAGCCGCGATCCGCAACAGACCCATGCCGATCCTGACCTGTCCAGGCCCGCTCGACGTGACGAAGTCCTCGGCCATCAGCGCCGCCACGATTCGTTGCACCGTCGAACGAGCGAGCCCGACCGACTTCGCGATCTGGCCAAGGCTCAAACCGTTCGGATGGCTCTCCAGCGTGCGCAGAATGCTGCCGGCTCGCGCCAGCACTTGAATGCCATTGCCACCACGGTCGTCAGACGGTGGCGGCGCGGAGGCTCTCGTTTTCAACGCCCGCGCTGCGGCTTTCGACATCAGTCTCCTGTCCTCCATTGGATCGATCATGAGATCGGAATCTCTTGCTAACACTTTAGCGCAGCGGCCGATGCCCGACGATGCCGGGTGCGCGGATCATACCGATGCACCTGACTGACGGACGCAGCCGGCTCGCGTGAACCGTTGTCCATTCCGAATTTCGGTTGACGTTTTCCATGATATGGTACATGTGTATCGCAACGTGGGGCAAGTGCGATCGCTTGCCTCCAGCAAGAACAACTTCAGAAGGGAAGGATGCGCATGTCCATCAAGATTCGGGGCATCGATTTTCAGAGCAATACCGACAACGCCATGGGCCTGAGGTTCACCAATCTCTCCCATCGCTGGGGTTTCCAGTGCCCGAACTGGCCCTATTTCGAAGACGTCAAGATCGAGCGCATCCACTACATGGCGAAGTCTGGCGTGCTGTCGCAACGCATCACGACCTCGATGCATTCAACGACGCATATCGATGCGCCGGCCCACGTCGTGCAGGGCACGCCTTTCATCGACGAAGTGCCGCTGCCGCATTTCTTCGGCTCGGGCCTCGTCGTCTCGCTGCCGAAGAAGAAATGGGAATCCATCACCGCAGATGATCTGGAAAAGGCCTGTGGCCATGCCATCCGCCCGCACGACGTTCTGATCATCAATACCGGTTGGCACAAGGTCTATGAGGACGGCGATTATTTCGCCTATTGCCCGGGGCTGGTCCCGTCAGCGGCGGATTGGATGGTCGACAAGCAGGTGAAGGTCGTCGGTCACGACACCCAGGCCAATGATCACCCGCTCGCCACCGCGATCGGCCAGCATCGCAATGGCCCGCTGCTGCCGCATCTGAGGGAGGAATATCGTGCCTGGTCGGGCGGTCGCGACTGGACCGAGGACTTCCCGGAATGGGAGCCGGTGCACAACAAGCTGTTCAAGCATGGCATCCTCGGCATCGAGAATGTCGGCGGCGATCTCGACGAGGTCACCGGCAAGCGCTGCACATTCGCGTTCTTCCCCTGGAATTGGGATCGTGGCGACGGCTGCATCATCCGCTTGGTTGCCATCACCGATCCGAACCAAGCTTACCGCATCGAGAAGGGCGAGGCGTTCTGATGCGTGTGAAACGCTTCCATGAAGCCAAGCCCTATGACGCGCCCAATCACCACGGCGTGGTTGGCTTGCGGCTGCAGGGCTTTGAGCCGGGCGGCCCGACCAACCAATGGGTCGGCCTCTCGCAATTCCTGCCAGGCGGCGGCGCCGGTCCGGACTCGACGCCGTTCGAGAAGGTCTATGTCGTCCTTGCCGGCGAGATGACGGTCATGGTCGACGGGAAGGAGACCGTGCTCGGGCCTTACGACAGCTGCACCATCGCACCGAACGAGATTCGCGAGATCGTCAATCGTCGCAATGATGTCTGCACGATGCTGGTCGTCATCCCCTATCCGCCGGGTGTCACACCATGAGCGAGAGCGCAAACTTCCTGAAAAATCCCCTGTCTCTGTTCGACATCAGCGGCAAGGTCGCGATCGTGACCGGCGCCTCAGGTGCGTTTGGCGCGCTGGCCGTGCAGGTGCTGGCCGGTGCCGGCGCCAAGGTCGCTGCGGTCGCCGGCAATCTCGAAGCGCTGGAGCGGACGGCCGCCGACGCCAGGGCGCTCGGAGCCGAGACGCTGAGCATCCAGGCGCGCCCAACTGATGAGAAGATCTGCGACGATATCGTTGCGGAGACCGTCGCGGCGTTCGGCGGCGTCGATATCCTCGTCGTCGCCTCCGGCAAGAACGACGTATCGAAGATCGTCGACATGGCGGCGGATCGTTTCCTCGACGTGATGGACGCCAATGTCACGCAGTCCTGGCTGATGGCCAAGGCGGTCGGCAAGCAGATGCTGGCGCAGGGCCGTGGCGGCAAGATCGTGCTGATGTCATCGGCGCGCGGAAAGCTCGGCCATCCCGCCGGCTATTCGGCCTATTGCGCCTCGAAATCGGCGATCGACGGCATCACCCGTGCGCTGGGCTGTGAATGGGGCGATACCGGCATCACCGTCAATGCGATCGCGCCGACGGTCTTCCGCTCGCCGCTGACGGCCTGGATGTTCGAGGGCACCGAGCGGGCGCGCGAGGTCCGCAAGGGTTTCCTCGCCCGCGTCCCCAAGGGACGACTGGGCGAGCCGCAGGATCTCGCAGGTCCCCTGCTCTTCCTGGTCTCGAAGGCGTCGGATTTCTACACCGGCCACATCCTCGACGCCGACGGCGGCTATACGGCGGGATGATCCCGCCGCCTAGCTCCTAACATCTGGAGAAAGGCATGTTGCAGCGGATTGGCGTCATCGGTGGCGGCACGATGGGGCGCGGGATCGCGGCCTGCTTTGCGCTGCACGGTTTTTCGGTGAATCTGGTCGAACCTTCGGCCGCACAGCGTGCAACCATCAGGTCCGAGGTCGCGGACGGGTTTCGCCTTCTGGTGGATGAGAATTTTGTCGATGCGGACACGGCTGGAGCCGCCTCCGATCGTATCGCTCTGTTCGAAGCACTGGCGCCGGCGGTGCAAGACCGCGACTTCATCGTGGAGGCCGCGCCCGAGAAGATGGAGCTGAAGCAGGCGCTGTTAGCAGAGATCGACGCTCTGGCGCCAGCTGATGCCATCTTCGCCACCAACACGTCGAGCCTGCCGCTTGCGCCGATGATCGCGGCCTTGCCGGAAACGCGACAGGTCCGCACCCTGGTGACGCATTGGTACAATCCGCCGCTGCTGATGCCGCTCGTCGAGATCTCCGCCTTCGGCAACATGCCTTCCGATCTGCTCGAAGAGGTCGCAACCCTGCATCGTCAGATCGGCAAGCGCGTCGCCAAGGTGGCGAAGGACGTCCCCGGCCTGATCGCCAATCGCATTCAGCAGGCGATCGCACGCGAGGTGTTCTCGTTGATCGAGCAGGGCGTCGCCGATGCCGCCGACATCGACACCGCGCTGAAATTTGGTCCGGCTTTTCGCTATGCCGCGACCGGCCAGCTCGAAGTCTCCGATTTCGGCGGCCTCGATATCTGGCTCACGGTCGGCGACAATCTGCTCGCCGTCATGGATGCTTCAAAACAGGCGAGCCCCCTGCTGCGCCGCAAGGTGGCCGAAGGCAAGCTCGGCGTGAAGAGCGGCGAAGGATTCTATCGCTACGACCCGTCATCGACCTCAGCGGTGCGCCGCGCATTTCTCGGCCGGCTGATCACGCAACTGAAGGCATCACGTACCTATCCCTGACGATTGCAGGACGCGCAAAGACGCGGGCCGCCTAAATAAGAGGAACGCCCCATGTCCGATACCATCATCACCGTCGCACCAACCGGCGCCTGGCCCACCAAGGAACATAATCCCGCGGTTCCGCTGACGCCGCGCGAAATCGCCGAGGACGTCTATGAATGCTGGCAGGCAGGCGCAGCCATCGCGCATTTGCATATGCGCGACGATGCCGGCAAGGGCACGATGGACAAAGGCCGATTTATCGAGACCGTCGGACGCATCCGCCAACGCTGCGACATCGTGCTGAACCTGACCACGTCCGGCGACCTGAATGCGACTGATGAGACCCGCATGGCGCATTTGATCGAGCTGAAGCCCGAGCTAGCTTCCTTTGACGCAGGCTCTATGAATTGGATGCATTCGACACTGTTCATCAATCATCCGGCCTTCCTTGAGAGGCTTGCTGGCGTCATGAACGAGAACGGCGTCAGGCCGGAGATCGAGGTATTCGATCCGGGCATGCTCTACAACGCGATCCACTACATGAAGAAAAACGTATTGCGAGGGCCCGGCTATTTTCAGTTCGTACTGGGCGCAGCCGGAGGCATAGCCGCTACGGTCGAAAACCTTGTGTTCCTCAAGAGCCTCTTGCCACCTCACGCGCAATGGTCGGCTTTCGGCATCGGTGCTGGCCATCTGCCAATCTTGTTCGCGACCCTTTCGCTAGGGGGCCATATCAGGGTCGGCATGGAGGACAACGTCCTCTACGCCAAGGGCCGCCTTGCCAAGAACAATGCTGAGTTTGTCGCCCGTGCCGCACGTCTCGTACGCGAGGCAAACGGGAGCGTTGCAACCGCACCCGGCGCGCGGGAGATTCTCAACCTTTCGGGGCGACCATCTCACGCCGCATAGCCGTGGCATCTTGCGCTTGAGACGAAGACCATAAGCAAGATCGACGATAACGACATCGGGAGGAAACGGTGGAATTCGAGGACTGCAATCAGCTGCTTGATCCCGGCTATCTTCCGTTCGAGTCGGGGTATAAGGACCTCACCGGCGGCAAGAAGCTGGTCGCCGCCTTGACCCGCATGCCGGGCTGCCGTGCCAAGATGGTCCATTGGTGGTTCGGCTGGCTCGGCGGCATCGAACAATACAAGCTCTGGCATCCGCGCGATCACGTCGCGAGCGCCTGGCTCAACCGGGTCGACGGCAATTACATCGGCGCCTCTCACGTGGTCAGCGAATATCTCGCGGGTCCCACGGGCCCCGTCTATGACCTGACCATCGACTTCCATCATCCGCACGAGATCTTCGACGCTGCGCGCTATGACGCCTCCGGCGCGGTCGCGGTGTGCGCGCGGATCGGCGATCAGGACGCGCCCGTCCATGTCGGTCGGATGTGCCACTTCGTGCGCGACACCGATTATGGCTGCGAGATGCGCTCGCGGTTCTGGCTCGGCATTCTCGCCGACAAGAAGACACGCGAGCCGGTGCCTGAGCACATCGCGGTCGAAGGGCGCAAGCGTCAGCTCAATGACGATTTTGCCCGTCGCCTGCATCAGCACGCCACCGAGGAGATGGGCTATCTCGCCGAGATCCTGCCGGTGCTGTACCGGCGCTATACCGGCGACAACGGCTTCTGACGCGTCTGCGGAACGCTCCGGCCCGACGGAGCGACCGTCAATAAAATGAGGCGAAACGGCCTCACCCATCATGGAGGAAAATATGGCAACTCGCACGTCGCAGGCGGCGTTATCAGCGCCGCTTCCCGTTTTGAAGCGACTTCTTCCCGTCGCGCTGCTCGCGATCGCAGCAGCCTGGACCGCAACATCGGCCAAAGCAGCAGATGAAATCGTCATCGGCGCGTCGATCCCGCTGAGCGGACCGCTCGCCGGTTTCGGCAGCTTCCAGAAGTGGGGCTACAGCCGGGCGGTCGACGAGGTCAACAAGGCCGGCGGCATCACCATCGACGGCAGGAAGATGCCGGTTCGACTCGTGCTGCGTGACGACAAGACCGATCCCAATGTCACAGCGGCCAATACGGAGAGCCTGCTGTCGCGCGATCAGGCGCGAGCCCTGCTCGGCTCCTGCACGCCGGCATTGGTCAATGCCGGGGCGCTGGTCGCCGAACGCAAGAAGATCCCACTGGTCACCGGCTGCAATCCGCTCGAGGCGTTCAAGTCGGTTCGCAAATGGAATTACGCCTGGGATCTGTTCTTCCACGAGCCCGAGCTCGCGGCGATTCCGTTCAAGGTGCTGGACGATCTCAAGCTCGAGACCAACAAGAAGGTCGCGATCTTCCACGACAACGGCCCGGACGGCCAAGTCGTCGGCGGCACGCTGTGGCCGCAGATGGCAAAGGCCGCCGGCTACGAGGTCGTACAGAACGCATCATTCCCGGTCGACAATACCCAGTTCACCTCGCTCGTTGCGGAGGCGAAAGCAAAGGGCGCAGAGGTCGTGCTGGTCGATGCCATCACGCCGCAAGCGGTCTCGATCCGCAAGCAGATTGCCTCGGCAGGCTATGCACCCAAGCTACTCGTCATCGAAAAAGGCGCCGAGCCGGCGCAGTTCGCCGAAGCGCTCGGCAAGCTCGCCGACGGCGTTCTGGTTGGCGGCTACTGGGATCCAAGCTTCCCCTATCCCGGTGCCAAGGATCTCGCGACCGCGTTCGAAAGCGAGACCAAGCTCACCTTCAGCCAACACATCGCCGACAGCTATGCGGCGGCGCAGATCCTGCTCGACGCGATCGCGTCAGCCGGCTCGCTCGATCCCGAAAAGATAAATGCCGCGGTAGCCAAGACCGACAAGACCTATGTGGTCGGGCCCATCAAGTTCGACGAGAGCCATACCGCCAAGCTGCCGCTGGCGATGCTGCAATGGCAGGGCGGCAAGACGAGCATCGTCTGGCCGGCGGACCGCGCCACCGGCAAGATCCTGTTCCCCGTGCCTTGACCGCAGACCGAAGGCCGGCGCCGATCGCGCCGGCCTTCAATGATCTCATGCGGAGCGAACGCGAATGCCCGGTCTCGATGTGATCGTCAATGCACTGATCTCTGGCCTGCTGCTCGGCGGCATGCTGGCGCTGACGGCGCTCGGCCTCTCGATCATCCTGGGCGTCATGCGTCTGGTGAACCTCGCGCATGGCGAATTCCTCGTTGCGGGTGCCTACGCCGGTCTCTTCCTGCTGCAACGAACCGGCATCGATCCGCTCGTTGGACTCCTGCTGATCGGCCTCATTCTCGCGCTGATCGGGTATCCGATCTATCGCTTCCTGCTGGCGCCGCTCGCCGGCAAGGGATCCGAAGCAGCGATGATGACCATGTTCGGTCTCTCGATCATCCTGCAGAACCTGTTCGTGCTGCTGTTCAGCGCCGATACCCGCGCCATCGAGCGGGACTACGCCACAGTTCCCCTGACGCTCGGCCCAATCAGCGTGCCGCAGATCTATGCAATCGGCTTTGCCATCTCGGTCGCGCTGATCATGGCCGTGCATGTGTTGATCGCGCGCAGCCGGTTCGGCAGCGAGTTGCGCGCGAGCGCCGACCAGCCCCTGGCCGCCGCGATCATCGGCATCAATGTCAACCGGGTCTACGCCCTGACCTTCTGCCTCGGCACCGCATGTGCGGGAATCGGCGGCACGCTGATCGGTGTGGCGTTGTCGTTCACGCCGACCAGCGGGGCCACCTATCTGCTGACGGATTTCGCGGTGATCGTGCTTGGCGGGCTCGGCAACGTGCTGGGGACGCTGGTCGGAGGCATCGTGCTCGGGGTGCTGCAGAGCGTCGGCGGGCTCACCCTCGGCGACGGCTATCGCGACCTCGTCGGCCTCGTGCTGTTCCTGGCGATGCTGCAGCTCAGGCCGCAAGGCTTCCTCGGGAGCCGCGCATGACCGTGCTGACAACGTCCGTCCCCGAACGCAGCCTGTTGCTGTATCACCCGTTCGTCCGCGTCGCGGTTGCCGGCATCTCCTTCGCGGCGCTGATGGCGGCGCCTTCGTTTCTTCCGGCCTATTTCGTCGAGATCGGATTCAAGCTGCTGCTCTATATCGTGCTGGCGGAAGCGTGGAATCTGCTCGCCGGTTATTGCGGGCTGGTGTCGCTGGGCAGTTCCTCCTTCTTCGGCCTCGGCGCCTATGTCACGGTCGGGCTGCTCAATCACACGGATAGCGGCATCGGCTTGGCGCTGGCTGCCTCGGCGCTTGTGGCTATGGCGCTGGCGCTTGTGATGTCGCGCGGTCTGTTTCGACTGCGCGGGCTCTATTTCACCGTCGGGACCCTGGCGCTCGCCGAAGCGCTGCGGCTGCTCGTCGTCAACGTGCCCTGGTTCGGCGGTGCTTCCGGCCTGTTCGTCAGAGCCGACTTGCCCGAAATCGCGGAGCTGTTTCGGGACGCCGCTCTGCTGCTCGTCGTCACCTCCCTGGTCATGACCTTGGCCACGGGCTCGCGGTTCTCAGTGCTGCTGCGAGCGGTGCGCGACGACGAGGACGCCGCAAGCCAAGTCGGCGTACGCGCATTCCGGGTGAAGCTCGCGGCTCTCATGGTCGCCAGCGCATTGATCGCGATCGCGGGCGGCCTCCAGGCGATCAAGCTCGGCGCCATCGAGCCCTATGGCAGCTTCGGCCTGCAATGGTCGGTCGATCCGCTCGCAATCGTGATTATTGGCGGCCTCGGTATGCGCTTCGGCGCCATCGTCGGCGCGATCTTCTTCGTCGCGATCGGCGAGCTGCTCGCCGATTATCCCGAGCTTCATGTCGCGATCACCGGGGTCATTCTCATCATCCTGATCCGTTGTGCCCCACGCGGACTTTGCGGCTTGCTGGAAACCGCGCTTCGGCGTGCCGGCCTCACCAAGGTTGCGAGCTCATGATTGCCGCTGACGCGCCTCCCCTGCTCGACGCCGTCGGCCTCGGCAAGCGCTATGGGGGCCTTGTCGCAGTCGAAAGCCTCGATATCCGCCTCGACAAGGGCCGCGTGCTCGGCGTCATCGGGCCGAACGGCGCCGGCAAGTCGACCCTGATAGGGCTGCTCGGCGGCGCCATTTCCGCAAGCGCAGGACGAATCCATTTCGACGGCCACGACATCACCAGCCTGCCCGCTTCCGAGCGGGCGCGCAGCGGCATTGGCCGGACCTATCAGATTCCTCGCCCCTTCCTCGACATGACCGTTGAAGAAAATCTGGCCGTCGCGCAATTCTCGCTGTCTCCCTTCATCGCCTCAGGCACCGCCGCCGCTGAACGGCGCGAGATCCTCGATCGCTGCGGCCTCGGCGATGCTGCACACGTCACGGCGCGCGATCTGCCGCTGCTGCGGCGCAAGCGCCTCGAAGTCGCCCGCGCCCTTGCGCTCAAGCCCAAACTGCTGCTGCTCGACGAGGTCGGTGCCGGTCTCATCGACAGCGAAGTCAGCGAATTGATCGCCCTGATCCAGTCGCTGAGGGACGCGGAACGCTCGATCATCATCATCGAACATGTGATCCGGATCGTGAAGGAATGCTGCGAGGACCTCATGGTCATCAACTTCGGCAAGGTCCTGGCCAGGGGGCCGACGACCGACGTGCTGGGGAGCGACGAGGTCGCTGCAATCTATCTCGGCACCAGCCATGGCGCCGCGGCCAGGACCTCCACTTCAGTTCCACCGCGCGTCGATGCCGTTTCGTCGGCGGCGAGCACCGAGCCGCTGCTCGCACTTGATGGCGTGTCCGCGGGCTACGGCCAAGCCCGCGTGCTCCATGACTTCAGCCTGTCGGTCATGCAGGGCCAGGTCGTCGGGATTCTCGGCAGCAATGGTGCCGGCAAGACCACTGTCGCCCATGTCATCAGCCGCGCCTTGCCGGTCACCGCCGGCCGGATCCGATTTGACGGCGAGGACATCACACGCTTGCCGGCGCATGCGGTGGCGACACGCGGCCTCGCCCATTGCATGGAGGGGCGGCGCATCTTCAGCTCGCTGTCGGTTGAGGAAAATCTACTGGTCGCTGCACGCCGCGCCGATGCAGCGGAGCGCAAGGCGCGTCTGGCGCACGTCTACGACCTGTTTCCGGTGCTCGCCGATCGCCGCAACGCGCCGGGCACCTCGATGTCCGGCGGCCAGCAGCAGACATTGGCGATCGGTCGCGCGCTGATGGCCAAGCCGCGGCTCGTCATCTTCGACGAGATCAGCCTGGGCCTCGCACCGGTCATGATGGACCGCCTGTACGCGGCACTCGCCGAGCTCAAGCGCGAGGGCCTCACCATGCTCGTGGTGGAGCAGGATATCGAGCGCGCGCTCGACCTTGCCGACGTCGCGCATATCATCAACAAGGGACGGATTACCCTATCCGGGCCGCCTGCCGTCCTGCGTGCGGACGAGCGGCTGCGTCATCTTTACTTCGGGACTGAAGAGTGAGCGGCCGACGGCCGCAAGGGAGATCGACATGAAGAAGATTGCGGTCGAGGAAGCCTTCGTCACCGCCGAGATCGCCGCGGAATGGAAGAAGGTGCTGGCGCGCTCCGACGTCGAGCCGGGCTTTGCCAAGATGGGCGAAAGCATCCTGGCCGACACGCCCGGCAACGCGCTGCTGCACGGACGCCTGATCGATATCGGCAAGGGCCGGATCGCCCATATGGACAAAGTCGGTATCGACGTCCAGGTGCTCTCCTTGACGTCCCCAGGCGTCCAGGTGTTCGCGCCGGATCTCGCGGTACGGCTCGCCGCCGAAGCCAACGATGCGCTAGCTGAAGCAGTGCGCGCTGCACCGACAAGGCTGGCCGGGCTGGGCGCCATTGCGCCCCAGGATCCGGTTGCTGCCGCGCGCGAGATCGAACGGATCAAGGCGCTCGGCCTGCGCGGCCTGATCGTCAATTCCCACACGTTCGGCGAATATCTCGATGCGTCCCGCTACGCCCCGATCTTCGAGGCAATGGAGGCAACCGGCCTGCCGATGTACTTGCACCCGCGGGAACCTGGACCCGGAATGGTCCAGCCGTTTCTCGACTATGGCCTGTATTTCGCCGGCTGGGGCTTTGCGGCGGAGACCGGACTGCACGCCATGCGGCTGATCATGTCCGGCACCTTTGCCCGCTATCCGAAGCTCAAGATCATTCTTGGCCATATGGGCGAAGGCATCCCGTTCTGGCTGCAGCGCATCGACAACCGCTATCTGCTGCAGGTGAAAATCGGCGCCGTCGAACAACTGCCCCGACTTCCGAGCGAATATTTCCTGGACAACTTCGTGATCACCACGGCCGGCGTCACTTCGATGCCCGCACTTCGCCTCTCGATCGACGTGCTCGGCGCTGAACGCATCCTGTTCGCCGCCGATTTTCCTTACGAGGATGATGCCGAAGCCGTTCGCTTCCTTGACGAAGCTGCGCTCACGCAGCGCGAGCGCGAACTAATTGCATACCAGAACGCCGAGCGCCTGTTTGCGCTGTCCTGACGCAGCTCGGCCGGCCGCCGACCGGCGAGACATGTCGCGCGATGCAACGTCCTCAGCGGCGGGCCTTGGCGATGCCATCGACTGGACCTGAACCTGCTGCTGGTGCTGGTGCTGGAGCCACATTTCCGTCGCGCTCGATGAGCGATTGAACGTCCGAACCGTCGCTAAGTTCTTTCGAGGATATGGATCGACGTTGTCGATACATATCCGTCTCGCAGTGCGGCAGCCCTCTGCCGCCTCTTCGGAGCACAGATCCGGACCGCGCTCTTCGTTTCACGCGACGTTCGGTTTGACAGCCGGACAATTTCGAGACTACTCTCAAAAACAATAGACGCGGACCCCGGTGACCGAACCAGGGCATCCTACGGCTTTGGGGAGGAATGCATGATCGAGGCATCATTGATCATCGACGGCGTGGAGCGGCCGGGCGCCGCCGGACGGTTCGAAAGGCGCAGCCCCATCAGCGGCGATCTGGTCACGGAAGCAGCCGCAGCGACATCCGAACAGGCCGTCGAGGCGGTGGTGTCCTGCGCGGCGGCTTTTCCCGCCTGGGCCGCGACGGCCCCCGCCGCCAGGCGCGACATTCTCCTACGAGCTGCCGCTTTGCTCGAAGCGCGCACTGACGAGTTCAGGGACGTCATGATCGGCGAGACCGGAGCCTCGAAGCCCTGGTATGTCTTCAACGCGAAACTTGCCGCCGGCATGTTGCAGGAAGCCGCCGGTCTTACCACCCAGGTGAAGGGAGAGATCATTCCGAGCAACAAGCCGGGAATGTTCTCGATGGCGGTACGGCGCCCGGCTGGCGTGGTGTTGGCGATTGCGCCGTGGAATGCACCCGTGATCCTGGCCGTGCGCGCGTTCTGCACGGCCATTGCTTGCGGCAACACGGTCGTTCTCAAGGCCTCCGAGCTTAGTCCCGGGACCCAGTTCAAGCTCGCGCAGGTCATGCACGATGCGGGGCTACCGCCGGGCGTCCTCAACTTCATCACTCACAAGCCGCAGGATGCCGGAGCTGTCGCCGAGGCGATGATCGCTCATCCGGCCGTCCGCCGCGTCAACTTCACCGGTTCGACGCGAACGGGCAGGATCGTCGCCGAGACTTGTGCCCGCTATCTGAAGCCGGCACTGCTCGAGCTCGGTGGCAAAGCTCCGATTCTGGTGTTGAGAGATGCTGATATCGACGCCGCGGTCGCAGCGACCGCGTTCGGCGCCTACATGCACCAGGGTCAGATCTGCATGTCGACCGAGCGCGTGGTTGTCGATCAAGCCGTCGCCGACGAGTTCGCCGGCAAGCTCGCGGCGAGGGCCAAGACTCTGGTCGCAGGCAATCCGTTGACCAGCGATGTTCCGCTCGGCGGATTGATCTCCGTCCAGTCCGTTCATCGCGTGCAGGCCCTGATCGCGGACGCTGTTGGAAAAGGCGCAAAGCTGCTTGCCGGCGGCGAAGCGGACGGCGCGTTGATGAATGCGGCGCTGCTCGATCACGTCAGTCCCGGCATGGACATCTACTACGAGGAGTCCTTTGGACCGGTCACGACGATTGTGCGCGTCAATGACGTCGAGGATGCCATCCGTGTGGCCAACGACACCGAGTATGGTCTTTCCTCCGCGATCTTCACCAGGGATGTCGGTCTCGCGATAGTGATCGCGCAGCGGCTCGATTTCGGCTGCTGCCATATCAACGGACCGACCGTCAATGACGAAGCTCAGATGCCGCTCGGCGGCATGAAGGCAAGCGGATATGGCCGGTTCGGCGGTGCCCCGGGTATCCACGAATTCACCGACGTGCAGTGGATCTCCGTCGAGGATCCCAACCAGCACTATCCGATCTGAGCTCGCGAGGAACATCCAATGTCCAAGAGCTACGACATCGTGGTCGTCGGGTCTGGCCATAACGGCCTGACGACCGCAGCCTATCTGGCCAAGGCAGGCCTGAGCGTGCTCGTGCTGGAAAAGAATGACTGGCTCGGCGGCGGCGTGGTGACCAAGGAGATCCTGGCGCCCGGCTTCAAGTTCGACCTGCATTCGTCGTTGCACGTCAACATCCAGGCCAATCCGCTGATCAGGAATGACGAGTTGAAGCTTCAGTCCAAATACGGCCTGAAATATCTTTACCCGGACGCCGTCTATTCGACGATGTTCGAGGATGGCTCCGCGCTCATTACCTACAAGGATGTCGACCGGACCTGCGAGAGCATTGCCAGGATCTCGCCCAGAGACGCCGAGGCGTACCGCCGCTTTGCGGCGATGAGCATGAAGATCGTGCCGATGGTGACGCAGAGCCTGTTCACGCCGGCGCCGCAGCAAGGACCGTTTTACGCCCTGCTCGACCAAAGCGTTGAGGGACAGGAGATTTTCCGAGCTCTGCAGATGAGCAAGCTCGACATCTGCCGCGAATGGTTCGAGAGCGACAAGCTGATCATCCATCTGCTCAAGTTCGCCGCGGAGACGCTGACGGCGCCGGAGGACATGGGCACCGGATTCATCCTCTATACCATGCCTGGGATGGTTCACACCTATCCGATCGGCGTCCCGGTCGGCGGCAGCGGCGCGCTGGTCGATGCATTGGTCGCCTGCCTTGAAGATCATGGCGCGGAGCTTCGGACGGAAGCACCGGTCGAAAAGGTACTGGTCCAAAACGGCCGCGCCACCTCGGTCCGTCTGGCGTCCGGCGAAGAGATCAAGGCGCGTGTCGCCGTTATCGGTCAAATTCATCCTTGGCTGATCGGCGATATGGTCGAGAAAGTGGCACCGGATGTCGTCGCCCGCGCCAGGCGAGTCAAAACCGGCGCCTTCTCAATCATGCCCCAGCATCTCGCGCTTAACGACCCCCCGAAATACAAGGCCGGCGCCGAGGCCGGCCGGGTGATCCTCGCCAATTATGCACCGCCCACGCTTGAGCGATTCCTGCGCGTCTTCGACAATTATCGCTACGGCGACATGTGGAGCGAAGGATCGACCGACACCATTCTTGCCTCGCATATGCAGTGCCAGTTCGATGAGACCCAATGTCCCCCGGGCAAGGCCGCGATCACCGTCTATGGCTTCGGTCCGTTCGACCTGCGGACCGGTGCGGCATCCTGGGATGAGCGCCAATGGGAAATCGGCGACTGGCTGCTGGAGCGTTACCGCGAATATGCGCCCAACGTCACCCATGAGAACATCATCGGCCGCCGGTTCGATACGCCATTGGAAGTGTCACGGCATTCATCGATGTTCCAGAAGGGCGACGTCAGCGGGGCCGGCGAATATCTGCACCAGATCGGCGGCCACCGTCCCAATCCCGAGCTCGCGAAACTGAAGATACCCGGCATTGAGAACCTCTATCTCACGGGGACCGCGATCAACGTCTCGAGTGTCAGCGGTGCCGGCCGAGCGACCGCCATCAGGGCCTGCCAGGATCTGAAGATCAACTTCGACAGCTTGATCGGGTGAGGCGATGCGGATCTTCACACCGGAAGGGACCGAGCTGATGACGATCACCAGCGTCGACGCGACGGAGGACGGGCTTGTCATCGGCGGCACGATCATGGGCGCCATGCCGATGAAGGGCGTCGTTCGCGGCGACGAGTTGCGGGCCGGCTACAGGTTTCTGAGCTGGGCTCTCGTTGTGAGAGCATTGCGCATGGTCCTCGGCGGAAAATGATCACCGGATTGCAGATGGTCGCGTCACTGCAACTTCCCCGCACCGTGTTCGGCGCCGGTGCACTGTCCTGCCTCGACGAGGAGCTCGATTGTCTGGGCATGAGGCGGCCGATGCTGGTGACCGACCACGGGATCACGACGGTCGGCCTGGTCGATCGCGTCAACGCCGCGCTCAAGCGGGGCCCGGCCGCGGCAATCCTGAACGACGTGACGGAAAATCCCCTGTTCTCGGACGCCGACCGGGGTGCGGCGCTCTACCGGGCAAGCCATTGCGATGGCGTGATCGCGCTCGGCGGTGGCTCGGTGATCGACACGGCCAAATACATCGCGCTGCTCGCCACCAACCCTGGCAGCGTAAGCACCTATGCCGGAAATCCCACGGCCAGGCCTCGGCGATGCGCCCCGCTTGCAGTGCTTCCGACCACTGCCGGAACTGGCAGCGAGGCGTCGCCCGATGCCGGCATCCACCCGGACGCCGCGACCGCCTCGACGGGAATGAGTTCGCTCGCCATCGTGCCGCATCTTGCGATGCTCGATCCGGAGCTGTCGTTGACGCTGCCACCCCGGCTCACCGCAGCCACCGGCATCGACGCGATCTCGCACTGCGTGGAGGGCTATCTGTCCAGCCGAATGTTACCCTTTGCCGACGCGCTCGCATTGGACGGCATCCGACGAGCAATGGCGGCCATCCGAGACGCAACCGAGCGCGGCGGTGACCTTCGCGCACGATCGGAGATGATGGCTGCTGCCTATGCCGGCGGCGTAGCCATCAGCATGGGCCTAGGGCCGGCGCACGCCATCGCGATCACCTGCGGCGACCAGGGCTTCCATCATGGACTGTTGAGCGGCATTGGCCTGGTCTGCTCATTGGATTCCGTCAGCCGTCACGCCTCCGATCGGGCCGCGGCCATTGCGGCGGCGATGGGACTGCCCCCCGGCGCATCGCTTTCCGCGGCCATCGCCGTGTTGATGCGGACCCTGAACCTGCCGGCGACCTTGGCCGAACTTGGCTATAGGGGGGGCGACGTCTCAGCTTTGGGCTCGCGCGCGCATGCGAGCCCGTTCAACCAGACCGCACGCTACCACCCGTCCGCAGCGGAATATACGGAGATGATTCAGCGCTCATTGGATGGGATGATCGGTGCCACCGCAGCCTGACCGTGCTATTGCTTTGAAATGAGCACGCACGCGCCTCAGACGAAGAAAAGCCGGCACTTTCAGGACGCAAGTCAGGACGACACCAAGCGCCTGCGGACGCGAGCGTTGATCCTGGATACGGCCATCGCGGTCATGGCCAAAAAAGGAATCGAACGCACGTCCGTCATGGAAGTCGCCGAGGAGGCCGGGCTCTCCAACGGAAGCTTCTATTATCACTTCCGAAACAAGACGGAGCTGGTCGAGGCCGTCGCCGGCGCCGTCGCGGCCGCATTGGTCCGCGAAGTCGACGAGGCGATTGCTGGAATTGAGCAGGGCACCGAGCGCGTTGCGCTCGCAACGATGTTGTTCATCGAACGCGGTCTGCAGGATCCGACATGGGGGCGCCTGATCGTCCACGCACTCTCCGATCTCGGAGAATTTCGTGAGCAGATCTTTGCGGGGATTCGCAAGGATGTCGGCATCGGCATCCGCCAGGGCTATTTCAAGACGGTCGATTCGCCGGCCCTGTATGCGATGCTGTTGGCCATCGTCAGCGCCGCGATGCGCGAAGCATTGGTCAAAAGAGACGACTCGATTCCGGCAATGGCGGCCCAAGCCATCCTGCGGGTGCTGGGCATCGATATTGTGGCCGCCGAGACCGTCGCAATCAATGCGAAACAGACATTGCGCAAGGGAGATGTCTGGAGCCGGCGCCCACGTTGAGCCTGAACTGCCCATGATGAATGGCAACACATGCCACCAGACGCCTTGGCCGCATCCGGGCCCACCGCGGTCCGTATCTCACTTTCATGCTTTCCGAGGACAATGCGGCTTTGCCGTTGCGTTCCAAATAAGCCGTTGCGAACACCTCATCATTCGCGGCCAACCTGCGTCAGCTCGCGCCGTCCCGTTGTGTCAGCAACGCCTGATGATAACCGCCATGATGCGAAGCGGCAGCGGCGGTCGTCGGGCCCTCGACTCCCGTGACCAGGATGCTCGCCTGGGAGGGCAATCGCCGCATAACTAGCCGCACCAGTTTCGCACCAGAAACGACCTGAACAAACCGCGTGAAACGCGATCGAAACCGAACGAAAATCCAGGAAAATCAACGAACCCGATCAGTATCCTCCCGCTCATAACGGTCTGGTTGCAGGTTCGAGTCCTGCCGGGCCCACCATACGCCCTGGCTGCAGATGTCAGAAGGTCCACTTTCAGACGGCCGCGCAATCGGAGAGCGCGGGGGAGAAAAGGATAGGCTGGCGAAGGTCGAAGGGTCGACATTTCGCAACTCTTCTTTCCCGATAAGGCAGCGACGCTCATAACATCGGCAACATCGTTGGATGGTTTGACAATGTCGCGCCGCTATCGTCGATCGTATAGCCGAGGCTCTTGTAACCCCTGCCCCGCTTCTCGCTCATGCGTTTCAGGACTGGCGCGGCTTCATCGACGTAGTCGTAGACGATGACCTCGCGCTTGGCATGGTATGATCGATGCAGACGCCCGACATATTGTGCGAGCGTTCCCTTCCATGAGATCGGCATCGCAAGAAAGAGCGTATCGAGCCGAGCATCATCGAAGCCCTCGCCGATGTATCGCCCGGTGGCGATCAGCATCCGCTCGTCGGTCGCGGGAATATCGCCGAGCCTTTGCGTTGCGCCTCTTCTTTGCTTCACGCCTACCCCTCCGGTCAAGACGATGACATTGCGTGCGAAACGAGAGAGCCTTTCGGCCAGGAGCAACGCGTGGTCCTTGCGCTCGGTCAAGATGACCGGCGACCGCTTATGCTCCAGCGCCTGTAAGACATCGTCAAAGATCATACCGTTGCGAGCCTCGTCAGCGGCAAGCGCCGCGTAGACCTGCTGAATCGGCGGGCGATCGTACTGGAGCTCAGGTGGAAGCACGAAGGATGTTCTGCGCGGCACGACGCGATGACCGAAGGGACGTCGAGCGGCTTGAGATTTTGCGTCTACGCGAAAACGTACGGGACCACATTGCATGAAGATGATCGGGTGATGACCGTCTTTGCGGGTGACCGTGGCGGAGAGACCCAAGACAAACCTTGCCTTCGCACGTCGTGCCACCGCCTCGAAGCTGACGGCCGAAAGATGATGGCACTCATCGACAATCAGTTGGCCATATCCAGCAACCAGATCATCTACGATGCCCCCGCGGGCAAGGCTTTGGATCATCGCGATGTCAATGATGCCAGTCGGCTTGCGCGCTCCTCCACCAACCTGGCCAATACTGTCCTGCGGCAAATCGAGGAAGTTTTGCAGACGTGTGGCCCATTGCTCCATGAGCTGACGGCGATGCACGGGGATGAGCGTGGTGGCCTTGCGTTCGGCAATCATCGCCGCCGCCACGACCGTCTTCCCGAATCCCGTAGTCGCTGCCAGCACGCCGGTTTCGTGCGCCAGCAGGGCTGTGACTGCTGTCTTCTGCTTCTTGGTCAGCGTCCCAAGAAAGCCCGCCTGGATGTCGGCTCCTGCGTTTCGTTCATCCCGCCAGCACAGATCGACGTTCAGGCCACTCGCCAACTCCTCAACACCCTCACGGCACCCGCGTGGCAGGGCGATGTGATGCGAAAGCAATTCGGCGCATGCGATAATGCGCGGAAGCCCAAATGTCGAAAGCCGCATGGCTTGCGCACTGTAGAACGCCGGGTTCTGAAAGGCGGCCAGCCGAATGGGTCGATTGACGAGGCCGGCGGGAAGTCCTTCACGCTGAATATAGATCTGGTCTGCCAGCATGACATCGATGCGGTCAGGCATGGGTCCGGTAATCGAGATCTCCGGTTTCCGCCGGGAGGGCGGCACGGCCCAAGGCGCATCGTCTTCCTCCTCCAGAGGCAACCGCAGTCCCGTCACTCGTCCGTGCCTTCCGGCCTCTTCGGCAACCGCTGTTGCCTCTGCAAGCGTCATACGCCTGACCGTCGCGAGGAAAGCCCATTGATCGGAATGAGGCTCAAAAGTCGTCTCGTCGAGAAAGAGGCTGTTCCCAGCCGAGCGCGGATCATGTTGCAAGGGAAGCGCGATGAGATTGCCGACCCCCCTGCCGGCATACTATCCTGACTGGGGAAGAACCGGTCATAGGACGAAAAGCCGATGTCTGGATTGCGCTCCATGGTCTCCGTGATGAGATGCGCGCCGAGCCGACGCGCGATCGCGGCTGTAACCGGCTCCGCGAAGAAGATCCACACGTGAGCCCCTTGCCCTGAACGGGAACGCTCGAGCGCCGCCGGAATGCCGCGCGCCGAGCATGCTTGCAGGAAAGCAGCGGACTCATTCATCCAAGTCGCCTTGTCGAAATCGACTGCCAGAAACCAGCAAGTTTCATCCGTCAGGAGAGGATAGACACCAATCGTATGGTGTCCACGGAGGTGTCCACCGATCACATCATTGGTGACGGGAAGGAAGGCATGATGCGGACAGTCACCGCACTTTACTTTCGGCTTGCCGCAGATTCGCGGCATCCACTCATTGCACAGGCCGGGGCATAGCCTGCCTTGCCAGTCTTTGCGTTCTCCCAACGCTTCGGGAACACATCATGTCGGCCTCGAAATAGCGAACGAAACAGAGCTATCTTGGTGGCGGGGCTCGAGGCATTTGTCACCGAGCCGCCGCCGGCAAGATGCGGGCTGGGATGAGCTTCCGGCGTGGAGATCAGCCTATTGAGATTTGCTTGTAGCTCTGCTTTTTCGGATTCGAGCCGTGCCAACCGCTCGCGGAGCGCCGCGATTTCGCGGTCGCGTTCTGTTGTCCCAAGAAGGTCGGGCTGGTCTCGGGTCACGGCTCCTCCCTCGGTTACCATTCTATAGCCCATTGCCGAGGTCCGCGCCTTCAGCAGAACATTTCAGATATTGCAGTTAAGTGAGGGAAGTCATATATTGGGACTCGGCAAGGATCCGACCATGACTACCCATGTGCTGCAATTCGTCCAGCTCTCCGACCGGGACCGCAAGGCGGCCAAGACCTTCGAGAAGCTTGGCAAGGGCGATCAGGTCGAAGTCCGGGTCCGTCGCCGGTCGGGCGAGGATCAAGTCATCAGGCTGCCACCGAATGCAGCGTCGCTGCTGGAGGCGGCGCTCGGCCATCTGCTCCAGGGAGAGCGCGTCGCTGTCCTCGCCGAGGATCAGGAACTCAGTCCGAACGATGCGGCGGACATTCTGGGAATTTCCAGGCCACTGGTCGTCCATCGCATGGACGTCGGTGACCTGCCGTTCCGGTATGTCGGCAAGCACCGCCGTGCCAAGCTAAGGGACGTGTTGATGCTGAAGTCGCAGATCGACGCCCAGCGCGCAGCGATGGAAGCGCTTGCCGAAGACGCCGCGGGTCTTGAGAAGCGCAGAGGCAGTTCCACGGAGACTATTGCGGCCGATCCCGCAAAAAACAAACCGACGCGTCGCACGACGACATCGGATCCTCCCGCACGCTCCTCCAATCGGGCCACAAAGCGTCAGAGCATCGATCAACTTGTTCTGGGCACGATCAACGCTCCATACCGTCGAACCATGGAAGCTGTCGATCTTGTTGATCGCCTCACCTCAAGAGACTGGCAAAACTGGATCGCCCATGTTGCGACGTTCTTTACAGAAGTACGACCTGAACTCGTTCTGGAATTTGCTCGGCTTCACGCTATTCCCATGCAGAACCTGGCTGCCTCTTATCGATCGATGAAATCGGCCACGGGCGAAAGCAACCCTGCATTGGAGCGCGCACTTGAGCGGCTGGCGTAGACTTCTTGGGCGAACACTCGACGGGCTCCAGGACCTCAAGCAGCAGGGCCAGCCGGCTCCAGATTGGGTGCTGGGCGGCGGCACCGCCCTCATGCTTCATGCGAACCACCGGCTGAGCCGGGACATCGACGCGTTCATCGACGACCCACAGTATCTTGCCTTGCTATGGCCTGAGATCACGGACGTATGGAACTGCGCGGATTGGGACAAGGCCGCCCACTATCTCAAACTCAGATATCCAGAGGGCGAGATCGACTTTATCGTCAGCGGCGCCCTCTCGGCGCTTGATCCAGTCGAGAAAGAGATCGACCTGACGTCAATTCGGAAGGGTTGGAAGCCAACGATCATCGTTGAGCCTCCAACGGAGATCGCGCTCAAGAAGATGTACCACCGGGCGACGATGCTGAAGCCTCGCGACATCTTCGACATCACAGTCATCAAAAAGATCGACGGCGTCTCCCTCACCACAAACTTGAGTGCAGTTGCTTCGAAAAAGGACGACCTCCTTCGTCGCGTCAATAGTATCCGCGTCGACTACCTCAAAGCAGACCTCGCAGAGCTCGACATCCAAGCTGGATGGGAGCACGAACAAGAAACGTGCCTCGAAACTGTTCGCGAACTCGTGGAGCAGATTCCAAAAGCCGGCTAGCCGCACGATACGAGAACAAAGGCTTGAATTCGGCTTCTGCATCCGCACCAGAAACGACCGCATCAAAACACAACGAATGCGATCGAAATCAAATGAAAACCCAGCAAGATCAACGAACCCGTTCAATATCCTCCCGCTCATAACGGTCTGGTTGCAGGTTTCAAGCCACGAGACTTAGCGACCACGAATACTGTTGGGGGTCGCCGCACCAGAAACGCACCTGCTTTCGAACGCAGCAACAATGCGCGCCTTGAGCTCGTTCGGAGTGCTCCCTCGACAAACTAATTAGCCGTCTTTAAATAACAAATAAGTATCTGGCTCGGAATCGGATTTATGGATATTGGCGCGTTTCCGATTGCAGGCGTTGGCAGAGTCGAAGCTCGGAAGCCTGAGACTTGCAGATTAGGCATCAATTGAGAGGAACATCGTCGGCAATTGCGCCGCGAACTCGAAGCAGTGTTCGATACGCCGCTGCCCCCGCGAACCAGGTCAGGTCATAGCAGCAGCGCCAGTGCGGCTGGAAGCTCCATTCCTGCACGTGCCGGAGATCGAATGCATCCGCAGGGCAAGGCACGGCGCCTTACGAGTTCGGCGTCAAGGCTTCGATCGTCACCACCAACGGCCGCGAGTCGGGCAGCCAGTTCGTGCTCCATGCGCAGTCTGCGCCGCGTCTTCATCTCCGGGCAGAAGCGCGGCACATTCGACGTTACCGGACGCAAGTTGCGCCGCGCCCAGCCATCGAGCCGATCATCAGCCACATGAAGAGCAATGGGCATCTCGGCCGCAGCCATCTCAAGGGCCGTGAGGGTGACGCCATCAACGTGATCCTTACCGCCGCCGGGCCACAACCTTCGTCACGTCCTCGCATGGCTGAGGGATTTGCCGGCCTCAATTCTGGTCACCCTCAGGTAGGCCGGCGTACGCCATTCGGACGTCAGCAGCTTCTTAACGTTCAAAGAAATTGGATCTGGACAGCACCGAAGATCGTGGCTCGCCAGCCGCACGTCCTCTGGTTCGGTTTTTCAAATTATTGAGAGCAGTATATCGAAAAACACCGTTTGAAAAACCGTTTTAGTTTTTCAAGCCCAAACGGTGTTTCGGCACAAGTCCTTGAAAGGCTTGGTGGGCGCACTAGGGCTCGAACCTAGGACCCGCTGATTAAGAGTCAGCTGCTCTACCAACTGAGCTATGCGCCCGGATCTTGCATCCGGAGAAAGCCTTCGCAAGAGCCGGTCGTTTAGCAAAGCGATTCCGGGATGTCCAGCGATCCCTGACGATTTTTCGGCGATTTCGATGTAGAAAAACCGCCGGCGGGCGGCGGCTTTCCCCAAGCGAAATTCGAAGCGGAATCAGGCGGATCGTCGCCCCGCCCTCAGAGCCGCCCGGACTCCCGATCCTCATCGGACCAGCCCATGCGGTCCATCGGGTGGCCCATCGGTCCCGGACCGAAGCGATGCTCGCCGAAGCGCGGACCATCCCCGGGCCCGCCCTCGCCGCGCTCCATCCAGCGATGGTGGCGCGGACCATCAGGGCCCATCATGCGTCCCATGGGCCGCGTCAACGCCGAGAGCCGACGCTTCTGGCCTTCGTCGAGGGTCTTGTAGAGCGGGTCGGCGGCGTCAGCGACTTTCTTCATCGCATCCGCCGTCACGGCCATGGTGTCGGCGTGGTCACGCAGCCGCGCAACCGGATCGACGTCCTTGTCCTGCGCGTCGTCGGCCGCCTTCATCCGCGCGTTGGCGCGGTCGAACCGCAGCTTGACGAGATCGCGGACGGCGCTCTCGACCGGCGGCCAAAGCTTCTCCTGGTCGGCCGATAGCTTCAGGCCGGCATGGACGGCTGCGATGCGCGCATCGAGCATCGCGGCACGGTCTTCCGGATTCATGCGCGCATGATGCATGTGATCATGAAACCAGCCGCGCTGGGCGTAGACCGCGGTCGAGCCGGCAATGGCGAGCACGGCGACAGCGGCAACGGTGAACTTCCTCATGCCAACCTCCTTGGAAAGCCGGTGCAGCATGAGCCCGCCGCACCCGGTCTTCAACTTACAGTTTGGACAGAGTGTGCGACCTTACGAAGATGTAATTGCTTCAAATCGCTTTCTGTTTCTGCAAATCAGTTTCAGTTCATTGCTACGCCTCAAAGCATCCCCAGCATGCGCGGCAACCAGAGCGAGATTTCCGGGACGTAGGTGACGAGCACCAGGAAGCCCAGCATGGTGAGCAGCCATGGCATGACGGCAATGGTCAGCTCGGTGATGCCCATCTTGGCGATGCCGGAGGCGACATAGAGATTGAGGCCCACGGGCGGATGGCACATGCCGACCTCCATGTTGACCACCATCAGGATGCCCAGATGCACCGGATGGATGCCGAGCTTGACCGCCACCGGGAACAGGATCGGCGCCATGATCAAGACGATCGAGGTGGCCTCCATGACGTTGCCGGCGAGCAGCAGCAGGATGTTGACCACCAGCAGGAACACGATCCAGTTGACGCCCGCCGCAGCCATCCAGTTGGCGATCTGCTGGGGAATGTTCTCGTTGGCCATCAGGAACGAGAACAGCACGGCATTGGTGATGATGTAGAGAATCATCGCGCTCATGTTCGCCGAGCCGAGCAGCACCTTCGGCACGTCCTTCAGCGACATGTCGCGATAGACGAACACCGCGATGACGAAGGCGTAGACGGCGCTGACGGCGGCGGCCTCGGTCGGCGTGAACTTGCCGGTGTAGATGCCGCCGAGCACGATCACGATCAGCAGCAGGCCCCACATGCATTTGCGGAAGGCCGTGAAGCGCTCGGCCCAGCTGGCGCGCGGCAGTCTCGGATAGTCGTTCTTCCAGGCGCGGTAGAAGGTCGTGAGGCCGAGCAATGTCGCCAGCATGATGCCGGGGACCACGCCGGCGATGAACAGCTGCCCCACCGAGGCCGAGGAGACGCGGTGGCCGGCAGGATCGAGTGCGATGCTGCCGCCGGTCGCCACCGAATACACCACCATGACGATCGAGGGCGGGATCAGGATGCCGAGAGCGCCCGACGTCGTGATCACCCCGGCGCCGAACCGTTTGGGAAAACCCTGCTTCACCATCGCCGGCAGCATGATCGAGCCGATCGCGATCACGGTGGCGGGCGACGAGCCCGACACGGCGGCGAACAGCGCGCAGGCCACGACGCCGGCAAGCCCCAGGCCGCCATACCAATGCCCGACCATCGAGGTCGCGAAATTGATCATCCTTCGCGCGACACCGCCATGGGTCAGGAAGTTGCCGGCGAGAATGAAGAACGGGATCGCCATGATCTCGAAATTGTCGATGCCCGTGAACAGCTTCAGCGCGACCGATTCGGTCGGCACGTTGGTCATGAAGAACACGAACGACAGCACGGTGAGGCCGAGCGCGATCGAGATCGGCATGCCTGTCAGCATCAGGAAGATGAGCAGGCTGAAGATCAGGAGGCTGCTCATCGCAGCACCTCCGTCGCCGTCGGGTCGACACCTTCGACGTAAGCGTGGTCGTGATGCGGCAGTTCGTCGTGGCGGAGATAGTGCCAGGCGACCTGGAGGAAGCGGAAGCACATCAGGTAGGAGCCGAGCGGGATGCACAGATAGACCAGCCAGCTCGGGATCTCCATGTCCGGCGTCACCTGGTCGGTCATCGACAGGCCATAGACGAACTTGGCGCCCATCGTGCCGATGATCGCGGTGAACAGCGCCCCGCACAGCAGGCCGAACAGGATCGTCACCTTGCGCAACGAGGGCCTGAGCATGTTGACGACGACGTCGACGCCGACATGGATGCCGGTGCGCACGCCATAGGCGGCGCCGAACTTGGCCATCCACACGAACATGTAGATGCACAGCTCCTGCGCCCAGGACAGGTCGATCGGGAACAGGATCGGATAGAGGAAGGGTATGCCGACCAGATAGCGGTGCAGCACGGCCACGAAGATGATCGAGGTCGCCGCCGCGATCAGGAATGCGATCAGGATCTCCTCGAGCCGATCGAGGATGCGCAACAGGAAACCCAAGTCCCCTCCCCCCAAACTTCAAACGTTCACGGCGCTTGTCGCGCCGTCTGCTTGTTTTGGGCGTCCCCCGGAACGCCTTGTCTGTTGCGATGCGCGGGGCGGACAGCCCGCGCATCCTTCGCTCATGCGCTCAATTGGTCGTGCCGCGTGTCTCCTTGAGGAATTCGTCGATCAGCGGCTGGCCGACGCGCCCTGCGACGTCCTTGTAGACCGGCTGCATCGCCTTGCGCATCGCTTCGTCCTGGGCCGGCGTCAGCTTGACCAGCTCGGACTTGCCCGACTTGCGGATCTCCTCCAGCGCGTCGTCGTTCTCCTTCGCCGACTGGCCGTTGCCATACGCGGTTGCCTCCTTCATCGCCTTCTCGCAGGCGGCGCGGATGTCCGGCGGCAGACCGTCCCAGAACTTCTTGTTCACGACCACGACATAGCCGATGTAGCCGTGATTGGTGAGCGTGATGTACTTCTGCACCTCGTGCATCTTCTGCGTATAGATGTTCGAGGGCGTGTTCTCCTGGCCGTCGACGACGCCGGTCTGCAGCGCCTGATAGACTTCGGAGAACGCCATCACCTGCGGGATGGCGCCGAGCGTGCGGAACTGCGCGTCCAGCACCTTCGAGGACTGGATGCGGAACTTGAGGCCCTTGTAGTCGGCGGGATCGACCAGCTTCTTGTTGGCGCTCATCTGCTTGAAGCCGTTGTCCCAGTAGGCCAGCCCGATCATCCCCTTCGGCTCCAGCAGCTTCAGCAGCCTGGCGCCGAGCGGGCCGTCGGTGACCTTCCGCAAGGTGGCGAGGTCGGGCAGAATGTAGGGCAGATCGAACACCTCGAATTCCTTGATGCCGATCGGGCCGAACTTGGAGTTCGACGGCGCCAGCATCTGCACCGCGCCGAGCTGCAGCGCCTCGAGCTCTTCCTTGTCCTTGTAGAGCTGCGAGTTCGGATAGACTTCGACCTTGACCTTGCCGTCGGTGTACTTCTCGGCCAGCTCCTTGAACTTGTCGGCGGCGAGGCCCTTCGGCGTGTTCGAGGCCACCACGTGGCTGAACTTGATCACGATCGGATCGGCGGCCGAGGCCGGGCCGGCCAGCGCGAGCGCAGCCAGCGACGCGGCGGTGGCGATCAGATGGCGGAATTTGAACTGGTGCAAAGTGTCCTCCCGACGTTCGGGGGGCATTGCAACGACGCCCCCGCTTTGTATGCCAAGGACATTGTTAGCGGGTACGCGGCGGGAATGCCATTCACCGTTAGCAGCACGGGCGGGATTCGCGTGCTGCGATGCAGCAGCGACCGCCCCCCTTCCGCCGTCATTCCGGGGCGCGAGCAACGCGAGCGAGCCCGGAATCCATAACCACGATCGGGAGTATGGATTCCGGGCTCGCGCTCCGCGCGCCCCGGAATGACGGAGCAAAACAAGTCCAAGCGACGCTGCGATGACGAGGCCCGCCGCTTCCTGTTCGTCGGTCCAGGGCGGCCCGCAGGGCCGAACCTCAGATGCGCAATTGCGCATCGGGCAACCTCGAGATTGCGACAGCCGGTGCAAACCAAGCTCGGGATTCCGGGTTCAGCCGCCCTCGCGGCTGCCCCGGAATGACGTCTTGGGGTCAGCTCGCTGCCGCAGCCGATGCGCCAGCCCCATGCGCGACGTCGCGCTGGCGCTTCATCACCAGCTTGTTCAGCGCGCCGAGGTAGGCTTTTGCCGAAGCCACCAGCGTATCCGGATCCGCCGCGCGCGCGGTCATCGAGCGGCCGTCCTGCGACAGCCGGACCGAGACCTCGGCCTGGGCGTCGGTGCCCTCGGTCACGGCGTGGACCTGGTACAGCTCCAGCTTGGCCTCGTGCGGCACCAGCGACTTGATGCAGTTGAACACGGCATCGACCGGCCCGTTGCCCTCGCTCTCCTCGATCTTGGTCACGCCGTCGACGTCGAGCTTCATGGTGGCGCGCTGCGGGCCGCGGGTGCCGGCGATGACGCTCAAAGACAGCAGCTTGATGCGGTCATGGGCGCTCACCATGCCCTCGTCGATCAAGGCCTCGATGTCCTCGTCATAGATGTGCTTCTTGCGGTCGGCCAAAGCCTTGAAGCGGACGAAGGCGTCCTCGACCTGGTTGCCCGCCAGCTTGTGGCCCATCTCCTCCAGCTTGTGGATGAAGGCGTGGCGGCCGGAATGCTTGCCCATCACCAGCGAGGTCTGCTTCACGCCGACCGTCTCCGGCAGCATGATCTCGTAGGTCTGCGCATTCTTCAGCATGCCGTCCTGATGGATGCCGCTCTCATGCGCGAAGGCGTTACGGCCGACGATCGCCTTGTTGTACTGCACCGGGAACGAGGTCGCCGCCGACACCACCTTCGAGGCATGGGTCAGCTGCGTGGTGTCGATCTTGTTCCAGAACGGCAGCTTGTCGTTGCGCACGCGCATCGCCATCACGACCTCTTCCAGGGCCGCGTTGCCGGCGCGCTCGCCGATACCGTTGATGGTGCACTCGATCTGGCGGGCACCGGCGCGCACGCCGGCCATCGAGTTGGCGACCGCCATGCCCAGGTCGTTGTGGCAGTGGACCGAGAACACCGCCTTGTCGGAGTTCGGCACGCTCTCGCGCACGCGCTTGAACAGGTCGTAATACTCCTCCGGAACGGCGTAGCCGACGGTGTCCGGGATGTTGATGGTGGTGGCGCCTGCCTTGATCGCGGCCTCGACGCAGCGGCACAGGAAGTCGAACTCGGTGCGGGTGCCGTCCTCCGACGACCATTCGACGTCGTCGGTGTGATTGCGCGCGCGCGTCACCGAGGAGATCACCAGCTCGAACACCTGCTGCGGGTCCATCTGCAGCTTGTACTTCATGTGCACCGGCGAGGTGGACAGGAAGGTGTGGATGCGGCCGCGCTTGGCCGGGCGGATCGCTTCCGCACATCGGTCGATGTCCTTGGCGCCGGCGCGCGACAGGCCGCAGACCACCGCGTTCTGGGTGCGCTTGGCGATCTCGTTGACCGCTTCGAAGTCACCGTCGGAGGCGATCGGGAAGCCGGCCTCGATGATGTCGACGCCCATGCCGTCCAGCATGGCGGCGATGTTGAGCTTCTCCTCGAACGTCATGGTGGCGCCGGGGCACTGCTCGCCGTCGCGCAAAGTGGTGTCGAAAATGACGACGCGGTCCTTGTCGGACTGAACGGGATTGGACATTGGCTTTCCTCGAAGTCTGAAGGTGGTGCGCCTGGCTGTCAGGATCTCCAGACATTGGGCGCTGAAGGGTGTTTCGGTGTCGAAGCAGCCCCCTGAGTGCCCAGGCGCATCCCGCCCAGCCGGCCCTCAGGGGCAGCTAAGAAGCAGAAGCTCGAGCGCGCCGGTCAGGCCGCGAGCGGACAGCGAGGCGAGCGCGATCGACCGGGCGTCTGCCCCGGCGATGGCCTCGATCTCTGCGCTGCGAATCAGCATTGCCAAACCCTTTGCGAAGACACGAAAATGGTGCGGCAAAACCATTGATGGAGTGTTGCCGAAGTGCCTTCGACGGTGCTTTTACCGGGAATGAAACGGCCTCGCAACGCCGAATAAGGGTCAGAAGGGGTGACGTATTGGGGGGCTTGCGGCCTCTGGTCCTCATTCTTTTGCCTAAGGCCCAGTTCTCTTGCGCTGGGGGCCAGCGCCGCCGCCCCATCCCCCGCCGTCATACCCCGCGAAAGCGGGGTATCCAGTACGCCGCCGCCTCTCAGCCGACCATAACTGCCTCTGGAATACTGGATCGTCCGCCTGCGCGGACGATGACAGCCGTGGGTGGGGCAAACTCTCTCCGCGTCATTGCGAGCGAAGCGAAGCAATCCAGAGTCACGCACGCAGCCCTGGATTGCTTCGCTCCGCTCGCAATGACGCCGGTGTTTGACGCACGAGCTGGGCGCCCCTCTGGCCTTGATCGATTGTTCCAATCGCATCCGCACACACCTCTCCGCTCCCGCGGCACCATCGTGCCCAGGCTGATCATCAGCACCGCCCCTCGGCAATCGAGGGTGCAGGGAAGGCCGGGCGTCTGCCGACACCCGCGGCCCCCGTGCGGAAAGAAGTGCACGGGGCAGGAACCACAGGATCGGCCAGGACATCCCGGCCTTCCCTGCGCAACGGCTTTACGGCTTACTTCGTGCTCTCCCTGGGGACCGGGCTTTCTTGCCCCCATCATCCGCACTGCTGCTTCGCGCAACGGCACGAACTTGACCTCAGCATCGGGAGGCCAGGACCACACGACTTCGCCGTCCGCAAGACACCGGTCGTCCACCGGCGCCTCACGGCCATCGCTCCCCGCACTCCACGTATCGTGACGACGCGTACGCCCCTCTTCGATGAGGCGGGATGGCGTAGAGAAGCACGTTTTCTGAAAAAGGGAAAGAGAAAATTTCGCCGAATACGAAGATCGAGCATATGGTACATGACCTCATGACAAACCGCATCTTCGTCCACGGCGTGCCGGATACGCCCGCAATCTGGGGACCGCTGATCGCAGCGCTCAGCGAGACCGTGGCAGTGCCTGCCCTGCCCGGCTTCGGGGGCGATGTGCCTCCGGGCTTCGCCTGCACCAAGGACGCCTACGCCGACTGGCTTGTCGCCCTGATGGAAGCACAGCATGCGGCGTTCGGGCCGCTCGATCTGGTCGGGCATGATTGGGGCGCACTGCTGGTGCTGCGCGCGGCGTCGCTGCGGCCGGAGCTGGTGCGCTCGTGGGCGGTGGCCGGTGGCGCGCTCGATCCGGACTATCGCGGGCATCGCATCGCTCGGCTCTGGAACACGCCGGTCCTGGGCGAGGTCGTCATGGCGGTGTCGAGCCAGGGGGCGATGGCGCGGATGTTCCGGCAGAGCGGGCTGCCACCGGAGCTGGCCGCGCGTGAAGCCGCGGCATGGCGGGCGCCGATGCGCCGGGCGATCCTCGCGCTGTATCGCTCCGCCGATGGGCTGCGCTTCGGCGGCGACTGGATCGCGCGCCTCGCGCAGCTGCCGCGACGCGGGCTCGTGATCTCAGCCGCGCACGATCCCTACATGTCCTTCGATGTCCTCGGCCGCTTCGCCAGGCGTCACGACGCTACGCTGCATGTCGAGCCGGACGCCGGCCACTGGAGCATCGTCGAGCGGCCAGACAGCATCGCAGCGGCGCTGCGGGCGCATTGGAAAGCCGCCTGAGCCGGTTCCTGAAGCTCACGAAGCGCCCGGCCTCGCCGGCGCGGACGTCGCCATTGACCCAAATCAATCACGGACGGCTTCCGCACGCGCAGGCTGTTCTGACTGCCCAACAACACCAGAGGGAGGAGCCATGCGACCGTCTCTGCAGATGCAAGGGCCGTGGCGCGCCACGCTGTCATCGTTGCTGCTAGCCGCCAGCCTCACGATCCCGGCCTTCGCCGAAGGCCTGCCCAAGGTCGATCGGCCCGAAAACGTCGGGCTGTCGTCCGAGCGGCTGCAACGCCTGACCCATGCGTTCCAGGCCGACGTCGACAAGGGGCTGATCCCCGGCGCCGTGGTGCTGGTCGCGCGCAAGGGCAAGGTGGCCTATGCCAAGGCCTTCGGCTTCCAGGACCGCGAGAAGCAGGTGCCGATGAAGCTGGACGCGATCTTCCGCGTCGCCTCGATGACCAAGCCGTTCACCTCGGTCGCGGCCATGATGCTGGTCGAGGAAGGCCGGCTGCAACTGCTCGACCCGGTCTCGGTCTATCTGCCGGAGTTCAAGGGCCTGCAGGTCGGCGTCGAGAAGATCAATCAAGGCACCGGCCAGCCGGAGCTGACCTTGGAGCCGGCCCGGCGCGAGATGACCGTGCAGGACCTGATGCGGCACACGTCGGGCCTGACCTACGGCATCTTCGGCAAGTCACTGGTCAAGCAGGCCTACAACAATGCCAATCTGTTCGATCCGAGCCAGACATCGGCCGACCTGATCACGAAGCTGGCGAAGCTGCCGCTTGCGGCGCAGCCGGGCACGACATGGGACTACAGCATGTCGACCGACGTGCTCGGCCGCATCGTCGAGGTCGTCTCGGGCCAGCGGCTCGATCAGTTCATTGCCGAGCGCATCAACAAGCCGCTGGCGCTGACCGACACCGGCTTCTCCGTCGGCGGGGACAAGGCCGCACGCATCGCCGAGCCGCAAGCCGATCCCACCACCGGCAAGCGGCCGCCAATGCCCGACATGACCAGGCAGCCGAATTGGATGTCCGGCGGCGGCGGCATGGTGTCGACGGCCGCCGACTACGCCGAGTTCGCGCAGATGCTGCTCAATCGCGGCGAATGGAACGGCAAGCACCTGCTCGCGGCAAAGACCGTCACCTTCATGACATCAGATCATCTGCCGCCGGGCATCGCGTTCAGCCAAGTCACCTTGCTGGGCTTCCACCCGCAGGCGACCGCGCCGACGCCGGAGGACGGCCAGAGCTTCGGTCTCGGCTTTGCCGTCAGGACACATGCGGGGCGCAACCCGCTGCCGGGATCAGTCGGCGAATTCTATTGGACCGGGCTCTACGGCACTGCGTTCTGGGTCGACCCGGAGGAGAAGCTCATCGTCGTGCTGATGATGCAGCTGCCGCCGCCGCAGGCACCGCATTATCGCTCGCTATTGCGCAATCTGATCTACCAGGCACTGATCGAGTAGGAGCGCTCGGACTTGGCGCGAGCGGTGTCTGCCGCCGCGCCGTCGTCGCCATGCCGCGCAACGAGATTTGGAATCGTTCTAGTAACGCTCCGCGTGCTCCAAGCCGCGAATGCGATCTCCCGTCGTTTTCTCGAACAGCTCATCTCGTGTATGTCTGCCGTCCCGCCGCGCCCCGCGCGCCGCGGGGGATCGGTTTTCGATTGCGGTGGCATAATGTTGAGATTGCTGGAGCGCCTGGGGCTGCGTTTCGAGGATGCCGTCGATGAGCGGCGGTTCGTGGACCATTTCGTCCATGGCAACATCGCCTGGACGCAGATCGCGATGTTGCTCGGCGCCTTCACCTTCGCCGGCTACACGCTGTGGGACTTCGTGCTCTATCCCGAGATCGTGCCGACGACGCTCAAGATTCGCGGCGGCACCGCGCTGTTCGTGCTGCTGCCGCTGACGGCGCTGCTGTCGACCCCGGCGCGCAAATGGGCCGAACCCATTCAACTCGTCTTTTGCGTCATTCCCGGCTGCGTGCTGCCGACGATCTACTGGGTGTTGCCCTCAGGCTTCACCTACTCCGCCGCCGGCATGATCATCGTCATCCTGTTCGTGTCGACGATGCTGCCGCTGCGCATCGGCGCCCACGCGGTGTTCTGCCTCGCGAGCTGGGGCGCGCTGGCAATTGCCGAGAGCCTGGCCGCGGAGCCGCTGCCGCCGGGCCTGCGCTTCATCGATCATTCGCTGGTCGGCAATGCCTGCCTGCTCTCGCTCTATGCCGTCGGCGCGCGCGAGGTTCAGGCGCGCAAGCAGTTCCGCACCGCCGAGGCGCTGCAGCGCGAGAAGGAACGCTCCGAGGCGTCGCTGCGCGACCTGCATGCGACGCAGGCGCATCTCGTGCAGGCCGAGAAGCTCGCCTCGCTCGGCCAGCTCGTCGCCGGCGTCGGCCACGAGGTCTCGACGCCGCTCGGGCTGGCGCTGACGACGTCGACCGCGATGGAAGATGACGTCGAGGCGATCGCCCAGATGCTCGGCGGCGGTCCGGTGCGGCGCTCGGATCTGGCGCGCGGCGTCGCGCGGCTGCAGCAGGGTCTCAACCTGACCACGCAGAGCCTGCACCGCGCCTCCGAGATGGTCCACAGCTTCAAGCAGGTTGCCGTCGACCAGGCCAATGAAACGCGGCAGACGTTCGAACTGCAGAGCTGGCTGGCCGATCACATCGCCAAGCTCCGTCCGCTGCTGGCGCGCCAGGGCCTCACGGTCGCGCTGTCCTGTCCCGAAGGCGTCGTCCTCACCAGCTATCCCGGCGCGCTCGGACAAGTCATCAGCATTCTCGCCTTCAATGCGGCCACGCATGCCTATCCCGGCGACACGAGCGGCGTGTTCACGGTGGCGGTCGCGCAGCCGCTGGACCGCTCCGTGTGCATCACCTGCGCCGACAAAGGCGTCGGCATGCCCGATCACGTGCGCGGCCGGGTGTTCGATCCGTTCTTCACCACGCGCCGCGAGAAGGGCAATGCCGGCCTCGGCCTGCACATTGCCTTCAACCTCGTCGTCTCCACGCTCGGCGGCCGCATCGAGCTCGACAGCGACGTGCAGCAGGGCACGCGCATCGCGCTCGAGATTCCGCTTGTCGGCCCGAACAAGCCGGCTGAGCTGGAGCTGGCTGCGGCGCACTAGGCCGGCGGGCCGAACCGCGTCGTCACCACGCAGCGACCACGCAACTTCATCTTCCCTGCCCGTTCCGGAAAATGAAACAAGCAACGCATCATCCGCGATGATCGATGAAACGCCGCTGTTTGTTCATCGAATGCGCAGCCTGCACGATCATGCAGCGCGCGCTGATCACGATACGCGCGATGTCGCAAAGACGCCGCCGGTGGCGCAGCTTCGCGCCAATTCGAACAATGAAACACCTCATGACTTAGAGGGATTCAAACGCGCGCGCCGTGTTCTTCGCTGCACTGCATTGCTAGACCTCACGTCAACCGGCCATTCCCTTTGAATGGCGCGGCTTTGAAGTGCAGTGCCTGGAAGTGCAGTGAACGATGACGGATGTTGAAGGCCGGCGCGATACGCGCGTGAGAACCGGCATGTGTGGCGCGCTTGCGCTCGCGAGTACCTTGACAGCAGACCTCCTCTGCTTCTCTCCCGTGCAGGCCCAGACCACGCTGCCGGCGGTGACGGTCGATGCGCCCACGCAGAAGCGCAAGCCCGCGGTCGCCGCCAGCCAATCGCAGCGCCAAGCCCGCGTCGCACAGCAAAGGCGGAGCGTTCCGCCGCCGATGCCGACCCGCGCGGAGCGCGCGGCCGCGGAAGCCGTCGTCCTCAACGCCGCGAAGCTGAATTACCGCGCGATGCCGAGCCCAACCACCTTGCGCACGGGCGCCTCGCCGCTCGACACCGCGCAATCCGTCAACGTCGTGCCCTCGCAGGTCTTGAAGGACCAGTTGCCGCGCAACATCGACGATGCGCTCGCCAATATCAGCGGCGTCACCCAGGCCAACACGCTCGCCGGCACCCAGGACGCCGTGATGCGGCGCGGCTTCGGCGACAATCGCGACGGCTCGATCATGCGCAACGGCATGCCGCTGGTGCAGGGCCGCAGCCTCAATGCGGCGGTGGAGAGCGTCGAGGTGCTCAAGGGCCCGGCGTCGCTGCTGTACGGGATCATGGACCCCGGCGGCATCGTCAACACCATCGGCAAGCGCCCCGAGCTCTATCAGCACGGCTCGGTCACGCTGCTCGGCTCGGCCTATGCCAACAACAGGACCGGCGCCGACGGCATGCTCGACATCACCGGCCCGATCGGCGACGGCGGCCTCGCCTATCGCTTCATCGGCTATGGCGTCAGCGAGGACTATTGGCGCAATTTCGGCCGCCATCGCGAGATGCTGGTGGCGCCGTCGCTCGCCTGGTATGGCGACACGACGACCGTGCAGCTCAACTACGAGCACCGCGAGTTCATCACCCCGTTCGATCGCGGCACCGCCTTCGTCAACGGCGCGCCGCTGGCGATCCCCAAGACGCGGCGGCTCGACGAGCCGTTCAACAACATGTGGGGGCAGTCCGACCTGGTGCAGGCCTCGATCGAGCAGAAGCTCAACGAGGACTGGAAGCTCACCGCCGCCTACAGCTACAACACCGAGAGCTTCAGCGCCAACCAGCTGCGCATCACCAAGATCGATGCGAACGGCGTGGAGACCCGCAGCAATGACGGTACCTGGGGCTCGCTCAGCCGGGTGAGCTACGGTACCTCCTACGTGCAGGGCGGCTTCTGGATCGGCGGGATGCGCAACGAGGTGCTGTTCGGCGGCGACGCGCAATACCGCACGATCTATCGCCAGGACCTGATCCGCCAGACGGTCCCGGCCTCGCTTGCTTTCAACGTCTACAATCCGGTCTACGGCCTGATCCAGCCGGGCACGACGATCTCGGCGACGGATAGCGACCAGACCGACAAGCTCGGCACCTACTCGCTGTTCCTGCAGGACACGCTGCATCTCACCGACAAATTCGCGCTGGTCGGCGGCGTGCGCTACATGGACTATGAGCAGATCGCCGGCCGCGGCCGGCCGTTCAAGGCCAACACCGACGTCGCCGCCGACAAGGTGCTGCCGCTCGGTGGCGCCATCCTCAAGCTGAACGAGCAATTCTCGCTCTATGCCAGCTACACGCAGTCGCTGAAGCCGAACTCGACCATCGCGCCGCTCACCGGGGGCGTCGTGCTCGGCTCCAACATCGCGCCGGAGCAAGGCACGGCCTGGGAGACCGGCTTCAAGTTCGATCTCGACAAGCGGCTGTCCGGCACCGTCGCGATCTACGACATCGACAAGAGCAACGTGCTGGTGTCGCAGACCAACGCCAGCAACGTCGTGGAATACACCACCGCCGGCAAGGTGCGCTCGCGCGGCGCCGAGATCGACATCACCGGCAAGCTCTCGGACGCCTGGAGCATGATCGGCAGCTACGGCTACACCGACGCACGGGTCACCGATGATCCGACCTATCGCGGCAACCGCCTGCAGAACGTCGCGCTCAACACCGCCTCGCTGTATCTCGTCTACGATTTCGGCACCGCCGTGCCCGGCAAGCTCAGGCTCGGCGGCGGCGCGCGCTATGTCGGCGACCGCGCCGGTGACGCCGCCAACAGCTTCGTGCTGCCGTCCTACGTCGTCGCCGACGTCTTCGCGAGCTACGAGACCAGACACCAGAGCCTGCCGGTGATCTACCAGCTCAACGTCAAGAACCTGTTCGACAACGTCTACTATCCCTCTGCGGTGAGCGTGCTGAACGTCGCGGTCGGCGATGCCAGGCGGGTGTCGCTGTCGGCGACGGTGAAGTTCTAGACGAGAGGCGCCGCATGACGGCATTCCGCATCAAGCCGGCGCTGCTGCAACTTCACTCCATCGTGGGACTGGCGGCGGCGCTGATCCTCAGCCTGATGGGACTCACCGGCGCCATCATGAGCTTCGAGGACGAGATCCAGGCCGGCCTCAACGCCGCGCTGGCGCATGTCGCGCCGCGCGCGGAGGCACCGCTCGCCCCCGCCGCGCTCATCGCGCGGCTGCAGGCCGATCCGGACATCGGCAAGGTCTCGGCGATCACGCTGTCGCGCGATTCCGCGGCGGCGGTCCGCGTCCGCTTTGCGCGCAACACGGACGGCGGCCGTCCCTCCTCTGTGCTGGTCGATCCCTATGATGGCCGCGTGCTCGGTGTGCCCCGCGGCGAAGAGTTCTTCGCAACCGTGCGTCGCCTGCATCGCTGGCTGCTGCTGCCCGGCGACGGCAACGGCACCGGTCGCCAGATCACCGGGGCCGCCGTGCTCGGCCTCGTCGTGCTGCTGATCTCTGGCATCGTGCTGCGCTGGCCAAAACGCGCGGGCAGCGCAAAGCTGTGGCTCAAGCCGCAGCTCGCCCTCAGCGGCCGCGGCCTGCACCGCTCCCTGCACAGCGTCGTCGGCACCTGGCTGCTGCCGGTCTATCTGGTGATGGCGCTGACCGGCCTGTCCTATTCCTATGCGTGGTACAAAGACGGGCTAACATGGCTGCTCGCGCCGGCGGCAACGCCGATGCCGGGCAAAGCGGCGCGCGGCCGAAGCGAGGCGGACACCCAGGCGAAGCCGTTGGCGCTCGATCTAGTGGGGGCCACCTTGCGCGAGCAGGTCGGCGACCGCTTCGCCGTGATGCAGCTCACCCTGCCCGCAGGCGCCGCCACAATGGTGCGCGTGCGCACCTGGCCGAGCGAGGATCACGACGGACGCCGCGACGAATTCCGCATCGATGCGACGACGGGGCGGCTGATCTCGGCCGAGCGCTATGCCGACAAGACGATGGGCGAGCGCGTGCTCGCGCGCATCCTCGACATCCATCGCGGCAGCATCCTCGGCTGGCCGGGGCAGCTGCTCTTCATGCTCGCCGCCGCGCTGATGCCGCTGTTCGCCGTCACCGGCGTGCTGCTCTATCTGTCGCGGCGCAGGCTGCGGCGGCCAGCGCCGCCGCCGACCGTCCAGCTCGTGCCGGGCGAATAAACCGTCGCTCAGGCCGCGGCGGGCGCATGCGACGCGCGCCGGATGGCATTGACGGCGATGACGACGTGCACCAGCAGCGACAGGCCGAAGCCGAGCGCATGCTGCGCCGCCGTCGCGGGAATCGTCAGCACGGTCACGAGCCCGAGCGGAATGAACAGGACGATGCCGGTGACGAGGCCGGGATTGTAGCTGCGGAAGCGCAGCGCCGGGCCGATATGGCCGAGCGCGTTGACCAGCATCAGATATGGCGCGACCAGCGCCCAGGCGGGGCCGGCGATCCAGGCGACGTAGAGCGCGATCAGATCGATGCCCCAGACCGCGCCGCAATTGACCCAGAGGACGTCGACCGTGGTCAGCGCCTCGCGGCCGCCGAACATCACGGTGTTGACGAAGCTTCGGAAGCGATCGCCGGTGTGCTCCTCGACCTGGTGGATCATATAGCCCGGCGAATGCAGGAAGATCAGCAGCAGCGCGAGCGGCCAGTCGGCCGCCAGCAGCGGCACCAGCACCAGCAGCGCTGCGGCCATGAAACCGGCAGCGGCAACCCAGTGGCGGGTGAGAAGCTCAAGCATCCCCCATTGATGCGCGAGTCGACCGGCGTTGCCAAGCCGGGTTCCTCCGGGGAAACACCGGATCGGCAGTCGGTTTAATCGTGGCCGACGTCGCCGAGCCGCCGCGCGAGTTTCTTCAGGCTGTCCTCGGTCGGCGGCAGGCTCTGGAATTCGCGGATCGCCTGCGACAGCTCCTGATCCGACATCGGATGCGCGGGCTGCTTGAGGCGTCCCTCGGTCAGCGCCGCGGCGATGGTCTCGATATGTGGACCCGAGCCGCCGAACAGGCGGCGGAGCCGGTAGAGGAACGCGATGTGGGGCACGGCTGTTCTCCCGATGCGGCGACCGGCAACTCGCTTCCGCATCCCCTGATACCAACACTTTAGTAGGAACTGCGAGCCGCACCATCTCATTTGATACGCGAGAGGATCAACGGGCCCGATTTCCCATGGAAGCAGACAAGATCGTCGTCAACAAGCTCAAGGAGCATTCCCGGCTGTCGGCAGACGACATCGCCGAGGTGAGGAATCTGAGCTTCGTGCTACACGAGCTGGCGGACCATGAGGACCTGATCCGGCAAGGTGACGAGCCCGACCAATCCGTCGTCGTGATATCGGGCTGGGTGACGCGCTATCATCTGCTGCCCGGCGGCCAGCGGCAATATCTCTCGTTCCACATGTCGGGCGACTGGCCGGACGCCCAGGCGCTGTTCCTGGATCGCATGGACCACGCCGTCTGCGCGATCGGCCCGGCCCTGGTGGCCGGTGTTGCGCACAAGGAACTGACGCGCGCCATCACCCGGCGCCCGGCGCTGGGCTTTGCGATCTGGCGCGAGACCCTGATCGATGCGGCGATCTTCCGCGAGGCCATCACCAACAACAGCGCGCGCGGCAAGCCTGCGCGCATGGCGCATCTGTTCTGCGAGCTGTTCTATCGCGCCCGCGCGCTGGGGCTCGTTCGCGACGAGCAGCTGGAGCTGCCGGTCAGCCTGGTCCAGCTCGGCGAAGCCCTGGGGATGGCGATCGCCACCGTCAATCGCACCCTGGTCGAGCTGCGCGCCAGCCGCGCCGTCGATTTCCGCAGCGGCATGCTGACCGTCTCCAACTGGCAGCGCCTCTGCGCGATCGGCGAGTTCGATCCCGGCTATCTGCACCTGAAGAAGCAGCCGCGCTGAGATCGGGGCGTCAGATGCAAAGGCCGATCACCTTGATGTTGAGATGACACTCCTTTGACGAGGAGACCGGCGGCTTGGCGCCCCAGCGCGTCCCGGGTTTCGTCTCGGATTTGGCCTGCGCCACGACCGGCTTGCCCTTGCTCTTCGGATGGCCCTTCGGCCTGTCGGCATCGTAGTCGCCGGCAATGACCATCGCCCAATAGGTGCGCTTGCCGCTGGCGTTCTTCGCGCTGGCGATGCCGACCTTGGTCGCCTTGGGCAGCAACAGGTTCTTGCGATGGCCGGCCGAGTTGATCCACTGCCCGAGCGTCTTGTCGAAATTGTCGTAGCCATAGGCGATGTTCTCGGCGGCGCGGCCGGCCTTGGACGGTGCGACGCGCCGGGTGAAGGGACCGAGCACCTCGTGGCTGAGGTCGTCCTTGTCGGCCATCGCCCGCGCCTGCTCCATCGCGATGCGGTCGAGCGTGGCATCGCGGGTGACCCGGCCCTCGCCGTGCGTGAGGCGGAAGGCCGAGATCTGCTCGGCGGGCGCGCTGTCCTGGGCCACCGCCGCAGGGGGCGATAGCGCCATCAGCGAGGCGACCAGCGTCGCAGCAACGAGGCGAAGGACGGGCATGCTAGTCCACCGGCTCGATTCGATAGACGTCGATCGCCGGCTCCTCGTACGGATGCGCGGCACGGATCGCCTCCAGCGCCGGCCGCAGCCGGTCCTCGGCACACACGGTCTCGATGCGCTCCTCCGCGACCGTCTCGAGCCGGCCGACTGCACCGATGGTCGGATTGGCGCCGGCGAGCGGCCGGAAGCGGCCGGTGCCGGTCATGGTAAACGAACAGTAATCGTAGTTGCCGATGCGCCCGGCACCGGCCTCGCCCATGGCGCGGCGCACGGCCTCGCCATTCGCTGCGGGGACATAGACGACGATCTTGTAGGTCTTCATGCGCGTGCGGATCCGCCAGTCGATCACACGCGCGTTACCATCGCCGAAGGAATGGCGCAATTTTCACCAGCTCACGCGCGGTCACAATCGCGCCAGCCGGGCCGTTGACCAGCCATTCCGAAACGCGCCTTGTGCGTCGCAGCAAATCCGATACCTATGCTCGACGCTATCCCCCCGCTCGACCGACATCATGGAAGGCCCGCGCCTTGGCTGATACCAGTGCCGACACCATCGAAATCGTCCGCCACCAGCCGATGGCCTTCACCGAGTTCGTGATCGTGATCGCGGCGATCATGGCGCTGAACCCGCTCGCCATGGACATGATGCTGCCGGCGCTGCCGGACATCGGCTCGGCCTTCCACATCGGCAGCGCCAACCGCGTGCAGATGGTGCTGTCGGCGTTCGTGATCGGCTTCGGCTTCGGCCAGTTCGCGATCGGGCCGCTGTCCGACAGCTTCGGCCGCCGCCCGGTGCTGGTCGGCGGCATGGTGCTGTACGTCATCGCCAGCCTGCTGGCGATCGCCGCGCCTTCGTTCGAGACGCTGCTGCTGGCGCGCGCGCTGGAAGGGCTCGGCACGGCTGCGACGCGCGTGATCGCGACCTCGATCGTGCGCGACTGCTACGCCGGCCGCCGCATGGCGAGCGTGGTGTCGCTGGCCATGATGGTGTTCATCGCCATTCCCGTGGTTGCGCCGGCCTTCGGCCAGGCGGTGATGCTGCTGACGCAGTGGCGCGGCATCTTCGTCGTGCTGACCGTGTACGGCATCGTCGCGCTGCTGTGGACGATCTTCCGGCTGCCTGAGACGCTGCCGGAGAACGAGCGCAAGCCGTTTTCGGTCGCCGCGATCAGCGACGCCTTCCGTGCCACGCTGACCAACCGGCAGACGCTCGGCTATGCGCTCGCCGCCAGCGGCATTTTCGGCGCCGTGCTCGGCTACGTGCTGTCGTCGCAGCAACTGTTCACCGGATTCTACGGGCTCGGTCACTATTTCCCGCTGGCCTTTGCGGCCATCGCGGTGACCATCGCGATCGCCGGCTTTCTCAACGCCCGTCTGGTAGGCCGGCTCGGCATGCGCATGATCTCGCATGGCGCGTTGGTCGGCGCCGTCGTCATCGCGCTGGTCTGTTTCAGCGCTGCGATGCTGGGCCTGCTGCCGCTCTGGCTGTTCATGACCCTGTCGGCGGGCATGATGTTCTCGTTCGGCCTGATGTTCGCGAACTTCACCGCGCTCGCGATGGAGCCGCAACGCGCCAATGCCGGCACCGCCTCCTCGCTGTACGGCTCGATCACGACCCTGCTCGGCATGGCCGCCGGCGCCGTCGTCGGCCAGGCCTTCGACGGCACGCCGCTGCCGTTCGCGACCGGCTTTCTCGCCTGCACGGCGACCGCGCTGGTGATCGTGCTGATCACCGAGAAGGGCCGGCTGTTCCACGGTCAGGGCAAGCCGGTCTAGATCCGCAGTCTCGTTTCAGCTCGCCTCGTTGGGAGAAGGTCGGCGCATCGCGCCGGCCGAGGGATCCCGTGTTTCGGCACGGAGATTTTTGATCGGCCGCACGGGCAGGCTGCATCGCATCTGCTGTCGGCCGAAAATGAAACTGGTGGAGCGCGCAGCGCGCTGTTGTCCGACTGCATCGACTCGCACCATGCACAAATCGGCAGCTCTCTGGGACGCCGCCGCCGCGATGCCAACCTCTTCGGCGCGGCGACCTGTCATCCGCCTCGGACCTGCTGGCCTGCGGGGCAATGCCGGCTTCTGGGCCTCGGCCGGACGCAAGCGGTCGCGGGACCGATCGGCCGCTCCCGACCCGAAGCTGACATTCGCGGCTTGTGATTGGCCGAAATCCTGGGCTAGGATTTGTGCTGGCCACACGCCCTGCCGTAAGCAGGTGTGAAACTCTCCGCCGTGACGGATCACGGGCAAGTATCGTTGGCGCAGTTTTGCGCCTGATCTATCGTGATCCCATGAGAAGCAACCCCGCCGCTTTCGGCACCGGCGTCGCCATTGGTACATTGGGCGGTCTTATCGGCCTTGGTGGCGCAGAATTTCGGCTGCCTCTGCTCATCAGCCTGTTCAAATTTCGCGGTCTTGAAGCCGTGATCCTGAACAAGGCGACGAGCTTGGTCGTGGTGGCGACCGCACTGCCATTCCGGGCTCGCACCGTGCCTTTTGACGAAATTGGCGCGCACTGGCCCATCATCGTCAACTTGCTTGCGGGTAGCCTTGTTGGCGCATATGCGGGCGCTGCTTGGGCGACGCGCCTCAAATCAGAGACGCTCTACAAGATCATTGCCGCATTGCTTGTCGTGATAGCTGGCGTGCTGCTGCTCGCACACGATACCGAAGCAGGAAGCGTACCGCCTCTGACCGGCGTGTACTTGGTTGTCGCGGGCGTCGTCGCAGGCTTCGTTATTGGCGTCGTGGCGTCACTACTCGGCGTGGCCGGAGGCGAGTTTCTTATCCCGACGCTCATCCTGATGTTCGCGGCCGACGTGAAGCTGGCCGGCAGTCTTTCGCTTGCAGTGAGCCTTCCGACAATCCTGGTAGGCTTTGCACGCTACAGCCGCGACCAGAGTTTTGCAGTGCTGCACGCCAATTGGCCGTTCATGCTTGCTATGGCCGCAGGATCAGTGATCGGCACGTTCGCTGGCGGCTTGCTCCTCGGTATCGTACCAAATGCAGTTCTGCTGCCGGGTCTCGCAGCCATCTTGGTGATCTCAGCCGTGAAGGTCTGGCGACACGAATGAAGGCCGCAATATCCGGCCCCTGCACCTGAATGTCTCCTCCTGGCCCATCATCCCCGACCATCCGGTCAGCGCTGCGAACGTCCGCCTCTCAGGCTCAACCAGAAGTAAGCCGTCGGACCGCCAAAAGGCGGCTTTTGACCCGAAGCGGAAGTCGTACGAGCCTTCATTCAAAATTGAGCATTTTGCGCGTTATCCTTGGTCGCAGATCTTTATACAACCTAACGATGCTCGATGGCCAAGAGTCGCGGACCTCCAACAGAGGATGTCCGCGACATTCAACTCGGTTGAGCCTATGAAGCAGCAGAATCCTTCGATCAGACGTTCCTTGGCTCCAATGTCGCGGAGGGCTTTAATCGGAGCCGCGCTATGCGCGCCCTTGGCTGCATGTGGCCGTGAAGCCGAGCACGCGAATCAAGCGTTGTCGGCTCCGCCGGACGCTCGGGAATCCGCGCCTGAGAACCAACCGCTTCCTATTCCATCCGATCAAGCCAATTTCCAACGTCTGTGGGGCGCAGCTCGCATCAACAATCGCACCTTTCACGGACCGGCGCTGAATGAACTACCAAGGGAACTGAACAAGTGGACTGGCAAGTTGCTGGTCAGAAACATCGCTAACGGCCAGGTCGAATTGTTAGTGATCCGGATAGCGGATAACCTTGCAGTTGTTGCTTACGGCTACAAAGATAGAGTGCTGCGAGCCTATGCCGACAACTACGTTGAGTTCAGCGCAACGCAACTCGACGATTCTCTCGTATGGCGCCACTCAGATGAATTGCAGGTTGCGGGCATTTGGGCTCTTGTGAAGGTGAATCTGAATAGCATCACAACACCTCGACTTCCTAAGGGGCCCGGATGGTGATCGCGACTTCCGTCAGCGACTGCGGGACGGTGGGTTTGCGCGCGAGACCAAGCTTCCGCTTCTGGCCCATGCCGGACCTTCCAGCCGGCGCCGAGGAGGTCCGCTCTCGAGATTCGAATCGGAAGCAAGCTATCGGACTCTCGGAGGGCCGCTTTGGCTCCGAAGCGGAAGTGAGGCGGTGCCTGCGCTGCCTGCAAAGTCAGTTCCGCTTGAAAGCCTTTCCATCCGGGCCAACGGGCTCGATCCTGTTTCGGGCGTCCTCCAGATATCCGTCTGTCAGATGTGGAACGTGGAACGCCATGAAGGCCTCCGGGTGATCACGGCGACCTGCCGAGCGATAACCGACGAAGATAACGGCGTATCCGGTTTGGCGCGCGAGCTCGCTCGCAATGGTCTGCCAGTCGATCTCATCCGGGAAGCTGCCGCAGAGGCTTTCGATCGCGAACACGCCCGGCAAAGGATTCTCGTTTCGTATCCTGATCGACAGACCGGGCCGCTGCTCGACAACGGTCTTGATGCTGACTTCCAGAGTGGCGCGGTCCATGTCCAGCAAGGCACCAACGAGGCTCAGGACGGCCTCTCGCAGCCCGTCAGGATCCTTGAAGTCGTCGATCTCGAAACGCTTGAACAGCCCACTGCCGAGCAGATCGACTCGATCTGCGAAAATCGCGATCTCGTAGTCTCCGAACGTCAGCGTCACACAGTGCATCGGGATGATCGAGGGCCACGATATCAGCGATCCCGCAGCGCTTCGGGCCTCAAGGCCCCTGCCGCGCGCCAGTTCCGTGATCCGCTCCCCGAGTTCGGACTGCAAGTTGGTGCCAGCTTCCCCCTTCGCGTCACGGCGTCTGTCTTGCAGCGGGGGCGTGCGGATCAATTGCATATGGGTGACGAAGCCGCCGCGCTCGCCTGACGCGGCACGCTGCTCCAGGCGGCCGGTCATTTTCATGATGGCGTTCGCCATCACATCCGGCCGTAGCACTGGATCCAGATGGGTACCATGGAGCCTTGCAAACGGCCATCCTCGTCGATCGGCTTCCGCCGTTGCATGATCATAGATCGGCGAGGCCTGAATGTAGGCGGCAGGCACATGATCCCAGCCCGCGAGTTCGATGGCGTCGTCGAACCAGTCAAGCCGGAGACGTGGCAGCCCCTGCTCGAAACGGCTGAATGCCGCGCCATTGCGCTGGAAGATGTCGATGCCGACAAGGCGCGCGCGCGCCGGGTCGCCCTCAAACCATCGCGACCAGACCGGCAGCGTTCCGCGTTCGTCGGCCAGAGCTGCGATGAACGCGAGCAGAGCGGGCCTGACCGGCCGAACAAATCCATGCGTGGGCGGGATGTCACCATCGACGAGGATCAAGCCGCCCACGGCCATCTTGCTGGCCAGCTCCGCTGCCAGCGCGCATGCGGAGCTGTGCGCCACCACGATCGCGCCGCTCTGGGCATCGATGCAGGCAAGCAGGTGCTCGGTCCATGCGCGCCAGCGCGGCGGAGGCGCGCAGTGAGCCAGGACGTCCGGCACCTGTACAGAACATCCCGCTTGTCGCAGCAGTTCGGCCGTCGGCTGCCAACTGGCTGGGCGAACCGGCGGACCGGGGACGAGTATGTAGCTCGGCATCATGCCGGCAATAATAGTGTGACGTATACATACCGCAACGCCTGTGTGCGGTTAACGGAACACTTCACTACACCTGAATTCCCGACGTTTTCGCGAGCTAAAGTCTCGTCCGGATCTGACCCGTCTCGGGCGTCGCCAGCTGGCCCCGGCGAAGTTCGCTTATGACCCTGATCGGACGTACATTAGCTACGTATCTCAAGAACACCGCCCGCTAATTCGAGAACCTGTCGAGACCTCTTGGGATTCCAGTTAGACTCGACAATTCCGAGGCGATCTTCGCGGCCTCATTGAAACTAGAACCTTCCACTGGAATTTCATATTTTCCGCCTCGCCCGAATTCCAAATAGATCTTGGCGCAAACAGGGTCCGTGTACTGGACAGCTCCTACTTCACTGCATTCATCGAACGAGCAACGTGCCGTCACCGTCAGCCATCGACCGCCTAAGCATCGTTTTGATATCGTCAGACGACGAGCCACCTGATCTATTTCCGCGATCCATTGGACCGTAGCTCGGAAAACAAGAATGCAAAGAATGACGACGAGGATGACAATCGCTCCGGCCGGATCTCTAGGCGCTGCAATCCCGCTCGCCAACCCTGCTATTGCAAGGACGATGAGAGTGGCGAGAAAGACGGGCGCCCATCCAGGCTTTCCCGAAACAATAGTCAGTGTTTGGATTGATTTGGGCGAGCAATCGTCGAACATTGCATGTCTAAATCGGAAGCGGACCGATTAACCTGAAGATACATCCGGTTGCCTCTTGCGCAAAGCAATCGTTGTTCCAGACGGGCTGTTTCGTTATCTAAACTGGCTTTCCTGGCTTCCGCTGTTGGCTCCAAAGCGGACGTTGGCGCTGGCATGGTCTAGAGACGCTTCCACTCCTGAACTACGATCTGAAAGTCGTCCTCATAGACAATCTTTCCCGGGTTCTTCGATCTGAGCAGGCGCACTGCGATGCCGTGCTCCTCAAGGAGGGCCGCGATTTCCCACATTTTTTTGATCGATGGTTCGGCTGTGTCCTTGAACCAAGAAACTGCTTCTGCTCCCCAGTTGCTCGTTGAGAATGGCGGACAAGGGAGATGGGCGTTTAACCACGTGTACGTGTCTTCAAGCCAAGCGTTTTGATAGGTCGCCAGTTGGCCACGGTCGCGAAGGAGCCGCGCTTCAGTGATGATACCCGTCAGCCACCTGTGATTTTCGCCATCCTTGCCGACGACAAATCGGACAAACATACAAGTCGCGCCTCCAGCGGTACAACGGGGGATCGATCCGCAAACAGCCCGCTGTCGTAGCTTACCATAAGTGAGGCTTAGCTAAGTCCGGCCTGATCATTGGCCCAAGGAACTAAGTTAAGAAACTCGTACCCGAGCAGCGGCTGTTCCAAGACCATTGTTGGCCCATGCCGGCCCTCACGGCCGGGCTGCGGGACCGTCCGCTTCCCAGGCCCAACCGGCACGAAATTTCAGATGCAGGGCCCCTGCCCGCGCTGAGGGCACAGCTTCAGCACGCTCGACAGCGTCAGCAGCAGGCGTGCGCTGCGCGTCGTGTTGTCCGGGGCGCGATAGCCGAGCGGGACGGCGACGCCGAGATCGGCGCGCCAGTCGTTCGGGAAGGTGAAGCGCACGCCGGCTCCCGCCGAGGTCAACGCCACGCCATCCGACGGACGGAAGCCGTCATTCCAGGCGAGCCCGGCGTCGAAGAAGCTGTAGAGCTGATAGCTCTTGAGATAGGCCAAGTCCGGCTTCTGCTCGAAGCGAACCTCGAAGGTTCCGGCGACGCCATTGTCGCCGCTGATCTCGGCGCTGCCATAGCCGCGGCCGTAGGACAGGCCGCCGAGATAGAATTGCTGCGAATTATACAGCCGCCCCGAGGCGAGCTGGCCGGCGCCGGCAATCTTCAGCGACCATGCCTCCGACAGCGTCTGGTAGCGTGCGAACCAGCCGTTGACGACCGAGAAGCTCGGCGACGCTCCGTTGCGCGAGGCCAGGGGATCGTCGGCCGCGGTCGCGCCGAAGGCGTTGAGACCCTGCCGGTAGGCCAGCGTCAGGTAATTGTCGCCACCGACATCATCCTTCCAGCGATAGTCCGCCGTGAGGGTCAGCGTCCGGATCCGGTCGCGATACCAGATGCCGAACACGTCGCGCTCGGTGACGTTGCTGAACGCCGCCGCGAGCGTCAGGTTCAACGTCGCGCGCTGCGACTGGACCGGTGCGATGCCGCTGCGCAGCTCGAACGTCTCCGTCACCGTGTTGTCGTTGAAGAGCCGCCTCCTGTCGCCCGGCCGCACCTCGCTGTACAGCGCGGACGCGCCGATGTGAGCGCCATCAATGCCGACCGGCACGTCATAGGACAGCCGCCCGAACGCGAGCTGGCGCGGATCGCCGGGGGTCGTCGACAGGTTGGCAGTGAGCGTATCGCCCGGCAACAGGTAGGAGTTGAACGCGGCGGTGGCGTAGCTCTGCCATGGGCCGACGGTGGATGAGCCGAGATTGTCGACACCGGCAAAGCCATAGACGTGCCAGGTCTTGAGATCGAGCACAAGGCGGAAGCGGCCGGTGGTGCCGCCGATCTCCTCCAGCGCGGAATCGGCGAGGCGGATGCCGCCGCGGCTGTTGATCAGCAGCAGCTGCCGTTCGAGCGTCGCAAGCCGCGACGGATGCTCGGCCAGCACGGGCGCGAGCATCGGGCGGATGCCGAACTCCTCCGCCCCCTCGCCCTTCAGGCTGACGTCGGTGATGCTGCCCTCGATGACCTGGATCCGCACCCGGCCGCCGCTGATGTCCTGCGCGGGCACGATCGCACGGCTGAGATGGAATCCTGCGGCGCGGTACTGGTCGCTGACCGCAGCCGCGATGTCGGCGAGGTCGGCCTGCGACACCGGTTTGCCAAGATAGGGTTGATAGGCCGCCGCGAGCTGATCGGCCGGCAGCGCCGAGGCCCCCGTCAGCGTCACGCCGCGCAGGGTGAACAAAGGCTTGCGGTCCCCCGCGCTCTTCTGCGTCTCGAACTGCGGCGCGCGCGGCCGTGGCGGCGCCGGCTGCGCGGGGCGCGACTGCTCGTCGAACACCCGCTCGGTCTGACGCGGATCGAAGCTCGGCTGGCTGACCTGCTGTGCCTGAGCGGCGCCGGCGACCCAGACGGCGGACAAACAGACCGACGTGACGAGGGCGGTTCGGCGGAACCCGAGCAGAGCGTGCCGTGCGGGCATACCGGCACGCCGGTCCGCAGGACTTTCCTTTCCCTCGACACGACGAGCACGCATGCCTCGTTCTTAGTTTGTTAAGGTCAATGAAGTGTAAATGCGTGAAGAAAACCGAGCCGCAACTCCTAAGGGTCTCTTGAAACATTTCGATTAGTTTCAAGGGCCATCCACGACGCGAGCTCGCCGCCATGCCATCCAAGCGCTTCCTGATACCGGGACTGATCGCGTGCCTCATCGGCGCGACGCCTGCTGCAAGCGCAGCCGACGGCGATCCATGGTTGGTGAACAAGTCGTCGGGCGATGTCTGGGTCACGAGCCCTGGCGCATCCCAGGTGTCGCTCGGCCCGGACGACGCGCTGAAGCCCGGCGATACGATCCGCACCGGTCCGACCGGGCGCGTGCGCCTGACGCGCGGCGCCGAGACGATGGTGATCGCGCCGAACTCGGAGGTCGGCCTGCCGACGGCGGCCAGGGACGGCATGGCGACGACCATCCTGCAGCGCGCCGGCTCGATCCTGCTCGATGTCGAGAAGCGCAACGTGCAGCATTTCGAGGTCGAAACACCCTATCTGGCCGCCGTTGTGAAGGGGACGCAGTTCAGCGTCACCATCTCCGGCCGCAGCACCAAGGTCGAGGTCAGCCGCGGCCAGGTGCAGGTGTCCGACTTCAAGACCGGCCAGATCGCGCAGGTCATGCCCGGCCAGGCCGCCACGACCTTCAACACCGGCCGATCCGGTCTCAGCCTGTCCGGCGCCGGCAGCTTCAGCCCGATCGAGCAGGGGCGCCCCCGCGCGCCGACGATCGACCGGGTTCCGGTGCCGCGCGATGGCCTGCATGCGCCGCGCGAGGCCAAGGGGAGCGTGATCCACGCGCTGAACAGCAACGGCCCGGCGATCCGTCCGGGCGCATCGACGCCGTCACCGCAACGCTCCGCCACCACAACCGTCGGCGCACGTCCGAACGTCGTGCGGATCTCGAGCTCGATCGGCGAGGTCAATCTCAACATCCAGAAGGCCACACGCGGCCTCGCCCACGGCACGCATTCCGCCGGCGGCGGCGGACGCAGCACCGCCTGGAGCGATGCCAGAGGCGGCAGCGGCAATTCGACCAGCAGCACAGCGGCGAGCGGCACGTCGGGAGATTCCTCCGTGGCAGCCGCTGTCACTGCGGCAGTCGGCTCGCCGAGCGGCTCCGCCAGCGCCAATGCCGCCAGCAATGGCAACGGCGGCAACGGGAACGGCAACAACGGGAACGGCAGCAGCAACAACAGCGGGAATGGCAACAGCGGTAACGGGAACAGCGGTCACGGGAACAGCGGCAACAGCGGCAATAGCGGCAATGGCAATAGCGGCAATGGCAACAGCGGCCATGGCAACAGCGGCCGCGGCAACGCCTATGCCTATGGCCACGGCAAGGATTGATGGGACCGTTTCGAGCGCGACGTCACGCATCGGTCCACGACGCGACTGCGGGGCGGCTGACGACACTGCGGGCGAGGGCAGATTGAGTTTGGGATCGCGAACGCGGGCATAGGCCTGGCGCGCGGATATTCGGGAGGGGGCATGTTCAGGCGGTTCATGCCGCATATTCTGGTGGTGGTGACGCTGCTGACGGTCGGCCTGTCCGGCTGCTACGAGCTGCTGAGCCATACACTCGTCGACCTGCGTTTCCGCCTCGACAGCCGTCCCGCCAGCGGCGAGATCGCGGTGGTCGCGATCGATCCGCGCTCGCTCGAGGCCATCGGCGTCTGGCCTTGGCCGCGCACCGCCCACGCCCGCCTGCTGGAACAGCTGCAGCGCGCCGGCGCGCGCGACGTCGCCTTCGACGTGGATTTCAGCGCGCCGTCCGACGCGGCGTCCGATCAGGCTTTCGCGGCGGCGCTGCAGAACGCCAAGGGCTCGGTCGTGCTGCCGATCTTCAAGCAGCTCAATACGACGGGAAAAGAGGCCGGCATTCACGTCAACCGGCCGTTGACGCAGTTCGAGCAGCTGGCATGGACGGCGCTCGTCAACATCGAGGTCGCGCGCGACGGCCGCGTCCGAAGCTACGCCTTCGGGGACCGCGACGACAAAACCTTCCTGCAGTCGATGGGCGCCTTTCTCGCCGGCAGCAACGCGACCACGGATACGTCCTTCCTGGTCGACTACGGCATCGATCCGTCGTCGCTGCCCAAGGTGTCGTATGTCGACGTGCTCCGTGGCGACGAATCGGCGCTGGCGAAGCTCAAGGACAAGCGGGTGATCGTCGGCGCGACCGCGATCGAGCTCGGCGACTATTACAGCGTACCCAACGGCCGCGTGCTGCCAGGCGTCGTGCTGCAGGCGTTGGCGGCCGAATCCATCATTCAGCATCGCACCCTGCTGTCGACATCGATGACGGCGACCGTGGCTGGCCTGCTGCTGATCGTGATGACCATGCTGTTGAGCTGGCGCTATCTCTCGGCGGCGCGGCGCGCCCTGCTGATCGCAATGATCAGCATCGGCATCGAGGCCGTCGCCGTGCTGCTGCACGCGCGCTACGCGCTGACGTTCGACACCTCACTGTTGCAGATCGCGCTGGTCGCCTATCTCGCAACGACGGCCCTCGACGAGATCGACTTTCGCGGTCTGCTGCGGCACGTGGCGGAGAGCCGCTTCGAGCGGATCGCGATGTCGATCGGCGACGGGCTGGTATGCACCGATCAGGACAAGCGGATCACGGTGTGGAATCCGGGCGCGGTCGCGATCTTCGGCTACGGCCCCGACGAGATCATCGGCCAGCCCTTCGCACGCCTGCGCGCCGACGGCAGCGAGACCGGCGAGCTGTTCCCGCAACAGGAGGCCGCACTGCCTGCAACCTTGCTGCCCGGCGGCGCGACGGTCGAGTTCGACGGCCGCCGCAAGGATGGCGAAGTGTTTCCGGTCGAAGCCAGCTTCTCAGCCTGGCAGGGCGCCGATGGCCTGCAATATGGCGTGATCCTGCGCGACATCTCGGTGCGCAAGCGCGAGGCCGCGCGCATCCGCTATCTCGCCGAGTACGATACTCTGACGGCGCTGATCAACCGCAACACGTTGCAGGCCGAACTTGCCGGCATGATCGCGGCCGCGGATGCCGCCTCCGACCGCGTGGTGCTGCTGGTGATCGGGCTCGATGCCTTCCAGCACATCAACGACATGCTCGGCCACAGCTTCGGCGACCGTGTCCTGCGGGCGGCGGCCGAGCGGCTCCGCGGTGAGATCGGCAGCATGGGCCGCGTCGCCCGGCTCAGCGGCGACGAGTTCGCCGTGGCCATTCCCTGCTCGGCCATCGGCGGCACCGTGGCCGAGCTCGCCGAGCATCTGTCACACCTGTTCGAGGCTCCGCTGGAAGCAGGCGGACGTCAGCAGCGCGTCAAGGTCAGCCTCGGCGTCGCGGTGCATCCCGAGGGCGGGCACACGGCAGACGAGCTGCTCAGCAACGCCCACCTCGCTTTGTGCCGGGCCAAGACCGACGCGCGTGGCAGTCACGTGATCTTCGAGAGCGCGATTCGCCGCGAGATCGAGCAGCGGCTGACGCTCGAGGCCGAGCTTGCGCTGGCGGTCGAACGAGACGAATTCGAGCTGTTCTACCAGCCGCAAGTCGACCTGCTCAGCGGCCGCGTCATCGGCGCCGAGGCGCTGATCCGGTGGCGCCATCCGACGCGCGGGCTCGTGCCGCCAGGCGATTTCATTCCCGTCGTCAACACCTCGCCGCTCTCCGAGGCCGTCGCGACCTGGGTCATGACGACCGCCTGCCGGCAGGCGCGCGCGTGGCAGCTCGCCGGCCATGAGATCCGCGTCGGCGTCAACCTGTCGCCGTCGCAGTTCCAGTCCGGCGACCTCGCGGCCTCCGTCAGCAAGCTGCTCACCGTGACCGGCCTGTCGCCGCGTCTGCTGGAGCTCGAGGTCACCGAGGACATCCTGCTGCACGACGAACCGGGCGTGCTGCAGACGTTCAACCGGCTGCAGGCACTCGGCGTCAGCCTGGTGTTCGACGATTTCGGCACCGGCTATGCGAGCCTCAGCTATCTCAAGAAGTTCCCGCTCGACGGCCTGAAGATCGACCGCTCCTTCGTGCGCGACGTGCTGACGGAATCCGACGACGCCGCCATCGTCGGCTCGACGGTGAGCCTCAGCAAGCAGCTCGGGCTCTCGGTGATCGCCGAAGGCATCGAGAACGCTGCGACGGCGGAATTCCTGCTGCGCCTCGGCTGCGAGCACGGCCAGGGCTATCATTTCGGCAAGCCGATGCCGGCGGCGGATTTCACGCAGCGGTTTCTGCAGGTGGATGACACGCGACGGGCGGGCGCGGCGTGAGGTGAGGTTGCGGGAGCGAGCGGCTGAGCATGATCCCTCATGCTCGCCTCCAACTGATTTGAGCCGCCTTCTCCTCCGTCATTCCGGGGCGCGCGCAGCGCGAGCCCGGAATCCATAGCCACACGCGGTCGTTGGTGCCGAACTCGCTGTTGCGGGGATCTTGCCTCCTCGCAGGCGATCGGGGTTATGGATTCCGGGCTCGCGCTGCGCGCGCCCCGGAATGACGAACGAGTGCGCTTCTCGCTTCAGCCCGCCCTCCCCCTCAGCCCTTCTTCCCGCCCTTGCCCTCGTTCTCCAGCGCCTTGCGCACCGCCTTGAACTCGTCGAGCGAGGCGCGATCGACGCGCGGGAAATGCAGATCGAGGCTTTCGAGCGCGGCGACGATGGTCGAGCCGATCACGACGCGCGCAAACCATTTGTGGTCGGCGGGCACGACGTACCACGGCGCAAACGGCGTCGAGGTGTGCCGGACGATGTCCTGATAGACCGCCTGGTAGCGCTGCCACTTGGCGCGCTCGGTCACGTCGCCCATCGAGAACTTCCAGTTCTTCGCAGGCTGCTCCAGCCGGTCGAGGAAGCGCTCGCGCTGCTCCTCCTTGGAGATGTTGAGGAAGAACTTCAGGATCACGGTGCCGTTGCGCGTGAGGTAGCGCTCGAAGGCGGAGATGTCCTCGAAGCGCTCGCGCCAGATGGTCTTGGTGACGAGCCTCGGCGGCAGCTTCTCGGCCTTGAGGATCTCCGGATGCACGCGCGTGACCAGGCATTCCTCGTAGTAGGAGCGGTTGAAGATGCCGATGCGGCCACGCTCCGGCAGCGCGATGGCGCTGCGCCACATGAAGTCGTGGTCGAGCTCCTTGGAGGTCGGCTGCTTGAACGAGGTCACCTCGCAGCCCTGCGGATTGACGCCCTCGAAGATGCTCTTGATGGCGCTGTCCTTGCCTGAGGCGTCCATGCCCTGCAGCAGCACCAGCACCGACCAGCGGTCCTGGGCGTAGAGCTTCTCCTGGAAGTCGGCGAGCCGCTTGCGGTTCTCCTCGATGATCGCCTCGCCCTCTTCCTTGTCGAGGCCGCCCTTCACCTTCGTCTTGTGCGACTTGAGGTGAAACTTGTGGCCGCCATCGATCCGGAACGGCGAGATGAACGGATCCAGCTCACGGGCAAGCGGGCGCGCTGTCTTGCTCATCGGGACGTCTCTCCGGCGTTGAACTGCGTTTCGAGAAAGGCGGTGACGAAGCGCGGCATCGCCGCCGTCAGATCGTCCCGGCTTCGAACGAGCTGGATCGCCGAGAGTTCCGGCTCGTCCTGCGCCGCGAGGTTGGCCTCGATCCGGCGTTGCAGGACATCGCCCGTCTCGGGCGCATCGAGCACGCGCATCATCGCGATCGACGCGCCGGTCACGACGCAGTCCCAATGCGGCGACGCGCGATAGTCCGCCGGCGTGAGCCCGGTCTCCTCCTCGACCTCGCGCGCGACATTGGCGGCGAGATCGAGCGTGCCGCCATCGACATCGGCGAGATCCGGCGTGCCCGCCGGAAAATACAGCCGCCCCGCATTGGCCGTGTGCGCGCCCATCTCGCCGAGCACGAAGGCGCCGTCGGCCGCGCGCAGCGCGCCCATGCCGAAGCCGTTGAAGGCGGTGCGATCGGGAAAGCCCCAGTCGCGCCAGGCCAGCAGGCTGGCGAAATCGGTCTCGAAATAGCTCGCCGAGAACTGGCCGTTGTGGAAGCGAGCATCACGCCCGAGCAGGATGCGTCCGTTCCACAGGCCGGGCTTCTCGCGCTGCCGCTCGGCGAAATGCGCCGCGATCTCGTCGCGGCGCGCTTGCGCAAACGGCCAGTCCCACGGCTCGACCTTGAGATCGAGCGCGGTGACGCGGTGGATGACGACGTCGGTCATCCTCTTATTTTACGCCCTTGGCCTGCTCGACGAACTTGTTGGTGAAGGTCTTGCTGACGTCGATGTTGGCCTTGGCGACGTCGGGCGAGCCGGTCGAGAACACCGCGAGCACGGCGTCGGCGCCCTTCGGGTCCATCTTGCCGGTCTGCGAGTACATCGGGATCGTGTTCTTCAGCGCGGCGAGATAGAGCGCCTTGTCCTTGCCGACCAGTTCCTCCGGCATTTTCGCCATGATCTCCTCCGGCGTATGCGAATGGATCCAACCCAGCGTCGCCACGATGGCGTTGGTCAGGGCCTGCGCCTCCTTGTCGTGGCCGGAGATCCAGGCCACGGTCGAATACAGCGCGCCGCCGGGATATTCGCCGCCGAACACCTCCAGCGTGTCGTGCTGGGTGCGGGTGTCGCTGAGGATCTTGAGGTCCGGATGCTTGCCCTGCAGCACGGTAACCGAGGGGTCGAGCATCACGGCCGCGTCGATCTGGCCCTGCTCCATCGCCGCCACCGCGGTGGCGCCGAGGCCGACGCCGATCACGGCGGTCGAGGTGGGATCGACGCCGTTCTTCTTCAGCATGTACTTCAGGAAGAAGTCGGTCGAGGAGCCCGGCGCGCTGACGCCGACCTTCTTGCCGGCGAGATCCTTGATCGAGCTGATCTCCTTGTTGTGCGACGGTGCCACGACCAGCACGAGACCGGGATAGCGGTCGTACACGACGAAGGACTGCATCTCCTGCTTCTTGGCCGCGAGATTGACGCAGTGATCGAAATAGCCGGACACGACATCGGCGCTGCCGCCGAGCACGGCCTTCAGCGCATCCGAGCCGCCCTTGAGGTCGACCAGCTCGACGTCGAGCCCGGCCTTCTCATATTCGCCGAGCTGCTTGGCCAGCACCGTCGGCAGATAGCACAGGCAGGCGCCGCCGCCGACCGCGATCGTCACCTTGGTGGCAGCCGAGGCGAAACCGGTGCTCAGCGAAAGCGCCAGCAGCGCGCCGGTGACCCGGCCGATGATCTTGTTCATGTGTTTCCTCCGTTCTGTCGTTGGTCAGATTAGGCGTGTTGATGTGGCTTTAGAAGGCCGCGCTACCCACCGCCGTCGTCCCGGCGAACGCCCGGACCCATAACCCCAGGGAGAGGTTTGGGGCACACGGGACGACCCGTCTTTTCCAACCGCGATATCACGCGGTATGGGTCCCGGCGTTCGCCGGGACGACGGCGGAGGATGTGGGAGCACCGCGCCCCTCATCGCCCATCCGCCGCATCAGGCCGCCACACCAGCAGCCTGCGCTCCACCAGCGTGACGCAGATGTCGATCAGGATCACGAACGCCGACAGCACGAACATGCCGGCGAACACGCCGGCGACGTCGAAGATGCCTTCGGCCTGCTGGATGAGATAGCCGAGGCCGGCGGCCGAGCCGAGATATTCGCCGACGACGGCGCCGACCACGGCGAAACCGACGGAGGTGTGCAGCGAGGAGAACATCCAGGACAGCGCCGACGGCCAATAGACGTGGCGCATCAGCTGCCGCTCGCTCATCCCCAGCATGCGCGCGTTGTCGCGCACCACCGGCGAGACCTCCTTCACGCCCTGATAGACGTTGAAGAACACGATGAAGAAGACGAGCGTGACGCCGAGCGCGACCTTCGACCAGATCCCCAAACCCAGCCACAGCGTGAAGATCGGCGCCAGCACCACGCGCGGCAGCGCGTTGGCCATCTTGACGTAGGGATCGAACACGGCGGCGACCAGCGGCTTGCGCGCGAACCAGAAGCCGACCAGCACGCCTCCGAGCGAGCCGATCGCGAACGCCAGGATCGACTCCCACAGCGTGATCGCGAGATGCTTCCAGATCGAACCGGTCGCGAACCATTTGACGACCTGGGCAAACACGTCGACGGGGTTGGAGAAGAAGAACGGCGGCAGCAGGACGCGGCCGAACACCGGCACGGTGGCAAGGAACTGCCACAACGCGATCGCGACCACGGCGACGAGCAATTGCAGCGCGAGCAGGCCGAGACGCGACATCACACCGCCTCCGCCTGCTTGTAGGTCTTCTCGACCTCGGCCTTCAGCGTCTGCCAGATCTCGCGATGAAGCTCGTGGAACTCGTGCTTCATGCGCACCTCGAAGATGTCGCGCGGGCGCGGCAGGGTCACGCGCCAGTCACCGATGATGCGCGAGGCAGGGCCTGCCGACATGATGACGACGCGGTCGGCGAGTGCGATCGCCTCCTCGAGATCATGCGTGACGAACAGCACCGCCTTGCGATCGGCGTTCCAGAGGTCGAGCAGCAGATTGCCCATGATCTGCCGGGTCTGCGCGTCGAGCGGGCCGAACGGCTCGTCCATCAGGATGATGCGGGGATTGCGGATCAGCACCTGGGCGAGGCCGACGCGCTTGCGCTGACCGCCCGACAGCATGTGCGGATAGCGGTTGCCGAAGGCGCCGAGGCCGACCGAGGTCAGCCATTGCTGCGCCTTGGCCGTGGCCTCGGCCGACGGCGTGCCGGCGACCTCGAGCCCGATGGCGACGTTCTCCAGCGCCGTCTTCCACGGGAACAGCGCATCGGCCTGGAACAGATAGCCGGCGTCGCGATTGAGGCCGGCCAGCGGCTGGCCGAAGATGCGCACGTGGCCTGCGGCCGGCTTCAGCAGCCCGGCGGCGACGTTGAGAAGCGTGGACTTGCCGCAGCCGGTCGGCCCGACGATGGCGACGAACTCACCGTCGGCGACGGCGAGATCGGCGGTCTCCACGGCGGTATAGGTGCGCCCGCCGGCGAGACGGAATGCGACCGTGGTCCCGTCCAGCGAAACCGCGGCGGCCGTTGACTGCGTCACGTCCAAGTTCCTCCCCGAAAATGGCCGGGACGGCTTAGCCGCTTGCGCGGTGAAGTTCAACGCACCGCCCGGACGTGCTAGGTCAGTCCGAGCCGAGGCCCCCCGCCCCGAAAGGCCGCATGCCGCGCACGCCCCTCATCACCTATGGCACCGTCCGCAAGAGCTTCCCCGGCACCACGGGCGCCGTGACGGCGGTGGACGACGTCTCGCTCGATATCGCCGAGGGCGAGTTCCTGGCCATCGTCGGCGGCTCCGGCTCCGGCAAGACCACTCTGCTGCGGCTGACCAACCGGCTGATCGCGCCGGACAGCGGCACGATCCGCATCGCCGGCGAGGATATCGGCCATCTCGAACCGGTCGCCTTGCGGCGCCGCATCGGCAATGTCTTCCAGAACGGCGCGCTGTTTCCACACATGACGGTTGCCGCCAACATCGGCATCACCCCCAGGCTGCTGGGCACGCCGACCCACGAGATCGCCTCGCGGGTCGGCGAGCTGCTCGACCTCGTCCAGCTCGACCGCACGGCGCATCGCGACCGCCTGCCGGACGAGCTCTCCGGAGGTCAGCGCCAGCGCGTCGGGGTTGCCCGCGCGCTCGCCGCGCGGCCGCGCATCGTGCTGATGGACGAGCCGTTTGGCGCGCTCGATCCACTGACGCGCGATACGCTCGGTCAAGACTATCGCGCGCTGCATGACCAGCTCGCACTGACCACCGTGATGATCACGCACGACATCACCGAGGCGCTGCTGCTGGCCGACCGCGTTGCCGTGATGCGCGGCGGTCGGCTCATCGAGGTCGGCACGCCCGCGGAGCTTGCCGCCAGCCGCGAGCCGTACGTCACGGAGCTGATGACGACGCCGCGCCGGCAGGCCGCGCGGCTCGCAGACCTGCTGCCCGAGAGCAGCACATGAGCCTGTTGTCCGATCCGCGCGTTGCCGAGGCGCTGTCGCATCTCGCCGATTATCTCGGCAGCCATCTGCGTGTCAGCATCGCTGCCCTGGCGCTGGGCCTGATCGTCAGCTTTCCACTCGCGCTCGTCGCCCGCAACCGCCCCGCGCTGCGCAATCTTCTGCTGGGACTCGCCAGTGTCGTGCAGACGGTCCCCGGACTGGCGCTGCTCGCGCTGTTCTATCCGCTGCTGCTGGCGCTCGCCGCGCTGAGCGTGCGCTGGTTCGGGCTGTCGTTCTCGGCGTTCGGCTTCCTGCCGGCGGTGCTGGCGCTGGCGCTGTATTCGATGCTGCCGGTGCTGCGCAACACCATCACCGGGCTCAACGGCGTCGATGCCGGCCTGATCGAGGCCGCCAAGGGCGTCGGCATGACCGAGCGCCAGGCGCTGAGGATGGTCGAGCTGCCGCTGGCGCTGCCGGTGATCATGGCCGGCATCCGCACTGCCGCGGTCTGGGTGATCGGCACCGCGACGTTATCGACGCCGATCGGCCAGACCTCGCTCGGCAACTACATCTTTGCCGGACTGCAGACCCAGAACTGGGTGCTGGTCGTGTTCGGCTGCGTCGCCGCCGCCGTGCTGGCGCTCGTTGTCGACCAGTTGCTGGCGCTGATCGAGCACGGCTTGCGCAGGCGCAGCCGCGTTCGCGTCGGGCTGGGGACCGCGACCATCGCGCTGATGGTCGGCCTCAGTCTGCTGCCTTCGCTGGCCGGCAGCTCGGCGCGCTACGTCATCGGTGCAAAAACCTTCACCGAACAATATGTGCTCTCGGCCCTGATCAGCGACCGGATGCAGGCGGCGGGACTATCGGCGGCCACGCGCGCCGGGCTCGGCTCCAGCGTCATCTATGGTGCGCTCAAGAGCGGCGACATCGACCTCTATGTCGAGTATTCCGGCACGCTATGGGCGAACCAGTTTCACCACAAGGAGCAACTGCCGCGCGCCGCACTGCTCGCGGCGTTGAAACAGGATCTTGCGAAGGACAAGGTCACCCTGCTCGGCGAGCTCGGCTTCGAGAATGCCTACGCGCTGGTGATGCCGCGCAAGAAGGCCGAGGCGCTCGGCATCCGCTCGATCGAAGATCTCGCCCGCCACACGCGCGAGATGTCGATCGCCGGCGACTACGAGTTCTTCTCCCGCCCCGAATGGGCCGCCTTGCGCGATGCCTATGGGCTCACCTTCCGCGCCCAGCGCCAGATGCAGCCTGACTTCATGTATGCTGCGGTGGCCTCGGGCGAGGTCGACGTCATCGCCGGCTACACCAGCGACGGGCTGATCGCCAAATACGATCTCGTCGTGCTCGACGATCCCAAGCAGGCCATCCCGCCCTATGACGCGATCCTGCTGCTGTCGCCGCAGCGCGCCGATGATCGCGCGCTGCAGGATGTACTGCGCCCGCTGCTCGGCCGCATCGACATCGCGACGATGCAGCAGGCGAATCTGCGCGCGTCGGGCAGCGATGCGGAGTCCTCGCCGCAGGCCGTGGCGCGCTGGTTGTGGAGCAAGATTGCGAAGTAGAGCCGTCGCTCACTCCTCCGCGTCATTGCGAGCGGCTTGCGCCTGCCCCATGCACGCAGTCTACATTCCCGGATCGATCGGCTTCTCCACCGCGCCGCCATGCTCGGCCCAATCCTTGAAGCCGCCGATGTTGAACACCTTGTCGTAGCCGAGGTCTTTCAGCGCCTTGCCCGCCAGCGCCGCGCGGCCGCCGGAGGCGCAGTACAGAATGACGCTCTTGTCCTTGCTGAAGTTCTTGTCGTGATAGGGCGAGTCCGGATCGGCGCGGAATTCGAGCATGCCGCGCGAGACGTGGTGAGCGCCCTCGATCTTGCCGCTCTTCTCGACCTCCGGCGCATCGCGCACGTCGAGCACCAGCGTGTTGCCCTTGGCGATCATCGCCTGCGCCTCGGCCGGCGTGATCTTCGGCACCGCGGCGTTGGCGGCTTCCAGCATCTGCTTGACTGACGTCGACATCGATCTCCCTCCCGGATGTTGAAAGGACAGCGGTAGCGGGCCTGCCGCTGTCCCACAACCCACGATCGGGAGAGCGGCGGCCCGGCTGCCAAGGAGTGTCGATAATGGCCTTATGTCCACATAGTGGACGATAAATCGTGAGTTTTACAAATATGTGGACTCCCTTCCCACCATGGGTCATGCTGGCTCCATGACCGCCGCTTCAAGATCCTCGCTCCCCAGCCGCGATCGCGCCGTCGAAACGATGCTGGCTGATAGCGCCAGCGATGCTGCGTTTGCCACCACGCTGGCCAAGGGGTTGTTCGTGCTGGAGGCGTTCGGGATGGGGTCCGCCGTGCTCGGCAACATGGACATCTCGATCCGCACCGGCATCCCGCGGCCGACGGTCGCCCGGCTGACCCACACGCTCACCGAACTCGGCTACCTCGCCTTCGACCAGGCCCTCGCGAAATATCGCCTCGGCATTCGCGCGTTGCGGATGGCGCATCCGCTGCTCGCCGACATGCCGTTCCGGCAGGTCGCACGGCCGCTGATGCAGGATCTCGCCGCGAGCGTCCGCGGCACGGTGTCGATCGGCCTGCTCGACGGCAGCGCCATCGTCTATGTCGAGACCGCACGCTCCGGCGACGTCGGACCGCATGTTCCCGACATCGGCATGCCGATCACCGTGCTCGCGACCGCGATGGGCCGCGCGGCGGCGTCGATCCTGCCGCGGGAGGAGGCCGCGGGTTTCGACGCGCAGCTCGCCGCAGGAAATGCCGCGCAATGGAGCGACTTTTCCGCACTCTATTTCGACGGCATCGCACAATGCGCCGAGCGCGGATTCTGCACCTGCGTCGGAGAGTACATGCCAGCGATCCACGCGGTGGCGGCGCCGCTGCATTATGCGGCGAACTCCGGCCGCGCCTTCGCGATCAATTGCGGCATCCCCGCCTTCCGCCTGCAGCCGGGCCAGCTCGAGGCCGAGATCGGCCCGCGCATCAATGCGCTCGCCGCCAGCATCCGCGCACTCATCAACCAGGCCGAGCCCGAGATCAGCAGGCGCACGCCGCTGCCGGCGCGCGCACGCTGAGAGGCACGGAACGCCATGGCCGGACCGCTCGCAGGCTTGAAGGTTCTCGACATCGCGACGATCATCGCCGCGCCGTTCGCGGCCACGCTGCTCGCCGACTACGGCGCCGACGTCCTGAAGATCGAGATGCCGGGCCATGGCGACGGCGTCCGCACCTTCCCGCCGTTCAAGGACGGCAAGCCGCTGTGGTGGAAGACCGCCAACCGCAACAAGAGCTTTGCCACGCTCGATTTGCGCACGCCGGATGGGCTCGCGCTGTTCAAGCGGCTGCTGCCGCGCTTCGACGTGCTGATCGAGAACTTCCGACCCGGCACGCTCGACCGTTGGGGACTGTCGAAGGAGGTGCTGTGGTCGATCCAGCCGCGCCTGGTCATCCTGCGCGCCACCGCCTTCGGTCAGGACGGCCCATACAAGGATCGCCCCGGCTTCGCCCGCATCTTCGAGGCGATGGGCGGGCTCACCTACATCACCGGCGAGGCTGACGGCGAGCCGACCCATCCCGGCTATCCGATCGGCGACGCCATCGGCGGCACGTTCGGCGCAATCGGCGTGCTGGCCGCATTGTGGAAACGCGCTGCCGATCCCGACGCGCCGGGCGAGGAGATCGATCTCGCGCTGACCGAGGCGGTGTTCCGCCTGCTCGACGTCCTGCCGGTCGAGCACGACCAGCTCGGCTTCAGCCGCAGCCGGATCGGCAACGCCAACGGCTATTCGGCGCCGGCTGCGGTCTATCGCACCCGTGACGACTGCTGGGTGACCTTGGCCGGCTCCACCAACGCGCTCTATGCCGCCAACTGCCGCGCCATCGATCGCCCCGATCTGATCGCCGATCCGCGCTTCGCCGACAACGCCTCGCGCGTGCGGCACGCCGACGAGCTCAACGCGATCTTCGCTGCCTGGTGCGCCGCGCACGACCTGGATGATGTCCTCACCCGCTTCACTGCGGCCAACGGCACGATCGCGCCGATCTATGCGATCGATCAGATCGCGGCGGATCCGCAGGCCGTCGCACGCGAGATGATCACGCGCGTGCCCGATCGCGATTTCGGCTCGGTGGCGATGTCGAACATCGTGCCGCGCTTCGGCAACGATCCCGCGACGCTGCGCCATGCTGCCGGCGACGTCGGCCAGAACAATCGCGAGGTCTATCAGGGCTGGCTCGGACTATCAGACCAGGAAATGGACGATCTCGCGCGCCGGAAGGTGATCTGACGCTGATAACGACGACAAGGCGCGGCGACAAACGCGCCGAAGCCACCCGTCAAGGGATGCAACAGACAGGGAGACGCGCGATGAGACAACCGAGGATGACGCGCCGCGGCCTGCTCGGCGCAGGAGCCGCGCTGGCGATCGGCTCCGGCCATCGCGCACGCGCCCAGGCCGACTGGCCGACCCGCATGGTGCGGCTGATCTGCCCCTATGGCGCCGGCGGCGCCAGCGACATCTCGCTGCGCATCCTGGCCACCGAGTTCGAGCATCATCTCGGCCAGCAGTTCATCGTCGAGAACAAGCCGGGCGCCGGCAGCCGCATCGCCAACGACGCCGTGGCGCGCGCCGCACCCGACGGCTACACCCTGCTCTACGCCGCCGCGCCCTACGTCACCGCCGAGGCGCTGTTCGGCAAGCTGACCTACGATCCCGCCAAGGATCTTCGCCCCGTCGCGGGCACCATCGTGGCGCCGATCTTCCTGATGATCAGCGCGACGGCGCCGTTCAAGACGCTGGCCGAGCTGATCGCCTACGGCAAGTCCAAGCCCGAGGGCCTGACCTTCGCCTCGCCCGGCGCCGGCTCGCAGCCGCATCTCGCCGCCGAGTTGCTGTTTCGTGACGCCAAGGTCACCGGCCTCAACATTCCCTTCCGCGGCGACTCGATGGCCTACACCGAGCTGCTGGCCGGCCGCGTCGATGCGACGCTGACCGCGATCAGCACCGCCCTGCCCTATATCCAGGCCGGCCAGTTCCGGGTGCTCGGCGTCGCCGCCACGGAGCCGAGCAAGATCTATCCGCAGGCGCCGACGCTGCGCGAGCAGGGCCTGCCGAACGTGGTCGCGTCGGGCTGGTACGGCTTCATGGCGCCGGGCGCGACGCCGCAACCCATCGTCGACCGGCTGTCGCGCGAGATCCTCGCCGATCTCGCCGCCCCCGAGGTGAAGCAGAAGCTGCTTGCGCAAGGGCTCGACGTGCAGCCGCGCGATCCCATGGCGTTCGGCCAATTCATCGCCGACGAAACCAGCAAATGGAGCGCGGTCATCCGCGACGCCGCCATCAAGGCCGAATGAGTTTCATAAAAAATAGTCAGGGAGTGAACGTCATGAGGAATGGATTTTCGGCGTTGGCTGCGCTCGCGCTGCTGCTTGCATCGACTGCGCCGGGATTGGCCGCCGACAAGAAGTACGACACCGGCGCCAGCGACAGCGAGATCAAGGTCGGCCAGACCGTGCCGCTGAGCGGTCCGGCCTCGGCCTATGCCACGATCGGCAAGGCGCAGGCCGCCTATATGAAGATGATCAACGACCAGGGCGGCGTGAACGGGCGCAAGATCAACCTGATCCAATATGACGACGCCTATTCGCCGCCGAAGACGGTCGAGCAGGTGCGCAAGCTGGTCGAGAGCGACGAGGTGCTGCTGACGTTCCAGATCATCGGCACCGCGCCGAACGTCGCCGTGCAGAAATATCTCAACTCGAAGAAGGTGCCGCAGCTGTTCGCGGCCACCGGCGCCGCGCGCTTCACCGATCCCAAGAACTTTCCTTGGACGATGGGCTTCAATCCGAGCTACGTCGTCGAGGGCCGCATCTACGGCCAATACATTCTCAAGACCCATCCCAACGCCAAGATCGGCGTTCTCTACCAGAACGACGATCTCGGCCGCGACTATCTCGCCGGCCTCAAGGCCGGGCTCGGCGACAAGGCGGCCAAGATGATCGTGGCTGAATCCTCGTACGAGATCACCGAGCCGACGATCGACTCGCACATCCTCAAGCTCAAGGACGCCGGCGCAGACCTGCTGTTCAGTGCCTCGACGCCGAAGCAGGCGGCGCAGGCCATCAAGAAGGTCGCCGAGCTCGGCTGGAAGCCGGTCCACATCGTCGACATCAATGCCAATTCTCTGGGCGCGACCCTGAAGCCTGCCGGGCTCGAGAATGCCAAGGGGCTGATCAGCGTCGGCTACGTCAAGGATCCGCTCGAGGAGGGCTTCAAGAACGACCCCGGCGTGCAGCGCTATCTCGCCTTCATGGAGAAGTACTATCCCGACGGCGACAAGGGCTCGAACTTCAACGTCTATGGCTACATCACCGCCGAGCTGCTGGTTCAGGTGTTGAAGCAATGCGGCGACGAGCTGACGCGCGACAACGTGCTGAAGCAGGCCACCCATCTCGACCATGTCGAGCTCGGCATGCTGCTGCCGGGCATCAGCATCACGACCTCGCCGACGGATTATCGCGTCAACAAGCAGTTGCAGATGATCCAGTTCGATGGCGCGCACTGGCAGAACATCGGAGGCATCGTCACCGATGCGGCTGCGGAGTAGCCGTGGCGCAGAGACCCACCCTGCCCCGGCCGACGTCCACGTCGGCCGGTCACAGCCCCCGGATCAGTTCGGCGTCGATCAGCATGCGGTTGAAGCGGCGGGCTTCGGCGCCGTCGCCGCAGGCATAGAACACGCCCTTGCAGCGGAGCATGATGTCCTTCTGCTCGGCGAAGGACGGATCGAGCGGAATGCCTGCGGCCTCCAAGGTGACCAGCGGCAGATAGGCGGCGTCGATCCTGTCCATCACGACCTCGCTCGGCCGCGGCGCGAAATTGACGGCATCGACAGCATAGTAGGTCGCGTAATAACGCGGATCGTAGCTCTCCAGCTTCTGGCCGATGCCGGCCTCGTCGAGCTTGGGATCGAGGATGTGCGGCGAGAACTCCGGCTGGTGGTCGCCGTAGCGCACGATCAGGAACGGCTGGTCGCCGAACCGCTTCTTCAGATTGGCGAGAAAGCGTTGATAGTCCGCCGCGCTCATCGCCTGCCGGCGCAGATATTCGTCGATCGCCGGCAGATTGCCGGGCGCGCGCCAGGACGGCGTCAGGTCGGGCCGGAAGGTGGTCTCCCAGGGGAAATGGTTGGCCGCGAGGTAGACGAACATGAACAGCGGCTTGCCCGGCTTCCGCTGCTGCATCAGATCGAGCGCGGCGTCGTAGAAGAAGCCGTCGGGCTCGACGCCCTTGGCGCCGAGATCGCGCGCATCGAGGAAACGGTCGACGCCGACGGTGGTCTGGAAGCTGCGCGCGTTCATGAAGGCGCCATGCGCGGGGTACAGCGACACCGTGTCGTAACCGCAATTGCGCAGCGCCAACGGCAATCCGCGCTCCACCCGGCCGGACGCGATCCGGGTCACGAAATAGGCGAAGCGGCCGAACGAGCGCGACGACAGCCCGGCGAGCACATTGTATTCGGTGAACCAGCTCGGGCCGCCATTGCTCTCGGCCATGAACTGGCGCGCCTTGCCGTCGAACGACTTGAAGTGGCTGCCATAGCCCGCGGGCACCTTGATGCCCTCAGCCGAGCGGATGTCGAAGCTCGACTCGTCGTGGATCAGCACGATGTTCGGCCGCCGCCCGGCCGGATGGCAGGAGTCCGGGACGAAGGCGGCCAGCTTGCGGTCGGCCGTGGCATCGGATTCCATGAAGCCGTTGGCGAGGAAGTCCGACACCGCGGTCACGCCGGAGCGCGCGAACTTCGAGAGGTAGCCGTCGTCGTAATAGCCGCGCCAAGCCTCGTCGCGCCAATTGAGCGAATACAGCGTCAGCGCCGCGAGGCAGGCGAGCTTGCCGGCGAGCGCCGGCAGCCGCGCGATCCGGAACGGATCGGCCCACCACAGCAATCCCATCAGCGGCAGCACCACGGCCGCCGCCACCAGCACCGACAGCTTGAGGTTCGGAAAGATCGTGAACAGGAACGCCGCACTGTCGTGGTCGATCAGCATCACGTCGACGAAGTTCGCGGTCATCTGGACCACGGCATGCTTGAGCTGCGACAGCAGCACCAGCACCACCACCATGGTGAGGGCCAGCGCACCCGATACCGCAGGGCGCCGCAGCAGCACCAGCCAGAAGCCGTTCAGGATGCCCCAGGCCAGGAGGAAGCCGAGCCGCGCGCCGAAATCGGTCTCGGTGTGCAGCATCAGGGCCAATGCGGCCACATGGGGGGCGGCGACAGCCGACAGCCGCGCGACGTTTGAACGCGTCGCACTGGCCGCAGTCAGCGTCGTGATCGGTTCGTGGTTCGGGGTCAGTGACATCGGGCGGTTGAAAGCGGGCGGTCGAAAGCAGCGCCCCTCGCCGGCGAATGCCGGCAGATCGAGGCAGCCTCATCCTGTCATGTGACCGTAATGAAATCGTCACAAATAACAACAGCCCGGATTTGCCCGGAGTGAGGGCGTGTCCTCTGGTCGCAGCCGCCGGGCGATGCGCGCGGAGCTTCTGCCGTCGTTGTCAAACGTTCATCATCCGGCGTTGCGGATGCGGCGCGCTTCGCATCGTCCGGGACGCCGGACGGCCTGCCGTCCTGGCGCGGACACGCGCCCCGAAACGGCGAAGGAAAGGCCAGCCGAGCAACACCGCTCCACCGAACGGCAACAGCGGCAGCAGCAGATTCGAGCTTCGATCGCGATCCACGATGGCAAAGCGCGAGGTCTCGTTGCCGCGGTAGAGCACCGCGACCCGGTCGCCGACGCGATAGCGGGGCGAGCTGCCGCCGAAATCTTCGAAGCGCGCCAGCGCACCCGAGGCGGTCGCGAACTCGATCACCGGATAATATGTCGGCTCTCGATCGAGACCATTGGCATCGGGTCTGACCACGACGACCCGGCCCTCCGCGCGCAGCCCCGTCAATTCCAGATAGGCGATGTAGCCCGCGATGACGATCGTCGCGGCGAGGAGAATGGCCGCACTGATGCCGGCAACCGGTGACGGTGCCGGCGCCCGCTTGGCCCGCCGGTGAGGCGCCTTGGCTGCGGCCGCCATGAACAGCAGAGCAATCTGAGCAGGCACGCCCAGGAATTGATGATCGAACATTCCAATGCCCCCGCGGAAAGCTGCATCGAAAAAACCAATCATGGGTAAAATACGACACGCGAATCCGGCACGACCATCGGATGGCGCGTGCAGCCGATCCGATAGGCGAGTCAATTCCGCGGCTTAGCCGTCATTCAGCGGCACGCGTAAAATTGCGCGCGGTGATGGCTTAGCCGGCCGATGTCGCCATATTCCCACACCGACGGACGCCTCTGCCGCCCGATGATTCGTGAACACGGTCCCCGACACCACGACGACGGGCCTGGTCAGCGTTCGGAGGCGCCGCTGCCGAGCAGACGCTCACGCACCAATCGCGCGGCGCCGCGGCTCCACGAGTCATTGGCGCCGAGGCGCAGCCCGCTGTCGCCCGAAGCCACCAGCGCGCCGGTATCCGCCTGGCGGACGCGGAAACCGATGACATACTCGGTGCGGCCGATCCGCCTCACGATCCCAAGCAGCGACTGCTGGGCGCCGAGCGCGCGAGCAGCGCGAGCTTCGCAATCATCGCACGCGCGCAGGGCCTGGCCGGGCTCGCCAGCCGGCTCCATGAGGCGATAGCGGCCGGACTGCGCCAGCACCTGGCGCACCGCCTGGGTCGCCTCCTGCAGCTGCTTGCGGTCGGCATCGCTCTCGCCAAGCGCAGCACCCGCGCTGGTGTCGTCGAGCTCGAACGGCAGCAGGGCCAGCCGGATCGGCTCGGGCGCGGACAGTGCATCGCGGACCTGGCGCGAGACGAAGACCTCGGCGCGCTCCCAGGCCTCGTCGGAGTCGCCGCGGAAGGTGAAGACCTTGTCGAACACGACCCGCCGGGTAGCGACGTCGATGGCCGCCGCGCGCGCCCATTGCACCAGGGTGGAGAGCTTCTGGACGCCGCCGGTGATCACCACGGTGGCGCCGGCCTCGGCGGCCATCCGCAATCGCGCCTCCGATGACGCCTCGGTCGTACAGGACGGCGCGCAGGACGGGCTGACCGGCCGCAGGCGCGGGTCGGCGGCGACGTCGCGGCGAAGCCCGGCGACGAAGTCCTGCAGCCGGCGTTGATGCGCCGCGGTCTGGTCCACGGGCTCGCCGGAGGTGTCGAGATAACTGAAATCGTCGACCAGCACGGCCGGAACCTGGTCGGAAGCGGCGCGGACCGGGCCTGCCGCGAGGACGAGCGCGACAATGAGGCGGCGGGCGAAGCGGGTGTTTGACATCGAGGCCTCTCGCGTAAGGGTTGCATGGCCGCAAGGCTAGACGCGCGCGCTCACCGCAGAACCGGTCACGGTCCCGACGGGACACGGGAAAATTTCACGACGTGGCGGCGAGCGGGCCACCGCGCTTTCTGCCGCGACGGTTCTGCCGTTAAATGCCGAAGGGGGTGGGCTGCCATGGGCGCGCTGAAGATGTGGAGCCGCTACGATCTCAAATACCGACTGACCTTGCGCATCGCCGTGGTGGCGACGTTGTGCTTTGCATCGATCTGCGGCTACGTCCTGTTCGACCTCGACCGGTCGGCGCATGCGCGCAACGCACGGATCGCCGAGATCACGGCGCGAACCCTGCAGTTGCAGCAGAGCAAGATGCACTGGGTCAACAGCCCGCCATCCGGCTTCCCCGACCTCGATGCAGTCGCGGCCGCAGCGATGGCCCCCGGCCTGTGCATCGCCTATCGCGGCATCGACGGCAACGTCGTGCAGCGCATCTGCGGCGGCGCCGCAGCTGACATCGACGACCCGCCCCGCGCCTTCGCCATGCTGTATCAGCCATTGTTCGATCCCGGTCGCGAGGCGACACGGCCAGTCACGTACCGCGACAGCCGGACCGGCGATGCGGTGGTCTGGATCGATGCCAGCGTCATGACAGCGGAGGCCTGGCGTGAGCTCCGCCGGCTGCTGCCCGTGCTCGGAACGGCGCTGGTGCTGTTGTGCGCATTGTCGCATGCGGCGCTCGCCCGCGCGCTGCGCCCGACCCGCCTGATCCGCGCCGGGCTGCAGCGGATCGCCGCCAACGATCTGTCGGCCCGGCTGCCGCCCTTCGACCTCGCCGAGCTCTCCGCGATCCGCGACGCCTTCAATCAGCTCGCCGAGGGACTGGAAACGGCGCTCGCCCAACGCGGCGAACTGACCCGGCGTCTCATGGCTCTGCAAGACGACGAGCGGCGTCATCTCGCCCGTGAGCTGCACGACGAGTTCGGGCAATCGCTCGCAGCGGTCCGTGCGCTCGCAGCCTCGATCCGGCAGACGGCTGCACAGGATTGCCCCGGCCTCGTCGCGGAATGCGACGGCATTGCGCGCACCGCGACCGGCATGATGGACTGCTTGCGCGGCACCTTGGTGCGACTGCGTCCGCCCGACGTCGACGAGCTCGGCCTGGCTGCCAGCCTCGAAGGCCTCGTGGCCGGCTGGAACAGGCGCCAGCACGGACTGATCCAATTCGAGATCAGCCTGACGCCCGAGGTGGATCGCCTGCCCGGCATCGTCGCCACCAATATCTACCGGATCGCCCAGGAGGCGCTCACCAATGCCGTCAAGCACGCCGACGCCACGCGGGTGCGGCTGCAATTGAGGCTTCACGACGGACCGGAGCATGGCGCGCCGGCCAGCGCGGCCGTGCTCACCGTCGACAACGACGGGGCCGCCGGCGAAGCTCCCGGAAAATCAGGCCTGGGCCTGCTCGGCATGCGCGAGCGCGTCGCCTCCATGGAGGGGCGGATGAGCTTCGCGGCCGCCGCCGGCGGCGGCGCGCGCCTCCGGGTCGAAATTCCGGTCGCGCTCCCATCCGACCTGTCGTGTGAAGGGACACGGCCGGCAACGCCGTATGCGGCATGACGGCGGCCGCCGGCACCATCATGCTGGTCGATGACCATGCCGTGGTGCGCGAAGGCTACCGCTCGATGCTGCAGAAGCAGCCGGGACTGCGCGTGGTCGCCGAAGCCGCTGACGGCGCGGAAGCGTACCGGCTGTTCAAGGAGGTCAGGCCCGATCTCGTCATCATGGACCTGACCATGCCCGGCGTCGGCGGCATCGAAGGCATTCGCCGCATCCGGCAATGGGATCGCAGCGCGCGGATCCTGGTGTTCACGATGCATGAGAATGCGGGATTTGCCGTGCAGGCGATCCGCGCCGGCGCGCGCGGCTACGTCACCAAGAGCAGTCCGCCGGAGACGCTTCTGCGCGCCGTCAAGGACGTGCTCGCAGGTGCCATCGCGATCAGCCCCGACATCGATCACGAGCTCGCGCTCAGCCGGCTGTCCGGCGAGAAGGCGGCCGCCGACGTGCTGACGGCGCGCGAGTTCGAAGTGATGCAGATGCTGCTGGCCGAGCGCACCACCGACGAGATCGCGTCGGCGCTCCATCTCAGCCCCAAGACGATCGCCAACCTGCACTCGCTGATCAAGGACAAGCTCGGCGTCGCCAGCGACATCGAGCTGGTGCGGCTGGCGCTGCGCCAGGGCCTGCTGAGCTGACGCGGCGGATCGCCATGATCCCGAGACGCGTCAGGATCGGTCGGAGACGATGCGCGGTGCTCCCGCCGCTTCCGGCGCCGCAGTGGCATCATCGTCGATCAGGTGGAACTCCCGCCCCAACCGGCGCTGCACGCTCATCACGGCGCGGTCGATGTCGCTGATCAGACTGTCGCCGAGGATGACGTGAGGGATCTCCCAGTTGCGACCGTTGCGGACATCGAGCCGCTGGAGGGCCGGCACCCGCGCCGTCTCGCACCCCGGCTGCTCCCGGATGGCCTCCTCGACCAGGCGGGTCAACTCCGCCCGGGTCTTGCCCGTGGTGGTCATCGTGGCCATCAGGCCTTGGTCGGAGGCATCAGGCCGAGCCGCTTGGCCACGATGCGGTCGACGGCTCGCTTGGGAAGCAAGCGCACGATCCATTGCCGCAACGGGTCGGGCGCGATCTCGTAGCGCACCTTGGGCGCCGGCACCGTCAGCGCCTCGAACACCCGTTCGCCGATGGTCTCGGCCGGAAGCCCGGTCTTGCCGAGATGCAGCATGAAGCCGCGCACCTTCTGCAGCGCCGGAAAGAACGGCGAAGCCTGGAACGGCGACAGATCGACCTCCTCGGCCTTGGCCCAGATCGGCGTCTTCACCGCGCCGGGCGCGACGATGATGACGTCGATGCCGAACAGCATCAGCTCGCGGCGCAGGCTTTCGGACAGCCCCTCGACCGCATGCTTGGAGGTCGAATACGGCGCCATCAGCGGATTGCCGTTGCGGCCCGCGACCGAGCTGATCATCACGATCCGCCCGGGTGGGCCGGTCATGGCCGGATCAGCCCCGAGCAGCGGCGCAAACGCCTGGGTGGCGATGACCGGGCCGATGACGTTCACCTCCATCTGATGGCGAAACTGGTCGATCGGCAGCTCCGTCACGGGACCGGCGACCGCAATGCCGGCATTGTTGACGAGCCCGGCGAGCGCCTCGCCCCCGAGCGCCGCTCGCACCTGTTGTGCGGCCGCCTTCACTGCCGCCTCGTCGGTCACGTCGAACAGCAGCGGCGTGAAATCGGCACCTAGCTCGCCGCGCAACCGCTCCGCGTCTTCAGGCTTGCGAACGCTCCCGAACACGCGGAAGCCGCGTGCGAGCAGGAGCTTCGAACAGGCGTACCCAATCCCGGTAGATGCCCCGGTGACGACGACGGATTTCATGGCGACCTCAGTGTGTTGCGAACCGATTATCGCACGAGATCGGGCATCATGCTGGCGCTGTTTTCCTGCGCGACGGCCGTGCCCGCTGGCCTCCATCGCGAGCGCCACGAGGACAGCGGACTCCGTATGACGGGGGCACGACAGGCCACGTCAAGAATGTGATTTAAGTTTCAATTCTTGGGAAGATGAGAGCTGACGTCAGATCGAGGGTCGCGCACAAACTGGATGAAGCAAGGCCGATGACCTTATGGGATCATTAACCTTTCGGCCTGACACCCCGGCGCCGACAGCTCCTCGCCCGAAGGCGACGGCGCGGGTCACCCCAACATTTGCGGCGGCAGGCGCATGGGCCTCGTTCCGCTCTGCGTCGAGCGATACACGCTTCGTCTTAATTTTCCGTATCCGTGTTTCCCCGGAGTACTACGTCCCGCTCCCCTAACACATTGTTATCGCCCATGCCGAAAACTGGGGCCGCCGAGAGCCCTGCAGCGGACCAGACGCGCATCGCTGCCGCTCCGGACATCCGGACCAGACGAGCGCCACAGTGCATCAGCCAGAACAGCTTCCGCCTTCAGAACACTCGATCATCTCCGAACTCGAGGCGGCCGTTCGCGGCGGCTCCTCGGAGAAGCGCGTCAACACGCTGCGCCAGGTCACCAACCTGTTCCTGCACGACGGCGAACGCCTCAGCGAGGACCAGATCAAGGTGTTCGACAACGTTCTGTGCATGCTGGTCGCGCGCGTCGAGACCCGTGCCCGGGCCGAGCTCAGCAAGCACCTCGCGCCGGTCGACTATGCGCCCGTGGAGTTGATCCAGCAGCTCGCGCGGGACGACGAAATTTCGGTCGCCGAGAACGTGCTGATGCACTCGACCCGGCTGACCGAGCACACGCTGGTCGAGGTCGCGGCGACCAAGGGCCAGGATCACCTGATGGCGATCTCGAGCCGCCCGCATCTGACCGAGGCGGTGACCGACATCATCGTCGATCGCGGCGAACGCCGGGTCATCCGCAAGCTCGCCAACAACCAGACCGCACGCTTCTCCGAGACCGGCTATTCCGGGATGATGGCGCATGCCGAGGACGATGACGAGCTGTCCGAGATCATCGGGCTGCGCGTCGACCTGCCCACCAAGCATCTGCGCGACCTGCTCCGCCGCGCCACCGACTCGGTGCGCGCCAAGCTGATGGCTTCGGCGCCGCCGGCGCTGCAACAGGAGATCAAGAAGGTCATCAAGGCGATCGCGGACGTTGCGCGCAGCGACGGCGGCCTGGTCGGGCGCGACTTCACGCTGGCCGAAGAGGCCGTCAAGCGCATGAAGGGGCTGAACGAGCTGAACGATCCCGCCATCGCCTTCTTCGCCGAGACCCGCCGATTCGGCGAGGTCGCCGCGGCGCTCGGCCTGCTCAACAACGTGCCGACCGAGATGATGGCCAAGGTGCTGGAAGGCCCACGCACCGACATCGTCCTGATCCCGTGCCGCGCCGCGGGCCTGGCCTGGTCGGTGGTGTCCAAGATCCTGACCCACCGCCCGATCAAGCACGCCATCGACACAGACACCCTGAAGCTCGCCGAGCGCGACTATGGCAAGCTGTCGCTCGACACCGCCCAGCGCACCCTGCGGTTCTGGATGGTGCACAACAAGGTGGAGAAATGAGCGGGGGCTTGCAATCCGTCTCGGGAACGTCCCGCGCCGCCTCCCTCACGTTTCGCGCTCGTCTCTGCGAACGCGGGGATCCATACCGCGTGATGTGAGTTGCGGAGCAGGTCCTGGTCGTCGTCCTTCGCAACACGGCGTCCGGTGGCTTTGGGTCCCGGCTCAAGGCCGGGACGACAGCTTTGGGTGTCGCAAGCAGCCGGGCCTCTCGAACGAACGCCCGAACCAAGAGAAGTCCAACAAGCCGCCTTACAGATCCCGCCGCTCCAGCGCCGCGAGCAGCACGGCCAGTTCATCCGCCGCCTTCTGCACCACCGGCTGGCTGGTCCACGCCGGCAACGTCTCGCGCGCCCGTGGCGGCGTCCCGTCGACCTGGACGAGATTCTCGACCTCGTTCGGATCGCGCGTGAGATCATACATCTCCCATTGCTGCGCCGCCTTGCCCGACGGATCGAAATAGCGCGACAGCTTGTACTCCCTGGTCCTGACGCAACGGACATGGTTGGGCTGCCGCACCGGACCCGGCGTGATCGTCCTCACCGGGCCCTTGCCGTGATGGCCTTCGCGCACGGCGGCGACGACCTTATCGTAGAGGTCGAACTCAGCCAGTGACTGCCGATTGTGGGCGTTGTTCTCCGGCGGCAGCGGCTCGGTGATCTCGTCATCGGTGATGAACAGCACGCCCTGGCGCGGCTTGCCGTCAGGCTCGATCACAACATCGGTCTCGCCGCGCAGCAGCGGACTCAGGTCGACGCCGCGCAGCGCCGGCACCGGCCGGCTCGCGGAAAGCTTTCGCGCGATGTCCTCGCGCTCCCTCGCTTTGACTCCTGCAAGGCCAAGCACCGTCGGCAGCATGTCGATGTGGCTGGTCAGCGCATCGCTTGCCCGCAATGGCTGGTCGTGGCGGCCGGGCGGAAACTGCACCACGACCGGCACGTGCAGCGCCTCCTGATAGGCGGCGTGCCACTTCTCCATCATCATGCCGTGGGCGGCGGCGTATTCGCCGTGGTCGCTGAAGAAGACGACGATGGTGTTGGACGCCTGCCCCGTCTCCTCCAGCGTCTGCAGCACTTGGTCGATATGGGCATCGACCACCGCATGCAGCCAGGCATAGAGCTGGATGAACTTGCGGCAGGCCTCGTCGGGATGATCGGTGAGCTGGAACGGGATCGAGCTGCGCAGCGCGAGATCGACGGCGGCATTGGAGTCGCCCTTGTCCTTGCCGGACAGCGCGTTGTAGCCGGTCTTGGCCGCCAGCGCCAAACCCATCTTGTAGGCGTAATCGTGCTGGCATGACGGCTTGCCGGCGAGCGTCTCGTTCATGGTCGGCGGCGCATGGGCGCTGTCTTGCGGAAAGTCGAGCGGATTGAGCGGGACCACGGCCGTTCCGGCGGTCGGCGGCGGCGTACCCTGCCCTTCCAGCGGCACGGTGAGCGGGCCGAACACCGATTGCTGCTTGCCGGACTGATCCGGCGACGGCAGCGCCTGGCTGATCACGGCCGGATAGGTCGCGATATCGTGCGGATTGACGAACGACGCCACGGCAAACCACGGCTTGACGTCGGAGGGATCGGGGGCCGCCGCATCCGGATCGCGCGCATCGGCTTCGGCCACGACGCGGTTGTAGTTGAGCGCGAGCGCCTGGCGGCGGATGAAGGCACAGACGGAATCGGTGAAGCCGGCGTCGCGATAGAGCCCGAGATTGTTGGTCTGCGCGCCATGCGGCTCGGGATAGGACTGCTCCCAATTGTCGAAGCCATAGCGCTGCAGCGAATGGTCCGGCGGATTGCTGACGTGCCACTTGCCGAAATAATGCGTGGCGTAGCCTGCCTCGCGCATCCAATTGCCGAGGGTGGGAATGCCGTCGGCCGCGAGCCAGGGGAAGTTCGGCGAGTCGCCGTTCTTGAACAGGCCGTCGGTCTGGGTGACGCCGGTCTTGGTGCCGTACTGCCCGGTATAGATGGTGGCGCGGCTCGGCGTGCAGGCGCTGGCGGCAATGGTGTGATTGCGCAGCAGCACCGCATTGCGCCGCAGCCGCAGCAGGCCCGGAAAGAATTTGGCGTAAGGGTTGTCGACACCGATGTCCTCGCTGAAGCCGAGGATGCGCTTCAAGGGCTCGGCGAAGCCGTGATCGGCACCATAGGAGAAACGCGGGAAGCGATACTGATCACAGGTGACGAGCAGGATGTTCGGGCGGCTCATGACGGGCTCCTATCGATGATCTCCGGGAGGACACCCGGCGACGACGCCTTCTCTCCCATGCAGCCAGGGGAGACGTATGAAGCCGATCACAATCTCAGGTAGTTTTCCATTGTGGAAATTCGAGTGGATGTCTCGTCGATCGCGCGGTCGGCAATTGAGGGGATCGATCAGGGCTTGCTCCCGCCGGCGATTGACTCCGCCACAGGCGCGCTTCTACGGTGATCGTGACGGTGCCCCTCGACCGGGGCTCAAAAGGGAATGCGGTGCCGGACGCCTCGCGCAAGCGACGTGATCGAAGGCCGCAGCTGCCCCCGCAACTGTAAGCGGCGAATCTCGCGTCAGATGCCACTGGGAAATCTCGGTCCCGGGAAGGCGACGTGGAGGTGACGACCCGCGAGCCAGGAGACCTGCCGTCAGCCGTGGTCACACGCGAGGATGCCGGTCGGGGCGTTATTGGCATCGTTTTCAGGCAGGCCCGCCAAGGCCTGCATGAGACCTCGTTCGCGGTGACGTGCCACTGACGTCATGCCGAGGTCACTCGTGTCTCCCGTTCCCCATGCCAGGCGCCGCCGCGCCTTTCTGTCGTCGTTCTGCGTCCTCTCGTCATTCGCCATGCTCGGTGCTCTCCCAGCCGCCGCGCAGCAATCCGCCTCGCCCGACCTGCTGCCCCCGGTCGAGGTCGACCCGCCGCGCACGCCGATCGCTGCGAAACCGGCCATGCCCCGCAGAACCGGCAACGCCGCGCATCGGCAGATGCCGGCGGCAAAGCCGGCTGCTCCGGTCGGCACGCCGGTCGCGGTCAGTCCGACCGGGATCGTGACGCCGGTCGCCAACGTCGCGAATGCGATCACGATCGTGACCGACAGGGACATTGCCACCCAGCAGGCCCGCACCGTGCCGGACATCCTGAGCACGGTCCCGGGACTGAACGTCGTGCAGGCCGGCGGCCCGGGCGGCCAGACCAACGTCTTCGTGCGCGGCACCAATGCCAATCACACCAAGCTGATCATCGACGGCATCGACGTCGGCGACGTCACCAACGGCAATGGCGCGTTCGACTTTGCGCATCTCTTGGCCGCCGACATCCAGCAATTCGAGGTGCTGCGCGGGCCGCAGAGCGGCCTCTACGGCTCCGATGCGATCGGCGGCGTGATCTCGGTGATCACCCGCAAGGGCGACGGGCCGGCGCGGGCGACCGCCTCGGTCGAGAGCGGGTCGTTCAAGACGTTCAACCAGAGCGCCGGACTGAGCGGCTCGCAGGCCAACGTCAACTACGCGGTCAATGTCGCGCATCTGCACGCCGGCGACGTGCCGGTGACGCCATGGCAATTGCTGCCCGCGGGGCAGAAGGCGATCGGCAACACCTACGACAACGTCACCGCCTCGGCCAAGCTCGGCGTCGACCTCAACGAGGCATGGACGCTGAATTCAGTGGTCCGCACCACCGACGCCACCCTGCTGTTCACCGGCGACAGCGGCTTTCCCAGCGTTCCCGATGCTGTCAGGAGCAATCACACCGTTCGCCAGCTGGCGACGCGCGAGGAAGCGGTGTGGTCGGTGCTCGGCGGCCGCATCAGGAACTATTTCGGCGTCAACTATGTGAACAATCGGTCGTCCGATCTCACGGCCGGCAATCCCGTGGCCGCGGTCGCCACCGGCGAGCGCATCAAATATGACTGGCATGCGGTGACCGAGCTGGCGCCGCACAACAACCTCATCGTCGGCCTGGAGCAACAGACCGAACGGCTGAAGACAGCTGATCTTTCCGCAGAGAACGGCAACAGGGCCGGCTTCATCGAGCTGCAGACGGAATTTGCCAGGCGCTGGTTCGTGGTGGCGAGCCTGCGCAACGACGTCAACGACCAGTTCGGCGGGCACGGCACCTGGCGTATCGCGCCGGCGATGATCCTGCCGGTCACCGAGACCAAGCTGAAGGCGAGCTACGGCACCGGCTTCAAGGCACCGACCCTGAGCCAGCTGCACCAGGATTTTCCGGCGTTCAACTTCTTCGCCAATCCGGACCTGAAGCCGGAAGAGAGCACCGGCTATGATGCCGGCTTCGAGCAGCCGCTGTTCGATGATCGCGTCCGCTTCGGCACGACCTACTTCCACAACAGCATCACCAACCTGATCAATTTCAACGCCACCTTCACCTCCTACGCCAATGTCGGTCTCGCCACGACGGAGGGCACCGAGAGCTTCGTGGCGGCTGATCTGACCGATCGGATCTCGCTGCGCGCGGACTATACCTTCACCCGCGCGGTCGATGCGGCCACCGGTCAGCAGCTATTGCGACGGCCGAAGGAGAAGTGGAGCGCCACGGCGACCTGGCTGCCAATCGATGCGCTGAGCCTGTCCGCCACCGTGCTGCGGATCAGCGGCTGGCTCGACGTCAGCCGCGACGGCCTGACCACCGGCCTGGTCGCGCCCGGCTACACCATCGTCAACCTGCGCGGCGATTACGCGCTGTCCGACCAGGTCAAGCTGTTCGGCCGGGTCGATAATCTGTTCAACCGCCACTACCAGAACCCGACCGGGTTCCTGGCGCCCGGCCTCGGCGTATTCGCGGGCATCCGCGTGGCGACGTCCGGCTTGCAGTGACGTCATCCCGAGGCGGCTGACAGCCGCATCGAAACTGGACTACAATTCCACCAACAGGAGATGTTCCATGGCTCTCGACATTCTCGCCCGCTCCCAGTCCGAGGTTCGCCTCGCGCCCGTCGCACCCCGGCATGCGGCCGCGTTCTGCTTCGCACTGCTGACCACGGCCTGCGCGCTGGCGAGCTTCGTGTTCGCCTGCGCGACGCCGTTCGCGGCCTTTGCGGTGATCGCCGCCGCCATGCTGCCGCTGCGATCGGCGCTGCCGGCCGTGCTCGGCGCCTGGCTGGTTAACCAGGGCATCGGCTTCGGCGCCCTGCACTATCCGGTCGATGCCAGCACGCTGGCCTGGGGTGCGGTGATCGGCGCCGCGGCGCTGGTTGCCACCGTCGCAGCCCGCGGCGTTCTGCGGGCGCTGGCCACGAGCCCCGCTCCGCTCGGCTTTGCCGCCGCCCTGCTCGGCGCCTACGCGGCCTATGAGCTGGTGCTGCTCGCCGCCACGCCCGCGCTCGGCGGCGCCGCGAGCTTCACGCTGCCGATCATCGCTCGCCTCGGCCTGACCAGCGCCGCGTGGCTGGTCGGCCTCGTCGCAGCCTGTGAGATCGTCCGTCTGCTGACGCCGCTGGCCTCGCGCCGCGCGGCGTCCTAGAGCATGATCCGGAAAAGTGGAAACCGGTTTCCCGAAAAGATCATGCTCAAACAAAGAACTAAGATCATGATGCGTTTCCGCCGAAACGCATCATGATCTAAGGAAGCCTCCGGACTCATTTCCAAACATAAACGGCGGGCCGCAGCCCGCCGTTTATGTTCGACCATTCAATTCAGATAAGGCCGGTCTGCGGCTCTGGAAACGAACACCTCTCCCGAAGGGAGAGGTCGCATCGCATCGTCAGATGCGATGCGGGTGAGGGGTTCAGGTGCCTCGAACCGCCAAGAATCCCCGGGCCGCTCCCTCACCCGGCGCTACGCGCCGACCTCTCCCCGATGGGGAGAGGTCGAGATTGCGGTGAGCGTCGTGCCCGCTCGCTCGATATCGGTTTAGTTCTTCGACTTGTCGACCAGCGCGCCCTTCTTGATCCAGGGCATCATGTCGCGCAGGCGGGCGCCGACCTCCTCGATCGGGTGCTGCGACAGGCGGGCGCGGGTGGCCTTGAACGAGGACTGGTTGACCTTGTTCTCGAGCATCCAGTCGCGGGCGAAGCGGCCGGACTGGATGTCGTCGAGCACGCGCTTCATCTCGGCCTTGGTCTCGGAGGTGATGATGCGCGGGCCGGTGACGTACTCGCCATATTCGGCGGTGTTGGAGATCGAGTAGTTCATGTTGGCGATGCCGCCTTCATAGATCAGGTCGACGATCAGCTTCACCTCGTGCAGGCACTCGAAATAGGCCATCTCCGGGGCGTAGCCGGCCTCGGTCAGGGTCTCGTAGCCGGCCTTGATCAGCTCGACCAGGCCGCCGCACAGCACCGCCTGCTCGCCGAACAAATCGGTCTCGCACTCTTCCTTGAAGGTGGTCTCGATGATGCCGGCGCGGCCGCCGCCGATCGCCGAGGCGTAGGACAGGCCGAGGTCATGGGCGTTGCCCGAGGAATCCTTGGCGATCGCGATCAGGCAGGGCACGCCGCCACCGCGCTGGTACTCGGAGCGGACGGTGTGGCCGGGGCCCTTCGGCGCGATCATCAGCACGTCGAGATCGGCGCGCGGGTCGAGCAGGTTGAAGTGCACGTTGAGGCCGTGCGCGAACACCAGCGCCGCACCCTGCTTCATGTTGTCGTGCAGGTGCTCGCGGTAGATGTCGCCCTGCAGCTCGTCCGGGGTCAGCATCATCACCAGGTCGGCCCACTTGGCGGCCTCGGCGACTTCCATCACCTTGAAGCCGGCGCCTTCGGCCTTCTTGGCCGAGGCCGAGCCCTTGCGCAGCGCGATCGCAACGTCCTTGACGCCGGAATCCTTCAGGTTGAGCGCGTGGGCATGGCCCTGGCTGCCGTAGCCGACGATGACGACCTTCTTGCCCTTGATCAGGTTCAGATCGGCGTCGCGATCGTAGTAGACACGCATTGTCGTTTCCTCTTTGAGATGGCCGGAATTGGCTGAAAGGTCAGAAGCTTGGGTGAGGCACGGACGACCGGGCCGGCACGAAATCCGGCCCGTGTCTAGAGCATTTTGGGCCCCGATGGAAACCCCGATCTCGCATGGCGGCGGCGTCCTTCATGCGTCCATGAAGACGGGATAGAGCGAGGCCAGCAGCAGCACCGCCATCACGATGTTGAAGGCGCGGACGGCACGTTCTGAGCTGAGCAGCGGCCGCAAGGCGGTCCCGAACAAGGTCCAGGTGATGGTCGAGCCGATCGCCATGACGAAGCTGATCGCGACCTGCAGTGCAACATTGGCGGGAAAGCGCGCGATCGCGGCATAGGCGGTGATGGTGCTGATCACCATCACCCAGCCCTTGGCGTTGACCCACTGAAACAGCGCCGCGCCCCAGAACGACATCGGCCCGCGCAGCGTCGTGTCCTCGGGCTTCGTCGATCCGGAGAAGGCGATCGCGACCGCCAGATAGATCAGGTAGGCGGCGCCGAGATATTTCAGCAGGTCCTGCAGAACGGGGTAGCGGATGAACACCGTCGCGAGGCCGAAGCCGACCGCACCGACCATGAAGGCGAAGCCGAAGCTGACACCCATCATGTGCGGCACCGTGCGGCGGAAGCCGTAGGTCACGCCCGACGACAGCAGCATGATGTTGTTCGGCCCCGGCGTGAACGCCATCACGAAGGCGAAGGTGACGAAGGCAATGAGGAGCTGCTGGGACATTACTCATCTGCCTCCACGTCGTCATGGCCGGGCTTGTCCCGGCCATCCACGTCGTTCAGCACGCCTGGACAGACCTGGATGCCCGGGACGAGCCCGGGCATGACGGAGTCACAAACTCCCAGGAGGGCGGACCGCGACAGCTTCAGTTCACAAGATGCGATCCGGGTGAGGGGGTACAGGTCTCTCCGCGAACACTCCCCGTGCGGCTGCCCCTCACCCCAACCCTCTCCCCGTAAGAACGGGGAGAGGGGGCGCACCGTCGGCTGCGCGAGAGCAAGACTCACCCGTCTGTAGTTCATTTCTAGCCCTGCCCCGCCGGCTTCTGCAGCACGTAGGTCGCGTGCATCGGGGCGTGGTAGTCGGCGGACACCGTCACGAAGCCCACCTCGGCCAGCATGCGCTCCATCACCCAGGCGAAGGTCGAGTTCTCGTCGCGCATGTGGGTGATGACGCTGTCGCGCGCGAGGTCGTGGTTCTTGATGTTGAAATCGGCCCATTGCTCGACCGAGCGCTCGGCGCCGTCGGGCATGCTGACATAGACGATGTCGCGCAGGAAGAACTGCGCGCCCGGCTTCAGCGCCGCATAGATCCGCGCCAGCGCCACCGCCTTCCAGAAGTCCGGCAGATGGTGCAGCGTGAACTCGCTGGCGATCAGGTCGTAAGAGTTGGGCTCATAGGCGAACGACAGCAGCCCAGCCGAATGCATCCGCACCGCGGTGCGGCGATCCCTGGTGTAGATCCGAGTCAGCGCCAACATCGCCGGCGAGATGTCGATGGCGTCGACCACGGCCCCCATCAGCGCGGCTTCCGTCGCCAGCACGCCGTTGCCGCAGCCGATGTCGGCCACCCGCCAGCCCGGCTTGACGCCGAGCATCTTCAACGCGGCGCGCGCCCGCTCGTCGGCATCATCCCCCGAGCCGTAGATCGAGGCCACGGCATGGTCGAGCCCGATCCGGTTGCGTTCGTTGTAGTACCAGTCGCGCGCCAGCATGGCTCACATCCCTTCCGGTCCCCGCCCGATCGCCGCGATGCCGGTCCTGGCCACTTCGACCAGGCCGAGCGGGCGCATCAGATCGATGAATTGATTGATCTTGTCGGTGTTGCCTGTGATCTCGAACACAAAGCTCTCGGTGGTGGCGTCGATGACGCGGGCGCGGAACGCATCCGCCAGCCTGAGCGCCTCGACCCTGGGCTCGCCGATGCCGCGCACCTTGACCATCGCGAGCTCGCGCTCGATCGCGCGCTTGGTCAGCGTCATGTCGACGACGCGGTAGACCGGGATCATGCGGTCGAGCTGGTGCTTGATCTGCTGGATCACCATCGGCGTGCCGGTCGTGACGATGGTGATGCGGGACAGATGCTTCTGGCTCTCGGTCTCGGAGACGGTGAGGCTCTCGATGTTGTAGCCGCGCCCCGAGAACAGGCCGATGACGCGCGCGAGCACGCCGGGCTCGTTCTGCACGAGGACCGACAACGTGTGGGTCTCGTTCGGATCGTGGCGGTCTTCGATGAAATAGGCGGAGGCTGGCTGGTTCATTGGTGTCCCCGTGATGTGTCTCCCGTCATGCCCGCGCAGGCGGGCATCCAGCAAACGCCGGCAGTCGTGAGACTCACGACGGCCGCGGCGTACTGGATCGCCCGGTCAAGCCGGGCGATGACAGCGGTGGGTGTGGTGAGCTGCGTGGCCTTCATGCCGCTCCCGCCTTCTCAGTTTCAGCGGCCGCCGGCATCACCCAGCGCCTGAACAGGTCGAGATCGATGTTGCCGCCGGTCAGCACCAGGCCGACGCGCTTGCCTGCGAGCTTGTGCTTCTCCTGCAGGGCGGCTGCGAGCGAGGCCGCGCCGGCGCCCTCGGCAAGATTGTGGGTGTCGGTCCAGAAGATGCGGATGGCTTCGGCAATCTCGGCGTCGCTGACCTGAACGATGCGGGAGGCGCCCTTCAGGATGATCGCGAGCGCGTCCGCGTCGGGGCTGCGCGTCGCCAGTCCGTCGGCGTTGGTATCGGCGCTGTTGGTGGACACGACCGTGCGGGCCGCGAACGACAGCGCATAGGACGGCGCGCCCGTCGACTGCACGCCGACGATCTCGGTCTTCAGCCCGAGCAGGTCGCGCGCCATGATGCAGCCGCAGATGCCGGAGCCCTGCCCGACCGAGACGTAGAGCACGTCGAGATCGGGAGCGCTGCGCAACAGCTCCAGCGCATAGGTGGCGACACCGCGCACGAGATCTGGGTGGAACGACGGCACCATGTGCAGGCCATCGCGCGCGGCGTGGCGTCCCGCCTCCTCGCGCGATTCCTGGAAGTCGCTGCCATGCTCGATCAGCTCGGCGCCGAACGCAGCCATCGCGCGGTTCTTCTCGACCGAATTGCCCCTGGGCACGTAGATCGTCACCGGCAGGTCGTTGCGGCGGCCGGCGAAGGCGACGCTCTGGCCGTGATTGCCGCGCGTCGCGGTGATCAGCCCGCGGACACCCGGCTGCGTGCGCTTGAGGTTGTCGACATAGACCAACCCGCCGCGCACCTTGAAGGCGCCCGCCGGCGTGTGGTTCTCATGCTTGACGACGACATGCGTCCCCAGCCGCTGCGCCAGCAACGGCCACGCATGCGTCGGCGTCGCCGGCACGGCGGCGCCGACGATGGCGTGGGCAGCTTCAAGCTCAGCTAGTGTGAACACGGCTGCCTCCGCACAATAGCTGTCATGCCCGCGAAGGCGGGCATCCAGTACGCCGCGGCGGTCGTGGGACTCGCGACGGCCGCGGCGTACTGGATCGCCCGGTCAAGCCGGGCGATGACAGTGGAGTATGGGGTGGGCGCTGTGCTCACGGTCCGTCCTCACACCAGCGCCTTGCCGCCCGCGAACGCCGCGGCTGGATCGCTCGCCTCCGCCGGCAGGATCATCTCGTTATGCGCCTTGCCCGACGGGATCATCGGGAAGCAGTTCTCCAGCGCCGCGACGCGGCAGTCGAACAGCACCGGCTTCCTGACCGAGATCATCTCCTTGATCGCGCCGTCGAGATCGCCCGGCTTGCTCACCTGCAATCCGACGCCGCCATAGGCCTCGGCGAGCTTGACGAAGTCCGGCAGCGCCTCCGAGTAGGAATGCGACAGGCGGTTGCCGTGCAGCAGCTGCTGCCATTGCCGCACCATGCCCATGTACTGGTTGTTGAGGATGAAGATCTTGACCGGCAGCTCGTACTGCACGGCCGTCGACATCTCCTGCATCGTCATCTGCACCGAGGCGTCGCCGCCGATGTCGATGACCAGGCTGTCGGGATGCGCGACCTGCACGCCGATTGCGGCCGGCAGGCCGTAGCCCATGGTGCCGAGGCCGCCCGAGGTCATCCAGCGGTGCGGTTCCTCGAAGCCGTAGAACTGCGCCGCCCACATCTGGTGCTGGCCGACCTCGGTGGTGATGTAGGTGTCACGGCCGCGCGTCAGCTCGAACAGCCGCTGGATCGCATATTGCGGCATGATCACGTCGCGGTTCGGCTTGTAGGCCAGCGAGTTGCGCGCGCGCCAGACGGCGATCTCCTGCCACCATGACTTGATGTCCGGCTTCTTCGCCTCCGCCTTGAACACCTGCAGGATGTCGGCGAGCACGTCGCCGCAATCGCCGATGATCGGCACGTCGACGCGGATGTTCTTGTTGATCGACGACGGATCGATGTCGATGTGGATCTTCTTCGAGTTCGGCGAGAACGCATCGGTGCGGCCGGTGATGCGGTCGTCGAAGCGCGCGCCGACGCACAGCATGACGTCGCAATCATGCATCGTCATGTTGGCCTCGTAGGTGCCGTGCATGCCGAGCATGCCCAGCCAGTTGGGTCCCGACGCCGGATAGGCGCCCAGCCCCATCAGGGTCGAGGTGATCGGAAAGCCCGTGACCTCGACCAGCTCGCGCAGCAGCCGCGACGCCTCGGGGCCCGAATTGACGACGCCGCCGCCGGAATAGATCACCGGCCGCTTGGCCGAGGCCAAGAGCGCGACGGCTTTGCGGATCTGCATCGCATCGCCCTTGACGCGCGGCGAATAGGAGATGTGGACGTCGGACTTGCGCGGCGGATGATAGGTGCCGGTGGCGAACTGCACGTCCTTCGGCACGTCGACGACAACAGGGCCGGGACGGCCCGTCGTGGCGACATAGAACGCCTCGTGCAGCACCTTCGCGAGATCGTTGACGTTTCGGACCAGCCAATTGTGCTTGGTGCAGGGCCGGGTGATGCCGACGGTGTCACATTCCTGGAAGGCGTCATTGCCGATCAGATGCGTCGGCACCTGGCCGGTGATGCAGACCAGCGGGATCGAATCCATCAGCGCATCCGCCAGCGGCGTCACCATGTTGGTGGCGCCCGGGCCCGAGGTCACCAGCACGACGCCGGGCTTGCCGGTCGAGCGCGCATAGCCCTCGGCGGCATGGCCGGCACCCTGCTCGTGGCGGACCAGGATGTGCTCGACCTCGCTCTGCTGGAAGATCTCGTCATAGATCGGAAGCACCGCGCCGCCGGGATAGCCGAAGAGGTGCTGCACGCCGTGGTCGATGAGCGCGCGCACGATCATCGCGGCGCCGGTCATCTGGTTCGGATCGTGGCTCTTGTCGGTCATGGCAGGCTCCGGATCGCTTCTTGAAAGCGGCTGGTCGTTTGGTCGGTCGGTTCGGTCTGGCTTCGGTCGGTTCGTCTTGGGTCGCTTGGTTCAGTGTCGGTGGTGGCTTCCGGGCAATAAAAAAGGGCCCTGGAAGGCCCTGCGCACCGCTCGGATTTTGGATGGCCGCTAGCCATCCCCGGCGATGCGCCTGGGTACGACTACGATAAGGAGAATGGCAATAAAATTGCGCATGACGGCGAGCTGGCTTCCCAAAGGTTGCGCGAACATAACCATGGTCGCCTTGATGTCAAGGCAAAGCAGGTCCGCCAGCGCGATTTTGTCAAGGTAGCGCGGATTTTGCGGTTCGGCGAGCGGTAATTTGGCCGTCGCTCTCCAAGACGAGGCAATAGGCTGGATGAGAGTACGGGCTCCATCTCCAAACGAGGTCGTCATTCCGGGGCGCCCGGAGGGCGAGCCCGGAATCCATACTCACGATGGTGGTTATGGATTCCGGGCCCATCGCTTCGCGATGTCCCGGAATGACGATGCGGCTAGAGATTGGCCACCCACGCCCTTGCCGCCTCCGGGCTCATCCACTCGAACTCCGGCAACTGATGCCGAAACCAGGTGAACTGCCGCTTGGCGTAATGCCTGGTGTCGGCCTTGCCGATGGTGGCCGCCTCCTCCCGCGTGATCTCTCCTCTGAGATGGCGGATCAGCGCCGGCACGCCGTGGGCCTTCATGGCCGGCAGCAGCGGGTCGAGCCCGCGCGCGGCGAGCCGTTCGACCTCCTCCCGCGCGCCGGTCCCCAGCATTGCCTCGAACCGCGCATCGATCCTGGCATAGAGCGTCTCGCGCTCCGGCGCGATGAACACGCCCTGGTAGCTGCCCTCCGGCAGCAGCGGCGGCGTGGTCTCCGCGTGCCAGTCGGCCAATGGCCGACCCGTCGCCTCCACCACCTCCAGTGCGCGGGCCACACGGGTGCGGTCGCGCACGTTCAACCGCGCCCCCGCCCCCGGATCGCGCCGCGCCAGCTCGGCATGCAGCGCCTCGACGCCATCGCGCTCGAGCCTGACGCGCACCGCCTCCCGCACCTCGTCCGGCACCGGTGGCACCGCAGAGAGCCCCCGCGTCAGCGCCTTGAAGTACAGCCCGGTGCCGCCGATGAAGATCGGCAGCCGCCCGTCGCGCCTGACATCCGCGAGCACCTCGACAGCATCACGGACAAAATGGCCGGCCGAGTAGTTCACGGCGGCATCGACATGGCCATAGAGCCGATGCGGCACGGCAGCTTCTTCCTCGGCTGTCGGCCGTGCCGTCAGCACCCGGAGATCGCGGTAGACCTGCATGGAATCGGTATTGATGACCACCCCGCCCGCTTTTTGCGCAAGTTCCATGGCCAGCGCCGACTTGCCGCTGGCGGTCGGCCCTGCGATAAGCACGGCTTTGTTGATCCCTGGCAAAGTCACCTGATGTCTCTCGTCGCCACCTTCATCTGCAATCCCGCCGATCCCGCGCTTGATACCACGATCGTGGAGGCCTTCCTGGCCGTGCTGCCTTCGCCGGGCACGCCGCGCTGGCTGTTCGACGAGGTCGCGATCGACATCCCGTTCTCGCATGACGGCGAGGTTCACAAGCTCGAGGCCCGCCTGCGCGACCTACGCGGCGACATGCCGATCGACATCGTCGTGCAGCCTGAGGCGGTCAGGCGCAAGAAGCTTTTCCTCGCCGACATGGATAGCACCATGATCGGCCAGGAATGCATCGACGAATTGGCCGATTTTGCCGGGCTGAAGCCAAAGGTCGCCGCCATCACCGAGCGCGCGATGCGCGGCGAGATCGCCTTCGAGCCGGCCTTGCGCGAGCGCGTCGCCCTCTTGAAGGACCTGCCGGTCAGCGTCGTCGACGAGGTGCTCGCCAAGCGCATCAAGCTGACGCCGGGCGGCCGGCAGCTGGTCATGACCATGCGCGCCCACGGCGCCTACACCTGCCTGATCTCCGGCGGCTTCACGCTGTTCACCAATGCGGTCGCAGCCAAGATCGGCTTCCAGGAGAACCGCGCCAACGAGCTCGTCATCGACGCCGGCAAGCTGACCGGCGAGGTGCGCGAGCCGATCATCGGCCGCGACGCCAAGCTCGCCACTCTGGTCGAGCTGCGCGAGTCGTTCGACGTCGACGAGATCGACACGCTCGCGGTCGGCGACGGCGCCAACGACCTCGGCATGATCGAGGCCGCCGGCCTCGGCGTCGCCTATCACGCCAAGCCCGCCGTCTCCGCCGCTGCGTCAGCCCGCATCGACCACGGCGACCTCACCGCATTGCTCTACGCCCAGGGCTACACGCGCGACCAGTTCGTGGACTAGTCAGCCTGCAGCCCTCATACCGCAGGTGGGCAACGCGGCCGCTCAGGGACGTCACGCATTCGCACGTTCGGAAGCCATGGTGGGCACGGCGCGCGCTCGGGGGACGGAAACAACAGCAGCGTCGCCGCACCTTTGCAGACACAGTTTCTTTCCGTCATTCCGGGGCGCGCGGAGCGCGAGCCCGGAATCCATAGCCACAGGCGGCCATGGGGATCGGAAATGGACGTGGCGCTCGCCTTCGCACCACTCGCCGCTCGTGGCTATGGATTCCGGGCTCATCGCTGCGCGATGCCCCGGAATGACGGCGGAGAAAGTCATGGTCGTCCCGTGACGACACAGATCGTCCATCTCAGCCGATTGTGACAATGAGCTGAAAATTGCGATTGCTGAACGACCGCACCCGCACCTCGTGCCGTTGTCACCACTGCAAGCGAGATCTGCCGCAAGCCGACACGCGCTCACACGTCTCGCGTGCGCCGCTGAGGATTTTATTTCAATCCAGCACGCTGCCACGTAACTCCATTTCAATCTCATTTCAGATCGCCGATCACACCATTCGCATCCCGCATCATTGCAGGTCGGGCACGGCCCTTTAACCGCATCACCAATCGATGAATTGTCAAATCATGCTGCAGCGCATATATTCCCGTCAGCGCTAGGGAGCGTCCAAGGAAAACGAAAACGGTTGCACGTGATGCAATCGATCATCGTCACAGAAGGACCTCCCGATGACCATCAAGCACATCATTCCCGGCTCTCTCGTCGCATTTGCGCTGCTGACCGGCGCGGCCATTGCCGGCGAACTGCCGAGCTACGACGTCGGCGCGCTGCCGGCGACCCCGCATCAGCTCTCCGTCGTCGGCGCATCGTCCGCTGCTCAGCAGACCGTCGCGATCAATGTCGACAGCACCGCCTCGCCGCATCAGCTTGCCGTGCTCGCTCATCACCGCCGCAGCGCGGCGCTCGTCGCTCCGATCACCGTCGGCAGCGTTCGCAACTAAGCGACGCAAGCAAGCCATCGTCCAATAGGCAGCGCGCGTCTCGCCAAGCGAGGCCGCGCTCCCTGTTCGGGACAACGAATGGCGTCGCGCGTGGTGAAGATCCCGGACATCCGCGCCGCTGGCAGCCCAGACGCCCAGTCCGCTGCACCTTTTGGGTCTTCGTACCCGGCTCGGTGGGCCGCATCGTCGAGACCAGCCGCGCGAACACATTCCGGCCCGCGGCGGCAAGGCCATCCCGTGCATCAATTGACCTGACGCCAATCAGCTCGCCTGATTTCCCGACCGGGAGCTCGCGGGACGTCGCTGCGCGGGCCACGCATCACCTGCCATTGCCGGCCTGCCGCCGCGCCGCGCCGATTGCCCGGTCAAACCGCAGATCCGCGATCCATTATTTGCGCTATTGCGCAAATACGAAAATACGCACATATTAGGACCATGTCCGATCCCGTCCCGCTGCTTGCCGCTCTGGCCGAGCCGACCCGCCTCGCCGCCCTGCGCATCCTTTGGGACGGCGGCGAGCACTGCGTCTGCGAGCTCATGCGGCAGCTCCAAGCCAGCGCATCGCGCATGAGCCGGCACATGTCCGCCCTCAAGGCCGCCGGTCTCGTCATCGACCGGCGTGACGCCCAGTGGGTCCGGTATCGGCTGAGCCCTGACCTGACGCCCGATCGCCGCGCCATCCTCGACGCCGTCATGGCGGCCATGCCTGAGCCGAACAGGAGTGCAGCATGAAAAACGAAGCTTCGACCTACCCTGACGGATCGGCATCGGCTGTGATCTGGATCATTGCGACGGCAGCTGCGGTCGCGTTGTGGTTTGCGGTCTACTGGCAGCTGGAAGCGTTCTCGGCATGGCTGGTATCGTCGCTGCCGGTGTCCCGCGACAGCCATCTGGAACAAGCCGCGCGGTTCTTCGTGTTCGACGCGCCGAAGGTCCTGATGCTGATGACGCTGGTCGTGTTCGGCATGGGCGTCGTACGCAGCTTTTTTTCAGCCGAGCGAACTCGCGCGTTGCTCGCCGGCAAGCGCGAGGGCCTCGGCAATGTCGCGGCTGCGATCCTCGGCGTATTCACTCCCTTCTGCTCGTGCTCGGCGGTGCCGCTCTTCGTCGGCTTCGTCTCGGCCGGCGTCCCGCTCGGGGTGACCTTCTCGTTCTTGATCGCGGCGCCGATGGTGAACGAGGTCGCGCTCGGTCTTCTGTTCGCGCTGGTCGGCTGGAGGATCGCCGCGATCTATCTGGCCTTCGGCCTGGCGGTCGCGATCGTGGCGGGATGGATCATCGGACGACTGCACCTCGAAGGCTGGCTCGAGGAATGGGTTCGCAACGTACGCGCAGGACAGGCGGAGCTGCAGCCGGATTCGCCGACCGTCGCCGATCGAATCCGGGCCGGGATCGATGCAGTGCGCGACATCGTCGGCCGCGTCTGGGCCTGGATCATCGTTGGCATCGCCGCGGGCGCATTCATTCACGGCTATGTCCCGAACGACCTGCTCGCCTCGATCATGGGCAAGGACCAATGGTGGTCCGTGCCGGCCGTGGTGCTGATCGGCGTGCCGATGTACGCCAACGCTGCGGGCATCATTCCGGTCGTCGAGGCGCTGCTCGGCAAGGGTGCGGCGCTGGGAACGGTGCTCGCCTTCATGATGAGCGTCATCGCGCTTTCGTTTCCCGAGATGCTCATTCTGCGCAAGGTACTGACGCTCCGGCTGATCGCCGTCTTTGCGGGCGTCGTCGCCGCCGGCATCGTCGCCGTCGGCTTTTTGTTCAACGCCCTGTTCGGATGAAAGGACAAGCCCCATGAAGAACGTCAAGATTCTCGGCTCCGGCTGCAAGCGCTGTGTTCAGACCGCAGCAATGGTCTCCGCGGAAGCAAGCAGGCTCGGCATCGAGATCGAGCTGGAAAAGATTACGGACTTCGCCGACATCGCCCGGTTCGGCATCGCCTCGACGCCGGGCGTGGTGATCGATGGCAAGGTCGTTCACGCGGGTGGGCTGCCGAAGGCCGAGGACATGGCGAAATGGCTGTCGGCGTGATGGTATTGCGTCCGCTGCTCGCAGCCGTCCTCCTTTTCGGCCCGGCCTTAGTTGCGCGCGCCGACGAGCCCACATGGACGCGGCGGATCATCGCGCCGGACACGGCGCTCAAGGCAGCACAGGCGGCGCTCGCGGAGTGCCGCAAACGCGGCTGGCAGGCTGCCGTGACCGTGAGCGATCCGTCGGGGCTCGCGCTGGTCACCCTGCGCGACCGTTTCGCCGGCTGGCATACCCTCGAGGCCGCGACGGGCAAGGCGAGGACGGCCGCGAGCTGGCGCGAGGCGACGAGCACGCTCGCAGCCCGGCTGGCACGACCGGACGCCGCGGAGCGGGCCATCGTCAACGTTCCCGGCGTTGTCATGGTCGGCGGCGGCATGCCAATAGAGGCCGCTGGCCAGCAGGTCGGAGCGATCGGCGTATCCGGCGCGCCCGGAGGCGACAACGACGACATCTGCGCGAAGGCCGGCATCGAAGCTGTCGCTGCGGACATCGCGTTCTAAGCTCTTGGCGTTCTAAGCTCTTGGCGTTCTGAGCGCTTGGCGTTCTGAGCGCTTGTGCCGGCGGATCTCGAACGAGGACGGCCAACGCCGATCATTTTGCCGGAGGATACCGCGTTGTCTGACACCATGCCTCAATTGGACGAAACCGCCTTCCATCCCATCGACCGCGCGAAGCTGCTGGAGCCGGCGCTCTCCTCCCACCCTCCGCGAATCCTGCTGCTCTACGGATCGCTGCGGCAACGCTCGTTCAGCCGGCTTCTCACCGAGGAAGCCGCACGCATTCTCGCCCGCTTCGGCGCGGAGACGCGCAGCTTCGATCCGCACGGGCTGCCGCTGGTCGACGACGCGTGGCCCGACCATCCCAAGGTCGGAGAGCTGCACGAGCTCGTGACCTGGTGCGAGGGCATGGTGTGGTGCTCGCCGGAGCGGCACGGGGCGATGACCGGGGTGATGAAGACCCAGATCGACTGGATCCCGCTGTCGCTCGGGGCCGTCCGGCCGACACAGGGCAAGACGTTGGCCGTGATGCAGGTCAGCGGCGGCTCGCAGTCGTTCAACGCCGTCAATCAGCTGCGAGTCCTCGGCCGCTGGATGCGCCTGATCACGATTCCAAACCAGTCCTCGGTGCCGAAGGCCTTCGCGGAGTTCGACGACGCTGACCGCATGAAGCCGTCGCCCTATTACGATCGCGTCGTCGACGTGATGGAAGAGCTCGTCAAGTTCACGCTGCTGACGCGCGACCGGACGGAGTACCTGGTCGACCGCTATTCCGAGCGCAAGGAGAATGCCGAGGAGCTGTCGAAGCGGGTCAATCAGCGATCGCTGTGAGGCTCCGGCCGCGCGCTCCACCGTGTCCGGAACGTCGTCGCCGGCCGGCGGGGGCGCTGCAGTAGATTCTGAAAAAAATAATCTTCTTGCGTTTTATCTGAAATCATGATTATCTCCGCGCATCCCGCCTCACCGCAGAGGGGCGTTGCGCGCGATCGTCACGACACGCGAGGTGGGGATGCGATGGCCGCGATGAAGCCGCAGCGTGTCTTCGGGCGCGCCGACGAACGGCTTTGCTGCGGACGTGAAATCGCAGCGTCCTGATACCCCGACGCTGGTATCAAGCCGCGATGGCGCTGACGTGCCGCGTGGTGATGGTGGCCAACAAGCCCGGCGCACCAGGGAGACTGCGTATAAGCGTGAAGACCGTCGCGCAGGGAATGCCGGTTGAACCGGCTTTGCCTGTGGTACCTGCCGCCTGCATTTTTTTCGCAGGCGGGCCATGGGTGAGGCCTTCACCCGGCATTCCCTGCGCCCTCTGCACGTTTGCGAGGGACGAGCGATCGCAGACCTCGGGCGATATCGCCGCGAGAACGCGCTGCCACGTCCGTCACCTGCCCCAGCTGTTTGAGCCGTGAACCCATCCACCGTCGTCATCCCGGACAAGCCGTGCCGCGCGAAGCGCGGCATGGCGCCGATCCGGGATCCATACGCCGCAGCAGAGGTGATGGGCAAAATGCCAATGACCCACCTGCCCCAAACCGCTCCCTCAAGGGTATGGGTCCCGGCTCAAGGCCGGGACGACAGCGAGTGTGCCGGCCCAGGGTTGCCCCGAAGGACGAACGCCGAGCCTACTGCAGGCTCAACGCCACGAAGCGAAGCTCACCGTCGGCGTTCGACACCAGCAGCAGAACCGACTTCTTGCCGTCCTTCTTGAGCTGGTCGACGCGCTTCTTGATGTCGAGACCCGAGGTCACCGCCTCCTGGGCAACCTCGACGATGACGTCGCCGGCCGACAGCCGCTTCTCGGCGGCGTCGGAGGCCTGGTCGACACCGGTGACGACGACGCCCTTGACGCTGTCCTTGATCTTGTAGCGCGTGCGCAAGTCCTTCGACAAAGCGGCGAGATCGAGCCCGAGCGCCTTCTGGGTGGCTGGCTTCTCGGCCGGCTCGTCCTTCTTGATCGCCGCCTGCTGGACCTTCTCATTGTCCTCGAGCCGGCCGAGCTTGACCTTGAGGGTCTGCTCCTGGCCCTTGCGGATGATGACGACGTCGACCTCCTTGCCGACGGCGGAGTCGGCGACGATGCGCGACAGGTCCTTCGGCTCCTTGATGTCGCGGCCGTCGAACTTGACGACGACGTCGCCGGGCTCGATGCCGGCCGGCTTGGCCGGCCCCTTGTCGTCGACGCCGGCCACCAGCGCGCCGCGCGCCGGCTTGATGTTGAGGCTCTCGGCGATCTCGTCGGTGACGCCCTGGATGCGCACCCCGAGCCAGCCGCGGCGCAGCTCGCCGAACTGGCGCAGCTGGTCGACGACGCCGGCGACCGTCTTCGACGGCACCGCGAAGCCGATGCCGATCGAGCCGCCGGACGGCGAGATGATCAGCGTGTTGACGCCGATGACCTCGCCATCGAGATTGAACAGCGGACCGCCGGAATTGCCGCGATTGATCGAAGCATCGGTCTGGATGTAGCTGTCATAGGGCCCAGACGAGATGTCGCGGTTCTTGGCCGAGACGATGCCGGCCGTGACGGTGCCGCCGAGGCTGAACGGGTTGCCGATGGCGACCACCCATTCGCCGAGGCGGAGCTTGTCCGAGTCGCCGAACTTGACAACCGTCAGCGGCCGCGGCGGCTTGAACTTGAGCACCGCGAGGTCGGTCTTCTTGTCGACGCCGACCAGCTCGGCCTTGATCTTGGTGCCGTCGTTGAGGATCACGTTGATCTCGTCGGCGTCGGCGATGACGTGGTTGTTGGTGACCACGACGCCGGAATCGTCGACGATGAAGCCGGAGCCCAGCGAGTTGGTGCGCCGCGGCGAGTTGTCGGCGCCGCCCCGGCCGCCCGGACCGCCGCGGCGGTTCTTGAAGAAATCGTCGAAGAACTCCTCGAACGGCGAGCCCGGCGGCACCTGCGGATTGGCGTTGCGGTTCTCGGAGGAGCCACCCTTGGCCTCGACGGTCTGCGAGGTCGAGATGTTGACCACGGCGTCGATAACCCGCTCGGCGACGTCGGCGATCCCCTCGGGTCCGCGCGCCGAGGCCGGGACCGGCGCGAGCGCCCAGCCCGCGGCCAGGACAACCGCAGTCAGGACGGGACGCAGGCGACGGCTGAAAGCAAGGGTTGCGGTCATCGGGCGGATCTCCAGAAAAGTCGGCAAATTCAATCGGTACAGTGCGCCGGAACCGGGCGGGGACGCAAGCACGCCCGATCGGACCGCCCGATTCATCATTGAAGGCGACCTAATACGTCAAAATGGCGCAGCCATCGCCTCACAATGGCGTTGGCCGGGCGGCAAACGCAATCGGTTGGACGCCGGAAGCAGCCGCGGCGCAGCGAGGCCGGACGAGGCCCGTCAGATCGGGCGCCGGATGACCCAGATCAGGATCAGGCCGGCCACCGCCGAGCCGATGCCGACGGCACGCAGCACGTTGTCGGGCGTGGTCATCGCGGTCTTCATGGCCCGGCGCATCCACTCGGGACTTGCCGCGAACATCAGGCCTTCGATCACGAACAGGATACCTAATCCGATGAGGAAATCGGAAAACGCAATGGACCTCATCGGACCCGGACCTCCCGTTCGACCTTCTTGATGTCAGACGGGGCGAAGCAACGGCTTCGCCCCGTCCGTGTCAACTCATATTCGCCGGGGATCGACCGACCCCCGCCGACATCAGGGCTTGGCGGCCTGCGCGGCCGCAGCGGTCGTGCTGGCCGCCGACGGCGTTTGCGCCCCCGCCTTCCCCGACGGGTTGGCGAAGTAGCGGAAGAACTCCGAATCCGGCCGCAGCAGGAAGCGGGTATCGCCGGACTTCAGGCCGGTCTCATAGGCCGTCATCGAGCGGTAGAAGGCAAAGAAGTCCGGATCCTTGCCATAGGCCTCGGCGAACAGCCGGTTGCGCTCGGCATCGCCGGCACCACGGGTCTGCTCCGCCGTCGAATTGGCCTCGGCAATGATCACCGTCGCCTCGCGGTCGGCCTTGGACTTGATCTCCTGGGCCTTCTGGCCACCTAACGCCCGGAACTCCTCGGCCTCGCGCTGCCGCTCGGTCTTCATCCGGTTGTAGACCGCCTGGCTGTTGGCCTCCGGCAGGTCGGCGCGGCGGATGCGGACATCCACCACCTGGATGCCGTAGGCATCGGCCTCCTTGTCGAGCTGATCGCGGATCTTGCGCATCAGGACCTCACGCTCGTCGCGGACGACCTGCGTGAAGGTGACCTCGCCGAGCACGCGGCGGAGCGAGGCGTTGAGCAGGGTGCCGAGCTGTATATTGGCCTGCTGGATCGAGCCGGCGCTCTGGTAGAACTGCAGCGCGTTCTTGATCTTGTAGCGCGCGAAGGCATCGACCACGAGCCGCTTCTGGTCGAACGCGATCACCTCCTGGGAGGGGTTCTCGAGGTCGAGGATGCGCTTGTCGATCGAGATCACGTTGTCGATGAACGGGGCCTTGAAGTTCAGGCCGGGCTGGGTGACGACGTCGACCGGCTTGCCGAACCGCACCACGAGCGCCTGCTCGGTCTGCTGCACGGTGAACAGCGAGCTGTAGCCGATCACGACGAGCGCGAGCACGACGACGAGCGACAGGATGCCTGTGACGGGGGACCTCATCGGACGCCTCCCTGCTGAGCGGCCGGCGCCTGGCGGCGCGGCGCGAGATCGCCGAGCGGCAGCAGCGGGACGGGGCCGCCGGACGGGCCACCGTCGAGCACGAGCTTCTCGGAGCCCGAGAGCACGCGCTCCATGGTCTCGAGATAGATGCGTTCACGGGTCACGTCGGGCGCCTTCTTGTACTCGTCATAGACCTTCAGGAAGCGCGCGCTCTGGCCCTTGGCCTCGGCGACCGCCTGCTCCTTGTAGCCTTCCGCCGTCTGCAGGATCTGCGCAGCGCGGCCGCGCGCATCCGGCACGATCTTGTTGGCGTAGGTCTGCGCCTCGTTCTGCAGACGCTCGAGGTCGGCGCGGGCCGCCTGGACGTCACGGAACGCCTCGATGACCTGGGCCGGCGGATCGACCTTCTGCATCTGCACCTGGGTGATCTGGATGCCGGAGCCGTAAGTGTCGAGCGTCTTCTGCATCAGCTCCTGCACGTTCTGCTCGATGACGGTGCGGGCGCCGGTCAGGATCGGCTGGATGTTCGAACGGCCGATCACCTCGCGCATCGCGCTCTCGGCCACCGCCTTCACGGTGCCCTCGGGATTCTGGATGTTGAACAGGAAGTCGGCGGCGCCCTTCGGCTTGATGCGCCACAGCACGGTGACGTCGACATCGACGATGTTCTCGTCGCCGGTCAGCATCAGGCTCTCCTCCGGCACGTCGCGACCGCCGCGGCCGCGCCGGCCCGGATCGTCATTGGCGGTGATGCCGATCGAGATCGAATTGACGCGCAGCGCCTTGGGCAGCATCACGGTCTCGATCGGGTAAGGCAGGTGATAGCGCAGGCCCGGCTGCTCATCGCGGACATATTTGCCGAAGCGCAGCACCACGCCGAGCTCCTCGGACTGCACCCGGTAGAAGCCGGACAGCAGCCAGATGGCGATGGCGCCGACCACGATCAGGAGGATGCCGACGGCGCCGAAGCCGCCACCGGGGATGAACTGCTGCAGCCGGTCCTGGCCACGCCGCAGAAGATCTTCCAGGTCGGGGGGCCTTGGACCGACCGGTTGCGGTCCCGAGCCCCAGGGTCCCTTCGGACCCGGACCCCACGGGCCTCCGCCCTGATTCTTCCACGCCATCGATCGATCTCCTCCGAGAGGCTGATAGTGCACAACGCCGGCCCCGACGGTGGCCGGGTTATAAGGGACGGCCCCGCCCCTTACAACGTAGCGCTCCAGCTAAGCCCGAACCGGGTTTTGTCAATGTAAACAGGGCGGCAAGCGCCCGTTTGCCGCGGCTGGACAGGCCCGGCGCGGCCAAACAACGCGACTTCATCATTAACGGATGGTCTTGGAGTGGCGGCCGCATCGGTCCGCGGAGAGAAACGCTCACCGCCGCCGGCGATAGGTCACGTAGGAATATTCGGCCTGATCATCGGGACCCGAGGCATGGCGCTCGCGCGCCGTCTCCTCCCATTGGGCGGGATCGATCGAGGGAAACAGCGTATCGCCCGAAGGGCTCGCATGGACCTCGGTGATCTCCAGCCGGTCGGCCAGCGGCATCGTCGCCGCGTAAATCTCGGCGCCGCCGAGGATCGCGATCTCCGCGGCTGAACGCCGCAGCGCATCGCCCCGCGCAATGGCGAGCGCCTCGTCGACGGTGTGGGTCACGACCGCGCCGGGCGCGCGAAACTGAGAATCGCGGGTGATGACGATGTTGGTGCGGCCGGGCAGCGGCCGGCGCGGAAACGAGATGAATGTCTTGCGCCCCATCACGATCGGCCGCCCCATCGTCATGGCCTTGAGACGTTGCATGTCGCTCTTCTGCCGCCACGGAATGCCACCGGCGGCACCAATCACGCGGTTGTCGGCGATCGCGACGACGAGAACGATCTCGATCATGGCGCCTTCTCCGCCAGCCGAGTCAGTGCTTCGCCCGTCACCTTGCACAGCGTCCACTCGTCCATCAGCTCCGCCCCGAGCGATTTGTAGAAGGTGATCGACGGCGCGTTCCAGTCGAGCACCGACCATTGCAGCCGCGCCCAGTCGCGCTGCACGCAGGTCGCGGCGAGATGGCCGAGCAGCGCTTGGCCGATGCCGTTGCGACGGAATGCCGGGCGGACGAACAGGTCCTCAAGATAGAGGCCGGGCTTTCCGGCAAAGGTGGAGAAGTTGACGAACCAGACCGCGAAGCCCGCGACCTCGCCGTTCCATTCGGCGATGTCGCAGAACAGCGTCGGATGCTCGCAGAACAATGCGCCGGCGATGTCGACCTCGGTGGCCACGATCTCGTGGGCGAGCTTCTCGTAGTCGGCGAGCTCCTTGATCAGCGCAAATACGACGCCGATGTCGTCGGGCCGGGCGCGGCGGATGGACAGCGACATGCGTTACACCGCGACCGCGGCCTTGATGTGCGGATGCGGATCGTAGCCGGCGAGCGCAAAATCCTCGTAGCGGAAGCCGAAGATGTCCGTGACACCAGGGTTGAGCGTCATGGTCGGCAGCGGACGGGGCGCGCGGGTCAGCTGCAGGCGGGCCTGCTCGATGTGGTTGGAATAGAGGTGCACGTCGCCGAACGAATGCACGAACTCCCCGAGCTTCAGGCCCGTGACCTGCGCCACCATCATCGTCAACAGCGCGTAGGAGGCGATGTTGAAGGGCACGCCGAGGAAGACGTCGGCCGAGCGCTGATAGAGCTGGCACGACAGCTTGCCGTTCGCCACGTAGAACTGGAACAGGCAGTGGCACGGCGGCAGCGCCATCTTCTCGACGTCGGCCGGATTCCAGGCCGTGACGATCAGACGGCGCGAATCCGGATTGCGGCGGATCATGTCGACGACGTTCGTGATCTGGTCGATATGACCACCGTCGGGGGTCGGCCATGAGCGCCACTGGTAGCCGTAGACCGGGCCGAGATCGCCGTTGGCATCGGCCCACTCGTCCCAGATCGTCACGCCGTGGTCGTGCAGATATTTGATGTTGGTGTCACCCTTCAGAAACCACAGCAGCTCGTGCACGATCGCCTTCAGCGGCAGCCGCTTGGTGGTCAGAAGCGGAAAGCCGGCGGCGAGATTGAAGCGCATCTGGTGGCCGAACACCGACAGCGTGCCGGTGCCGGTGCGGTCGTGCTTCTCCGCGCCGTCGGACAGGATGCGTTCGAGCAGATCGTGATACTGGTGCATGGTTCGCGCTGGCGGCCTTTCGCAGAAGGCGGCGAATTTAACGGCGGGGTTCGCCGAGCCCTAGTCTCGACTCGGCCCGGTCGCCGATTATACCCTGAAAAATGTCGGTCGCCGCGCCGCAAATGGCAAGGGGCGGAACCCTGCGGTCCGCCCCCTCCCGTCCTGGTCGTCTGCCGGCAGGCTAGCTCGCCGGCTTCAGCACAGCGCTCCATTTGACGACTTCGCCCTTCACCAGCGCCCCCAGGGCCTCCGGCGTGCGGTCCGCAGCGCCGGGAATGACGCTGCCGAGTTCGAGCAGGCGCTTGCGCACGCCCTCGTCGTCGAGCGCCTTGGCGGCGGCGGCATTGAGCTTGGCGATGATCGGTGCCGGGGTGCCTTTCGGCGCGAAAATCGCGTTCCAGGCCTGGGCCTGGAACTTCGGCAGGCCGGCTTCCGTCGTGGTGGGGACGTTGGGCAGCGCCGGATTGCGCTCGGGCGTTGCGATCGCATAGGCCTTGATGGTGCCGGCGTTGATCTGCGGCACCGCGTTGACGATCTGGTCGCACATGTAGTCGACCTGCCCCCCGACCAGCGCGTTCATCGCAGGCCCCGTGCCATTGAAGGGGACGCCGACCGGCTTGACGTCGAGGATCGAGTTCAGGAGTTCGCACGACACATGCGAGACCGACCCGACGCCGGCATGAGCGGCGTTGACCTTCTCGCTGTTGGCCTTGATGTAGTCGACGAACTCCTTTGTATCCTTCGGCGCGAAATCCTTGCGCGCCAGGATCAGGATCGGCGTGCCCGCAAGCAGCGCGACCGGCTCGAAATCCTTCTCCGGATGATAGGCGAGTTTCGGATAGAGCGGCACCGCGGCGGCATGAGTGCCCATGTGGCCGGTGATCAGCGTGTAGCCGTCATTGGCGGCGCGGGCCGCGCGCGTGGTCGCGGTGGTGCCGCCGGCGCCGACGACGTTCTCGATGATGATGCTCTGGCCGAGCGTCTGCGCCATGTGCCCGGTGACGATGCGCGCGATGACGTCCGTCGGGCCGCCGGCGGCGAACGGTACGATCATCGTGATGCTGCGCGTCGGATAGTTCTGCGCCTTGGCCGGCGTCGTCGCCACGCCGACCCCGGCAAGAAGGCCGGCGATCACCGGCAGCCAACCGATCGAAAGTGCACGACCGCACCAGCTCATCGAAATTACCTCCCTCGTCGCCCGCTCCGCTGCGGGCCTGCGCTGGTGATAGCGGCATCACAGCGCCTTGTCAGAGGTCGATTCGACTTGCGGCTGCGGCGTGCGGCCGCAGGTCAGCCCTCGCTCTCCACGAAGACCTCGTCGCGCTTGCGGCGCAGTGTCGGCAGCACGGCCAGCACCAGCAGTCCCATGGCGATCGCGAGCAGAATGGCGGACACCGGCCGGGTCAGGAACACCGACCAGTCGCCGCGCGAGATCAGCAGCGCCCGGCGCAGGTTCTCCTCCATCAGCGGCCCCAGGACCATGCCGAGCAGCAGCGGCGCCGGCTCGAAATCATGCTTGATCAGCCAGTAGCCGACCAGGCCGAACGCGCCTGCGAGCACGACATCGACCGGCGCATTGTTCACCGAATAGATGCCGATCGCGCAGAAGATCACGATCGAGGGGAACATCAGCCGATAGGGCACGCGCAGCAGCCGCACCCAGATGCCGACCAGCGGCAGGTTGATGATGATCAGCATCAAATTGCCGATCCACATCGAGGCGATCATGCCCCAGACCAGATCGGGCTGCTTCTGCATCACCTGCGGGCCCGGCACGATGCCGTGGATGGTCATCGCGCCGACCATCAGCGCCATCACCGCGTTCGGCGGGATGCCGAGGGTGAGCAGCGGAATGAAGGAGGTCTGCGCCGCGGCGTTGTTGGCGCTCTCCGGCGCAGCGACGCCTTCGATCGCGCCGCGGCCGAAGCGCGACGGATCCCTCGCGAGCTTCTTCTCGAGCGTGTAGGCCGCGAACGAGGCGATCACGGCGCCGCCGCCCGGCAGGATGCCGAGGATCGAGCCGAGCACGGTGCCGCGCAGGATCGCCGGCGTGGAATCCTTCATATCCTTCCGCGTCGGCATCAGGCCGGTGATCTTCTTCTGCACGAGGTCGCGGTCCATCCCCGCCCCGGCATCGAGGTTGCGGATGATCTCGGCGAAGCCGAACACGCCCATCGCGACGGTGGCGAAGCCCAGGCCGTCGGCGAGCTCGGGGATGTTGAAGGCCATGCGCGAGACGCCGGTCTCGATGTCGGAACCGACCATCGACAGCAACAGGCCGAGCACGATCATCGCGATCGCCTTCAGCACCGAGCCCTTCGCGAGCACGACCGCGAAGATCAGGCCGAGCACCATCAGCGAGAAGTATTCGGCCGGGCCGAACGCCAGTGCGAGCTTGGTCAAGGGCGCGCCGAGGATCGCGATCAGAACGGTCGCGACGCAGCCGGCGAAGAACGAGCCGATCGCGGCGATCGCCAGCGCCGGGCCGGCACGCCCCTGCTTGGCCATCTGGAAGCCGTCGAGCGCGGTCACCACCGACGTCGCCTCGCCTGGTATGTTGACCAGGATCGACGTGGTCGAGCCGCCATACTGGGCGCCATAGTAGATGCCGGCCAGCATGATCAGCGCGCCGACCGGCGGCAGGCCGAAGGTGATCGGCAGCAGCATCGCGACGGTGGCGATCGTCCCGATGCCCGGGAGCACACCGACCAGCGTGCCGACCAGCGCTCCGATCAGGCACATCAGAAGATTGATCGGCGACAGCGCGACCGCGAAACCGTGGGCGAGATTTGCAAACAGGTCCATCACGCCCTCATTGCAGAAGGAAACGCGGCAGGAGCGGCATCGGCAGCCCCAGCACATAGGGGAACAGGAGCGCACAGCCGCCGGTCAGGCAGACCCCGACGATCAGCGCCTCGCGCCAGCGCGTCTCCGGACTGCCGATCGCCGCGATCAGGAAGCTCGCGAGCCCCACGACCAGGAGGCCGAGCGGCCGAATCGCGACGGCGAAGGTGAGGATCGCAAGAGAGACGAACAGCGGCCCGCGCCAATGATAGGTCGCAAGCTGCGCCCCCGGAGTGACGACGCCGATCACGGCCACGGCAGCGCCGAGCCCGAGCAGCAGCAGGCCGAACATGCGCGGTGCGGTTCCGGCCCCGAACGAGAATCCGCGCATGCCCTGCAGATCGCTGGAGGCCCACAGCGCGAACAGCGCGATCGCCATCAGCACAACGCCGCCGAAATAGTCCTGCGGCGCGCGCGGCCGCACCATGAACGTAAACACGGCGACGGCGATCAGCGGGTAGGTGTAGATGAGCGCCAGCAGGACGTCGGAGGACAACGAGGACTTGCCGCCTGCGGCATATTGCTGCGCCAGGCTCGGGATGGCGATCGACAAGGCCGACGCATGTGCCGAGATGACCTGCAGCGGACCGCGGCCGGACAGCGGCGCGACGACACCGGCCAACGCGATCAGCAGCTCGATGAGTTGCGGCGCGAAGGCAAGGACCAGAATGATCGATGCGCCAGTCATGCTGCGTGCACCAGGCACGCTCGCTGTCCCACCTGACAATTGGCCCGTGGTCTCGGCCATGTCCTCGCCCTCCCCGATCGGCCTTGACGGCCGGCACTGTTCTCGTTCGGCGGCCCGAAGCAATCCGGACCCACTTCAGTTTTTGCCTAGCGGCTTTCCCTAGAGAAGGCCAGCAAAACCAAGACATCCTCCCGCGGCCAGCAGCCAGAGCGGATTGAGTCGCGTCAAGGATGCAACGACGGCCGCAATGATCGTCAGCGCGAACGCCCGCCAGCTCTGATCCGAGGCCTGCCCAAGAATCCATGCACTCGCGGCCATCAGGCCAATCGACAGCGGCACCAGCGCGGCCTGCACCATCGCGGGCCAGCGAGCGCCTTTCGCGTTCGACAGCCAGCGGCTGACGGCATAAGCAAGAACGGCCGTCGGGCCGCACATCGCAAGCGTTGCAACCGCGGCACCCGCAACGCCTGCGACCGAATAGCCGATCAGGGCGACGATCATGACGTTGGGACCGGGCGACAATTGCGACAGCGCGAACGCATCGGCGAACTGCTTGTCGGTCATCCAGTGCCGGACATCGACCGCAATGCGGTGCAATTCGGGAATCGCGGCCACAGCGCCGCCGACCGCAAACAGCGAAATCAGGGCGAAGGTCCAGAACAGCTGCGACAGCGGATTGTCGTCCCCGCTCATCGGGCCCACCGCGCCCTGGCATAGGTAATCGCAAGACTGAGCGGCACGGCCACCAGCAGAACCTCCTGGAGCGGCAGACGCGCCAGCCCGATCGCGACGAAGACGGCGGCCATGACGACGAGGCCGAGCACGTCGCTCTTCTTCAGGAGCGGCGAGATCATGCGAAGCACCACCGAGGCCAGCAGGCCCACGGCGACGCAGGACACGCCTTCGAGCGCCCGCCGCAACGCCTCGGCCTGCCCATAGTGACCGTAGAGGGCGCCGAGCGCGGTGATCAGCAGCATCGGCGGCCCGAGCAGACCGGCAAAGGCTGCGAGTCCGCCGGCGATCCCTCGCAGTCGCGCGCCGAACACCATGGCAAGATTCACGATGTTCGGTCCGGGGAGAAAGTGGCAGAGCGCAAACGTCTCGTTGAATTCCTCCGCCGTCATCCAGCGGTGCTCGTCGACGATCGCGCGGCGGGCGAACACCAGCACGCCCCCGAAGCCCGACAGCGACATTTTCGCGAATGCGAAGAAGAGCGTGCGCAGGCTGGGCGGAATTTTCGCGATGTCGGCCGCGGGATGGACAGCCGGCGCAATCTCGGGAGGCATAATGCACTCTAGGAGGACAAAATCCGGTCTGCCAAGGCAGGACGGAAAGTTCCTGTGCAACGGCCCACATTTTTGTCGAAGGTCGGGGCCCGTGGGCCCTGTGCAGCCGGCGGCCGACGGCCTATATAGGGGGTGCCGGCTTGCCGGCTATGGAAATAAATCGCCGTCGAAATAAACCATTCGGACCCGGGGGCGGTACCCGGCGCCTCCACCAAAGCCCACCGAAGCATGGGTTTTGGCGGGGGCGAAATAGGATCGACGAGGGCGTAAAGGGCGAGCTTTTTCCCGGTATTGTTCCGCCGTTATCGGGCTACTGCAATAGTTGCCAACGACAACTTTGCTCCGGTTGCTCAGGCTGCGTAACGCAGTTTGAAAGACCACCTTAAAGTCCTAACGGGTTAAGCTCCGTTAGGCGGGGTTCGGAGGCACCTGGCAACAGAAGCCTCCACTATTACTCGTCAGTATTGCATGTTGATTCCGTTTGTATATTTCGGTCTTCGTTGTCGAAAAACCTCGAGGATCTCCGAGTACTTTTTCGTAGGCTTACCGATCGATTACCAGCACGGAGTCGCGCTGCATCGGGGTAAGAACAAGCAAATTTGCGGCGGGCACTTTTTAATCGGAATGTTCCACATCCTCTCGAAACTATGACTCGGGAGAAAATAAAGTTGCCAAAAGGACGGTCCGTGACTGCCACGGCTGAAGCCGACGAACTCGACATCGAGAGCCTCCACCGCCGAATTCTTCGCGTCATTCTCGTTGGAGCACCATCAAATCACCAATCGGATTCGGGTCTAGAAGAGCCTGCATCGATGCTGCGCCCGTCGACGACGCTATTTCGGGGATTCGAAAACAAAATCGCTGATCACGCCTAGGATTTGAACAAGATTCATGATAATGGTTCCATAGGTGCAATGCCTAGCGAGGTCACCGATGCGTGAGGATATCGATCCGATAAGCGGAAGTGCCGGCAGTAGCGAGGAAGGAAGCAGCAAAGAAGTTAGTTCGCGCTACAAGCTTGAGATCGATGTCTCCGGCTTTCGCGGAACATATGAAGGAAGCCGCAAGACTAAAAAATTCAAATATCGGCGTAGTTGGATGTTTGCAGCTTTCGGCTTTCTAGCGTCAGTCGGAGTTCATGCTGCGGCGATTTATTGGAACATCGGTACGCGGCCTTTCGCGCCAATCGATCCTCAGCAGATGCCATCTCAAAGTCCGCGCGAAATCCCTCCTTATGATGTCAGCGTTGAGCTGCCCCAGACCCCAAAGGGGAATGGAAATACTGCCGGCTTGGATGAATTGCAGACTGTCACCGTTCCTTCGAAGGACGGTGTCCTAATGGAGCTTCGCTGCACCCCCCCATCCGGCTTCCAGAGCGAACCTTCCTGTCGGATTGTGAAAGACAATCGCGTAACGCCCCAACAGAATTCTCCGTAGTAAGCACGCAAGCTCAACCTACTTAGGAAGGCGCGGAAAAGATCCGTTGCGCAGCTCTCAAATCGCAAACAGAACGGAATCGAGTAGCAGCTGAAGTTGGTTTGTCAACAGACTATCGGTGCAATGCGGGAAGCGCTGCCCAGCGCACGCCCAACTTCTAGCCGCTAGGCGGAACTAGCTCCTTTGATCACTAGGCAAATCGATCACCTGATGCAGGTTTGTCACCCGATACCCCGCCGGCCTTCCGCCCGCCAGTTGTACATTTACGTCGACGATAAAGCCCTTCTTGTAGACATTTTCGTCGGCGTCCCTGACTTCATGTTTTATTCGCTGCTCTGCGAGTTCAGATGCATAGATCAGAGGCAAATCTCGCTGAGAGATGTCCTCGATCAGAACACGTTCGCCGGTGCGCTTTCCTGTTGCCACGTCTTTAACGTTCGATTGCGTAAAGACCATAAGCATGCGTTGATGATCTGCGCTGGATGACGTTTCCAACGAGCGCCTTTGCGCCTCGATTTGACGCTGAGCCTCTCGCGCTTCCGAGGTGTCGAATGAAATTGCAGCCTTGACCTTTTTTGCCCCGTCCTCGAACGCGACTGCCTGCAACGTTGCGCGCCCATCAGGATCGTTGGCGATTGCGGTAACGGCTCCCATGAAATCTTTAAGGTCGGAGCGGGTCGCATTACTGTTCTGCGAGCCTTCAAGGTACGTCGAAAGCGAAGCTCCGTATGTACGAACAAACTTTACAATGATCAATCTGTTGGATCACATTCACAACCGAACTCAAACCACTCATGGCCCAAGGTATCAGGTCGGCCTCAATCGAACCTGCGCGCACTTCGCGGACAAAAATATTTGCATCGTCGGACAAGGCAGGGACTTCGTCTTGAACGAACTTTTCGTACTGACTTGCTAGTGAGGAAAAAGTCGATACGAAGTCGTTTAGCTGGATCGGGTTCCGAGTTCTAACGTTCAACACTATGTGCGGAAGATCGTCCTGAAATAGCACCGACATCGCGAATCCGCTCTCCGAAACCACGTGTGGTAGATTGCCCCAATATTACCGCGGCCAGGATGCAACACAACAAGGGTTGCATTCCGAATCGCCCTACCCGTGTGGATCGCCATCCTATGTGAGGTTGACGGGGCAAAGGCTGGAAGGGGCAGATCAGTTTGGTATCCCAATGGCTTACCGTAGGATTACCCAAAAACAAAAAACTGTTCTTTGCCAGCAGCTTACTCCCGCATAAGCAGAAGCCTCCACTTTCACGTGCACGACGCATGGGAGGTCCTTTGCGGGGTCCTTCGTTTGGCACGCCCTCCTTTGCACCCCCTCTTTTGCCCCCCTTCCGTTGGTACCCCTTCGCTTTCATTCCTTCATCTTCCGGACTTCCGCCGGCTTCTGCGCGTTCCCATATGTCCGGTCGAACCGGCTTGGCTGCTGACCTCGGCGCCCAGCCGGGGTACGATGGACGAAACGCGAGTCGGGGATGCTGCTGCGCTTGCGGGCGCGGTGTTGCGGCAAGGCGGGGCGCGGCCCATCACGATACAGGACCGATCATGGCGACCGATCATATTCGATACGATGTGCTGGCGCGCGATGCGCTGCGCGGGGTGCTGCGCCGGGTGCTGAGCGATGCCGCCGTGCATGGCCTCCCGGGCGAGCACCATTTCTTCATCACCTTCCTATCCAAGGCCGAGGGCGTGAAATTGTCGCCGCGGCTGCTTGCGCAATATCCGGAGGAGATGACGATCATCCTGCAACACCAGTTCTGGGATCTGGTCGTGTCGGAGGATCGTTTCGAGGTTGGGCTGTCGTTCGGCGGCGTCCCGGAGCGGCTGGTGGTGCCCTTCCACGCCATCAAGAGCTTCTTCGACCCGTCGGTCCAGTTCGGCCTGCAATTCGAACCGTCGGAAGCGATCGCCGAAACGCCGCCCAGCCCGAAGCTTCCGGCTGCTCCTGCCCCGGTGGCCGTCGCGGCCCCGCTGCCTGGTCCGACAGCCGACGCAGGCGAGGACAAGCCGGCCGCTCCGCCCAGCCCAGGCGAAGGCGCCGAGGTCGTCCGTCTCGACCGCTTTCGCAAGAAGTAGGCGCGATTCGTCGCGCGCGGAACGGCCCGGGAGCCCATAGATTGACGCATGCTTGAACCGGCGAATGCCGGTTCGCGACCAATCATGGGCATGCGTCATGACAAAATCAGCGAGTTCATCGTCCTCCGGACCGACGCGGACCGAGACCGACAGCTTCGGTCCGATCGAGGTCGCGGCCGATCGCTATTGGGGCGCACAGACCGAGCGCAGCCGGCATAATTTCCGCATCGGGCATGATCGCATGCCGATGGGCCTCGTGCATTCGCTGGCGCTCGTCAAGCTCGCGGCGGCGCAGACCAACCGGGAGCTCGGGCTGCTGGAGCCGCGGATGGCGGATGCGATCATCGAAGCTGCGCAGGAGATCGTCGCCGGCAAGCTCGACGACCATTTTCCGCTGGTGGTCTGGCAGACCGGCTCCGGCACGCAGACCAACATGAACCTCAACGAGGTGATCGCCAATCGCGCCAGCGAGCTGCTCGGCGGCGAGCGCGGCACCAAGAAGCCCGTGCATCCGAACGATCACGTCAACATGAGCCAGTCGTCCAACGACTCGTTCCCGACGGCGATGCATATCGCCGCAGCGCGGGCCGTTTCCGGCCATCTCGTGCCGGCTCTGTCGGAACTGCTGGCGGCGTTGCGCGCCAAGCAGGAGGCGTTCAAGGACATCGTCAAGATCGGCCGCACCCACACGCAGGACGCCACGCCGCTCACGCTCGGCCAGGAGTTTTCCGGCTATGCCGCGCAGGTCGAGAGCGCCGTCGCCAGGATCGAGACGGCCGCACGCGACCTGTTGCCGCTCGCCCAAGGGGGGACCGCCGTCGGCACCGGCCTCAACGCGGATCCGGGATTTGCAGAGCTGTTCGCCAAGCACGTCGCCGCGATCACCGGACTTCCGTTCACCAGCGCGCCGAACAAGTTCGAAGCTCTGGCTTCGAACGACGCCTATGTCTATGCGCACGGCGCGATCAACGCCGCCGCCACCGCCCTGTTCAAGATCGCCAACGACATCCGCCTGCTGGGCTCGGGTCCGCGCTCGGGGCTCGGCGAGCTGATCCTGCCCGAGAACGAGCCGGGCTCCTCGATCATGCCGGGGAAGGTGAATCCGACTCAGTGCGAAGCGCTGACCATGGTATGCTGCCAGATATTCGGGAATCACACCGCAATTACTCTGGCGGGCAGCCAGGGCCATTTCGAATTGAACGTCTATAAACCATTACTCACACATTGCATGATGCAGTCCATACAATTACTAGGTGACGCCGCCCGTTCATTCAGCGAACATTGCGTGGCCGGAATCCAAGCGGACGAAGCGCGAATTCGCGAACTGATGCAGCGTTCTCTGATGCTGGTGACAGCGCTCGCGCCGAGGATCGGCTACGACAACGCCGCCAAAGTGGCGAAGACAGCGCATCAGCGCGGCACCACGCTGAAAGAGGAAGCCGTGCGGCTCGGCTTCGTATCCGAGGATGAATTCGACCGCCTCGTACAGCCAGAGATGATGACGAGACCGGGAAGGTCATGACGGTAGTCCCGTAGTACTACGGGGGGTGATGCAATTCTCGCTGTTAACCCCTAAAGGATACTCTCGACTACAAGTTCTGCTGCGTTCAGTGAATACAAAACCCGCTCGCACAGTCGCGAACGGCTATCGAACTATCAGGGAGCGATGACGTGATTGTCTGGATAACGCCAAGGCTCATCTGCGCAACGCGCATGCTCTCTTCGCAACGTTCGATGCCTTAGATGATTGGAGCAAGCATGGGGGACGTCATCAACTTGAAGCGTTTTAGAAAGCGCGTAGAGCGCGATCAGGCAGCGAAGGTCGCCGAAAGCAACCGTGCTCGCCATGGCAGGACGAAGTCCGAACGCGCAACTGACGCACAACGCGACAAGCGCGCGAATGATTTACTCGATCAACATCGTATCAATGGCGAGGACGCGTGATGAAGTCGCCCGTCGTAAAACGTTCAATCGTGGTCGCAGGTCACAAGACCAGCGTCAGCCTCGAAGAGGCGTTCTGGAACGGAATGAAGGAGATTTCGGGTCTCCGGAACATGACCCTGTCCGAGCTGGTCGGAGAGATCGACAACAATCGCCAGCAGGGCAACCTGTCCTCGGCGATCCGGCTGTTCGTGCTCGACCACTTCAAGAGCCGCGCCGCGGCCTCCTCCGGCCTCGAGCCGAAGGCGACGGTGGACAGCAGGCACACGGCATCCGCCGCGGCTCCTTGAGGCAGATCAGACGGCGGCCCGCCCGGTCTGTTTAAAATCGCTCTAAGATGCCGCGGCATTGACCATGCCGCGCTTGACCTCTTGGCACGCGATTGAAAATACAGGCTATGAGCGAAATCTGCGATACACGGCCGCCTCTGCCGCTCGGTCTGGCCCGGCGTGGCTACACCGGAACGATCCAGCATCTTGCCGCTGGCGGCGCGACGTCGTCCCTCCCGGACGTCGAGCTGGAGAGCAGACTGATCGAACTCGGCTTCGTCGAGGGCGCTCGGGTCGAAATCCTGCATGAAGGGATCGTCGGGCGCGACCCGATCGCCGTCCGCGTGGACAACATCACCGTCGCGGTCCGCCGGCGCGAAGCCATGGCCGTGATCGTGGCGTAAGCCGCGCGGAAAGCCTCGCTCATGGAAAGCCCTCTGCTGCATCTGGCCCTGGTGGGTACGCCCAACAGCGGCAAGACCTCGCTTTTCAATGCCCTGACGGGAAGCCGCCAGAAGGTTGCGAACTATCCCGGGGTCACCGTCGAGCGGAAAGAGGGCGGCTTCGTCACCCCGCAGGGCCGCCAGATCTCGCTGGTCGACCTGCCGGGCACCTATTCCCTGCGCGGCCGCAGCCCGGACGAGGAGATCACGCGGGATTTCGTGCTCGGACGCGCCACCGGCGAGGTCCTGCCCGACCTGGTGCTCTGCGTTGCCGATTCCACCAACCTGCGGTTGACGATCCGGCTTCTGCTCGAACTCAAGAGCACGGGCCGGCCGCTGGCGCTCGTACTCAACATGTTCGACATCGCCAAGCGGCGTGGTGTGACCGTGGACGTCGCGGGCCTGTCGCAGGCGCTGGGCGTCCCTGTCGTGACCTCGATCGCCGTCCGCAAGGGCGGCACCGACGACCTCCTGCAGCTTACCGATCACTTGCTGGCCCGGGCCGAGGCGGCCACCGGTGACCGCGCCAACACCTGGCGTCCCCTCACCGTTCCGGAGTTGCGCGCGACCCAGCGCGAAGCCGATCGCATCATCGCGGCCACGGTCAGCCTGCCGGAGCGGCCCGACACATGGACGGCCCGCATCGATTCCGTCGCACTGCATCCGGTCGGCGGCCTCCTCATCCTGCTGGCGATCCTGTTCGTCATGTTCCAGGGCGTGTTCGCCTGGGCGCAGCCGCTGATGCAGCTGCTGTCGGCGGCGTTCGATGCACTCGGCCAGCTGGTCCACGACCAGCTTCCGGAAGGCCTTCTGCAGAGCTTCCTGCAGAACGGGGTGATCTCCGGCGTCGGCAGCGTCATCGTCTTCCTGCCGCAGATCATCATCATCTTCCTGTTCATCCTGCTGCTGGAAGATTTCGGCTACATGGCGCGGGCCGCGTTCCTGATGGACCGCATCATGGGCGGCGCCGGCCTGCATGGCCGCGCATTCATCCCGCTGCTCTCCAGCTTCGCCTGCGCGATCCCCGGCATCATGGCGACGCGCGTCATCGACAACCGCCGCGACCGTCTGACGACGATCCTGATCGCGCCGCTGATGACCTGCTCGGCGCGCATCCCGGTCTATACGCTGATCATCTCGGCCTTCATCCCGCCGACCAAGGTCTGGGGCCTGATCAACCTGCAGGGCCTCGTGATGTTCGGGCTCTATGCGGCGGGCATCGTCAGCGCGCTGCTGGTGTCGTTCCTGGTCAAGTTCTTCCTGATGCGCGACTACCAGCCGGCGCCGTTCATGCTGGAGCTGCCGGACTACAAGCTGCCGCGGCTGCGCGGCATCGCGATCGGCGTCTACACCCGCGCCAAGATGTTCCTGCAGCGCGCGGGCACCACGATCTTCGCGATGATGGTGCTGATCTGGTTCCTGGCCTCGTTCCCGCAGCCGCCGGAGGCCGCCACCGAGCCCGCGATCAATTACAGCCTGGCCGCGATGATCGGCCAGGCGATCGCGCCCCTGCTCACGCCCGTCGGCTTCAACTGGCAGATCGCAGTGGCGCTGGTGCCCGGCATGGCCGCCCGTGAGGTTGCCGTCGCTGCGCTCGGCACCGTCTACGCCATCGAAGGCGGCAAGGAAGCGGCCGAACAGATCGGCCAGGTGCTGGCCAGCAAATGGAGCCTCGCCACGGCGCTGGCGCTGCTCGCCTGGTACATCTTCGCCCCACAATGCGCCTCGACGCTTGCGGTCATCCGCCGCGAGACTGGCAGTTGGCGTTGGATGGCCGTGACCTTCGTCTACATGTTCGCGCTCGCCTATGCGGCGGCGTTTACGACCTACCGCATCGCCGTCGCGATGGGCGCGGGCTGAGTCATCCCCGCGCCCTGACGTGTCATCGCGACGCGTCCGTATGGAGCGCGAAGCCGCGCGCGCCGGGTACACCGAGTTCGGGCCGCAGCTGCATCGACGGAATCAGATAGTCGCCGTGGTTCTGCCGCCGGTATGGGATCGTCTCTGCCGTGAACAGCGTCCGCATCCGCGCCCGCAACCGCTCGGCGAGATTTGAAAAACCCGCGTCATCGAGCCGGTTCACCTTGTGCGCCACGAACGCCGGCAGCACGTCGAAGCCCGGATAGAACAGGATGCCGTGGTTGATGGGAAACAGGAGGTCGTCGATCGGCCCGTTGATGCCGCGCTCGGAATAATGCTCTTCCCAGCCGCCCGTGGTGACCACCAGCATCGCGCGCTTGCCGGCGAACACGCCTTCCCCATAGCGATTGCCCCAGCGCTTGTCGCTGTGCTCGCCGACGCCATAGGTGAAGCCGTAGGAATAGACCCGGTCGACCCAGCCCTTCAGGATCGCCGGCATCGTGAACCACCACAGCGGAAACTGCAGGATGACGGCGTCGGCCCAGAGCAGCTTGTCCTGCTCGACCCGAACGTCGTCGGTGAGCGTGTGGGTCTTGAAGGCTTCGCCCGATGCGGTGGCGACGTTCAGACGCGCTTCCGCCGGCAGCTGCGGGAAGTCGGCGCGGTCGGCGGCCGGTTTCCAGCCCATCGCGTAGAGGTCTGAGACCTTCACCTGATGGCCCTGAGCCTGGAGTTCGGCGACGGCGACATCGCGCAGGGCGCCGTTGAGCGAGCGGGGTTCGGGATGGGCAAAGACGAGCAGGACGTTCATGGCTGGATCCTCTGCTGGAACTCGCCAAGACATAGACGCCCCCTCACTCATCCACTATATGACTACTATCGATAATATCATGCCGATTTATGGATAAATCTGACGTCAGCATCGTCAACATGCGCAGCTTCGTCCGGGTGGCGGAGCGCGGCAGCCTGTCCGCGGTCGCGCGCGAGCTCGGAATTGGCCAGTCCACGGTCTCGCGACATCTGCAAGAGCTGGAAGACACGATTGGCGTGCCGCTGCTCAGCCGCACCACCCGGCGCGTGACCCTTACCGACGAGGGCAGCCGCTATTATGCGAACTGCGTCCAGATCCTCCGCCTGATCGACCAGGCCGGCGACGAGGCACGCGGGGCGCGGGGTGCCGCCGCCGGCACGATCCGGATCTCCTGTACGGCGGCCTTCGGAATCCTGCACATCACGCGGCTCGTCTTCGCTTTCCAGGATCGCTACCCGGATATCGCCATCGATCTCAATTTGACCGACGAGCGCATCGACCTCGTACGCGAGGGTGTCGACATCGCGCTGCGCCTCGCCCCCCTTACCGACAGCTCGCTGAAGCTGCGATCGCTCGGCTACTCGCACCGGCTTCTTGTCGCCTCGCCGGACTATCTGGAGAAGCGCGGCACGCCGAGCATGCCGCAGGAACTGATCGGGCATGACGGCATCCGCATGACCAATGTTGCGGGCAGCGAGATGCTCGTCCTCATGGGACCGGACGGAGCGCGCCACGAGGTGCCGTTCAGAAGCTGCTTCCGCACCAATCACGGACTGGGGGTTCGAGAGGCCGTGGTGGCCGGGCGCGGCATCGGTGCGAGCCATGCCTGGCTGGTCGACGACCTCATTGCCGCGGGCAGAGTGGCCGTCATCCTGCCCGACCACCGTCTGTCATCGACGCCTCTCAACATGCTGATCGTGCCGGAGCGCGCCGGCATCGCACGCGTGCGGCTGCTGATCGACTATCTCGCCGGGGAGATCGTCCGCCTGCCGGGCATCCGGCCGGAGCCCTGACTCAAAGCCGCGGCATCGTATCCGGCCGAACCTCGCGTGCCTGCGCGGCGAGGCGGATCGGCGCATTGACCGCGCCGAAGCCCTGGTAGTTGCGCCGCTGCACGATCTCGAAGAAGAAGCGTTCCTCGAAGATGTGAGTGTAGACCTGGAAGAACTCGGCGTCGCCGTCACGGTCGTACAGGATCTCGTTGGCGCGCAGCGCGGCGATCGTCTCGGGCGCAAGATCGTATTTGGCTTCGAGATCGTCGTAATAATTGTCGGGGATGTCGAGGAATCCCGCGCCTCTGGCGCGCATCTCGGCCACCGCAGCAAAGATGTCGTCGCAGGAGAACGCGATGTGCTGGACGCCGGAGCCGAAGAACTCGGAGATGAAGCGCGACGACAGCGTGCGCGTCGCCGTGGAGCCGTTGAGGATGAAGCGCAGGCTGCGATCACCGTTGACGATCGCCTGGCTCTGCACAAGGCCTCTGGGGTCGGCGATCTCCATCTGCGGCAGCCGCGAGAAATCGATGATCCCGGCGTAGAACAGCAGCCAGGACAGCATTTCTTCGTGCGGCATCGATTGCGCGATGTGATCGACCGCAACGAGCCGATCGGCGGCCTTGTCGCTGACGACGGGCTCGAAGTCCACATCCCAATGCCGGCCATGCGTGTCGAGAAAATACAGCAGGCTGCCGCCGACGCCATGGATCGCCGGAATCTCCAGTTCTCCCGGACCGACCGGCTGGGTGAAGGTGCGCGTCTTCAACGACTGCGCCCGCGCCATGGCCCGATCGGCGCTGTCGACCTCGAGCGCCAGCGCGCAGACACCCGGACCATGCGTCACATAGTGCGAATGCGCGAAGCTCGCCGGCTCGCAATTGATCACGAGCTCGATCGCGCCCTGCGACCAGCGCTGCACCGCCTTGCTGCGATGCCGCCCGGTGTTGCGGAAGCCGAGCTGCGCGAACAACGCGGCGAGCGACTGCGCCTTATCCTCGCTGACGGCGAATTCGACGAAGCCGATGCCGTGACTCCTGACGCGGGGCTCGAAGCGCGGCTCCGCCGCGACGGGCATCGTCCCGGCCAGATCATCCTGCAGCAGCAGCAGCGAACGCATGCCGTCGAGCGCAGTGCGCGGCGCCGAGCCGGCCCGGAACTGGTCGTTGAAGATCTCGAGGGACAGCGGTCCGGAATAGCCGGTCGCGGCCAGGGCGGCCATGAACTCCCCGACCGGCAGATCGCCCTGCCCTGGGAAGCTGCGGAAGTGCCGGCTCCAGGACAGCACGTCGAGCTCGAGCTTCGGCGCGTCGGCGAGCTGAACCAGGAAGATCTTGTCGGCCGGAATGGCGCGGATCGCGTTGGTCGGCAGCGCCGGCGCCAGCGCATGAAAACTGTCGAGGATGACGCCGATCGCCTTGTGATCGGCCCGGCGCACGATCTCCCAGGCATCGCGATAGTCATGGACATGACGGCCCCAGGCCAGCGCCTCGTAGCCGACGCGCAGGCCGCGCTTCGCCGCGCGCTCGCCGAGCTCGTGGAAATCAGCGGCGGCGCGATCGATGCCGCCGAGCGAGGCCGGCGAGACGCTGCTGCAGATCAGCAGCAGGTCGGTGCCGAGCTCCTGCATCAGGTCGAACTTGCGCTCGGCGCGGATGAAATTGCGCGCGCGCTGCGGCTCCGGCATGCCCTCGAAATCGCGGAACGGCTGGTAGGCGCAGATCGCAAGCCCGAGGTCGCGGCACATCTGCCCGATCTCGCGCGGCCGCATCCCGAAGGCGACGAGATCGTTCTCGAAGATCTCGACCTCATCGAAGCCCGCGGCAGCGATCGCCTTGAGCTTCTCGTCGAGCGCGCCTGAGATGGAAACCGTTGCGATCGAGCGCTTGTTCATGCCGCCGTCTCCTCCATCGCGCCGCCCAGGAACAGCTGGCCGACGCGGGGATCGGCCAGCACGCGATCGGCCTTGTCGATGATCCTTGTACGACCGAGCTCGAGCACGATGCCGAAATCGGAAATCTCCAGCGCCGAGCGCGCATTCTGCTCGATCAGCAGCACCGAGACGCCGCGCTCGCGGAGCCGCTTCAGCATGTCGAACGTCTGCTGCACCATCAAAGGCGACAGACCGATCGAGGGCTCATCGATCAGCACCAGCTGCGGCTCGAGCAGCAGCCCGCGCGCGATCTCGAGCTGCTTCTGCTCGCCACCCGAGAGAGTCGATGCCTGCCGGTCCGCCTTCTTGCGCAGCACCGGGAACACGTCGAGCGCCGCCTCGACCCGGCCCGGAAGATCAATGTTCGCTGGTGCGGCCACGCCGCCGAGCTCGATGTTGTGACGCACCGACAGCTCACCAAAAATGTTGCGGCCTTGCGGGATGTAGCAGATGCCCGCGCCGAGCAGCGCGCGCTGGCTCAGGCCCGTGACATCGCGCCCTTTGAAGATCACCTTGCCTTCGCGGAGCTTCAGCAGTCCGAAGATCGCCTTGAACACGGTCGACTTGCCGGCGCCGTTCGGGCCGATCACGGTGGTGATCGATCCCTTGGGCACCGAGAAGGTGGTGCCGTTGAGGATCGTCATCTTGCCGTAGCCGCCGACGAGGTTCTGGACGTCGAGAATGGGATCGCTCACGGCCGCCTCCGTCAATGTCCGAGATAGGCTTCGATCACGGCCGGATTGGCCCTGATCTCGTCGGGCTTGCCGATCGCCAGCACCTTGCCTTCCGCCATCACCATCACGCGCGAGCACAGCGACATCACGAACTCCATGTTGTGCTCGATGACGACGAAGGTGGCGCGGCGCTCGCGATTGATCGCGATCAACCGCTCCTTGAGATCGCCGAGCATGGTCGGATTTACGCCGCCGGCGGGCTCGTCGAGCAGCACGAGGCGCGGACCGCCCATGAAGGCCATGGCGGCATCGAGCAGCTTCTGCTGGCCGTAGGACAGGCCGCCGGCCGGCTCGTTGGCGAGATGCTCCAGCTTGAAGAAACCGATCATCTGATCGGCAGTGGTGGTGAGACCGGCGTCCGACGGCCCGAACAGGCGCGACAGCATGCTGCCGCGATGCTCCTGCCCGGCGAGGATCAGATTGTCGCGCACCGAAAGTTTCGGGAACACCTGCAGCAGCTGGAAGGTCCGGCTGACGCCGAGACGATTGAGCTCCGACGGCCGCTGCCCGGTGACGAGCTTGCCGTCGACCCTGACCTCACCCGCGCTCGGGACCAACTGGCCGAGAATGCAGTTGAACAAGGTCGACTTGCCGCAGCCATTGGGCCCGATCAGGCCGAGAATCTCGCCCTCCTGCACATCGAAGCTGACGCCGTTCACGGCGGTGATGCCGCCGAAGCTCTTCTTGACGTCGCGAACGTCGAGGACTGCGGTCATTGCGCGGCCTCCAGCTTGGACTGAGCGGCGGCGCGCAGCGCGGATGCGGCCTGGGTCCGCCTTGAGCTGAGATAGCGATCGAGGATGCCGAGAATGCCGGAGGGCGAATAGATCAGCAGCACGATCACGGCGGCCGCGTAGAGCATCAAATAATAGCCTTCGGCAAACCGAAGCCATTCCGGCAGCAGCACCGCAATCATCGCGCCGAGGAACGGACCCAACATGAAGCCAGAGCCGCCGACGATCACCATCATCAGGAGATCGAGCGAGAGCTGCAGGTTGAATGGCACGGGGTCGACATATTGCGTCAGCGGCGCATAGAGCACACCGGCAATGCCGCCGAGCACGGACCCGATCGCAAAAGCCATCAACGTGTAACGGCGGGTGTCGATGCCGAGCGATTGCGCCCGGATCGGATTCTCGCGCAGCGCCATGAAGGCGCGGCCCCAGGGCGAGCGGATCAGCCACCACATCGCGAGCGTGACGAGGCCGAGCGATCCGAGGCAGAGATAGTAGAATGGCAGCGGCTTGCGGGTGGGAAAGCCGAAGACCTCGGGACGCGGGATGTTGCTGATGCCGTAGATGCCGTTGGTCAGCCAGCTCTCGTTGCGGAACACCAGGAACATCAGGGTCGAGAACGCCAGCGTGACGAAGGCGAGATAGTGATGCTGCACCCGCAGCGCCGGATAGCCGAGCAGCCAGCCGACGACGAAGCAGATCACGATCACGAGCCCGAGCGCCGCGATCAGCGGCCAGCCATGGGTGGTCAGGATCGCCGCGCCATAGGCCCCGATGCCGACGAAAGCGCCCTGCGCCAGCGACACCTGCCCGGCATAGCCGAGCGTCAGGTTCAGGCCCATGGCGGCGATGGTCATCACCGCCCACTGGCTCAGGATATAGAGGCCGTAGCGGTTGAAGTTCATCGGGATGATGATCAGGCCGGCGACGACGATGATCGACAGCGCAACGAGAAGCAGTCTGTTGTGCTTGCTCATACCGTGCGCTCCTCGGCTCGACCGAGCAGGCCCTGCGGCCGGAACAGGATCATCAGGATCAACAGCAGCATCGGCACGGCGGCGCGATACTGGGTGGAGACATAGGCTGCGGCGAGGTTGTCGACGACGCCGATGAGGAGACCGCCGGCGATGGCACCGCGCACCTGGTTGAAGCCGCCGACGATCGCGGCGATGAACGCCGCCTGCCCCAGCACCTCGCCGCTGGAGAATTTGGCGAGATAGATCGGCGTGATCAGCAGCGAGGCCAGCGCCACCAGCACGGCGTTGATCAGGAAGGTCAGCAGGATCATGCGCTCGACGGGTACGCCGATGATCCGCGCCACCGTCGGGTTCTGCGCTGCCGCCTGCATCTGATGACCGAGCGAGGTGCGGTTGAGCAGCATGGTCAGGCCCACGACGGCCAGGATCGCGACGGCGAGCACGCCGAGGCTCTGCAGCGAGATCGCACGGCCAAGAACGCTGATATCGCCGGCGGGAACAATCGATGGAAACGGCGAGGCCTCGGCGCTGAAGAACTGCTTCACGGCCTCCTTGAGGCCGATCGCCAGCGCCATGGTGGCGATCGCCAGCGGCAGCACGCCATGGCGCAACATCGGATCGACCAGCAGCATCTTGAAGGCGAGACCGAGCAGCAGCGCCGACAGCAGCACACCAACGAGGACAGCGAGCCAGAACGGCGCGCCGAGATGCATCACTGCAAGCATCAGGAAGGCCGGCAGCATCACGAACTCGCCCTGGGCGAAGTTGATGGTCTGCGAGGTCTGCCACAGCAAGGTGAAGCCGACGGCAACGAGCGCGTAGATGGCGCCGGTGGCGAGACCCGCCACGATCAGGTCGAGCAGATTGGACATGGTTTCCCCGTAGGCCCTTGGATGGCGGCGGCTCAGGCATCCCCACCTGCGCCGCCGATCCATCCTTGTCCTCAGTTGAGCTTCGGCAGCACCTGCTTCACGACCTGCTTGCCTTCGACGACCTCGACCAGGAAGCCCTGGCGGTCGATGTCGCCGTTCTGGTCGAAGGTGACGTCCATCAGGATGTTCGGCTCAGTCGCCGTCTTGATGGTCAGGCCGTGCAGCGCGTCGGCGAAGCCCTTGGAGTCGACCTTGCCCATCTTCTCGGTCGTGGCCTTGACCATGTAGATCGCCAGATAGCCCTTCAGACCGTTGTGGTCGGGCACGTAGTTGTACTTCTTGACGAAGCGATCGCGGAACGCCTTGACGGCCTCGACGGGCGCGTCGGTGGTGAGGCCGACATGGCCGCGGGCGCCGTTGGCGGCATCGCCGGCGAGCTCGATCACCTTCTGGCCGACCAGCGTGGTCTCGCCGATCAGCGGCGCGGTCACGCCCTGACGCTTGATCTCCTTCAGGATGCGCGCGCTCTCTTCCTCGTTGACGTAGATGAAGACCGCGTCCGGCGCCGCCGCCTTGATCTTGCTGACGTCGGCGGCGAAGTCCGCCTGGCCGGCTTCGGTCGACAGGTCCGCTGCGACCTTGATGCCGAGGCGATTGAACTCCTTGGTGATGACGTCGCGTCCGCCGCGGCCGAAATCGTTGTTGACCCAGACGACCGCGACCGACTTCGCCTTCAGCTCGTCGTTGATGTACTTGGCGACCTTCGGCATCGAGGACTGCTGGCCGAACGAGGTGCGGAACAAGAACTTGTTGCCGGCCTGCGTCAGCTCAGCGGCCTCGCCGCCCATGATCTGGGTGATGCCGGCCTCGGCCGCCAGCGGCGCCGTCACCTTGACCGAACCGGAATAGCCCGGCCCGAGCAGCACGTAGGGCTCGCCGTCGAGCGCCTTCTGTACCTGGGCACGCGCGACGCCGGGGTTGGACTGGGAGTCGGCGTGGCTGACCTCGATCTTGCGGCCGAGAATGCCGCCCTTGGCGTTGATCTCCTCGACGGCGAGGTCGATGCCGTTCTTCCAATTGTTGCCGACGGTGGCGCCGCCGCCGGAGAGTTCGGCAACATTGGCGATCTTGATGGGAGCGCCGGACTGCGCATAGGCGGCTCCGGACAGCAGCACGGCCGAGCACAGGCCAGCCAGGATGGTCGATCTCACGTTGTCTCCTCCTCTATCTTAAACGCTTGTTTGCGTTTCTTGCTTGAAAGACGTGTTCCGCCGCGTATTGGCGGTCAGCTCAGGCGGCGTCAACCGCCGGATATCTCTCCGCCATGTGATTGTCGAACGCCGCGCCCATCGCCTCGGTCGAGGGCGACAGCCCGGTGAACAGCTCAAACGCGTCGGCGGCCTGGTAGATCGCGAGCTCGCGCCCGAGCAGAACCTGGGCGCCCCTCGCCCTGGCGGCCTTGAGAAGCGGCGTCCACAACGGCGAATAGACGGCGTCGGCGACCCAGAGGTCGGCGCGCAGCAGATGCTCCGGCACCGGCATACCTCGGTTCGGCAGCATCCCGATCGGCGTGCCGTTGACGACGCCGACCGCACCCTGCAAGGCCTCGTCAACGCTGTCGACAACCGTCACCTTCGTACCGGCCGGCAGCAGACTCGCCAGCCTCTCGGTACGCACCCGCTCGGTGTCGAAAATCCGCAAGCCGGCAACGTTCAGATTCGCAAGTGCGAAGGCGATCGCCTTGCCGACACCACCCGCCCCGATCAGTGCGACGGCGCCGCGTCCGCTCTGGCCGACGAGCGGCGCGACAGCGCGCTCGAAGCCGGTTGTATCGGTGTTGTGGCCGATCAGCCGGCCGTCGCGGACGACGACGGTATTGACGGCCCCCATCGCCGCCGCCTTCGGCGCGAGCTCGTCGAGCAGTTCGACCACGGCTTCCTTGTAGGGATAGGTCACGTTGACGCCGGCAAAGCCGAGCCGGCGCACGCCCTCGAGCAGCGACGCCAGTCCCGCGCGGTCGGCGCCGGCAACCTCGATCAGCTGATAGTGGCAGCGCACGCCGAGAACCGCCGCCGCGTATTCGTGCATTGCGGGAGACGCCGAATGCGCGATCGGCGCACCGATCAAGCCGGTCAGGAATTTGCGGGCTTTGAGCGCGGAAAGATCAGGCACGTTCGCTTCAGTCTCTGCTGCCGCCTCGCGCGATCGCCGCACGAGCGATGAATGTCGCCGCGGACGATAGCGCGTCTGTCCGCTAACACAATTACCCAAATATCCGCCGAACCTAACATCATGTTATCTTTTTCCGGCAGCCTTCACCGACTTCGCCGCCGGCGGGCGGCCCGGCTCCAGAGCGCGCATCTCCGCGCGCAGGCAGTCGATGAAGTGCTCGGCTGAGAGCGACAGCGGGGTGCCGCGCTTGACGGCGATGTAGGTGTCGAAGCGGGTCGGCTCGGCGATCTTGATCAGCTCGATGCCGGGATAGCCGCCATGGGCCACCGTGAACTGATCGATCACGGCGATGCCCAACCCTGCCTTCACCAGTGCGCAGACGGTGGTGCCGAAGCGCGCCTTGATCGAGATGTTGTAGCTGAGTTTGTTGCGCGCGAAGATCTCGGCCATGATCCGGCCGTAAGGGTCGTTCGGATCGATGCCGATCAGCGGATAGCGCGTCATCTCCGCGGCCGAGACCTGCTTGCGACCGGCGAGTTCATGGCCGGGCGGGACGATGCAGAACAATTCGCCCGACGCGAGAGGGAGGAATTCGAGCGCGGAATGATCGAGACGATAGCTCATCGCCACGCACTCGCCCTTGCCCAGCATGAGATAGTCGATCGCCTCCTCGATCTTGAGGATGTTGATGTCGATGCCGAGGTCGGGATAGCGGCGGCGGACGCGCTCGATCGCGCGCGGCACCATCACCTGGGAGATGCTGGGCACCGAGCCGATGCGCAACTCCGACAGCGCGCCGCGGCCGATGTTGGAAATGATGTAGCTGAGGTCGTCGACCTTCTCGTAGACGCTGTTGATCTGCTCGAAGATGTTCTGGGCTTCAGGCGTTGGGAAGTAGCGGCCGTTCTGACGCTGGAAGAAGCGGATGCCGAGCGAGCGCTCGGTGTACTTCACGAGACGGCTGACGCCGGGCGCCGAGACCTTCAGCAGCCGCGCGGCGCCGTTGATGGTGCCGGTCACCATGACCGCGCGGATGACCTCGACCTGGCGCAGCGTCATCATCGGCGCGGTCCCTCCCCCACGCGCCCTGATGTCATGGGCTGCCCGGCGGCGTCAGCACGACCGGGGGACGGGGCACGGGCCGTGGGCGCGGCGGCAGCGCGCCCGGCGCAGGCTTGATCTCGACCGGCGGCGGCAAGGGCGCGACCTGTGGCTGGCTCGCCGCCACAGGCGCAGCCGGTGGCGGCGGCGCAGCCGCGGGAGCCGACAGCGGCGCATTGAGCGGCGGCACGGCCGCACGCGGACCGCCGAGCTTGGCGCGCGGATCGCGGCGCGGATCGCGCCCGGGCAGCGGCACGTCAACTGTGCCGGGCACGGCCGCATTGGCATCGGGACCGCCCGGCAGCGACGCCGTCGACGACGGATAGGCCGGCGGCACCTCGCCGCGCGCGATCGCATCGAGGCGTCGCGTCTCGCGATCGATGGCGCGGACCGCGAGCCAGGACGACAGCGACGTCACGTCGACGGCCCGCGTCAGCGCGTCGGGCGTACCGACCACGAACAACTGCAGCTCCGGACGGCTGTTGGCGTTGCCGACGGTGTTCGAGCTCAGGCTGGCGCGAATATCGGCCTGGTCGGCCGGAATGTCGAAGCCTCCCGAGACGATCGCGCGCGCGCCTTGTGCTTCCAGCGTCGTGGCGCCGACCCGCACGCGGCCATCGCGAATGATGAAGGGGATCTGCGCCGATGCGACCGGCAGGCTGCCGGATGTCAGCACCGGCTCGACCACCTGCCGGAGCTTGCCGTCATCGCTTACCTGCCCGGCGTCGGCCGCACGCAAGGCGACGTCGAACACGCGCGGATCGAGATTCGGAATCGACGCGTTGTCCAGCGACACCGTGCCGTTGCCCGAGAGCGCGTTCACCAGCCCCTGCACGCTGCGCCCCTCGGCCGCCAGCGTCATCTGCGCCGACACCTTGCCTGCCGGCATCTTGAGGCTGCGATAGCGCAGTGCGCCGCCATCGACGCCGGCGAGTTCGACACGGCCGTTGAGGACGAGGCCGTTGGCATTCGGCCGCGCCTCGACGGTCGCCGTCAGCTCGCCACCGCCGAGCTTGCCCTTGAGATTCTCGATGGTGAGCGACTGGCCGTCGCTCCTGATCGCGCCGCCGAGCGGACGCAGATCGATCCCACTCATGACCGCGCCGCTCAGCGACTGGAACGAGACGCGGCCGCGCCATCCCTTCGAGAGGCCGGCTCCCAGCGGCTCCGCCTGCTCGCGCCCGGCCGCGCCGATCAGCACCGAAAAGACCTGGGGGACATCGAGCGCGTCCAGCCCGAGCTCGCCCTCGATCTGCTTGTCGTCGTCGAGATTCACGGCCACCCGGCCGCGCACCCGCGAGCCGCCGACCGTGCTGTCGATATCGTCGAGCGTCGCCCGGCTGCCGGAGAGTCCAAGCCGCCCGAACAGGCGGATGTTCTGCGCGGCCGGATCCTGCGGCTTCAGTCCAAGCAGCGGAGCCAGATTGGCAGCACGCAGGCGGAGATTGACATTGGCCTTGGTGGCATCGCCCCAGGGATCGACAGTGCCCTGCGCATCGCCATCGAGTCCGGCACCGGTGAGCTTGGCCATCACCCGCAGCGGCGTCCGCCAGCTGCCGGCCACGCTGGATTGAAACTCGGCGGGACCATTGCCGGCGGCTGCGACGCGATCCAGGCCGAGCAGCGCCAGCACGACATTGCCCTGCTCGGCGGAGACCCGGCTCTCGACGCCGAGCTCGGTGCGATCGATGGCATCGACCTCGAAGCTGCGCAGCGCGGCTGCCGATGGCTTCGCCGTCAACGTGGCCGAGCCCTTCAGCTGCGGCGCATCGAGATCGAGCACCGCCTTGGCCTGGCTGCGGTCGGCATTGGCGGGATCCTTGGCGAGGTCCAGCGTCAGTTTCAGCCGCGCCGCGCCGGCAGGCGTACCCAGCGCATCGAAGCGCGCGGCGATCTGCGGTGCGAAGGGCTGCACCAGCGCCGTGATCTCCTTGAGCGAGCCGGCCATCGAGGTCACGGCAAGCCGCCCGGTGGCGTCGGCGCGATCGAAGCGGCCGGAGCCCTCGCTGGTCACGCCGCCGCTCTGGCCGAACTTGAGCTGGTCGACCGCAATCGTCTTCGGATCGTAGGAGAAGCGTGCCGTCAGCGGACGCAGTTCCTGGCCGCTGAGCTTGGCGCGGCCGACATCCAGCGCGACGCTGGCCTCGGCGGGCCACTCGCCCGTGACGCCGACCAGCGAACGCGTCACCGCCATGGCAGCATCGAGATCGAGCCTGTCGCCTTTCAGCACAGCCTCGAAACGCGAGCCGGCGCCGGTCGAGCGATTGAGGAGAGCAACACGGCCATCGACGGAGCCGCCATCGATGTCCGCCTTGAGGCTGGTGATCGCGACCCGGTCCGGCGCCACGTTGAGGTCGCCGCGCAGGCGCAGCGGGCGCTGGGTGCGGTAGCTGCCGTCGCTGCGGCCCTGCAACCAGGCCACCAGAGTATCAGGCTCCGAAGAGTCGAGATCGAGCGCGCCGGTGAAGCCCGCCGTCACCGAGGTCGAAATGCCGATGGTTCGGAAGGTCAGGCGCGTCGAGCCCGGCGCGCGCAGATCGACCTTCTCGAGGCTCCAGGCTGTCGGCTCGTTGTGCAGGTCGGCGGTGAAATTCTGCACCGGACGCCCCGAGAGCATGATCTGCTCGGTCGAGAACTGCACATTGGCCGGCATCGGCAGGGTCGGCAGCTGGGCGATCCAGTTGCGCAGCGCCGGCAGCACCAGCGCCGGCGCGATGGCTCGCCTGTCCTTGACCTCGTCACCGCCGGCGAGAAGCTTGTCGGCATCGAGCTGACGCGCGGAGAGCGATGCCTTCAGCGTCGGGGTGGCGCCGAAACGGACGTCGCCATTGCCGGCGAATTTCAACGAGCGATCCTCCTGGCCGAAGCTGACCTCGATCTGGTCGAGCTTGGCGGCGGCCTGGTCGCCGACGATCTTGGTGGCGATGCGCCACGGCGTGGCGGCGGCTTGGCTCGCGGTTCCGGACGGCTTGGCGGACGGCTCCTTCGCGGGCTGATCCCCGGCCGGCTTGTCCTTGCCCTCACCCTGCTCCTTCGGCGGCGACGACAAGGTCAGCGCGCCCTCGAATCTGGGCGAGCGATTCGGGAAGCTGATCAGCCCTTCGATATCGGCCATGACCGGACGCTCGCCGGGGTCGATGTTGAGATGGACGCGCAGGCCGTTGGAATCCTTGTCCTGGCTCGACGACACCCGGAACGGATAGCGGCCGCCGCGAATCGACACCGCGCCGTCGCCGCGCAGCGAGCCGGCGAGGGAGCGGACGTCGCCGGAGAACACGATGTCGGTGAGCTCCAGCGTCGAGCGGCTGGCCGCGTCATGCAGCGCGACGCGGCCGGTCAGGTTGAAGCGGTCGATCGCGAGCGCGGCGAGATTGAAGCGGCCCGAGGCGGCCGGCAGGTCGACCTGGCCCTTGGCGTCGAGCCCGAGATCGGCAGCCATGCCGCCGATGGTGAGCTCGTTGGCGCGCCATTCCCCGCGCATCAGGTCGCCGAGGCTGAATTCGACGTCGAGCTTGTCGGCGCGCAGCTTGCCGAGATGATTGGCGCCGCCGAATGTGACCTGGCGCAGCCGCAAGGTCGGCGTCGGCAGCAGCCGTGCGTCCAGCGCACCGGCGACCCGCACGGGCACGCCAATGATCTTGCCCGCCTCGGCCTCGAACTGCGGCCGGAACTGGTTCCAGTCGACGAAGTACGGGCCGATCAGCGCAGCAAGGAGCGCAAGGATGAAGGCAATCGCCAAACCGAGCAGGGTCGTCTGCACGGGGTCTCCCTCAAAGGACAACGCTCCGGCGTCCCAAACCCGTCATCCCGTGCGACCGCAGCCCCACAGGCATCGAGACCGGAGCGTTGCATCATATAGGATTAAGTATGGCGAAGTCACAGCGCTGTCGTTGTTTCCGGGGGCGTTGCACAACAACTCCGTTAACGAAGATGGTTACCAGTGTGCCGGCAGCCGCTTGAGGCCGCGCAGCACGAAGGTCGGCCGCCATTCCGGGTTGTCGGGATCGTCCAACTTCAACTCCGGCAGCCGCCGCAGCAGGGTTCCGATCGCAACCTCGGCCTCGATGCGGGCGAGCTGCGCCCCCAGGCAATGGTGGATGCCGCCGCCGAACGACAGCGGCTTGATGTTCGCGCGGGTGATGTCGAGCTGCTCCGGACTGTCGGGATAGACCGCCGGGTCGCGGTTCGCCGAGCCGAGCAGACACAGCACGGTCTCGCCCGCCGGGATCCGGCGGCCGCCGAGATCATCGATGTCCTCGAGCGCGACCCGCCCGGTCAGCTGCACTGAGGAATCGTAGCGCAGGAACTCCTCGATCGCGTTGGTCATCAGCTCGGGGCGCGCCTTCAACAGCGCCAGCTGATCGGGATTGCGATGCAGCGCCAGCAGGCCATTGCCGATCAGATTGACCGTGGTCTCGTGCCCCGCGCCGAACAGCAGGATGATGTTGGCGGTGAGCTCCTCATGCGACAGCTTGGCACCGTCCTCCTCCGCCTGCAGCAGCTGCGTCGTCAGGTCGTCGCCGGGCTGCTTGCGGCGCAGCTCGAACAGATGCTGGAAATACGCCCGGGAGACCGCATTGCCGGCATTGCCCTCGGCGATCTCCGCCTTCGACAGCGGCACCGGCTCGAGCAGCCGCCCGCCCTCGCGCGAGCTCTTGTAGAACGCCTCGCGATGCTCCTCGGGAATGCCGAGCATGTCGCAGATCACCGTGACCGGCAGCTTGAAGGCGAAGTCCTCGATCAGGTCCATCCGGCCGTGCGGGATGATCTCGTCGAGCGTGGAATCGACGATCGCCTGGATGCGCGGCCGCATGTCCTCGACGCGGCGCGCCGTGAAGGCCTTCACCACGAGGCCGCGCAACCGTGTGTGATCCGGCGGATCCTGCTGCAGCATCCAATGGCTCATGCTGCGGAAGATCGGCTCGTTCATGATCTCCGGGCCGTAGCGGCGGATCGAGCGGGCGACGAAGTCCTTGCCGAAGCGCTTGTCGCGCAGCACGAGGCTCGACTCCGCGTGCCGGCTGGCGAGGAACGAGCCGAACGGCGTCACATGCACCGGATCATTGTCGCGGAGCTGCTGATAGAACGGATAGGGATTGCGGATGAACTCCGGCGACAGCGGATTGAACAGCGGCGCGGCCTTGGCAGCCTGGACATGCTCGTTCATGGGGTCCCTTTCCCGGAGTTTGCCTATTGGTTCACGGCCGCAGCGTCATGGCAAGTCGACCAGTTCACACATCATGCCGCAGCTTCCGCCGGCGTCTTCAACCTATGTAACTGTCCGGCGACGACGCGCACCCGGCGCGGCGCCGCGATCCAGATCGCGGCCGCCGAAACAAACGCGCCGGCGAAGGCGATCGCAAAGCCCGGCGTATAGCTGCCCGTGACATCATACAGCACGCCGGTGACCCAGGGGCCTGCGGCACCGCCGCACAGCCCGATCAGCATCAGCGTTCCAAAAATGCTGCCGAAATGCGCGCCCTGGAATATTTCCAGCGCGACCGCGCCCATCACCGAGGTCAGGCCGTAGCCGAGCGCGCCTTGGGTTGCGACCATCACGTAGATCAGCAGCAGCGACGGCGACGCCTTGAGCGCGATCAGCGCGGCGAAGCAGATCGCGAAGCCGAGACAGCCGAGCCCCCACACTGCCTCGCGACCGAGCCGGTCGGAGAGATGTCCGAGCGCGATCTGGCCGGGAATGCCGAGCAGGCTGACCGCGCCGAGCGCCCACACCGCGACGCTCGAGCTGAAGCCGATCTCGAGCAGGTATTTCGTCTGATGCACCTGCACCGCGTACCAGACGTAGAGGCCGAAGAAGTAGCCGAGCGCGAGCCACCAGAACCGCGTCGTGTGCAGCGCGCGCGACAGGGTCCAGTCGATGCCGGCCCAGGCGGCGTCGACAATGTTCGAAACGGGTTTGGCGGCGCTGGCGAGCGGCGCGGCGTCGCCGTCGGGACGGAGGCCCATTTCCTCCGGCTTCTTGCGTAGCAGCAGATTGATCGGCGCAAGCACGACCAGCACGACGATGCCCATCGCGGTGCAGGCGGTGCGCCAGTTGGTCTGCGCGATCATGTGCTGCACCCAGGGCAGCAGGGTCATCGAGCCCAAGCCGACACCGGCGAACGCGATGCCGATGGCGAGGCCGCGGCGGCGGATGAACCAGTTCGGCAGGAACAGCGACTGGCCGGAATAGCCGAGGCAGACGCTTCCCGCGCCGACCATCACGCCGATGGTGAGGTAGAGATGCCAGGGCTGCGAGGTCAGCGGCGCCAGCAGCAGGCCGCCGGCCATCAGCGCGACGCCGAGTTCCATGACCGCACGCGGACCGGTCCGGTCCATCAGCCGTCCGATCAGCGGACTGACGATGCCCGACGCAACGAAGCCGAAGGAGAAGGCGCCGGCGGTGACGCCGCGGTCCCAGCCGAATTCGGCGAGGATGGGCGGATAGAACAGCGAGAACGCGGTGCGCGCATTGACGCCAATCGCCATCGTCACGAAGGTCACCGCGACGATGACCCAGCCATAATAGAACGGCAGGCGCATTGTTGTTGTTCTCACTCCCTGGTGCACCCTTCGCATCATTTGCCTGCGGAGGGGTCAAGGACTTTCTGCGCAGGCCGCGACGGTGTCAGTTACCTCCGACGTCATGTGTGCGGTGCACTGTCCTCATGATCGGTGTCGTCCCGGCCTCCGCGCCGGGACCCATACCGCGTGATCTCGCGGTGAGAAAAGACTGGTCGTCCCGCGTGCCTCAAACACCACCCTGTGGCTATGGGTCCCGGCTCAAGGCCGGGACGACATCGAAGGTGTGGCGCGCTGCGTGGATCATGGCTGCACGCTCCTCGCGGCGCCGGCGGCGTCCGAGCTCTGCCAATGGATCGCCCTCGAAAGTAGAAGGGCGCAGGGAAGGCCGGGCGCTGGCCGCGCCCGTGGCCCGCCAGCGAAAGAAATGCTGGCGGCAGGTACCACAGGTCTGGCCGAGAACGCCCGGCCCTCCCTGCGCGATGGTCTTCACGCTTATACGCAGTCTGCCTGGTGCGCCGGGCTTGTTGGCCACCATTCGCGACAATGCTTACGCATTGCGCGGGACACCAGCGTCGGGGTGTCAGCACGCTGCGACTTCACGTCCGCAAGAGACTCGTTCGTCCGCACATCCGTAAGGATATGCTGCGAGCTCTCGCGGCCACCGCTCCCCGCCTCGCGTGTCGTGACGATCGCGCGCAACGCCCCTTCATGATGAGGCGGGATGCGCGAGAGGATCGTGGTGATTTGCCCGACGAGGCAAGGGAAATCAGCTGCGACATAGTAACCCGACGGGCAAACAACACGCTCTCGTCATTCCGGGGCGATCCTCCAAACGCTGTCGCAACGCGACTGCGTTTGGAGGATCGAACCCGGGATCTCGAGGTTGTTGAAGAAGAATGCAAGCCAATGTCGGGATTCCGGGTTCAAGGCCTGCGGCCTTGCCCCGGAATGACGTCGATGTCGAACTAATAAGTTCGGCGGCCTACGCCGCCGCCTTCGCCTGATCTGCACCATGGAACGCATAGACGTCCATACGCAGCACGCCGTAGTTCGCGCTGTTGTGCAGGCGCTCGACGCGGGCGTTCTCTCCGGCGGCGCCCAGCGCGGCGAACAGCGGCAGGAAGTGCTCGTCGGTCGGGTGGTTGTCGCGGGCATGCGGCGCGAGGGCACGGTAGTTGACGAGGTCGTCGATGCGGCCTTCGATCGCGGCGCTGTGCACCCAGTCGGCGAAATCGACCACCCAGGATGGCGCGGGATCGTCGATGTCGGGCCGGCGCTTGCGGAATTCGCCGAGGTTATGCGTGAAGCTGCCGCTGCCGATGATCAGCACGCCCTCGTCGCGCAGCGGCGCCAGCGCGCGGCCGAGCGCGAGGTGATGCGCCGGCCCCTGCTCGGTCTGGATCGACAGCTGCACGACGGGAATGTCGGCCTGCGGATACATCAGCAGCAGCGGCACCCAGGCGCCGTGGTCGAGGCCGCGCTCGCGATCGACGCCGACGGGAAGGCCGGCGGCCTGCAGGCGCTCCGCGACGGCGCGGGCGAGATCGGGCGCCCCGGGTGCTGGATAGCGCAGCCGATAGAGCTCGGGCGGGAAGCCGTAGAAATCGTAGATCGTGTCGTTCTCGGCGACGACGTTGACGGCGGGGATGTCGGTCTCCCAATGCGCCGAGATCACGAGGATGGCCCTCGGCCGCGGCAGGCTGCTGCCGAGGCCGGCAAGGAAGTCACGCGCGGCGGACGCCGTCAGCGGCAGCATCGGCGAGCCGTGCGACAGGAAGATGCTGGGCAGGGTCATGTCATGGCTCCTCGTTCGATTGGTATCTCAGGTCGCGCCTCACCCACAACCGTCGTCCCGGCCTCGACCCATACCGCGTGATCTCAGTTTGAGGCAGGCTGGATGTCGACCAGCGTGCTCAACTCAGTCCGGCCAGTGGTTATGGATCCCGGCGTTCGCCGGGATGACACCGAGATTGTAGCGGCAGTGAACCGCCCCTGACGATCAGTGTGCGCTACGCAACTGGCCACCGACGAGGTTGCCGCGCAGAGCGCTCAGCGCATAGGCGCCGTCGCCGAGCAGAGCCTGCACCACGAGCGTGACGGCCCAGAACGCCGGATATTCCCAGCCGCCTTTTGGATTGCTGAAGAAGAAGCCGGCCGAGCCGTGCACGGTGAAGATGGCGCCGAGCAGGATCGGCACCGCGGCGAGCGCGACCCAGCGCGTGGCGACCCCGAGGATCAGCGCGATGCCGGCCAGGATCTCGGCGGTGATGGTGGCATAAGCGAGTTCGGGCAGCAGGCCGATGCTGGCGAAGAACTTCGCGGTGCCGGCCGGACTGAAGACGAACAGCTTCAGGCCGGCATGGGCCAGGAACAGGCCGCCGAGCGTGAGGCGGAGCAGAAGGGCGGCGTAGGGCGCGGTACGGGAATCGATCATCTCGGGCTCCAAATGAACTTCGCCGAGACATAGATCATTCCCCAGGAGACGATAATCGCGCCACCAGGAAAGACAGCTCAAACCAAAAAGGTGAGATTGGGTATCAGATGACCGTCAGAGACGGTTGGGTGCCGGCATGTCAAGGCCCGCATTCATCCGCAGAGGCACGGCGCCGACACGGCTCCGGAAACCGGACGCTGGTGTCGGCGCCGCCAGCTCAGAACCGGTAGCTCGCGCCGGCGCGGATCAAATGCAGTTCGTTCTTGAAGTCGGCGCGATTGCCGTCGCGGTTGAACAGCGTCACGCTGCCGTAGTCGGTGTAGACATATTCACCGCGTCCGACCCAATTGTTGGTGAAGGCGTATTCCACGCCGACGCCTGTCGTCAGACCGGCCTTCACCTGATTCTCCCACACCACCTGCTCGCCGGCATTGCGGCCCTTCTGAATGGTGTTGGTCAGGTCGGCGATGCCGACGCCGAGCGTGCCGAACACCAGCAGGCGGTCGAACGCATAGCCGGCGCGCGCGCGTGCCGAGCCGAACATGCCGTATTTGGCGTAGGACGTATCGTTGTCGAAGATGTCGTTGCTCTGCGAGGCGGTGGACCTGCCGAGATCGACCTCCGCGCCGATCACGAAGTTCCTGGCGAACTGATAGTTGTATCCGCCATACAGACCGAAGGCCAAGCCGTCGGCGCCCTGCTCCGAATGGCCGTGATTGTTGTTGCGGTAGAAGTCGACGGTCCAGACGCCATGCGCGCCGCCGGCGAATGCACCGGCATAGAAGCCGGTCCAATTGTAGTACGGAGCATTGTAGACCGCGACGGGCCGCTGGGCTCTGAAATCTCCTGCCTGCGCTGCCGTGCCGGCAAGCAGAACGCCACAGGCGGCAACGGCGAGATTGTACACTGCTTTCATCAACCCATCCTTACTAACTCATGACACATGGAAGCGAGCGCGTCCCCAGAAGGCGCTGGCGTGCGGCGGAAACTGAAAGCGAAGTCGGGCACCAAATTGACCCGCTTTGGGTCGAGGCGTGATCAAATGCGGTATTGTTCGGGACCGGAGCGTGGCGCGGAAGCCGATACCGGCGAGAACCCGGACTTGCTGCGACATCTTTTCACTTGCAGTGCGATGACGCGAAGGCGGCGTGACTGATTCGACCATCTTCATGACGGACTGCCGCACCAGGTTGGCGAGAGGCCCCGCCTCCGCTCCCGCCTGCAGAGTGACGATTCCCTGCCTGGCGAGAGTCTGCTAGCGAAACACCTCACACCGTGCGAGTGAGGCTGAATGCTTGACCGTCTGACCGGGCTGGAAGTGATGTCGCGGATCGCGAGCTCCGGCAGCCTGTCCGCAGCCGCACGCGCGCTGGGCATGTCGCAGACGATGGTCACGAAGCATCTCGCGGCCCTCGAGGCCCGGCTCGGCACCAAGCTCTTCCATCGCACGACCCGGCGGCTGACCATCACCGAGGCCGGCCGGCGCTATCTCGATCTTGCCGAGCGCGTGCTCGGCGATTTCGAGGCGGCCGAGAGTGCGATCGCGGCCGACCGGGTCGAGCCGCGCGGCTTGCTGCGTCTCAACGTTCCGCTGGCCTTCGGCACCCGGCAGATCGCCCCGCTGCTGGCGCGGTTTTCAAAGCTCTATCCCGGCGTCACCGTCGAGCTCGGCCTCAACGATCGGCTGGTCGACCTGATCGAGGAAGGCTGGGATCTTGCGATCCGGATCGGCACGTTGAAGGATTCGACGCTGGTGGCGCGACGGCTCGCACCATGCCGGATGATGGTCTGCGCCGCGCCGTCCTACCTCGCCACGCACGGCGCGCCTCGCACCACGGCCGATCTCGCCGAGCACAACTGTCTCGGCTATACGCTGGCGGCTGCCGGTCCGTCGCGCTGGCGGATGGGCGGCAAGGCGGCGGTCGATGTCACCGTCAGCGGCAATCTGCGCGCCAACAATGGCGATGCGCTGCTCGCCGCGGCGCTGGCGGGGCAAGGCGTGATCTATCAGCCGACCTTCATCGTCGGTGACGAGTTGCGTGCAGGACGGCTGGTGGCGATCCATCTCGATGTGCCGCCTTCCGATCTGCTGGCCGTGCACGCGGTCTATCTGCCGGACCGCACGCCCTCGGCCAAGGTACGCGCCTTCATCGACTACCTCGCCGCAGCCTTCGCGCCGGAGCCCCCCTGGGATCGCGGCATTGCCTGAGCCGCCAGCCAGCTTCCGCGCGGTGCGTACGGAGACCTCGACATGACCGAGCAACCACGCCACGACGGCGAGCATCATTGGCCGATGTTGCGCTCCCTGCAAAGCTGGCGGATCAGCGCGCTGCCCTCCGATCTCGCCGCGGGCCTGACGCTCGCCGCGATCGCGATCCCCGAACAGATGGCGACCGCCAAGCTCGGCGGCTTCACGCCGGAGACCGGGTTCTTCGCGTTCATCGCGGGCTCGCTCGGCTTCGCATTGTTCGGCGCGAACCGTTTCCTGTCCTGCGGCGCGGATTCCACGATCACGCCGATCTTCGCCGGCGGCCTCGCGCTGCTCGCGGCGAGCGGGACGCCGGAATATGGCAACCTCGCCGCAGCATTGGCGCTGCTGGTCGGCGTGATGCTGGTGCTGGCGGGCGGCTTCAGGCTCGGCGGCATCGCCAATTTGCTGTCGGTGCCGGTCACGGTCGGATTTCTCGCCGGCATCGCCGTGCACATCATCGTCTCACAGTTGCCGGGCGTGCTGGGGTTGCCGTCGCCGAGCGGACCGACGCTGGTTCGGATCGCGACGCTGGCGGAAGAGCTCGGCAAGGCCAACCCGGCTACGGTCCTGATCGGCTTCGGCGTGCTCGCGACGGTGATGCTCTGCGAGCGGATCAGCGCCCGCATTCCCGGCGCCCTGATCGCGCTCACGGCCTCGACCTCCTTCGTGATCGCGGCCGGTCTGGACGCGCGCGGCGTAGCGGTCATCGGCCCCCTTTCCGGCAAGGTTCCGATGCCGTCGGTGCCGCTGATCGGACCCGAGCAATGGGCGAAGCTGGTGCCGCTGGCCTTCCTGATCGCCGTCGTCGTGATGATGCAGACGGCGGCCACCACGCGCTCGTTCCCCTCCGAGCCGGATCATCCTGCCGAGGTCGATCGCGACTTTCTGGGCGCTGGCGTCGGCAGCCTGCTCGCCGGATTGTTCGGTGCGTTTCCGGTCAACGCCAGCCCGCCGCGCACCGGCATCGTGGTCGAGACCGGCGGACGCTCGCAGGTCGCAGGCCTGCTCGCGGCCGCGATCGTGCTCCTGCTGGTGCTGTTCGGGGCGCGGCTGCTGGCGCATGTGCCGGAGGCCGCGCTCGCCGGCATCCTGCTGTTCGTCGCGCTGCGCATCATCCGCGTGACGCAGATCGCCAGCGTCTACCGTGCCTCCAAGGGCGAGTTCCTGCTGATCGTCGCCACCGCCTTCGCGATCATCGCTCTGCCGATCGAGCAGGGCGTCGCGCTCGGCATTTCGCTGTCGCTGCTGCACGGCATCTGGAGCACGACGCGCGCGCACCTCATCAGCTTCGAGCGCGTGCCGGAGACGACGATCTGGTGGCCGGCGCATCCGCAGATCAAGGGCGAGGAGCTGTCCGACGTCGCCGTGGTCGGCTTCCAGGCCCCGCTCAGCTTCCTCAATGCCGCAACGTTCCGCGCCGACCTGCAGCACCTGCTGCAGAGCCGGAAGCCTCGGATCGTGGTGTTCGAGGCCAGCGCGATCGTCGAGATCGACTTCACGGCGGCGCAGGCGCTGCGGGAGGTGATCAGGATGTGCAATGAAAGCGGCATCGTCTTCGCCGTGGCGCGACTGGAATCGCTGCGGGCCCAGGCGGCGTTCGAGCGCTTCGGCCTCTACGACGTGCTGCCGCGGGATCGCGTGTTCCACAGCGTGGATCACGCACTGCAGAAGCTGCAGGGGGCATGAGCCGAGCGGGATCAGCAGCGCGTGATACAAATCGTTACGAAGCGCAACTCGGCACGACACATCCCGGCAAAGTTCAGCGGCGACAAGTCCTCCCTTCATGACGCCCGGCCCGTCGGCCGCGGCACACGAGAAGGATCGTCATTCATGCGCAAGCTGCTGCCATTGCTGTTCATCGTCGGGTCGATTGCCACCGCACAGGCACAGGACACGACGGCCGTCCGTCAGGCCTGCGGTGACGAGGTGCGCACGCTCTGCGCCGGCATCATGCCCGGCGGCGGGCGCATCAAGCAGTGCATGATCGAGAAATTCGACCAGCTGTCCGACGCCTGCAGGAGCGCTGTGAAGGACGCGAAGGCGCAGAAGAGCGGCAAATGATGCCGCGTCCGGCGGACGCACTTCAAAGGATGTCAGCCACCGTTCATGTTCCTTGAGGCAAATACACTGTCGCCGACGCATGGCAGCGATTAGGATCGCCGCAATGCGTCGACTGATCAGCAGGCTTGCACCGCCTGATCAGCTCCGCACCCGCCACTTTGGTATCGGGAAGGGGTTTCGCGACGTCGAAAAAATTGCGAAACCAAAACGCGTCCGACGACGTCTAACGACTGGACTGATTCGAAACCAACCGAGAGGACCGCACTGCAATGCGCAATCTGTTCACCTCCGCCCTGCTCGCCGCGACCGTCATGCTCGGCGGATCGGCCGCCCAGGCCTTCACCCTGCCGGGCCAGCCTTCGGCTCCGGAGATCAACGTCGAGAGCGTTGCCGGCGGCTGCGGACCCGGCTGGTTCCGTGACCGGTTCGGCCGATGCCGCCCGGCCCCGCGCGTGTACGCCCCCGGCTACGGTTACGGCCCGGGCTATGTCTACGCCCCGCGCACCTGCTTCATCCGTCCGACCCCGTGGGGACCGCGCCGCGTCTGCCGCTGAGCGCCTGACGTGAACACGACAACGCCGCCGCAATCAGTTGCGGCGGCGTTTTTTGTTGGCGGATTCCAGCAGCGCGTAGGACCCGAACTGTCGCACGCTGCCCCCCTCTCCCCGTCATTCACGGGGAGAGGGAGCGCACCGCTGATGCAGCGAGGGCTCGGCTCAGACGACCACGATCAGCTCGCCGGGATGATCTTTCCGGGGTTGAAGATGTTCTGCGGATCGAGCGCCTGCTTCACGGCGCGCATCGCGTCCAGCGCCTCCTGGCCGAGCTCCGACTTCAGGTACTTCTGTTTGCCCTGACCGATGCCGTGCTCGCCGGTGCAGGTGCCGCCCATCGCCTGGGCGCGCTCCACCAGCAGATGCATGAACTCCTCGCCGCGTGCCATCTCGTCGGCATCGTCGACATCGCACATCAGCGAGCAGTGGAAATTGCCGTCGCCGACATGGCCGACGATCGGCGACGTCAGGCGGAGGCGCGCGAGATCCTCCTCGGTCTCGCCGACGCAATCGGCGAGACGCGAGATCGGCACGCAGACATCGGTGGCGACGACGCCGACGCCGGGCCGGATCGCCTTCACCGACCAATAGGCATCATGACGCGCCTGCCACAGCCTGGTGCGATCCTCCGGCTTGGTGGTCCAGGCGAAGTCGCCGCCGCCGCACTCCGCGGCGATCTCGGCGAAGTTCTTCGACTGCTCGGCGACCTCGGCCTCGCTGCCGTGAAACTCCAGCAGCAGCAGCGGCGTCTCCGGCAGGGTCAGCTTCGAATAGGCGTTGCAGGCCTTCACCTGCGCGGCATTGAGCAGCTCGATGCGGGCGACGGGAATGCCGGTCTGGATGGCGAGGATCGTCGCCTGGCAGGCGCCGCGCACCGTCTCGAACGAGCATGACGCCGCAGCGATGGTCTCGGGAATGCCGCGCAGGCGGATGGTCATCTCGCAGATGATGCCGAGCGTGCCTTCGGCGCCGATGAACAGATGCGTCAGGTCGTAGCCGGCGGCGGACTTCTTGGCGCGGGTGCCGGTCTTGATGATCTCGCCGTCGCCGCGCACGACCTTCAGCGCCAGCACGTTCTCGCGGATGGTGCCGTAGCGCACCGCATTGGTGCCGGAGGCACGCGTCGAGGCCATGCCGCCGAGCGATGCGTCGGCGCCCGGATCGATCGGGAAGAACAGGCCCTGGTCGCGCAGATATTCGTTGAGCGTCTTGCGGGTGATGCCGGGCTGGATCACGCAGTCGAGATCCTCGGCATGCACCTCCAGCACCTTGTTCATGTCGCGCATGTCGATGCAGATGCCGCCCGCGGGCGCGTTGACCTGGCCCTCCAGCGAGGTGCCGGTGCCGAACGGAATGATCGGCACGCCGAGCGGCGCACAGATGCGGACGACGTCCTGGATGTCGGCGGTCTCCTGCGCCAGCACCACGCCATCCGGCGGCTGCGTCGGCAGCCAGGTCGTGGTATGGCCATGCTGCTCGCGCACGGCCTGCGAGGTGATGAGCTTGTTGCCGAAGCGGGCGGCGAGCGCGTCGAGCGCGCTCTTGAGCGCCTCCGGCGCGGGCCGCTTCAGGTCGTGATGAGGGATCGTCGTCGCCACTTTAGTCCTCCGGAAGTTGGGCGGACCGTGGCAAAGGACGCAACAAGGGTCAAGGGAGCAAACGGAAGAGCCGATGAGCGATAATGCAGTGCCCACACAAGCAACGCCCACAAGGTCCGCCGCGAGCGGGCCGTTCCTCTCATCGATCATGCAGATCGAACCACAATGGATCGATTACAACGGCCATCTCAACATGGCCTATTACAACGTGATGTTCGACCGTGCGATCGACCAGATCTGGGCCGAGCTCGGCATCGGCCCCGCCTATATGAAGGAGCGCCACGGCTCGACCTTCACGGCGGAATGCCATGTGAGGTATCTGCGCGAGATCCATCTCGGCGATCCCGTTGTGGTCGCGGTCTGGCTGATCGCCGCCGACGAGAAGCGGCTGCATACGTTCGAGGAGCTGCGCCACGCCGAAGAAGGCTGGATCTCCGCGACCTCCGAGAACATGTCGGTGCACATCGACATGACCAAGCGCAAGGTCGCGCCGTTCCCGCCGGATATCCAGGACAATATCGGCCGGGTGCTTCAGGCCCACGCCGCGCTGCCGCGCCCCGATGGCCTCGGCCGCGCGATCGGCATGCCCAGGCGCTGACGGCACATCGATCAGCCGGCGCGCGACAGCACGTCGGCAGCGGTCAGCGCAGGCATCGGCGGATCGGCGCTGACGATCCGCGCGAAGCTCGCGAACAGGCTGCCGGAGACGAGATGGCGCGCGGCGGTCTCGATCACGCGGGAGGCGCCGGCGAGCGCGGCGGCCTTGGGATCCGGCTTGTGATCGTCCGGCTTGGGGTCGTCCGGCTTCAATCGGCTGCGCCACATCTGCATCTGGGTGATCGCCATGCGCAGGCTCGGCGTCAGCAGCGGCGGGCCCTGCGTCGCGCTCTTCACGAAATACGAGAAGGCCTCCTCTTGAGCCTTCTCTTGGTCCTTCTCTTGGTCCTTCTCTTGGGCCTTCGGATCGACGGGACGGCCCTCGGCGCGCCGCAACAGCGTCTCCGCCCACAGGATGCTGCCGTCGGGCAGCCACGGAAACCAGCCCGCCAGATTGCGTGGCCAGTCCTTGAGGACGTCGAGATTGCCGGAGCGGAGCAGCAGGCTCATCGCGATGGCCGCGGCCACCGGCGACTCCACCTTGCGGACCACGATGTCGAGAAGATCATCGAGCCCGCGGATCTTGAGGCCGGCCGCGGCGAGATCGGAGAAGGCTTCGATGCGCTGCAACTCCCAGAGCGGGCGCCAGAACATCTTGCCGGCGACATCGTCGCCCCTGGGCTCGCCGAGGCGGGCGCTGAACTGCTCGACCGCCCAGTCCCGGCCACTGCGGCTGAAGCCGACATCGAGGCGCACGGGCATCGCCAGCGCAGCATCGCGCGGGATCGCGACGCCGAACGAGACGTCGCCCATGCCGGCGACGCCGAACCACACGACATGCCCTTTCCCGGGCGGGATCTCGACGTCGATCCACGAGGTCAGGCTGTCGCCGACCTCGTTGCTGCGCCCCTGGGTCAGCTTGAACTCCTGCGCACTCAGCCGCGCGCCGCTCCAGGCGTCGCGGATCGACAGCGCATTCAGGAACGGTCCGGTCACGCTCTCATGGCCGAGAATGTCGTGCATGGTGCGAAAGTCGTGCAGGTCACCTCCGCCACCGCCGGGCGCCGCGTCGATGCCGGCCCTAAACGTCTTGAAGCGGCGCAGCATGGTATCGGCGCGCTTGCTGACGATGCTGTCGAGCGCCAGCTCGTCGAGCTTGATCTCGGGCGTCCATGCGATCTCCGGCGCCGGGCCGCCGCCGGACGAGCCTGGTCCCCCGGAGTCGGGCGGTACCGAATCCGGCGGGGCCGCTTCCGGCGGCTCCGGCGCCAGCCCCACCATGACGACGGCGGGCGCGCGCTCAGCCACGATCATTGCGCCGTCATAGGGAATGCCGGACGGCTCCACCGGCTGGATCTTCGCCGCGGTGTGGGCCGCGAGCAGCTCGCGGACGCGGTTCTTGACGTGGCTCTCCAGGCTCGCGAACACCAGCCGCCACGGCGTACCATGCGTGTCGTAGGGAACGAATTCGGGCGGCGCCCCCTGCAAGGCCTCGAGCAGTGCGCGGCCGAAGATGGTGGCATCCTCTCCCGGCACCTGGAATGATTGCAGCCCCGAGCGCGTCGATTGCAGGCTGATGACGGCGTCCGGGCTCTTCGACAGATAGGGCTGCGGCTTCAGGATCTCGTCGCCGACGATGTTGAGCGTCATCGCCAGCGCCGGCGCATTGCGGCAGGCGTCGACGAAGAACAGCGCGCGGTCGATCCCCGACGTCTTCACCGCGCGCGCCACCGCCTCGATCGCGACCGCGCGGGCTTCGCTGCCGGCGGCGTTGGGGTCGAGGATGTCGGCCGCAAGCAATGCGGGCGAGGCGAGATGCTCGACGCCGTGGCCGGAGAAGAAGAAGAACGCGGTATTCTCGTCGCCGGTGCGGCCCTTGTAGATGGCGTCGCGCCACGCCTCGATCGCGCCGCGCAGCACGGCGAAATCCGGCCGCGCGAAATGACCATTGGTGAGACGGTTGATCTCGGCCATCTCGCCGGCCGAGGGCGCCAGCAGCAGGCGGCACGAGGCCACCGGCGCGCCGGCGACCCGGCCGGCCTTGCTGAACCAGTCGAACACCCGTGCCGCCGTCACCGCGCTCAGCGCCAGCTGGCCGAGGCCGCCGGAATTGGGCGCGCGCTCCCTGGCGCTGCCGCCGGACAGATAGGGATAGTCGCTGACCCCGACGATCAGCGCGTGACTCCCGGATCTGGGCTTGTCAGCGGCGGTCCACAGTCCTTTGGTATCGGTGTCGGCGATCAGCGTCACGGCACGGACTCCTCGAGCGCAGGTCAGAGACGGGTGGCGAGCTCCTGGAAGAAGCTCGGCCGTGCCAGATAGCCGGTATGGGCGAACGCGAGGCCGTAGCCGGTCGAATAGTCGCGGTCGACGACGCCCTTGAACACCGGCGCCATGACGAAGCCGAACAGATCGTTGCCATCGTAGTAGTTGGTCCAGCCGCGCACCGCCGCCGGCCGCGACAATTGGTCGGGCGCGCGCACATCGGGCTGCCCCTTGAACAGCCCGAGCTCGGCAAACAGCGACACCTGCGAGCCGCAGCTGAACCAATGGTCGATCTCGAGGCCGGCGAGCGCGGGGTCCTGCCGGGCAAAATAAGTGACGGCGTCGTACAGCAGCTGGCCGCCCATCGAATGGGTCAGGACGACGATCTTCTCGCCGGTCTGCTGCTTGCGCTGATGCGCGCGCTTCAGCGCCGCCAGCACGCGGCGCGGAATCTCGCCGGGCTGGCCGCCCTGCTCGCGCCGGTCCAGATAGGAGAAGACGTCGCCGACGAAATTGGCGACGAAGGCATTGATCGTGGGGCGCAGCTCCGCCGCCACGGTGGACAGCGCATCGCCGGGCAGCGCGGCCGCGCGGCGCAGCACCTCGCCGGCCCACTCGGTCCAGTCGGACCAGCCGCCCATGCCGACCAGAGCGTCGCCGGCGAGCTCGTTGTCGACCGCGGCGAGCAGCGCCTGCGCGCGCGCATCTTCGCTCTGCTCCTGGGCCACGATCGCATCCCACCGCGCCGCGACGTCGTCTGCAGCAGCGGCAAGTCCTGCCGCGCGCGGCTCGTCGGCGATCGGATCGACATAGCCCGCCGGCTGCTGGCTGCGCCGCGCGCGCGTTCGCACCGCGAGATACAAATCGGCGAGGAAGTCGGCGCGCTTGTCGGCCGGAACCGACGACAGTGGCGGCGTCACAGACGCGCCGCCGGCCACGGCAGGCCCACCCAGCACCGGACCGTCATCGACGACAGGCGCCGGCTCGAACGCGCCCGTCCCGGCCTCGCGCAGCTGGCCGAGCGACTCGAAGCCTGCAGTGCCACCCTGGCCCAGCAGCGCCGTGCGCGGCCGCGAGGCGAGCTTCCAGCGAAAGTCGGAGGCCAGATCGCCCCAATAGACCGGCTCGTATTGCGCGGCATTGGGCTCGGACACCTTGGCGCCGAGCCAGCGCAGGAAGGGCTTCTGGAGTTCGACGCCATGCTCGGGCGAGCGGACGTTCACACCGTGAATATAGATGATCGTCATTGAAATCTCCCTCGCAACCAGAGGCAGTATAGCGAGGGAAGCAAACTTCAAAAAGACGCAACGCGATCTAGTCAGCCGCAGCGGTGTCGCGCACCCAATCCGGCAGCCGGTCGAACCAGGGCTGCGCCTGCTCGAGCTGGCGGGCGAGCTGCAGCAGCCGGGCCTCGTCGCCGAGGCGACCGACGAACTGCACGCCGAGCGGCAGGCCATCGCGCGTCCAATGCAGCGGCACGCTCATCGCCGGCGTGCCCGTGAGATTGGCGAGCTGCGTGAACGGCACGTATTGCAGGCTGTCGCGGGCGATCTTGTCGATCATGCCGTCGAGCGCGCCCCAGCGCGTCAACAGCCCGAGCAGGCCGATGCGATCGAGCATGTCGAGCAGCGTCTGCTCGGCGGTGCCCGGATCGCCCTCGCCGTGCCGGATCGGAGGGTGCGCGAGCGTCGGCGTCAACAGCAGATCGTAGCGGGCGTGGAAACGGGCGAGCGCGCGGGCGAACCCGTTCCATTTGAGCAGTTGCGTCGTCAGCGCGCCGGCCGAGATCGCGCCGCCGAGCGTCGACAGCACCCGCGTCAGCAGCTCGAACTCTTCGCGCCTGGCGCCCTTGGCGCGCGCATCGGCCACCAGCGCCGCGACCTGGCCGAAATAGATGTGCAGGAACGACGTCGCGAGCGCGGCGCCATCGATGTCGGGCGTGGCCTCCTCGACCTCGTGACCGAGGCCCTGCAGCAGCTTCACGGCGTTCTCGACCGCAAGCTTCGCTTCGGCATGCACCTCCGTACCGATCGGAGAGGCCGCCATGTAGCCGATGCGCAGGCGGCCGGGATCGCGCGCGACCGCATTCGCATAGACCACGCCGGGCTCGGCCACCAGGAAGGGATCGCCGGGCTCGCTGCCCGTGATGACGTCCAGCGCCGACGCCGTGTCGCGTACGCTGCGCGACAGCACGCCCTCGCTGGAGGCCCCGAACCAGTACTCGCCGAAGCCCGGTCCCGACGACACCAGGCCGCGCGACGGCTTCAGCCCGAACAGGCCGCAGCAGGCGGCGGGAATACGGATCGAGCCGCCGCCGTCATTGCCGGCGGCCATCGGCACGACGCCGGAGGCAACAGCCGCGGCGGCGCCGCCGCTGGAGCCGCCCGGCGTATGCGCCGCATTCCAGGGATTGCTGACGCGGCCGAAGGCAAGCGAATCCGACACGCCCTTGAGCGCGAGCTCCGGAAGGTTGGTCTTGCCGAAGATGACGAAGCCGGCGTCGAGATAGCGCCGCACCACGTGGGCATGCTCGCTCGCAACGATGCCCGACAGCGCCTTGCTGCCATAGGCCGTCGGAAGACCTGCATAGTCCTGCGCGCAGTCCTTGATCAGGAACGGCACGCCAGTGAAAGGGCCATCCGCGAGCTTGGCCAGTTGCGCCCGCGCCTCGCGCTCCATCAGCTTGCAAAGGGCGTTGGTCTTGGACTGCGCACGCTCGCTCTGCCTCAGCGCGAGCTGCAGCAGCTCGGAGGCGGTCGTCTCGCCGGAGCGGACGGCTTCAGCCAGCGCGACCGCATCACGCTGCAGATAGTCCTGAACGTTCACAATCCCCTCCCCGCGGCGACTGCCACTGGCCGCCATGGTAGCTGATTCTGGCTGCAACAGCGGCGCAGTCGCACTGATCAAGGCAAAATCGCGCCGCAAGAGCCATGAGCATGGCGACATCATGGCGAATGTCGGCAGGCATGATGGCCGTACGACGAGCGCTCGTCACGAATCTAGTTAATTTGATTCAGATCATTCGCGGCGTCCCTTGTGGCGACCTAACCTTACGCATCGTTAGTTGCGTAGAGTGGACGAGAGAGCGATGGGACGCCTCGCAAGCCTGCTGAGCAGGGCGCAAGGTCCGCACGAGGATGCGGCGGCCGCGCCGGTGACGACAGCCGACTACTTCATCCTGCTGTCGCGCGCGATGGAGAACCTGCCGGATTCCAGTCCCGAACGTCGCGCCGAGGTCTATCAGTCGGCGCGCCAGGCGCTGGTGACCCAGCTCGAAGCCATGCATCCCCCGGTCTCGCGATCACGGATCAAGGCCGAGCAGCGCGCGCTCGACGACGCGGTCGACACGATCGAGACGCGGGCCGTGACGGCACCGGATGAGGCTGAGACACCGCCAACGCCGCTGGTTCCCGACGACCCTCCCATCTTTTTTGCTGCCAATACCGACATTCCGACTGCTTCCGTTTCATCAGCCCCCGATGACGCCCAGGATCCCACCATGGCTCAAAGTCAGTTTAATTCCAGATTTTCACCGCGCGCCGTCGAGGAGAAGCCGATGTCACGTCTCGATGAGATCAACCGCGTGCTGCGCAAGCTGCAGAGCGACTCGTTCGGCGTCGAGGCCTGCGCGCTGATCTCGGAGGACGGACTGATGATCGCGAGCGTGCTCGCGGCCGACATGGAGGAGACGCGGGTCGCCGGCATGACCGCGACCTTGCTGTCGCTCGGCGGCCGCGCCGCGATGGAGCTCGGCCGCAGCCATCTGCAGGAGGTGATCATCCGCGGCGAGTCCGGCTATGCGGTGCTGGTCAGCGCCGGCCGCGGCGCGCTGCTGCTCGCGCTGACCAACGAGAACAGCAAGCTGGGCTTGACCTTCTTCGACATGCGCGAAGCCGTCCGGTCGCTGCAGAAGGTGCTGTAGCGCAGTCGTCATCCAGTTAAGCCGGCGCGCTGCGCCGGCAGGAGTAGCTTCATGGCCAATACCGTCCTCTATGATGACGGCGTTCACAAGAACATTCTGCTGGAGGATTTCAGCGCCGGCGATCTCGCCGTGCAGGCGAACCAGCATCTGATCATCCACGACCGCGTCGGCATGCTGCTCGATCCCGGCGGCCACAAGGTCTACTCCAAGGTGCTGGGCGAGACCTTCAGCGAGCTCTCCGGCGGACGCCTGAAATACCTATTCCTGTCGCACCAGGACCCCGACATCGTCGCGGCGATCAACGGCTGGCTGATGACGACCGACGCCGACGCCTACATCTCGGAGCTCTGGACCCGCTTCGTGCCGCATTTCGGCTTCGACCACATCGTCGCCGACCGGCTGAAGCCGATCCCCGACCAAGGCATGGTATTCGATCTCGCCGGCTGCAAGCTCTATGCGTTGCCCGCGCACTTCCTGCACAGCGAGGGCAATTTCCAGCTCTACGATCCGATCTCCAAGATCCTCTACAGCGGCGATCTCGGCGCTTCGATCGGCGTCGACTACATCGTCACGCGCGACTTCAAGGCGCATATCCGCTTCATGGAAGGCTTTCACCGCCGCTACATGGTCTCGAACCGCGTGATGAAGGCGTGGGCGCAGATGGTGCGGCCGCTCGACATCGAGATCATCGCTCCGCAACACGGCGCGCTGTTTCCGGACGCGGCGATGTCGCGCCAGTTCATCGAATGGTGTGCCGGACTGGAATGCGGCATCGACCTGATCACGCCGATGTTCAAGGTGCCAGCAGGTTGACATGCTGGCGCCCTCCCCCAATGCCGCGTTCTCCGCGCCAGCCGCGCGCGCCGATGCGTCTGTCGTAGCCGGCGAGGACGCGCCGGTCTGGCTCGCAACCGCCTTTGCCGTCGCGGGCACGCTGGTCGCCATCATGTCGGCCTCGCTGTGGCAACAGGCGCCGGCTGCGCCGCAAGTGGTGGCCGCAATCCCGGCACCACAGCCGATCGTCGCCGAGCCGGCATGGAGACCGCCCGAGCCCCCGGCGCCTCTCCCCGCTCTGATCGTCGCGCCGCCGCTGCCGTTGCCCTCCGCCGCCCCGGTCGAACCGCCGGCGGCCCCCGCCGCACCGACGGCTCGCGCCGAGCCGCCGGGCGCCGCCAAGGCGAGCACCGAATGTTTTGCGCCGCTGGCGATCGCGTTCGAGCGCGGCAGCACGCGACCGAATCCTGCCGACATGAAGCGTTCGCGGGCGATCCTGCAGAAGGCGCTGTCACGGCACGCCGACGCGACCCTCGTCATCGAGGGACATGCCGATGCCAGCGGCAGCGAGGATCTCAACGTGCTCCTGAGCTATTCGCGCGCCAAGGCCGTCGCGGATCTGTTGCGCAAGGACGGCATCCCGGCCCAGCAGATCGCGGTGCGCGCCGCCGGCGCCGGCGCGGCGCATGGCGATGCCGAGGCTGTGGCCGCGGACCGCAAGGCGCTGCTGCGCATTGCCGGCGTCGACGATTGCGATCAACTCACGGCGGTAAAGCGACCATGACCATCTATGCCATCGTGAGCGGCCTCGGCGCCGCCATTCTCCTGCTGACCGCAGGCTATCTGTTCGGCGCGCGCCAGGGCACGCTGGCGCGCGATCAGTTGCGGCGACAGGTGCAATTGCAGGCCGCGAGCCTGGATCAGTTGCAGGAGCAGAGCAGCCACGACGCGATCGAGCGCGAAACCAGCCTGCGCAGCGCGATCCAGGACGTGCTGGCGCCGCTGGTCGAACGCGAGCGCATCTCGCTCGATCTGGCTCAGCTCGCGAGCCGGCCGGGCCGGCGCCGCGAGCTGGTGCCGCTGCTCGACAGGATCGCCGAGGTCGGGCGGTTCGAAACCGTGCTGCTGACGAACGAGGAAGGCCTGCCGCTCGCGGCCAACACGGCCGGCCGCCACACCGAGCGGCTGGCGGCGGCGGCGACGCGGCTGGCGCTGGTCGCCGAGAAGGTCAGTGGCGAGCACGGCGTCGCACCGCTGTCGGTCATGCTGCGCGATGCGTCGGAGGCGACGACGCTGTGTCGCATCTTCCGGGTGCAGGATCAGACCCTGACGCTGACGGCGCTGTCCAACGATCCGCGGCTCGCGTCCGTGGCGCTCGATCCCGCGCTGGCCAAGGTGCAGGTGGCGCTGACGGCGCCGGCCTGAGACGCCCCCACAACGCAAAGGGCGCAGCACCTCTTGCGAGGCACTGCGCCCTTCGCCGACCTCATTGTCAGGGATGAGGCCGACTACACGCGGGATCGGCCGCGGGCGAGACCCACGACGGCCGACACCAGGAACAGCACGATAGCGATGAAGAAGATGATCTTGGCGATCTCGATGGACGCACCGGCGATGCCGCCGAAGCCGAGGATGCCGGCGATCAATGCGATAACCAGGAAGGTGACGACCCAGCCTAACATGACACGACCTCTGTCTCTCGATTGCGGTTCAAAGGGACGCGGAGCTTGCGCCGTTGCCAGAACAATCGGGACTGGGAACAATGGTTCCGGCGCCTCCCGCCGCTAAAAATTCGCGATTCGCCGGAACAAAGCTCGGGGCGAGGGGCGCCGCCCCGCAAGCCTGCCCGATTTAGGGCTGTAAAACGCCTCGGCCGGCCCCATATAGCCGTCAATCCCTGCTATGAGGGCTCCTTCCTGCAGACCTCTCGATGCCGTCGTATGATGCGGTCAGAGGGACGAGACTGATTCGCTGATGACCGAGCCCAACCGCGTGAGCCCTTTTCCTGCGCCCGACCACCAGCCCGTCGCCGGCGGCATCGCCGCGCGCGCACGCGCGGCTGCGAGCGGCGGTGCGCGCTATCTTGCGGGCCTCAATCCGGAGCAGCGCGAGGCGGTCGAGACGCTCGATGGCCCGGTGCTGGTGCTTGCGGGCGCCGGCACCGGCAAGACCCGCGTGCTGACCACGCGCATCGCGCACATCCTGAGCCAGGGCCGCGCGCGGCCGAGCGAGATCCTGTCGGTGACGTTCACCAACAAGGCTGCGCGCGAGATGAAGACGCGCCTCGCCGAGATGCTGGGACAGGCCGTCGAGGGCATGCCGTGGCTCGGCACCTTCCACTCGATCTCGGGCCGCATCCTGCGCAGCCATGCCGAGCTGGTGCAGCTCAAGTCCAATTTCACCGTGCTCGACACCGACGACCAGATCCGCCTGCTCAAGCAGCTGCTGCAGGCCGAGAACGTCGACGACAAGCGCTGGCCGGCGCGCATGCTGGCCGGGCTGATCGATGGCTGGAAGAACCGCGGCCTGGCGCCCTCCCAGGTGCCGTCGGGCGAGGCCGCCGTGTTCGCCAATGGCAAGGGCGGCAAGCTCTATGCGAGCTATCAGGAGCGGCTGAAGATCCTCAACGCCGCCGATTTCGGCGACCTGCTGCTGGAAAGCATCCGGCTGTTCCGCGAGAACCCGGACGTGCTGCGGCAGTACCAGAGCCGCTTCAAGTTCATCCTGGTCGACGAGTATCAGGACACCAACGTCGCGCAATATCTGTGGCTGCGGCTGCTGTCGCAGGCGCCGTCGTCCTCCGGCTCGTCATTGCCGGGCTCGACCCGGCAATCCATCACGTCTGAGGAAGATGGATCACCGGGTCTCGACGCTGCGCGTCGGCCCGGTGATGACGACAGAAGTGTTGCCGCGCCTAGCTCCGCCCCCGCCCCCAAGAACATCTGCTGCGTCGGCGACGACGACCAGTCGATCTATGGCTGGCGCGGCGCCGAGGTCGACAACATCCTGCGCTTCGAGCACGATTTTCCTGGCGCAAAAGTCATTCGGCTGGAGCGCAACTATCGCTCGACCGGGCACATCCTCGCCGCCGCCTCGCATCTGATCACGCACAACGAAGGCCGGCTCGGCAAGACGCTGCACACCGAGGACGTCGAGGGCGAGAAGGTCACCGTCACCGGCGCATGGGATTCGGAAGAGGAAGCCCGCGGCATCGGCGAGGAGATCGAGGAGCTGCAGCGCAAGGGCGAGAACCTCAACGACGTCGCGATCCTGGTGCGCGCCTCCTATCAGATGCGCGAGTTCGAAGACCGCTTCGTCACGCTCGGCCTGCCCTACCGCGTCATCGGCGGCCCGCGCTTCTACGAGCGCGCCGAGATCCGCGATGCGCTGGCCTACCTGCGCGTCATCAACTCGCCGGCCGATGATCTCGCCTTCGAGCGCATCGTCAACGTGCCCAAGCGCGGGCTCGGCGATGCCACCGTGCAGATGCTGCACGACCACGCCCGCAAGCGCCGCATCCCGCTGTTCGAGGCCGCGCGCGCTGTGGTCGAGACCGACGAGTTGAAGCCGAAGGCGCGCGGTTCGCTGCGCGGCCTCCTGCTGCAATTCGAGCGCTGGCGCGCCCAGCGCGAGGTGACGCCGCACACCGAGCTTGCCGAGATCGTACTCGACGAGAGCGGCTACACCGAGATGTGGCAGAAGGACCGCTCGGCCGACGCCGCGGGCCGGCTCGACAACCTGAAAGAGCTCGTCCGCTCGATGGAGGAGTTCGAGAACCTGCATGGCTTCCTCGAGCACATCTCGCTGGTGATGGACCGCGAGGGCGCGGCCGACGAGGAAGCGGTGTCGCTGATGACCCTGCACTCGGCCAAGGGCCTGGAGTTCGACAACGTGTTCCTGCCGGGCTGGGAGGAAGGCCTGTTTCCGAGCCAGCGCACCCTCGACGAACAGGGGCGCGCCGGATTGGAGGAAGAGCGTCGTCTCGCCCATGTCGGCCTGACGCGCGCGCGGCGGCGCGCCAAGATCTATTTCGCCACCAACCGCCGCATCCACGGCACCTGGACCACGACCATCCCGTCGCGCTTCCTCGACGAACTGCCGGCCGCCAGCGTCGAGATCACCGAATCCAAGGGCGGCTCGGGCTGGGGCGGCGCCGGCGGCTATGGCCCGTCGCGCTTCGACAATGTCGAGTCGTTCGGATCGAGCTATTCGACGCCGGGCTGGCAGCGCGCGCAGGCCCGCCGCCCCGGCGCAGCACGCGGGTCGTCCGAGGGCGGCTTCAGCGAGCAGCAATCGCCATTCGCAGGGCGTGATCCGTTCGGCGGTAATTTCGGACGCAACAAGCGCGGACCGATGACCATCGAGGGCGAGCTGGTGGCCAAATCGACCGGCACCATCTCGGAATTCACCGTCGGCGACCGCGTCTTTCACCAGAAGTTCGGCTATGGCCGCGTCATCAAGATCGACGGCAACAAGCTGACCATCGCCTTCGACAAGGCCGGCGAGAAGCACGTGGTCGACAGCTTCGTGCAGAGGGCGTGACCCCACGGCCACGGTGCGCCGGCCACCGCCGGGCCGGCGCGGACCGCGGCAATCGAACTTCACACTTCGCCTTGGTTAGGCCTTGACCATGGCAGCGCGCATCGTATGAGATGCAACCATGGTCCGGCGATACATCCTGTTGAGTGTTGCGATCGCGCTGAGCGCGCCGTCGCTTGCGGCGGCGCAGACGATGAGCTTTGGCGACTCGGCGGGGCTGATTGCCTCGAGCTGCGGTGCCGACATCACCGCCAATTGCCGCGGCGTCAATCTCGACTCCAACCGCCTCAAGGAATGCCTGTCGCGCAACCAGGACGTGGTGTCCGCGCAGTGCAAGGCCACCTATTTCAAGGCGTTCGAGGCGATCCAGAAGCGCATTTCCGCGCGGGTCACGGTGGCCAATGCCTGCCAGCGCGAGATCGTGAAGCTGTGCGGCGGCTCGACCAAGGAGACCAGCAAATCGATTCCCTGCCTGATGACCGCGAGCGGCGTCGGCGCGCGCTGCCAGCAGTCGCTGGGCGAGGCGGGGTATCGCTGATGCAGCGGACGGCGACAGCATTGCTCGGGTTGATCACGGCTTCGTTGCTGGTCGCGAGCGCGCCGGCATGGTCGCAGGAGGTGACGCGCGACGACATCGTGCGCCAGCTCAGCCGGTTCGAGACGGCACCGACGCTCGATCTGCCCGCGCTCAAGCAGCAGACCCAGGAACGCTCCAAGATCCGCAGCCGCAACGAACCGCCGCCGCAGAAGCGGACGCCGATCGCGCCGGAGCTGATGACCCTGCCGGCGTTCAACGTCGACATCCAGTTCGACGTGGACACGCCGATCGTGCGGCCGGAATCCTACCAGGCCGTCGGCCGGATCGCCGACGCGATGGTCTATTCCGAGCTGCTTCCCTACAGCTTCCTGATCGTCGGGCACGTCGAAGCCAACGGCAAGCGCGAGTCCAACGTCATCCTGAGCCAGCGCCGCGCCGACGCGATCCGTGACATCCTGGCGAACACCTTCAAGATCTCGGTCAAGCGGCTGCAGTCAATCGGCCTGGGCGAAGAGCAACTGCTCGATCCGAGCAAGCCGACCGCCCCCGTCAATCAGCAGATCCAGATCATCACGGTCGCCAAGGCCGCCGAAGAGGCCGCGCTGCCGCCGCCGGCCCCTGCTCCGGCTGCATCCGGCAAGCAGGCTCCGCGCAAGCACCGCAATTGACGCAAATGAGCCCTGCGCGAATGCCGTGAACCCGGGGCCGTCCGGGCGCGACTGTCCTGGATAGGCATCGGCACGCTGCAACGATCGGCGCTATTGGAACCCGTTCTCAAATCGGCGCAGCCCGGCTGCGCTGAGCCCGGGGCATACCGATTGCCGGTTTGTCGATGCAGCCGCTTGATGGTATAGCCCGGTCTTTACGGCCGTCGATTGAGCGGTGGTCGATCGCATTGACGAGCGAGATAGCCATGAACGCCATGTTCCGACGCCAGATGATCGACTACGTCGAATATCATCGCGATCCGCGCAACGGCCTGATGCATGTGCTCGGGATCATCTTGCTGTTCCTCGGCGCGGTGCTGCCGCTGAGCTTGTGGCATTTCGACGCGTTCGGCATTCGCATCAGCCTCGGCGCCGTGCTCGCGCTGCCGGTGCTGTTGTATTGGCTGCTGCTCGACGCGGCGCTCGGCGCCGGCATTCTTGCCTTTGCCGTGCTGTTCCTTTCTGTGGCCATGATGATTGCCGATCACGTCCACGGATTGGCCCTGTGGGCCTTGTTTGCCGCACTCGTGATCCTCGGCCTCGTGTCGCAGGCGGTAGGTCACAAACTGTTCGAGCGCAACAATCCGTCACTGCTGGATCATCCGGCGCATCTGTTTCTCGGGCCGATGTTCGTGATGGCGAAGTTGTACGTGGCGTTGGGATTCAAGCCTTCGGTGGCCGATCTCGTCGCGTCCGACCCGTCGCCGGACCGGCTCACATCCCGTCCTCTTCAAGGCGATCAACGCTCACGTCCCTAATGAAAGTCCTCGTCACCGGCGGCAGTGGTTTTATCGGACATCACCTCGTCTCTGCGCTGGTCGCGCGGGGCGCGGAGGTGCGGGTGCTCGATATCCGCTGCCCGACGCACATGATGGCCGAGGTGGAATATATCGAGGGCTCGGTGCTCGATGCAGGCCTGGTGCGACAGGCTGTCGCCGGCGTCGATCAGGTCTATCATCTCGCCGGGCTGCCCGGCATGTGGATGCCGGACCGCGAGGACTTCTACCGAGTCAATTGCGTCGGCACTGAAACGGTGCTGGCGGCGGCCCGCGCCAACCGGGTGCGCCGCTTCCTGCATTGCTCGACCGAGTCGATTCTGTTCGACTATCCGGGATCGACGGGCGCCGCCTCGGCCCCCACGGCGCCGCCGGCCGAGGCCATGCCGGGGGCCTATACGCGGTCGAAGGCGCTGGCCGAAGCCCGCGCCATGGCCGCCGCCGCGGACGGCTTTCCGGTCGTGGTCGGCACCCCGACGATGCCGATCGGACCGCATGACAGCAACCTGACACCGCCGTCACAGATGCTGCGCCATTTCCTGGACAGCCGTGTCCAGCTCTATCTCGATTTCATCGTCAACCTGGTCGATGTCCGCGACGTCGCCGCAGGCCTGATCCTGGCCATGGAGCGCGGCAAGGTCGGCGGGCGCTACGTGTTCGGCGGCGAGAGCCTGCGCCTCAGCCGCATCCTGGAGCTGATGGCGGTGATCAGCGGCCGCAAGCACGTGGCGCTGCCGGTTCCCGGCCGGCTGGCCGAACTGTCGGCGGGCATGCTGGAGTTCGTCTCCGATCACCTCACCAAGCGCTGCCCCTCCGGCACCGCCGAGGGGGTGCGGATCGCCCGATCCGCCTCCGATCTGTCGATCGACAGGGCCAAGCGGGAACTCGGCTACGCACCCCGCCCGATCGAGCCCACCTTGCGCGAGACCATCGCCTTCCTGCTCGATTCCGAGCCGGGAAAACGGCTCGACGACAAACAACACCCTTTTCGCACCGCGGCCGAATAGCTAAGAGCGGCCGGTCCCACGTCTCATAACGGTTCCAAGACATGTCCGGCGATGCCAGCCCCATCTCGTCGTTTGCGTTCAGCGGATGGACCACCACCTGGCCCACCTCCCTGCTCGCCATCATCTGGCTGATCTGGCTCGCCAGCTGGGTCGGGGCCTCGTTCTGGTCCGGACAGACCCGCAAACATGTCACCGTGATCAAGACCAGCCGCTATCACGCGCTGATTGTGCTCGGCGGCATCCTGTTCACACCCTGGACCTCGCGGCTGCTCGGCGAGAAGCCGTTCTGGCACCCCGGCGAGGCCGGGGTCTACCTGCTGACTGTGGTGACCCTGGCCGGCATCGCCTTCACCTGGTGGGCGCGCATCCATCTCGGCCGGTTCTGGTCGAACGCCATCACCCACAAGGAAGGCCACAAGGTCATCGATACCGGTCCCTATGGCATGGTCCGGCATCCGATCTATACCGGCCTCATCCTCGGCATGATCGCGACCGGCATTGCGGTGGGGACGGTCAGCGCGGTGCTCGGCGCCGTCCTGATCTCACTCGGCATGGCCTGGAAGGCCAAGATGGAAGAGGTGTTCCTGGCCCAGGAGCTGGGACCCGACTACGTTGCCTACAGCCAGCGGGTGCCGATGATCATCCCGTTCATGCCGGCGGGCTGACGCGCAAGGCCGCTCAGCGCCTGACGACGGCTTCGGGCTGCGGCGAAGCCGGCTGATTGGCAGCCTGCGGCAGCAGATGGCGCGGCAGGATGATGCGCTGCCCGGGGACCAGAGGCTGGGCCGCGAGGCCGCGATTGGACTGCTGCAACGCCCAGAGCGGAACGCGATAATTGGCGGCGATCTGGTCGAGGGTCTCGCCCGGCCGCACCGCCACGGCCGTGCCGCTGTCCCACAGCTCCACAGATGTCTTGGGCGGGACCAGATAGCGCAGCTGCACCGGGTCGATGTCCGCCGTCGCGGAGGTCTGCGAGAGCTGGCTGATCATCGTCACCAGCTGGGCGTGCACATCCTCCATCTTGTCGATGTTGATGTGCGTGACCTCGTCATGATCCTTCATGTCGAAGCTGGCGTAGTGGCCGCGGAAGCCCGGCTCGGGCTTCACGTCGCCGCCGCCGAGAATGTTGTCCGACAGGAACAGATTGATGAAGCGCTGCACGTTCGGCGGCACGCTCTTGGTCGCATGTGCCGGATCGACGGTGACCACGAGGGCGACCGGGATGTTCTGCTCCTGCAGGGTGATCGCGATCCGGACGCTGCACAGCCCGCCCATCGAGTGGCCGATCAGCACGATCGGGCCCCCCTCCTGGCGGTAGTTCTTGGCAACCTGCAGCGCGATCAGGTCGCACAGCGTGAATTCATAGACGCTCGCCCAGAACCCGGCCTTCTCGATCTTCTCCGCGAGCCGGTCCATGCCGGTGGAGAACAGCGGCCCGAGCGCGCCGCGGAACAGGTAGACTCGCGGCGGCGGCAGCGGCTGGGTCGCCTCCGGCGGCGGGGGCGGCACGGCGCGGATCGCGGCGGGAGTGGATGCCGGGGACGCTTTGGCGGATCGGGTGGGCGCGGAGGCCGAAGCGGCGCCGGACTGCGCGGCCAACGAATTGCTCGAGGCGGCAAGTCCGGCAAGGAGAAAGGTTGCGGTCACCAGGAGCGCGGTCAGCCTCCCGTCGGCCGCCCGGTTGGCTGCATCCAGCCACCGCCTCGCGATCTGCGCCACGCCGGTCATTCGTGCTCCCGGGAAAGCTCAAAGCTGAAATCGGACAGGGTCATACGGCCCTGCCATACCGCTTGTCGGCGCCGAATGGGAGCATTTTGGGGCGCGCGCGCGATGGCGCGGCCGCCGATTACCGGTAGCCGGCGGCGTTGGCGGCGCGCTGCGGAGCCGCCATGCGGGTCGGAGGCGCAGCCGGCCGGCCCTTGCCGCCGAACACCACCGAATCGATCGCCCCGATCACCTTCTGCTGCATGATCTGGTTCTTCTCGATGGTGATGTGGCCGACGCCCGGCACCGCCGCCACGTCGACATTCTCGAGCTTGCCACGGAAGCCGTCGTCGCGGCGGACCGGCTCGCCGTTGCCGCTGGCGATGTAGAAGTTGATGTAGCGCTCGGCATTGCCGCCCACGAGCTTGGTCTTGAACACGGAGTCGAGACCGATCGCGAGCTTCACGGGCACGCCGAGCTGGCCGAGCTTGTTGATCATGTCGGGCAGCGCGGTCGCGCCGGAGGAATGGCCAACCAGGATGATGGTCTTGATGCGGCCGGCGCGATAGGCGGCCGCGGCCTCGTCGGCCAGCGACGACCACGACACGAAATTCGCGACCGTGTTCGGGATGCCCTGCGAATCCAGCTTGGCGGCGATGTCGTCGAGGCCGAGCGAGAAGATGTTGAGCACGCCGCGCAGGAGATACACATGCGTGGTGCTGGCTGCGCTGGCGGCCGCAGGGCTCGGCGCCGCCCGGACCGGTCCGCTCCCGAGCGGCAGAACGAGCGCCAGGGCCAGTGCGACCATGCTCAGCCCGCGCGCCGAGACGATGCGCGTTGCGATGGTTCGAATGGTGCTGGTCGATGGCGTCATCGGTCCTTCTCCGCGGCGGAAATGTCGAGACGGCGCGAACCGTACCCAAGATGCTCGCGGACGCAACATCGCCGGCCGCTTGGAGATGCGTTCATGCCCGGGACGTTGCCTCACGGCAACACTCGACCAAACGAGCCACGAAAAAGCCCAACAAGCGACACGATCGGGAGGGGGCGCGCGATTGCAGGAGCATGGGTCCGTCCCTATCTGAGCCCTCTCTCCGGCTGCCGTGCCTGTTGAAGGCGCAGCGTTCGAATCGCATCCCCATCCTCCTCTGATCGAATCCCCTCGTGATGGCTCCCGTCATTTCCGTTTCCGGCCTGTCGAAGACCTATGCGTCGGGCTTCACATCGCTGAACAACATCGACCTTTCGATCGAGCGCGGCGAGATCTTTGCGCTGCTCGGACCGAACGGCGCCGGCAAGACCACGCTGATCAGCATCATCTGCGGCATCGTCAACGCGTCCTCGGGCAAGGTCGCGGTCGGCGGTCACGACATCGACGCCGACTATCGCGCCGCGCGGGCGATGATCGGCCTCGTTCCGCAGGAGCTGCACACCGATTCGTTCGAGAGCGTCTGGGCGACCGTCAGCTTCAGCCGCGGGCTGTTCGGCAAGCCGAAGAACCCTGCCCTCATCGAGAAGATCCTCAAGGATCTCTCGCTCTGGGACAAGAAGGACGCCAAGATCATCACGCTGTCCGGCGGCATGAAGCGCCGCGTGATGATTGCAAAGGCGCTGTCGCACGAGCCGCAGGTGCTGTTCCTGGACGAGCCGACCGCCGGCGTCGACGTCGAGCTGCGCAAGGGCATGTGGGACGTCGTGCGCGAGCTCAAGGCCGCCGGCGTCACGATCATTCTCACCACGCACTACATCGAGGAGGCCGAGGAGATGGCCGACCGCGTCGGCGTGATCAACAAGGGCGAGATCGTGCTGGTGGAGCACAAGGCCCAGCTGATGCAGAAGCTCGGCCGCAAGCGGCTCAGCCTGCACCTGCAGCAGCGGATCGACGCCGTTCCGGAGGCGCTCGCGCCGTATCAGCTCGCTCTGTCGGACGACGGCTGGAAGCTCGCTTATGACTACGACACCAAGGGCGAGCGCACCGGCATCACAAGCCTGCTCGGCGATCTCAGGACGGCCGGCATCCGCTTCGTCGATCTCGAGACCAAGCAATCATCCCTGGAAGACATCTTCGTGAGCCTGGTGCGGCAATGAATTTTCGCGCAGTCGCCGCAATCTACAAATTCGAGATGGCGCGCACCTGGCGCACGCTGCTGCAGAGCATCGTGTCGCCCGTGGTGTCGACCTCGCTCTATTTCGTCGTTTTCGGCGCCGCGATCGGCTCGCGCATCAGCGAGGTGCAGGGCGTGAGCTACGGCACCTTCATCGTGCCTGGCCTCGTCATGCTGTCGGTGCTGACGCAGAGCATCGCCAACGCCTCGTTCGGGATCTATTTTCCGAAATTCATCGGCACGATCTACGAGATCCTCTCGGCGCCGATCTCGCATGTCGAGATCGTGCTCGGCTATGTCGGGGCAGCCGCGACGAAATCGATCATCCTCGGGCTGATCATCCTCGCCACCGCCGGCCTGTTCGTGCCGCTGCACATCCAGCACCCGGTGTGGATGCTGTCGTTCCTGGTGCTGACGGCCGTGACCTTCAGCCTGTTCGGCTTCATCATCGGCATCTGGGCCGACGGCTTCGAGAAGCTGCAGATGATCCCGATGCTGGTGGTGACGCCGCTCACGTTTCTCGGCGGCAGCTTCTACTCGGTCAACATGCTGCCGCCGGCGTGGCACTCGATCGCGCTGCTCAATCCGGTCGTGTACCTGATCTCGGGCTTTCGCTGGAGCTTCTACGAGATCGCCGACGTCAGGGTCGAGATCAGTGTCGCCATGACGCTGGCGTTTCTCGCGATCTGCATGACCATCATCTGGTGGATCTTCAAGACGGGCTACCGGCTCAAGCGCTGAGCCGGTGCCGCTTCAGCCGGCGTTCATCAGCGGTAGCAGTGGAAGCGGCCATAGCCGTCGCGATAGCCGCGGCAGTGATAATGGCGGTGGTAGTAGGAGCGATGCGGGATGCCGAGCACGCCTTCGACGGCTCCGACTGCGCCGCCGACGCCCGCGCCGACAGCGCCTCCGACGACGCCACCCACCGGACCGGCGATGCGGTTACCTTCGTGCGCCCCCTCGTGCGCGCCACGGATGATGCCTTGGGCATGAGCAAATTGCGGGAGCGCCAGCCAGGCGAGCGCCAAGATGAACAGCGCGAGTGCGGCGAGCAGATAGGTCAGCTTCTGTGGAGCCCGGTCGTCGAGCACCGCCGTCTTGGCCTTCATCGTGAGCATTTTGAATCCTGGGAACCGCATGGAGGAATGCTTGAAACGCGGATGCGGCCGAAAAGTTGCGCGCTCGTGACGAAATGGCCGGATTAGAGGGCTCCTAAACTAATGGCCGCAGCCGGTCGCGGAAATGTCAGCGCCGGAGGACGCGCCCGAGCCTTTGCCCGGCGCGTTCCGCCCATTAAGGTTGAGGTCGCCCTCAGCTGGAACAAAGCCCGGATTTCCGACATATTGCAGGCCGAGACGATGATCCGCGGCGTTCACTGAAATCCCGTTCGAAGGTCTCGGCAAAGTCGAGGGCCTGGAGGCCAGAGGTTACATGCGTACCATTCTTTTTGCGGTTGCCGGCTTCGCCTTGTTGTCCGCCACGCCGGCGCTCGCCAAGATCGACATCACCGTCGACAAGAACAACCAGATCATGACCGTGGCGGTCGATGGCGTCGAACGCTATCGCTGGCCGGTGTCGAGCGGCATTCCCTCGCGTGAGACGCCGAACGGCACCTTCCGCGCCTTCCGCATGGAGGCCGACCACTATTCGAAGGAGTTCGACGACGCGCCGATGCCGAACTCGATCTTCTTCACCAAGGCCGGTCATGCCATTCACGGCACGGACTCCGAAGGCCGGCTCGGCACTCCGGCCTCGCATGGCTGCGTCCGTCTGTCGAAAGCCAATGCCGCAACGCTCTACGCCCTGGTGCAGAAGGATGGCGTCCTCAACACCACGGTGACCCTGACCGGATCGGCCGAGGTGGCGATGGCGCGCAATCCGCGCCGCGGCACCGCCGTCGCCCGGCGCGACGTCCCGCCGCAATATGACGACAGCGGCGAACCGGTGGTGCTCACTCCGCAGCCGCAATTGCTGCCGGGTCGCCAGGTCGTTCCGCAGCAGCGCCCGGATGATGGCTACATCTATCCGGCCGACGGCAGCGACAACGGTGTTCGCTATCCTGCCCCGCGCGGCACCGGCCGCCGCGTCTATGACGCTCAAGCCTATCCGCAGCAGCAGGACCAGTCGTATTACTACGACAACGGCAATCCGAGCTATGCGCAGCCGCGCTACTACCAGCCGCGCTCGTATTATCAGCCGCGCGGCGGCTACTACACCTATCAGGACTGATCCGGCCGATCGGCGGAGCCGGCCGCTTCAGCGGCCGGCTCCGTTCGTCCCCTATTCCGCGTTGACGCGCTCCAGCGATGCTGGCGCGGGTTCGGCGGCAGCCTGCCCACGAGCGGACGGCGCGCGCTTGCGGCGCTGCACGAAGTACTGGTCCGCCAGCACGCCGATCAGGATGACCGTGCCCATCACCGCGAAATTCAGCGAGCTCGGGATGCCCAGCAGGTTGACCAGGTTCTGCAGCACCTGCAGCAGGATCGTGCCGAGCACGACGCCGATGATCGAGCCCTCGCCGCCGCGCAGCGAGCAGCCGCCGAGCACCGCCGCGGCGATCGCATAGAGCTCGTAGAACGAGCCGTGCACCGCCGGCGAGATCGAACGGGTGTACATCGCGATCAGCACCGCGGACAGCGCGGTCAATCCGCCGCAGATCACATAGGCCGATATCGTGACGCGATCGGAGCGGATGCCGGAATAGCGTGCGGCCTCCTCGTTCTTGCCGACGGCGTAGAAGTAGCGGCCATACACCGAGCGGTGCAGCACCAGCCAGGCGATGCCGGCCACGATCACCAGCGCGACGACGCTGTGCGGCAGCGGAAAGCCAAGCACGTTGGTGCGGCCCGCCGCGAGCCATTCCAGCATCGGAAAGCTCGCGCCATAGCCGAAGCCGGCGGTCGCATCCTCGGTATAGTAGCGCGCAGCGCCGCGGTAGATCAGAAGCCCGCACAACGTCACCACGAAAGGCTGGATGCGCATCTTGGTGGTGAGCACGCCGTGCATCGTGCCGATGGCGATGCCGCCGGCGATGATGAGGAAGAAGGCCAGGATCCAGTCGACGTCGCGGTTGACGATCAGGTCGATGAACAGCACGCCGAGCAGCGCGATCACCGATCCGACCGCGAGCTCGATGCCGCCGACGATGATGACGAAGGCTTCCGCGATCGAGAAGATGCCGAACATCCCGACCTGGTTGGCGGTGTTGGAGAGATTGCCGACCAGCAGGAAGCGCGGATTGATGAAGGCCACGACCGCGCCGACCACCAGGATCAGGACCAACAGGCTGAGATCTTTCTTGTGCACGTTCGCCCCTCTCAGATGCTATGGCCGACGGCAAGCTGGAGCACGTTGTGCTCGCTGAACTCGCTGCGCGCCAGGAAGCCGGAAATCCGGCCCTCGTGCATCACCGCGATGCGGTCGCTGACCCCGATCACCTCTTCCATGTCGCTCGATATCATCAGGATCGCGACGCCCGCATCGGCCAGCCGCCGCAGCATGTCGTAGATCTCCTGCTTGGCGCCGACATCGATGCCCCTGGTCGGCTCGTCGAAGATCAGGACCTTCGGCCGCATCGACAGCCATTTGGCGAGCACGACCTTCTGCTGGTTGCCGCCGGATAGTGTTCCGACCTGCATCTTGACGTCGGTGGCCCGGATCTTGAGGCGTTCGCGCTGGCGGTCGGCGTTGTCGGTCTCGCGAGACTTGTCCACCAATCCAAGGCTTGCATAGGATGCGAGATCCGGCAGGGAGATATTCTCGGCGATTGGAAAGTCGAGCAGCAGGCCGCAGCCCTTGCGGTCTTCCGGAATGAGATAGATCCCCCGATCGATCGCCGCGCGCGGCGTCGAGATGCGGACGGGCTCGCCATCAAGATGGATGCCGCCGGCCAGCAAGGGTTCGACACCGAAGATGGCGCGGGCAAGCTCGGTCCGTCCGGAGCCGACGAGCCCGGCGAGACCGAGGATCTCGCCGCGCTGCAGCTGCAGGCTCACCGCACGGCTGGGATAGGTGGATGTGACGGCATCGACGACGTCGAGGACCGTGTCGCCGGGCGGCGCGGCCGGCGGCACATAGAGCGACCGCAGATCACGGCCGATCATCAGCCGGATCATCGCCGCCGGATTGAGCTCGCCGCGCGTCAGCGTGCCGACCGTGCGGCCGTCGCGCAGCACGACGGCACGATCAGCACATTGCACCACCTCGTTCAGGCGGTGGGTGATGAAGATGACGCTGACCCCGTCGGCCTTCAGGCCGGCGATCACCTGCATCAGCCGCTCGGTCTCCGACAGGGTCAGGCTCGAGGTCGGCTCGTCCATGATGACGCAGCGCGCGTTGAGCGACAGCGCCTTGATGATCTCGACCAGCTGGCGCTGCGCCAGCGACAACTCCGCGAGCGGCGTGTCCGGCGCGAAATCGGCCGCGAGCCGCGCGATGAGTGGCCGCACCTTGGCGCGCAGCGTGCCGCGGTCGATCAGCCGCAACGGGCCGCCAAAGACCGGCTCGCGGCCGATGAACACGTTGCCCGCGACATCGAGATTGTCGAACAGGTTCAGTTCCTGGTGGACGAACGCGATGCCGGCGGCGATCGCATCCGTCACGGTGTAGCCGGTCCGATCGACGCCATCGATCCGGATCGTGCCGCTGCTCGGCGCGACCACGCCGCCGAGCACGCGCATCAGGGTCGACTTGCCGGCGCCGTTCTCGCCGAGCAGGGCGATCACCTCGCCCGGCGCGACCGACAGGCTGACGTGGTCGAGCGCGACCACGCCAGGATAGGTCTTGCCGATGTCGATCAGCTCGAGGAAGGGCTCGCGCACGCCAGCCGTCGCATCACTTCTTCAGCATCGTCTTCATCTGCGCCATGAAGTCGTCGACGTTCGACTTCTCGATCACCTTGCCGGGCACGATGATGATGCCGTTGGCCGGGACGCCCGACTTGTCGCCCTGCACGACCTTGGCCATCAGCTTCATGCCCTGATAGCCCCACTCGAACGGCTGCTGCACGACGGTACCCTCGATCGCGCCGTCCTTGACGCCGCCGAGGGTGATCGGATCCTCGTCGAAGCCGATGATCTTGATCTTGCCGAGCTTGCCGGCCTCCTTCAGCACCTCATAGATGCGCGGGGTGTTGTAGGAGTAGAAGCCAACCAGGCAGCTCACATCGGGCATCGCCGCGAGAATATCCTCGACGTTGCGCTTGGCGCGGGTCTGATCGATCTCGTCGCCGCGCACGTCGACCAGCTCGACCTTCGAGCCCTTGATCGTCTCCTTCACGCCCTCGATGCGCTCGCGCGCGTTGTCGGCGCCGAGCAGGCCGACGAAGCCGACGCACTTGCCCCCGTTCGGCAGCGCCTTCAGCATCAGCTTGCCGGCATCCTTGCCGAGCTCGGTGTTGGAGGAGCCGATATAGGCGATGCGCTTCGATTGCGGAGCGTCGCTGTCCGTGGTGAAGAGCACCGTCTGCCCGGCGACCTTGTTGAGGTGCTCGGTCTGGTTCTTCGGATCGACCGCGCTCACCATGATTCCGGCCGCACCCGCCGCGACGAGGTCATCCAGCATCCGCTGTTGCACGGCGGCGGCCGCCTGCTCCGGATATTTGAGCTGCAGGCTGTAATCGGGCAGCTCGCCCTGCGCCTTCTTCACGCCGGCCTCGGCGATCTTCCAGAAGTCGGACGCGCCGTTGACCACGAAGGCCAGCACCTTCTTGTCCGCCGCTCCGGCCGAGCCTACGCCGAGCGCCATCGCCAACAACGCAGACGCACCAGCCATCCAAAGACGCTTCATCGAACCCCTCCCATGTGAAGCCGACCTGCTTGATGCGGCCGGCGCTTTGTAGTCGCCACAAGAACTCATAGGGCCGAGAGGAAAGCTTCCGCTCGGTCGGGCAGAGAGTCTCAGCTCGATCTCGGCAGCCCGGCGTGCTGATTCCCGCTGGCACAGCGGCATCAGCCCATGGGGTCGTGGAGATTTGAATCTAAGATCGCCCGCGCATGCCAGCTGCTGGCCCTTCGAAAAGCACCGCAATCGGGACCAGCATATGAGGCACGCACCTCAGGTAGCATGATCGGCGCAGCCGCGCAACAAAGCCGGAAGGAAGATGAATATCTAAGCGTTTTGCGGCGCAATACGTCTAAACGCCAAACGATCGGCATGGCGAACTGCCACTGCAATGCAACCGAGAGGAAGGCGCACTGCGAGGTGCGCACCTCTTATCGCCGCGCGTGATGTCGGTGCCCAGGGCAACGGAACGGGCAGCGCGCGCGAGCAGCCTTCGCCTGCGCTATTCGCCGTCGCGCAGCCGCCGATACACGGCGCCGAGAATGTTGGAATAATCGTCTGTCCATACCCGCTCGCCCTCGGTCGGGTCGGTCTCGGTCCATTTGTTCGACGACGCGAGCTTGCCGACGTCGGCGTCGTCGCGGGCGCTGATGACGACGTCGGTGGAGAAGATGTACTCGTCGTCGCGCCCGGAGTCTTCGTTGTAGACCCAGCTCTTCAGGTCGTTGGCGTCGGCGATGCCGACGACGACGCTCTCGAGCTCGAGGTGGCGGTTGGAGACGTGCATGACGACCGCGCCCTGCGGCGCCAGCTTGGCCTTGTAGATCGCCATCGCCTCCTCGGTTGCGAGATGGATCGGGATCGCATCGGACGAATAGGCATCGACGATGATGAGGTCGTAGACGCCATCGGGCTCCTTGGCGAAGGTCAGCCGGGCGTCGCCGATGACGGGCTTGATGTCTGGCGCGCAATTCCTGATGTAGCTGAAATATTTCGGGTCACTGGCGGTATCGACCATGGTCTGGTCGATCTCGAAGTATTTCCAATCTTCGCCGGGCTCGGCAGCACAAGTGAGCGTGCCCGCGCCGACGCCGATCACGGCGACCTTCAGCGGCGCGCCCTTGCGCTCGCGGATCGCGGTGATGGCGCGGCCGATACCGCCGTCCTTGTGGTAGTAGGTGATCGGCTCGGGACGTCCGGTGACCTTGGAGCCGTCGGCGTTGAGATATTTCTGAGCACCATGAATCGTCGTGCCGTGCATCAGCACGTGGTAGTGGCCATCCGAGGTCACCACGATCTTGTGCACGCCGAAGAAGCTGCGCACCGTTTCGACGCGGCCGTCGTCGGCCGGATAGGCGCGGATGAGGACGAGCGCGAGCGCGGCGGTCGCGAACACCTTCCAGCGGCCGCCATTGAGCAGCAGCGCGAGCAGCGCCGCGAGCACGCCCACGGCGCCGGCGACATAGACGCGATGATCCTCGAGATAGGTCGTGACCTTCCCGGTCATCCCGGCCGGCACCAGCAACGCGACGGCGATGGCCGCCAGCAAGATCCAGTACCAGCGTGTCAGTCGCGGCCACCGCTCGGTCACCGCCGGGCGGCACAGCGCGGCGAGCGCCAGCAGGATCGGATATTCGGCGACCCAGGAGAAGGTGAACGGCGCAATCAGCCCGGCGAACAGGCCACCGACCATGCCGCCGAACGACAGCGCGACATAGAAGCCGGTGAGATATTTCGCGGCCGGCCGCGTGCGGGCCAGCTCGCCATGACAGGCCATCGCGATCACGAAGAAGCAGAGCTGGTGACCACCCAATGTGAGCGCGAGGTTCTGCTCGCCGCCGAAGGCCAGCAGCACGACGACACCGGCGATCGCGAGCGGCTGCAGCGCCAGCATCCATTTGTGCGGCAGCAGCGGCCGCGACTGAAACACCAGCACCCAGGTGAGCAGATAGAGCGACAGCGGCAGCACCCACAGCAGCGGCGCGGCCGCGACGTCCGTAGAGATGTGCGCGGTCACTGCGATCAGCAGGCCCGAGGGCACGGCTGCGAGGAAGATCCAACGCAGGCGCAGCAGCCAGCGCGGCGCGGGCGCGTCGCTCACGTCGTTCTGCAGCAGGCTCGCCACCGTGACGGGCGAGCGCAGCAGCAACACGCCGCAGCCTGCGATCAGCGCGATCAGCATGCCATAGCCGCCGGTCCAGATCAGGTTCTGCATGCGCAGGCTGAAGATGGGCTCGATCAGCAAAGGATAGGACAGCAGCGCAAGAAAGCTGCCGATGTTCGACGAGGCATAGAGGAAGTATGGATCGGGGCCGGCCGGATGGCCCGTTCGCACAAACCAGGCCTGCAGCAGCGGATTGTTGGCGGCGAGCGCGAAGAACGGCAGGCCGATCGAGGCCGCGAACAGGCCGAGCAGCCAGAGCGCATAGCCGGAGGTCGGCGGATCGCCCCAATGACCCGCGATCGACAGCGGCAAACTCAAAAGCGCAAAACCGAGCAGCAGAAGATGGATCGCCACCGGAATCACCCGGCTGCGCAGTTGCGTGAGGAAATGGGCGTAGGCGTAGCCGGCGAGCAGCAGCGCCTGGAAGAACACCATCGCCACCGACCACACCGCGGGAGAACCGCCGAGCCGCGGCAGCACCATCTTGGTGAACAGCGGCTGCACCGAGAACAGCAGCAGCGCGCTGACGAAGATCGCGGCGGTATAGATGACGAGGACCAGCCGGTTGCGCGCAGCGGAGGGATGGGCGACGGCGGCGGACGAGGCGATTGAGGTCATGGCAACTCCAGCAACGGCGCGGCCGTCAATCAGGTGCGGGGCCAGACCACGACGCGCAGACGAGACATAGCGGATCGAGAGGCGGTATGGCGAGCAGCTGGGGCAAAACCGAGTTCCCCTTGACGCGGCGCCGATCCGGGGCGACAGCACGTCTCGACGGTTCCCGAAAGGACGGACTCCTGTCGGTCATTAATCAGGGCTTTTTGAAGCGCACATGAACGAAACCGACGTGATCATCATCGGCGCGGGCCATAACGGCCTGACCTGTGCGGCCTATCTTGCCATGGCGGGACTGCGCGTGCATGTGGTCGAGCGTCGCAAGGTGGTCGGCGGTGCGGCCGTGACCGAGGAATTTCATCCCGGCTTCCGCAACTCCGTCGCCTCCTACACGGTGAGCCTGCTCAATCCGCGCGTCATCGCCGACCTGAAGCTGCATCAGCATGGGCTCGAGATCGTCGAGCGGCGGGCGCAGAATTTTCTGCCGTCGCCCGATGGCCGCTATCTGCTGACCGGTGAGGGCCGCACGCAGGGCTCGATCGCCCGCCTCAGCAGCCGCGACGCCGAAGCGATCGGGCCGTTCTCAGCCCGGCTGGAAGCAATCGCGGACGTGCTCCGCAGCTTGGTGCTGCGGGCGCCGCCGAATCTCGTGGCCCAGTTCGGGCTGCCGGCGATCCGCGAGGCCTTCAACGCACTCGGCACAGCCAACACCCTGCGGGCCCTGTCGCTGGAGCAGCAGCGCGATCTGCTCGACCTGTTCACGCGCTCGGCCGGCGAGATGCTCGAGGAGATCTTCGAGACCGACCTGGTGAAGGCGCTGTTCGGCTTCGACGCCATCGTCGGCAATTATGCGAGCCCCTACGCGGCCGGCTCCGCCTATGTGATGCTGCATCACGCCTTCGGCGAGGTGAACGGCAAGAAGGGCGTCTGGGGCCATGCGATCGGCGGCATGGGCGCGATCACCCAGGCGATGGCCAGCGCGCTGAAGGAGCTGGGCACGCTGGTCGAGGTCGAATGTGGCGTGCGCGAGGTGATCGTCGAGCGCGGCCGCGCCGTCGGCGTCGTGCTAGAGGACGGCCGCGCTCTCCGCGCCCGCTATGTCGCAGCCAACGTCAATCCCAAGCTGCTGTATACGCGGCTGGTGCCGCCAGGCGTCCTGCCGGAGCCGTTCCTCACCCGCATCCGCAACTGGCGCAACGGCTCCGGCACGTTCCGCATGAACGTGGCACTGAGCGGCCTGCCTTCGTTCAGCGCGCTGTCGGGCGATGGCGATCATCTCTCCGCCGGCATCATCCTGGCCCCCAGCCTGAGCTATATGGACCGGGCCTATCTCGACGCTCGCGCGCAGGGCTGGAGCTGCGATCCCGTGGTCGAGCTGCTGATCCCCTCCACGCTCGATCCGACGCTCGCCCCGCCGGGGCAGCACGTTGCCAGCCTGTTCTGCCAGCATGTCGCGCCCGAGCTGCCGGATGGGCGCTCCTGGGACGATCATCGCGACGAGGTCGCCGATCTCATGATCGCCACGGTCGACCGCTACGCGCCCGGTTTTGCAGGCCGCGTGATCGGTCGGCAGGTGCTGTCACCGCTGGATCTGGAGCGCCAGTTCGGGCTGCTCGGCGGCGACATTTTCCACGGCGCCCTGACCCTGAACCAGCTGTTCTCGGCCCGCCCGATGCTCGGCCACGCCGATTATCGCTCGCCGCTGAAAGGCCTCTACCATTGCGGCTCGGGCAGCCACCCCGGCGGAGGCGTGACCGGCGCGCCCGGCCATAATGCGGCGCAGGCTATTCTGGCCGATCATCGGGCCTTGTTCGGCTGAGGACAAGCCGGGGACAGACTGTGGAAGGCTTTGCCCGTAACCCCGTGGACAAGCTGTGCAAGCGAGACGTGTGAGTCGGTGGACGGATCGCGGCGAAGACGGTGCACAATGCTGTGGGGCGATCGTGGCTGAGCTGTCGAATTCGGCGTCCCAAACGAAAAACCGGGCGCTGAGGCCCGGTCCTCCGAGAACGCCGCTTCGCAGATCACTTCAAGGACGAATTGATCGAGTCGAACTTGCTGCTCATGGAGCTGCCCAGGCCGTTGACGGCCGCGATGATCGCGAGGGAAATGCCGGCCGCAATCAGGCCGTATTCGATCGCGGTTGCACCGGACTCATCGCGCAAGAACTTCAAGAGAATGGTCGTCATCTTCACCTCGTTTCCCAACCCAGGAACCGAGGCTTTTCCGGTTCCCATGACGGGAACCTTACGCAGAGAGAACCTAAGGTTGGTCTAACGAGGCTCGCTCAACTCGTGACGATATTTCACGCCAATTACGATGCAACTTTTAGGCACGGAAGATGCCCCCTCGACGACAGCCGGAAGTTGCCCAAAAACCGCGAGGTTCGGCCAAAGAGCTTGCGCCGGCGGTGAGATTGCTTAACCACACCGTGGAGTTTGTTCCCGGACCAGCCAAATGACATCAGCTACGACGCCTGCGACCTACAAAGCCACCTTCACGGTTCCGGACGAAGCGACGGCGCGGCCGGCGGTGGACGTGCTGACCGAGGTGTTCTTCGAAGGCGACGCGGCTGTCGCGGCGTTCGAGCGGCCGGACGGACAGTGGGACGTCACGGTCCATTTCGCCGATCCGCCCGACCAGGACCTGGTGCGCGAGCTCGTCGGCGGAGCGGCGGGGCCCGAGACGGCCCAAAGCCTGACATTCGACGTTGTCGAGGCCAAGGACTGGGTCAAGGCCAGCCTCGACGACCTCGTTCCGGTCCCGGCCGGCCGCTTCCTGGTCCACGGCGCCCACGATCGCGAGCGCGTGCCCGGCAACAAGCTCGGCATCGAGATCGAGGCGGCGCTCGCCTTCGGCACCGGCCATCACGGCACCACCCGCGGCTGCCTGCTGCTGCTCGACCACGTCTTGAAGAGGGGCGCGCCGCGGCGTGTGCTCGACCTCGGCACCGGAACCGGCGTCCTCGCCATCGCCGCCGCCAAGGCGCTTCACCAGCCGGTGCTGGCCAGCGACATCGATGCCCCCTCGGTCGCAGTTGCCCGCGACAATGCCCGGCTCAACGGCGCAGGCCCCCTGGTCCAGGTCATCCGCGCCACCGGTTTCGCGGCCGACGATTTTGCCGAACGGGGCCCGTTCGACCTGGTGCTGGCCAACATTCTCGCCAACCCGCTCCGTCAGCTGGCTGCGCCGATGCAGCGTCATCTGGCACGAGGCGCCTTCGTGATCCTGTCGGGCCTACTGACGCCGCAGGCGCGCGCGGTCGTTGCCGCCTATCGCGCACGCGGTCTGATTCCCGTCCGGCATCTGAAAATCGAGGGTTGGAGCAGCCTGCTGCTGCAGAAACGGCAATAACGAAGCAGTTCGACTCGAGGCGGCGAAACAAGGCTAGGCCGGGGACGACGGCTTGGAGGATCGCTACGTCTTCGGTTGGTTCGGCTGAGCGCCGGAGTCGGACTGGTCGCGAGGCGCGCGTCGAAGACGCGGTTCGACCAGACGATTGACGAGACCGGCCAGCGCGCTGCGCGGCTTCTCGACAGGTGGTGAGGCCGGTGCGCGTGGCGTCGGCGCCGACAGTTTCTCGAAGGTAAAAGCAGGCATTGTGCATCCCCTCGCCATTGAGTTGAGGCACTCCCCGGATTGTGCGACCGTGGATGATCTTTACGATCGTGGTCGTCACATCCATCACGTTTCCTCGCCGCATCTCTTTCGGATGACCGGCATGCGACAGCAAATCTTTTTGCACTGGCGAATGCAAGGAGATTCTTCGTGCACTGCACCTTTCCCTGGGAGAGTATTCGTCGCAGACGACACCCACTTCTAAAGTATGAGAATGATGTTCGAAGCCCTGTTCCAGACGTTCGAAGAACCTGAAACCGGTGTGGCGCTGACGGCGCGACTCGCTGCGTTGCGCGAGGAGTTGGCCCGGCGCCGGCTCACCGGCTTCATCGTGCCGCGCGCCGACCAGCAGCAGAACGAGTATGTGCCGCCTTCGGACGAACGGCTGGCGTGGCTGACCGGCTTCACCGGCTCGGCCGGTCTGGCGATCGTGCTGCCGCAACAGGCCGCGATCTTCGTCGATGGCCGCTACACCCTGCAGGCGGGCAAGCAGGTCGACGGCAAGGCCTGGACCGTGGAATCGCTGATCGAGCCGCCGCCGGAGAGCTGGTTGACCGGCCATCTGCAGAGCGGCGATCGCGTCGGGTTCGATCCGTGGCTGCATACGACGGCGGCGGCCGAGCGCTTCGCCTCCGCCTGTGCCAAGGCGGGCGCAGAGCTGGTTCCGGTCGAGACCAATCCGCTCGACAGCATCTGGACCGAGCGGCCGCTGCCGCCGCTCGGCGCGGTGTCAATCCACGGCGCGGAATTGTCGGGCGAGGCCGAGGCTGAGAAGCTCGACCGCATCCGCAAGGAAATCGAACGGCTTGGCGTCGAGGCGCTGGTGCTGTCCGATTCCCACAACGTAGCCTGGACGTTCAACATCCGCGGCGCCGACGTGTCGCATACACCGCTGCCGCTCTCCTATGCGGTCGTCCCTCGGAGTGGACGGCCGACGATCTTCATCGATTCCCGCAAGCTCTCGAACCTGACGCGCGATCATCTCGAGCAGAGCGCGGAGGTGGCCGAGCCGGACGCGCTGGCGATCCGGCTGACCGAGCTTGCGCAATCCGGCGCTGCGATCGCGCTCGACAGCGCGACGGCGGCAGACGCGCTGACGCGGCTGATTCAGGGCGCCGGCGGCAAGCCGGTGCGCGGCGCCGATCCGGTCAGCCTGCTGAAGGCGGCCAAGAACGGTGTCGAGATCGAAGGCGCCCGCCGCGCGCACCGGCGCGATGCCGTCGCGTTGGCGCGCTTCCTCGCCTACATCGATCGCGAGGCGCCGAAGGGCAGCTTGACCGAGATCGACGCCGTCGAGGCGCTGGAGAGTTTTCGCCGCGACACCGGCGCGCTGAAGGACGTCTCGTTCCCGACCATCTCGGGCACGGGTCCCAACGGCGCCATCGTACACTATCGCGTCACCCGCAAGAGCAACCGCCGCATCATGCCCGGCGACCTGCTGCTGATCGATTCCGGCGCGCAATACGAGGACGGCACCACCGACGTCACCCGAACGATCGCCGTGGGCGCCCCGACCGACGAGATGCGGGACCGCTTCACCCGCGTGCTACGCGGGCATCTTGCCATCGCCCGCGCAGTCTTCCCTGACGGAGCTACCGGCGCCCAGCTCGATACCCTGGCGCGGCAGTTCCTGTGGCAGGCAGGGATCGATTTCGAGCACGGCACCGGCCATGGCGTCGGCAGCTATCTGTCGGTGCACGAGGGGCCGGCGCGGATCTCCAAGCTCGGCACCACGCCATTGAAGCGCGGCATGATCCTGTCCAACGAGCCCGGCTACTACAAGACCGACGCCTTCGGCATCCGGATCGAGAACCTCGAGCTGGTCGTGCCGAAGGATATTGCCGGCGCCGAGAAGCCGATGAACGGCTTCGAGGCGCTGACGCTCGCGCCGATCGACCGGCGCCTGATCGACGTGAACATGCTGACCACCGACGAGCGCGCCTGGCTCGATGCCTATCACGCCCGCGTCAGGGACGCCGTGCGCGCCGCGCTCGACGAGCCCGACCAGCTCTGGCTGGATCAGGCGACCGCGCCGCTCTGATCCCACCGGCGCGCATCGCTCGCCGCATGGGCATATGCGGAAACAGGCGTTTCCGTGACGCGGGACGTCGCTACAGTCGGTCGGGTCTGAAACGATCCGAGCGGCGCTCTCGATGCATGGAATGATCAGCGGACCGCCCGTGGCTGCGCCACCGCGCGCCGCCCCGTCCCGCACGGTGCTGATCCTGCTCGTCGTCATGACCGGGCTGGCGCCGATCTCCTTGTATCTGCTGGTGCCGGCGCTGCCGCTGCTTGCAACCACGTTTGGGCGCGACGCCTCCGTGGTGCAGATGACGGTGTCGTTCTACATGATCGGCATCGCCATCTCGCAACTGCTGCTCGGTCCGTTGTCCGACCGCTTCGGCCGCCGCCCGGTGATGCTCGTGGGCCTCGCGCTCTCGATCGTCGCCAGCTTCGGCTGCATCTTCGCCGACACCTTGCCGCAGCTGATCGCGGCGCGCTTCTTCCAGGCGCTCGGCGGCGCCAGCGGCATGGTGATCAGCCGCGCCATCATTCGCGACCTCTATCCGCGCGAGCGCATCGGCGCGATGATCAGCCTCGTCGTCGCAGTGATGATGATCGCGCAGATGCTGTCGCCGCTGACCGGCGGCCTGATCGAAATCGCGTTCGGCTGGCATGCCATCTTCTACGTGGTCGCGGCCCTGTCGATCGGGATCGCGATCGCAGTGACCCTCGCGCTGCCGGAGACCCGCCCTGCCCGTGTCGACGGCGCGAGCTTCCGCCGCGACGTTGCCGTTCTCGTCAAGAGCCGCGCCTTCCTCGGCTACATGCTGTGCCAGGTGCTGGCGTCGCAGATCATCTTCGCCTTCGCCGGCGGCGGCCCCTACATCGTCGAGATGCAGATGGGCCGCTCCTCGGCCGAATATGGCGCGTGGTTCGCGACGACTGGTTTTGCTTACTTCGTTGGAAACCTTTTCTGCGTGCGCTATGCGCCGCGCCACTCCCTCGACCGGCTGATCTGGTTCGGACTGGGATTGCAGCTCACGGGCGCGGCGCTGAACTTCACCTGGAGCATCTTCGGCTTCAACCAGGTCCCGTCCGTGTTGTTCGGCACGCAGATGCTGATCATGTTCGCCAATGCTGCGGTCATGGCCAACTCCGCCGCCGGCGCGATCAGCGTACGGCCGGGGGCTGCGGGGACCGCATCAGGCGCCATGGGCTTCCTGCAGATGGGCGTCGGCGCGCTGACGTCGCAACTCGGCGCTTATCTTGGCGGCCACTATGCGAGCACGCTGCCGCTGACCTCTGCGATCCTCATGCTCTCGCTCGCCTGCGCCGCCAGCATGATCTTCCTGGTCCCGCGCACGTCGGTGACGGTGACCAAGGAGCTGATCGAAGCTGCGGAAGAGGACGAGGCCGGGGTGATGTGAGGGGGGCGAGAGGGAGCGAGGAAGCAGCCGCCCTTCCGCGTGCTGTCATGCGCCGCTCCATGAGGCGGCCAAACGGCCAGATAAATCATCGGTGTCATGCCCCGCGCAGGCGGGGCATCCAGTACGCCGAGACGCCTCGACTCGACAATGACTGTCTCTGGAATACTGGATCATCCGCTTTCGCGGATGATGACATCGGTGGGTGTCTCAGCCAGCGCCGGGCGTAGCTCAAGTCGCCGGCCGGTCATTCCCCGATCAGCTGCAGCCACTCGTCCTCGGTCAGCACCTGCACGCCGTGCTTCTGCGCATCCTTCAGCTTCGAGCCAGCGCCTGGACCGGCGACGACGTAGTCTGTCTTCTTCGACACCGAGCCCGACACTTTCGCTCCGAGCCGCTCCGCGGTCGCCTTGGCCTCGTCGCGTGTCATCTTCTCCAACGTACCTGTGAACACCACCGTCTTGGTGGCGATCGGCGAGTTGCGCTTCGGCTTCTCCGCGTCGAGAATCTTCACCTCTTTCGTCAGCCGCTCGACGATGCCGCGGTTGTGATCCTCAGCGAAATAAGCGGCAACGCTCTTGATCACGGTATCTCCGATCTGGTCGAGCGCATCCATCTCGGCGATCGCCTCCTCATCGCCTGCGGCCACCTTGAGGCACGCCTCGTGAAAGGCCTCCCAGGAGCCATAGCCGCGCGCCAGTGCCAGCGCCGTGGTCTCGCCGACATGGCGCATGCCCAGCGCAAAGATGAAGCGCTCCAGCGCGATCTCGCGGCGCGCGTCGATGGCGTTGAACAGATTGCGGACGGAGGTCTCGCCATAGCCCTCGACCTCCTCGAGCTTGAGCTTCGCGTTCCGCTTCTGCAGCGTGAAGATGTCCGCCGGCTCCTTCACCCAGCCCTCGTCGAAGAAGAACTGGATCTGCTTCTCGCCGAGCCCGTCGATGTCGAAGGCGCGGCGCGAGGCGAACAGCTTGAGGTGCTCGATCTTCTGATAGGGACAGGCGAACTCGCCGGTGCAGCGCGCGCGCGAGCCTTCCTCGCCGGTCGCAATCTCCTCGCGCACCACATCGGTGTGCAGCGGGCACGGGCACTTTCTTGGGAAGTGGAATTCCTCGGCGTCGGCAGGGCGCTTGTCGACGAGCACGTCGACCACCTGCGGGATGACGTCGCCGGCACGCTGGATCACCACCGTGTCACCGATGCGGATGTCGCGGCCTTCGCGCAGAACCTCGCCCTTGTTGCCGATGCCCTTGATGTAGTCCTCGTTGTGCAGCGTCACATTCTGCACGATGACGCCGCCGACGCCGACCGGCTCCAGCTTGCCGACCGGCGTGAACGAGCCGGTGCGGCCGACCTGGATCTCGATGTCCTTGAGCACGGTCATGGCGCGCTCGGCCGGGAATTTGTGCGCGATGCCCCAGCGCGGCGTGCGCGACACGAAGCCGAGCCGCTCCTGCCAGTCGATACGGTCGACCTTGTAGACGACGCCGTCGATGTCGTAGTCGAGCTCGGAGCGCTGCTCCTCGATGGAGCGATGAAATGCGATCAGCTCCTCGACCGAGTGGCAGAGCCTTGTCAGCGGGTTGGTGGTAAATCCGCAACGCTCGAACCATTTGATCATGCCGCTCTGCGTCTCCGCCGGCATCGCGCTCATCTCGCCCCAGGCATAGGCGAAGAAGCCGAGGGGACGCGAGGCCGTGATCGTCGGGTCCTTCTGCCGTAGCGAGCCGGCGGCCGAGTTGCGCGGATTGGCAAAGATCGTGTCGCCCGCTTCCTTCTGGCGCTCGTTCAGCGCAAGGAACGCCTGCTTGGTCATGTAGACCTCGCCGCGCACCTCGCAGACATCGGGCAGATTGCGTCCGTGCAGCTTCAGCGGCACGTCCTTCAGAGTGCGGATGTTGGCGGTGACGTCCTCGCCTTCGGCGCCGTCGCCGCGCGTGGCTGCCGTGACCAGCTCGCCGCCTTCGTAGCGCAGAGACATCGACAGCCCGTCGATCTTCGGCTCGGCGGAGAAATCAATCCGGTCATCGTCCGCAAGCTTGAGGAACCGTGCGATGCGGCTTGCGAAGTCGCGCACGTCCTCCTCGGCAAAGGCATTGTCGAGTGACAGCATCGGCACGGCGTGCCGCACCTTCTTGAAGCGGCCGGACGGCGCAGCACCGACCTTCTGCGATGGAGATTCGCTGCTGACCATCTCGGGGAAGCGTGCCTCGATGGCGTTGAAGCGGCGGCGCAGCTCGTCATAGGCAGCGTCCGAGATCTTCGGAGCGTCGTCCTGGTAATAGAGCCTGTCGTGGGTCTCCAGCTCCAGCGCCAGCCGCTTCCACTCCACCTTGGCCTGCGCCTTGGTGAGGTCGGCGACGTCGACGGGCTGCTTGGATTTGGCTGTCTTGGGCATGATGCTGCGTACTGTCTGTGCGTCAAAACGGGAGCGGTCCGGAGGCCGCGCCGAGACGACGGTGTACACAATGCGGGCGCCGGAGCCAAAAGCCTTCGGTCCGCCCCCTCAACTTATGCCGCGGCAGCCTCCAGGAGCCGGTCGGCAGCGGCGCGGGCTTCGGCGGTGACCTCGGCGCCGGCCAGCATGCGGGCAATCTCCTCGCGGCGGTGCAGGGTGGCGAGCGTGTTGACCCGGGTGACGACGCGCTTTCCACGGTCGAGCGCGTCCTTGGAGATCAGGAGATGCTGATCCGCCCGCGCCGCGACCTGCGGCGCATGGGTGACGGCCATCACCTGGACGCCATGTGCGAGCCGCGCCAGCCGGGCACCGATGGCGTCGGCGACCGCACCACCGACGCCGGTATCGATCTCGTCGAACACCAGCGTGGGCGCCGAGCCGCGATCGGACAGCACGACCTTGAGCGCCAGCAGGAACCGCGACAGCTCGCCCCCGGAGGCGACCTTCATCATCGGGCCCGGCCGGGTGCCCGGGTTGGTCTGGACCCAGAACTCGACGCGGTCGATGCCTTCCGGTCCCGGCGCTTCCGCATCGCTGTCGACCTGGGTCATGAACTTGGCGCGTTCCAGCTTCAGCGGACCCAGTTCGGCATGAACCGCACGGTTCAGCTTCTCTGCGGATTTGATACGCGCCGCGGAGAGCTTGGCGGCAGCCGCCGCATAGCGCCCGTCTGCCGCAGCCGCCGCGGCTTCGAGCTTCTTGAGTTGCTCGGCGCCGGCGTCGATCAGCACGACATCGGCGGCGTATTTCGCGGCGAGCGCCGCCAGACCGTCGACCGGCGTGGAATATTTGCGCGCGGCGGCGCGCAGCGCGAACAGCCGCTCCTCGATGCGCTCCAGCTCCAGCGGATCGAAATCGGTCGCCGCGAGCGCCGCGGTCAGATGCTGATCAGCCTCCTCCAGCGCGTTGATCGCGGCATCCATCGCCTTCACCGCCGGATCGACCAAAGCCGGCGAGCTGACGGCGCGTCGCTCCAGCCGACGCACCGCGGCCGCGAGCGCCGCAATCGGCGACTGGTTTCCGCTGACAGCGTCCTGGGCATCGCGCAGATCGCCGGCAATCTTCTCACCCTGCATCATGGCCGTGCGCCGGGCGGCGAGCTGTGTCTCCTCGCCCTCTTTCGGCGCCAGCTTCTTCAATTCGTCCGAGGCGTGCCGCAGATAGTCGGCCTCGCGGGCGGCGCGCTCCATGCCCGCGCGATGCTGATCGAGCGCCGTGACCGCGGTGCGGCGGGCTGCCCAGAGCGACTCGACCCCGGCGACATCCTTCTCCAGGCCCGCGAAGGCATCCAGCAACCGGCGATGGGTGGCAGCATCGACCAGCGCGCGCTCGTCGTGCTGGCCATGAATCTCGACCAGGGTGGCCCCGATCGCCTTCAAGGTCTGCACACTCACCGACTGGTCGTTGATGAAAGCCCGGGTGCGGCCATCGCCATATTGGACGCGGCGCAGGATCATCTCACCATCCGCGTCCAGACCGTTGGCGGCCAAAATCCGGGCCGCCGGATGATCCTTGCCGATCTCGAATACGGCCGTGACCTGGCCCTGATCGGCGCCATGCCGCACCAGGCTGGCATCGCCGCGGCCGCCGAGGGCGAGCGCGAATGCATCGAGGAGGATCGACTTGCCGGCGCCGGTCTCGCCGGTCAGCACCGCAAGCCCATGGGAAAACTCGAGATCGAGTCGTTCGATCAGGACGATGTCACGGATCGACAGTCGCGCCAGCATGGAGCCAGAGTCCTTCGTAAGGGGGCGGAAAGCCCCTGAGCGAACGACTCGACACTAGCAGCAAAAAGAGAACAAAACAAGAATTGAGAACAAAGACGGATCAGATCGAGCGATCCGACGCCGCTCAGCCCAGTCCGAGTTTCTTGAAGGCCCGGGAGATATAGGAGCCCTTGTTCTCCTCGGGCTCGACGCCGCCCGACTTCACCAGATTATAAGCGTCCTTGTACCACTTGCTGTCCGGGAAATTATGCCCGAGCACGGCGGCGGCGGTCTGCGCCTCGCCGACGATGCCGATCGTCATGTAGGCCTCGGTCAGGCGGAACAGGGCTTCCTCGACATGGCGGGTGGTCTGGTACTGCGTGACCACCGTCTTGAACCGATTGATGGCGGCGGTGTAGTCGCGCTTCTGCATGTAGTAGCGGCCGACGTCCATCTCCTTGCCGGCGAGCTGGTCGCGGGCGCCCTCCATCTTGGTCTTGGCGTTGGTGGCGTATTCGGAGGTCGGATATTTGCGCACCACCTCTTCGAGGGCGGCGATGGCCTTTTCGGTCCGCCCTTGATCACGGCTGATGTCCGGGATCTGGTCGTAATGCGAGGCCGCGATCAAATACTGCGCATAGGCCGCATCAGGGCTGCCGGGATGCAAGGTGACGTAGCGCGTCGCCGCGCCAATGCAGCCATCGTAGTCGCCGGCCTGATACGACGCGTAGGCCGACATCAGCAGCGATTTGCGGGCCCAGTCGGAATAAGGATGCTGGCGGTCGACCTCCTCGAACTTCTTGGTCGCGCCTTTGACGTCCTTCTTCTCGTTCATCAGGAACAAGCCCTCATTATAGAGCTTGTCAGCAGGCTCATCGACGAAGGTGTCGTCCTTGGCCATGAACTTGTCCCAGAGGCCGCCAGTGCCGCAACCGGCCAGCGGAAGCGCCAGCAGGGCCAGCGACGCGGCAAGCCGCAAACGGCTGCCGGCAGGGCTTGCGTGGGAACGGAGTTCGCGCGTGAGACGCTGTATCGACATGCTTCTTTGGAACCCGATGCCTGTGATCTGATCTACGCCGCGGACCATGACCATCGTCTCATGACCGCGAAGGAAGAGCCCCGCTCGTGGCGCGCATCACGCTGCCACCGCCTCTCTAACCGAAAACACTTCGTCAACCAACCGCATAGGCAGCCAATCCGTCCGGATTAAGGCAAGACCGAGGCTGCGGCCTCGCATCGTGGTTACCTCCGGAAAAGGCGGTGGAAACCAGCTACAAGCGACCGGCTGCTGGCCGTGCACAGGCCGCCGGCAACATTCCTTAACGAAATACTCGTGGAGAAAGGGACGTCGCGCAGAACCCGCAAGCGATCCGCCTCGCCGCGGCGCGATCAGCCGACCGCCTCGCGAGCTCGCGGCTGGTTCAGGCTAAATGAACTCAGGACACGTCCGGGCCGAAGGCCGGGGCGATCATGCCACCGACCATACCGCCGACCGCCTCGGTCGCCACGCGCGGACGACGCACCGTCTCGCCCTCGACCAGCCGCCACGCGGTCCGATCGGCCATCAGAGCGGTGAGCACGGCGTGGTTCAGCTTGTGGCCGCCACGGACCGACCGGTAGGTGCCGAGCATCGGCAGGCCGGCCAAGGCCAGATCGCCGATCGCGTCCAGCACCTTATGGCGGGCGCATTCGTCGGCGTAGCGGAGACCTTCCGGATTGAGCAGGCGCTCCTCGTCGAACACCAGCGTGTTGTCGAACGACGAGCCGAGAGCGAAGCCGGCATTCCACAGCCGCGACACGTCGCTCATGAAGCCGAAGGTGCGGGCGCGTGCGATCTCGCGGCGGAAGCGCTCAGGATTGAGCTCGAAATGGTAGGCCTGACGGCCGATCACGGCGTTCGAGAAGTCGACCTCGACCTCGACTCGGAAGCCCGCATTGTAAGGACGCAGCTCGCCCATCGAGGACCCCATGGTCACCTGAACGGGCTTGAGGACCTGGATGTAACGGCGGGGAGCGGACTGGTTGATGATGCCGGCCTGGTCGATCGCAGCCACGAACGGGGCAGCGCTGCCGTCCATGATCGGAACTTCGGGACCGTCGACCTCAATCAAAGCGTTGTCGACACCCATGCCGCGCAGCGCGGCCAGAATATGCTCGGCAGTGGAGACCAGCGGACCCTGGCGGTCACCGAGGACGGTCGCGAGCTCGGTGGCGATCACCGAGCCGAAAGCGGCCTGGACCTCACGGTCGGCGCCATCCAGTCCCGTCCGAAGGAACACGATTCCGGTATCGATCGGCGCCGGCCCGATCGTCAGGCTGGCAGGCGCGCCGGAGTGGACGCCTACACCGGTGACGGTGGCTTGCGAACGAAGCGTTGTTTGCCGGCTGAATTTCATCGACGATCGCCCAAGACCCCGCCTGAAACGTACCGGCCGCCCCTCGCGAACCGACTCATCTTCAGGCATCCCCAAGTCACGGCAGAACTTAACGAGCCCCCCAAAGAGCGCCAACTCACGCTTCTTTACGGATTGTTACCCCATCTCTGCCGTATTCGCGCCAACCCTTAACCAAACTGGAACGTGGCCTTAACCCTCCTGGTTCCGCATCCAAGCACCGAAAGAATAATTAATCATTTAAAATCAGTTAGTTGAACCACAACTCGAGCCTCCCGGCAGCCCAACAAAAAGGCCCGGCTCTCGCGAGCCGGGCCTGTTCAGCGCCATCGGGGCTGTAACAATTCTCAGGTTGCCTGCCGGCGCAGGAAGGCCGGGATATCCAAATGGTCGTCGCCCTGTGGCGCGGGGGCCACAGGCGCGGGGCGGCCATGGACGTCCAAACCCTGCGGAGCGGGACGGCGCGCATATTCCGAGACCGGCGATTCGTGGCTCGCGACCTGCTGGCTAACGCTCCGCTGCGGCTTGCGTTCCGGCAGCGGCGGCATCTGCGGCATGGCCGGAGCGACGTTGCGCGCCGAGATCGACTGCTCGCCATCCTCTTCGCGCCGGCCGAGGCCGACATTGGCGAGACGCTGCAGCAGCGACATCCGGGTCTTCTGCGGATGCTCCTCGCCCTCGTCTCCCCTCGCCTGCCGGATCTCGGCCTGAGCCGGCATCGGCAGATCTTCGAACTTCGGCATGCGCTGGGCGCGGACCGGAACCCGCTCGGCCGCCTGCGGAATGAAGGTCTCCGGCGGCGCCGCCGGTTCCACCGGCGCGGTGCGCTGCGCCTCCGGCTCGGGGAACAGCGACGGCTTCTGCGCAATCGGGCGAACGGTCACGTCGCCGTAGGAGGCCGGCTGCACGGGGGCAGCGACCGGCGCCGGCTCGCTCGCCATCGCGGCGGCGACGGCGGCCAGCGTGTCGCGCTCGAGATTCGGAGCCGGGCGCGGCGCCGGAGCCATCGGCGCGGGCGCGGACGTGGCGACGGCCGGAGCCTGCGACGCCTGCTGCTCGAGCTTGGCGGCGCGTTCCGCCAGCCGCTGATTGTCGGCGCGCAGGCGCGCCGTCAGGTCGGCGAGGCGGCTTTCAGGGAGACCCGCATGAGCGGTCGGGGCGGCGGCAATCGGAGCGACAGCCGCCGCCGGCTGTGCAGTCGTCGCGACGCCGCGGTTGAACTGCGCCTGCTCGATGCCGGTGGCAACGACGGAGACGCGGATCAGGCCGTCGAGCGATTCGTCGAAGGTGGCGCCGACGATGATGTTGGCGTCCTGGTCGACCTCCTCGCGGATGCGGGTCGCGGCTTCGTCGACCTCGAACAGCGTGAGGTCCTTGCCGCCGGTGATCGAGATCAACAGGCCACGGGCGCCCTTCATCGAGGAATCGTCGATCAGCGGGTTGGCGATCGCAGCTTCCGCCGCGGTCAACGCGCGCTTCTCGCCCGACGCCTCGCCGGTGCCCATCATCGCCTTGCCCATCTCACGCATGACAGCGCGGACGTCGGCGAAGTCGAGGTTGATCAGGCCTTCCTTGACCATCAGGTCGGTGATGCAGGCGACGCCCGAATACAGCACCTGGTCGGCCATCGCGAAAGCGTCGGCGAAGGTGGTCTTCTCGTTGGCGACCCGGAACAGGTTCTGGTTGGGGATGATCAGGAGCGTGTCGACGACCTTGTGCAGCTCCGAGATACCCGACTCCGCGGTGCGCATGCGGCGCGCGCCTTCGAAGTGGAACGGCTTGGTGACGACACCGACCGTCAGGATGTTCATCTCGCGCGCCGTCTTGGCGATGACGGGAGCCGCACCCGTGCCGGTTCCGCCGCCCATGCCGGCGGTCACGAACACCATGTTGGCACCCGAGAGATGATCGCGGATCTCGTCGATCACCTCCTGCGCGGCGGCAGCGCCGACGTCCGGCTGCGAGCCGGCGCCGAGCCCTTGCGTCACCTGCGTGCCCATCTGGATGATGCGCTGCGCCTTGGACATGGTCAGCGCCTGCGCGTCGGTGTTGGCGACGACGAAGTCGACCCCCTGCAGGCCGGCCGTGATCATGTTGTTGACGGCGTTGCCGCCCGCGCCGCCGACGCCGAACACGGTGATCCGGGGCTTCAGCTCGTGGATATCAGGAGGGGTAATAGTGAGTGCCATGATTGCCTCTCGATCACGCGCGCGTGGGTTCGCCCCGGCCGCCGGCCGTGGGTGGTGTTGGTGAAAATCGGTTGGGGCGGATAGCGGTCATCAGAAGCCCTCGCGTAGCCATCGTCCGACCTTTCCGAAATAGCCGTCGGTTCCTGTCCCGACCTGCCGCGTATGCCGCGGTTCGACATGTTCGAGATGCGCGTATTGCGGATAGACCAGGAGCCCGGTGGGGACCGCGAAGGCAGCGTTCTTGGCCTCGTTGGGAAGGCGGCCAAAGCCGAGCGGACGCCCGACCCGGACCGGCCGGTCCAGGATCCGCGTCGCAAGCTCGACCAGCCCCGTCAGCTGGGAGGCGCCTCCGCTGAGGACGACGCGCGCCTTGGGTTCTGCCGCAAAGGGCGAATCCTTCAGCCGGTCGCGGACCATTTCAAAAATCTCCTCTGCGCGGTGCCTGACGATGTTCGCGATGGTGGCGCGGGACACGATCTGCGGAACATCCCGCTCGTTGTCACCCGCCGTCGGAACAGACATCAACTCACGCGCGTCGGACCCGCCAGTCAGCACCGTGCCATATAACGTCTTGATTCGCTCGGCATCTGCAATGCACGCTGATAGTCCGCGCGCAAGATCCATGGTCACGTGATGCCCGCCGAGCGCAAATCCGGAGGCATGGACGAAGCGGCCGCCGGAATAGAACGCGATCGTCGTGGTGCCCGCGCCCATCTCGACCACGGCCGCACCGAGATCCGCCTCGTCGTCGGTCAGCACCGACAACCCGGCAACATACGGGCTCGCCGCCATCGCCTCGACGTTGAGATGGCAGCGCTCGACCACGAGCATCAGGTTCTTGGCCACGGTGGCGTCGGTCGTGACGACGTTCATGTCGACGCCGAACTGCCGCGCCAGCATGCCGCGGGGGTCGCGGATGCCCTTCACGCCGTCGAGGGTGTAGCCGACCGGCAGGGCATGCAGCACCGCCCGGCCCTCGCCCGTCGCATGGTGCATCCCGGTCGAGGTCACGCGGCTGACATCGGCCTGGGTCACGGCAGCGCCGCGGATGTCCGACGTGGCCTCGATCAGATGACCCATCACGCGGCCGCCGGCGACCGGCAACAGCACGGACTCGACCCGCACCTTGGCCATGCGCTCGGCCAGCGCAACCGCCTGCCGGACGGCCTGCTCGCATTCGACCGGATCGACCACGGCGCCGGCCTTGACGCCGCGCGACTGGATCTGGCTGTAGCCGATCAGCTCGACGGCATGGGTGCGGCCACGCAGCGCGTCGCTCGGTGGCGCCGGCTTCAATCGCGCGATCATGCAGGCGATCTTGCTGGTGCCGACATCGAGCGAGGCGACCAGCGCCGTGCGCTTCTGGCCCATCGGGCGCGTCTTCGGAGTCTGGCGATCGAAGCCGGTCATGCGTCACCGGCTTTCTTCTTGGACTTCTTGTCCTTGAACAGCTCGTCGCGCGCCTTGCCCGCATCTTCGGAGAGCTGCACCGTCAGCCGATCCGGAAGGCGCATGTCGATGGCGACGATGTCGCGCGAGAACAGCTTTTCCTCCTGATCGAGCTGGCTCAGGGTGGCGAGCGCGTTGCCGACGTCGTATTCGGGCAGGCGGATGTCGAGGCCGTCCTTGGTGCGCAGGTTCCAGCGGCGCTCGCCGACGAACACGGCAGCCTTGGTCACGGCGCGGACCTGCGGATAGCGCGCGAGCAGCGCCAGGAAATCACGCGCACGGCTCTCGGCGCCCTTGCCGACCACGAGCGGCAGGGTCAGGAAGCGGCGCGACACATATTGTTCGAGCACGGCGCCATCGTCGGCGATCACCGAGAGGCGGCCGTCCTGCTGCCACAGCGCGAACGCCTTGCGCTCGACGATGTCGATCTGCAGCTGGTTCGGGAAGAACTTCTGCACGGTTGCTTCCGCAATCCAGGGATTGGCCTTGAGCCTGTCGCGGACCGCGGCGGCATCGAGGAACAACAGCGAGGAGCGGCCGGAGACGCCGCCGACCGCGAGCACCTCGTCCTGCGTGAGCTGCTTGCGGCCATTGATCGCAACCGCCGTGATGCGGAAGCCGGCCGCATTGGCCAGGGCGTTACGGGTGTCGGAGAGAGCCGCGCTGACATCCTGGGCGTGGCCGCCCTTGACGATGCCGAGCCAGACGCTGCCGAACAGCAGGGCCACCGTGGCAATGGTGCCGAGCCGGCGCGGCAGATAGCGCTCGACGAACGCGACGATGCGCGGCGGCGCCTCGCGCTCGACCATCGGCGCCAGCGCGCCCGGCACCTGCGCACGATCCCCGCGCGGCGGCCGCCTGCCGTGCTGCGGCTTCGTCTGTCGCCGCGGCAGCCTGACGCGCGGAAGACGGGCTGAGACATACTCGCGCAGCAGGATCACCGCGCCAAGGGCAGCGGCTTTGAGGTCAGCTTGAGGCCTCTGCGATCGAGCGAGGCGTCCTGCACCATCCATTGCACGAGCTCATCAACTGTTGCGCCCGCAATACTCGCGGACCCACGCCCACGGTCCCGGCCGGCCGATACTGGTGACGATGGCGATGCGCATCGTCACGACAGCTCGACCCGGCAGCCGAGCACCACTGAAGCGCCAGCGTTAACCTTCGGACGTCCTGGTAAACAAAAAGTAAAATCGGTCCGGGGAGACGATTTTTTTCTCCGATTTATGAGGACCTTGCCCAGGATTCTTAAGCATTTTACCGATTACAGGAACCACCGGGGGACGCCGGGCCGGGTTCCTCCGGTGCGCGTATCGAACGCCTTATCTGCGGACGCGGCGTTCGGCCAAGGCGATCTGCTGCTGCAGAAAATCGACGAAGGCGATGCCTTCAGCCTTCAAAGCCTTCGGATACAGGGAGGCGGCGGTCAGCCCCGGCAGGGTGTTCGTCTCGAGATAAACAGGGCCATTGGCCGAGACAATGAAATCGGTGCGCGAATAGCCGCCGCAGGACAGCGCACGATGCGCCTTGACCGCTTCGGTCTGCAGCGCGGCCGTCACCTCCGGGCTGAACCGCCCGGGACAGATCTCCTTCGTCGCCGTCGCGAGGTACTTCGCGAAATAGTTGAAGGCGCCATCGGCGGGAAGGATCTCGATCGGCGGCAGCGCGATCAGCGCGCCATCGGCCTGTTCGAGCACGCCACAGGTCGCCTCGGTGCCAGTGACGAAGGGCTCGATCAGATACTCCTCGGTTGCAGCCGCCGCCTTGACGGCGACGAGGTCCTGCCTGGCGTTGACGAAGATCAGCCCGAAGCTCGATCCATCCTTCACCGGCTTGGCGATCAGCCGCCCGTAGCGGGCGAGCGCAGCCTCGGCATCCTCCAGCGCGACGCCCTCAGCCACCGTCACGCCGCCGAGCACGGCGAAGCGCTTGGCCGCCACCTTGTCGAAGGCAAGATGGGAGGACGCTGAGCTCGAGCCGGTGAACGGCACGCCGCGAAGCTCGCACATCAGTTGAAGCTCGCCGTTCTCGGCGCGTCCGCCATGAAGTCCGAGCACCAGGAGTCGCTGTTCCGCGCGGGCTCGATCGAGCGCTTCAGTCAGCGTTCCGATCCTCGCGCCGTCGGCCGTGAACGGCTCCTCGAACGGCTTGGCGTGAGCGGTCAGCGCCTCGCCGCTCGCCTGATGCACCGTGTCGTCGGCCTCCCAGAACCACAGGTCCGCTTCCGGCAGCGCCGCATGCAGCGCCTTGGCGCTGGCGACCGAGACGAGGCGTTCCTTGTTGGAGCCGCCGAATAAAATCGTGGTGCGCATCAATGGCTTCCCGGTTGATCTCAAAACGCGGTCGCGACGATACGGAAGTTGCGTCAACAGGCGGGCCGTTCAGCTCGCCTTGAGTCCAATCCGCTTGATTTCCCACTGCAGCTCGATGCCCGAAGTCGCCTTGACGCGCTCGCGGACGGTCTCACCGAGCGTTTCGATGTCGTCGGCGGTCGCGCTGCCGGTGTTGATCAGGAAGTTGCAGTGCATCTCCGAGACCTGCGCGCCGCCGACCTGGAGGCCGCGACAGCCGGCGGCATCGACGAGCTTCCAGGCCGAATGTCCCGGCGGATTCTTGAAAGTGGAGCCGCCGGTTTTCTCGCGGATCGGCTGCGCCGTCTCGCGATGCGCCTGCACCTCGGCCATGCGCGCGCGGATCGCGTCAGGCGCGGACGGCGTGCCGCGGAAGCGCGCCGCCGTGAAGATCAGTGAGGGATCGGTGCCGCTCGCACGGTAGGTGAACTTCATGCCGGCATTGGTGAAGCGATGCGTCTCGCCGTGACGGTCGATCGCGGTCGCTTCGACCAGGACATCCTTGGTCTCGCCCCCATTGGCGCCGGCATTCATCCGCAGCGCGCCACCGATGGTGCCGGGGATGCCGAACAGGAATTCCAGACCGGCGAGATTGGCCGAAGCGGCAACCTCGGCGACCCGCTTGTCGAGCGCCGCGGTGCCGGCCGCAACGATGTCGCCCTCCGCCTTGACCTCGCCGAACGCGCGCGGCGCCAGCCGGATCACCACGCCCGGCACGCCGCCGTCGCGCACGATCATGTTGGAGCCGACGCCGATGACGTAGACCGGCAGATCAGCGGCGAGATGCTTCAGAAAGTAGGCGAGGTCGTCAGCATCGGCTGGCGTGAACAGCACCTGCGCCGGTCCGCCGACGCGAAACCAGGTGAGCGGCGCGAGGCTCTCATTGGCGAGCAGACGCCCGCGCAATTCGGGCATCGCGGCTCTGAGCTCGGGCGTGATGTCGGGAAAGCTCACCGCCCTACCCCAGCGCCTTCAGCTCATTCGGCAGCGCGTAGGCCCATTGCGTGATGTTGCCGGCGCCGAGGCAGACGACGAGGTCGCCCGGCTTGGCGAGATCCTTGACGATGCCGGCGAGGTCGGCGGCCTTCGGCAGCGGCAGCACGTCGCGATGACCGTGGGCGCGCAGGCCGAGCACGAAGTGATCGCGGTCGATGCCCTCGATCGGCGCTTCACCGGCGGGATAGACATCGGCCACGACGACGGCGTCGGCGTCGTTGAAGCAGGTGCAGAACTCCTCGAACAGCGACTGCAGCCGGGTGTAGCGATGCGGCTGCACCACGGCGACGACCTTGCCGTTGGTGGATTCGCGCGCCGCCTTCAGCACGGCGGCGATCTCGACGGGGTGATGGCCATAGTCGTCGATCACAGTCACGCCATTCCACTCGCCGGTACGGGTGAAGCGGCGCTTGACGCCACCGAAGCCGGCGATCGCCTTGCGGATGGCGTCATCGGACAGGCCGAGTTCGCGGGCCACGGCGATCGCCGCCGTCGCGTTCGAGGCATTGTGCCGGCCCGGCATCGGCAGGACGATGTCGGCAATCTCGTGCGTCGCGCCGCTCTTGCGGTCGCGGAACACGACCTTGAACGACGAGCCGCCGCCCGTCGGCGTCAGATCGACCAGCCGGACGTCGGCCTGCGGGTTCACGCCATAAGTGATGATGCGGCGGTCCTCGATCTTGCCGACCAAGGCCTGCACCACGGGATGATCGATGCACATCACGGCGAAGCCGTAGAACGGCACGTTCTCGACGAAGGCGCGGAACGCGTCCTGCACGGCGTCGAAGGTCTTGAAATGATCGAGATGCTCGGGATCGACATTGGTGACGATCGCGACATCGGCCGGCAGCTTCAGGAACGTGCCGTCGCTCTCGTCGGCTTCCACCACCATCCATTCGCCGCCGCCGAGCCGCGCATTGGTGCCGTAGGCATTGATGATGCCGCCGTTGATGACGGTCGGATCGAGCCCACCGGCATCGAGCAGCGCCGCGACCATCGAGGTGGTCGTGGTCTTGCCGTGGGTGCCGGCGATCGCGACGCAGCTCTTCAGCCGCATCAGCTCGGCCAGCATCTCGGCACGGCGCACGACGGGAATGCGCTGGGCACGCGCCGCCATCAGCTCGGGATTGTCGCGCTTGATCGCGGTCGAGACCACGACGACGTCGGCGCCTGCGACGTTCTCGGTCTTATGGCCGACGCTGACGGTGATGCCCTTCTCGCGCAGGCGTGCGACGTTGGCATTGTCGGAGGCATCCGAGCCCTGCACCGTGTAGCCGAGATTGCACAGCACCTCGGCGATGCCGCTCATGCCGATGCCGCCGATCCCGACGAAGTGGATGGGTCCGATCTCGCGCGGCAGTCTCATGGGGCATCTCGTCTCAAAGGGGGCTCCGCCACGCCCGTCGGAGGGCGAGCGACCGCGAATCACCCGCCCTTCTTGCAAGACATGGCCGACCGGGACAAGCCGCTTCGACCGCAAAAATCGCCAAATCGAGGGTCAACCGCCTGATTTTGGCCGATTTTCCGGCTCCGCTCCCCCAAAATCCCGGGTGCCGCCTGCCCTCGCCCCCGAGATTCTTTCACAATTCATTAAGTGCAACCTCAGGCCGGACGGGCGCAGTCAGATACCTGCAGTTTTTGCGCGTTCACTCCGCGCACTGCCGTGGCATGGCGCTTGTCCAGCCGCGGCCACACGCGCCGCGTGCAATGCCGATGGAGTGACCTGACGATGTGCGCGCTGTGTGAAACCAAATCTCCCGCTCTCTCCCGCCGCCGGCTGCTCGGGAGCGGCGCCGGCCTGCTGGCCGCAGCCACGCTGGGCGCCGGCACCGCCTGGGCCAAGGATGCCAACAAGGATGCGAAGCAGCCCGTGCCCAACGCCATTTCCGCAGACGAGGCCCTGAAGCGGATCATGGACGGCAATGCCCGTTACGCCGCAGGCAATCTCGACAACAAGGACTTCTCGGCCGGACGCGCCGCGCGCGCCACCGCGCAATATCCGATCGCGGCGATCGTGAGCTGCGCCGATTCCCGCGTCGCACCGGAGCTGGTGTTCGATCAGGCTCCCGGCGAGTTGTTCGTGGTCCGCGTCGCCGGCAATTTCGTCAATGACGACGGTTTGGCCAGCCTGGAATATGGCGTGAAGTTCCTCGGCATTCCGCTCGTGCTCGTGCTCGGCCATAGCGGCTGCGGAGCCGTCGACGCCACCATTAAGGTGTTGAAGGACGGCACCAAGCTGCCGGGTCATCTGCCGGAGCTGGTGAACGCGCTGAAGCCGGGGGTCGAGGCTGCAATCGCCAGGAAGCCGCAGGATCTGCTGGCAGAGGCGACGAAGGAGAACGTCCGCCATAACGTGCAGCGTTTGTCGAAGGCGAAGCCGATCGTCAGCAGCATGGTTGCCGACGGCAAGGTGAAGATCATCGGCGGCGTCTACGACATCGAGTCCGGCCGCGTCGTCACGCTTTGACGCCGGCCGACAGCAGCGCGCGATCGGCACGCTCGCCGGCCGCCGCCAGCCAGCAGATCTGATGGCAGAACCAGGCCTCGACGGCGTCCACGAAATCCGGCGTCAGCGACAACCGCTGGCGCCGCTCGTCGAAGCGCAGCAGATCGCGCCCTTCCATCGCCGTGAGCAGGTTGCGGATATGCGAGCGTGACACACCGAGCGAGGTCGCAAGCTCGGCGGTCGACACGTCGACGGCGGCTTGGCCAGCCGCAGAGCGGGCGACCAGCGTCAGCGCGAGGTGAATGCCGCTATCATGCTCATCGGTCCAGGCGAGATCCGGAAAGCTCGTCAGCGGCCGGTTGGCGCGGCACAGCCATGTCGCGCATTGCCGGATCATCTCGGCGAAGAACGTGTCGTCGCTGTGCAGACGCGGACTCAGTCGCTCGCTTCGCGTCAGCTGGGCATGGCAGTCGAGGTGGAGGGCGAGCCAACCACGCAGGCCTTCGAGGATGACAGGCCCGGGAATCAAATAGCGGATGCGGGCATCGTCGGGATCGCGTTCCACCTTCACCAGCGACAGACCGCGCAGCATCGCAACGAAGACCGCCGTCTGCCGCGGCCCCGGCAGCCGCGCCTGCAGGCGCGTCAGGGTCGGACGCTCGGTGGCGTCGCCGGCCGACACATGCATCATGACGATATGCGCGGCGATCTCGGTCGGTGCGCGCTGCCCGAACAGCTTGATCATCAGGCGCTGGCCGCGCAGCGGCGCGACCAGCTGGTCGCAGAAGCTGACAAAGACCGGGACAAACGACGGATGCTGCCGCAGGCGCATCGGATCGTGCTGCGACTCTGTCAGTCCAGTCATGACAGGCCTGCGCGCGCTCCGCTCAAGGCGTGGCGGTCTTGATGACGAGATCGGCCAGCCGCTCCGCGGCATCGAGCCGGCCGGCCGCACGCGCGGCCTGGGCCATGGCGGCAAGGCGTGAAGGCTCGGCCGCGAGCGCCGAGATCTCCGAGGCCAGTCGATCGGACGTGAAGTCGCTCTGCACGATCCGGATCGCGGCGTTGGCCTCGGACAGCACGCCGGCATTGGCGAACTGGTCCTGGTCGATGGCGCCGGGCAGGGGCACCAGGATCGAGGGCCGCCCGATCGCGGCGAGCTCGGCCACGGTTCCGGCGCCGGAGCGCGAGACCACGAGATGGTTGGCGGCGAGCCGCGCCGGCAGGTCGGTAAAGAACGGCTGCAGCTCGGCATTGATCTTCAGCCGGTCATAGACCGCGCGCACCCGCGCCATGTCCTCCTGGCGGACCTGCTGGGTCAGCACCAGCCGGCCCCAAAGGGCGGGCTCGAGCCGCTCGATCGCGCCAGGAACGACGTCGCTCATCACGCGGGCGCCCTGGCTGCCACCGACCACCAGCAGCCGCAGCGGACCTGCGGTCTCCGGCGCAACATAGGGCACGGCCGCCGCTTCCAGGATCGCGGGTCGCATCGGCGTGCCGACGGTGGTCGTCTTGGCCGCCAGCGCGGGATCGCGGTCGAGTACGCCGGGCAGCGAGGTGGCGATCGCCTTCACATGCGAGGAGAGAAAACGATTGGCGCGGCCGAGCACGGCATTGGCGTCGTGGATCAGGCTGGGCACCCCGGCGAGCCGCGCTGCCAACAGCGGTGGCACGGTCGGATATCCGCCAAAGCCGATCACCGCCGCAGGCTTCAGCCGGCGCATCAGGCTGAAGGCGGCAACCGTGCCGGTGCCGAGCAGCAGCGCCGTGCGCGCCAGCGCCACCGGCGAGCGGCCGCGCACCGTCTCGCTCGGGACCACGTCGATCATGTCCTTGGTGAACAGGCCACTGTAGCGCAGCGCCCGCGCATCGGTGACGAGACGGACGCGATAGCCGCGTCTGATCAGCTCGACACCGAGCGCTTCGGCAGGAAACAGATGGCCGCCGGTGCCGCCGGCCGCGAGCAGGATGAGGGGCGCAGTTGAGGTCATGCGCGCTTGTTTACAGCCAATGTGTCGTCATTGCGAGCGAGGCGGCTCACGCATAGTTGCGCAGCGAGCCGGCCGCGTCGGTCGCCTCCATCTCGATCCGCGGCCGCTGCCGCGTCAGCGCCAGCATCATGCCGACACCATAGGCCAGCGACACGATCGACGAGCCGCCATAGGAGATGAAGGGCAAGGTCATGCCCTTGGCCGGGATCAGCTGCAGATTGACCGAGATGTTGATGGCCGCCTGGATGCCGAACAGGATCGCGAGTCCCGACGCTGCGAAGCGCGAGAAGCCGTCCTCGCTGGCATAGGCGCGCGACAGCGTGCGGATCACGATGAAGCCGAACAGCGCGACCAGCGCCAGGCACAGGATGATGCCGAACTCCTCGGCCGCGACGGCAAAGACGAAGTCGGTGTGGCTGTCCGGGAGACTCCGCTTGGCGATGCCCTCGCCCGGCCCGAGGCCGAACCAGCCGCCATTGGAGAACGCCTCCATCGCGGTGTCGACCTGGAAGGTGTCACCCGACGCCGGGTTCATGAAGCGCTTGATGCGCCCCGCCACGTGCGGCACCAGCAGATAGGCGCCGAACAGGCCCGCGGCCGCGGCACCGGCAAGGCCCGCGACCCAGATCATGCGCATGCCGGCGATGAAGAACAGCGAGCCCCAGACCATCAGGATCAGCATGGTCTGGCCGAAATCAGGCTCCATCACCAGAAGCGACACCAGCATCAACAGCAGCACCAGCGCCATCGTCGTCGCCGGCATGTCGGGCCGCCGCGCGGACTCCGAGAACAGCCAGGCGGAGACGACGACGAAAGCCGGCTTCGCCGCCTCGGACGCCTGGATGTTGACGCCGACCAGCGTGATCCAGCGGCGCGAGCCCTTCACCTCCGGGCCGATCGCCAGCGTCAGCACGATCAGCACGATGGCGATCGTGAACACCACCAGCGCGCTGCGCCGGATCTGCCGCGGCGACAGGAAGGAGACACCGATCAGCACGATGAAGGACGGCAGCAGGAACAGGACGTGGCGGTTGAAGAAGTGGAATGGATCGAGCCCGATCCGGGTCGCCACCGGCGGGCTCGCCGCCAGCGACAGGATCACCCCGCACAGCATCAGCGCCAGGATCGAGCCGAGCAGCGGCTTGTCGACGGTCCACCACCAATCGGACAGCGGATTGCGTTCTTCACGGGAGAGCATCGGACCACCACCTGAGCCGAGGAATCGGCCCATTGGCGCCCAGGATGGTTATCGAAGGGTTAAGGATCCCCCTCCACTGTCGTCCCGGACAAGCCGTGATGCGCGAAGCGCATCACGGCGCCGATCCGGGACCCATAACCCGCGGCCGTCGTGATGGGCGAAGAGCCAATTGCCGGCGTGCCTCAAATTGCGTCCTGGGGGTATGGGTCCCGGCGTTCGCCGGGACGACAGCTAACGGTGACGCGAGAGCGGTCACACCACAGGTGTCACGCCCGGCAGCGTCTGCACCAGCTCGCGGAAGCGGGTGCCGCGGATCTCGAAGTTGCGGAATTGGTCGAACGAGGCGCAGGCGGGAGATAGCAGGACGACTGCATCCTTCAGTCCCGAAGCTTCGGCATCGGCGGCCGCCTGGGCCACCGCAACCTCGAGCGTGCCTGACATGGTGTGGGGCACTTTCTCGCCCAGCGTCCCGGCGAATTCCGCCGCCGCCTCGCCAATCAGATAGGCCTTGCGGATGCGCGGGAAGAAACCGGACAGGCTGGTGATGCCGCCGGCCTTGGGCTTGCCGCCGGCGATCCAGAAGATGTCGGCGAAGGACGACAGCGCGTGCGCGGTCGCGTCCGCATTGGTGCCTTTGGAATCGTTGACGAACAGCACGTTGGCGCGGCGGCCGACCTGCTCCATGCGATGGGCGAGGCCGGGAAAGCTGCGCAGCCCCTGCTGCAGCACGTCTTCCTTGACGCCGATCGCAAGCGCGGCGGCCGCGGCGCAGGCCGCGTTCTGGGCGTTGTGCTGGCCGCGCAGCGAGCCGATGCCGCCGAGCCGCGCGATCTCGCTGCGCGCCCCGCCGGCGCTGCGCACGATCGTTTCATGCTCGACATACATCCCGTCGGCCAGCGGGTTCCGCACCGAGATGCGCACGACGCGCTTGCCGGCCTGGTCCAGCCGATCGGCGGTCGCGCGCGAAAAACCATCGTCGACGCCGACGACCGCGGTGCCCCTGGCTTGGACGCCCGCAACCAGCCGCTCCTTCACCGCCGCGTAGTTCTCGATCGTGCCGTGGCGGTCGATGTGGTCCTCGCTGACATTGATCAGGATGCCGACGCTCGGATCGAGCGACGGCGTCAGGTCTATCTGGTAGGACGACATTTCGATGACGTGGACCCGGCCCATCCGCGGCGGCTCCAGCGACAGGATTGCGGTGCCGATATTGCCGCCCATCTGGGTGTCGTAGCCGGCCACGCGCATCAGATGCGCAATCAGCGCCGTTGTGGTCGACTTGCCGTTGGTGCCGGTGATCGCGATGAACGGTGCATCCGGTGCGTGGCGCCGGCGCTCGCGGCAGAACAGCTCGATGTCGCCGATCACCTCGACGCCCGCCTCGCGCGCCTTGAGCACGCTCCAATGCGGCACGGGATGGGTCAGCGGCACGCCGGGCGCCAGCACCAGGGCGGCGAAGTTCGCCCAGGAGACGGTGCGCAGATCGGCGGTAATGAACCCGGCCCTTGCGGCCTCCGTCATACGCTCGGCACCATCATCAGCCGCGATGACTTCCGCGCCGCCGGCCCGCAACGCGTGGCACGAGGCCAGCCCCGAGCCGCCGAGCCCGAACACGGCGACAGTCTTGCCGGCGAATGAGGTGACGGGGATCATGTGGAGAACTCCGTCATTCCGGACACCGCGCAGCGGTGATCCGGAATCTGGAGATTCCAGGTTCGCGCTGCGCGCGCCCCGGAATGACGGTGGGCTTGAAACGATATCATCAGCGCAGCTTCAGCGTGGACAGGCCGACCAGCGCCAGCATCACCGAGATGATCCAGAACCGGATCACGATCTGCGGCTCGGTCCAGCCGAGTTGCTCGAAATGATGGTGGATCGGCGCCATCTTGAAGATGCGTTTTCCCGTCAGCTTGAACGAGGCCACCTGCACGATCACCGACACGGCTTCGAGCACGAACAGGCCGCCGATCACTGCCAGCACGATCTCGTGCTTCACCGCGACCGCGATCGAGCCGAGCATGCCGCCGAGCGCCAGCGAGCCGGTGTCGCCCATGAAGATCGAGGCCGGCGGCGCATTGAACCAGAGGAAGCCCAGGCCGGCGCCGAGCACCGCGCCGCACAGCACGGCCAGCTCGCCGGTGCCCGCGACGTAGTGGATCTGCAGGTAGTCGGAGAACACGGCATTTCCGGCGAGATAGGCGATCAAGCCGAAGCTGGCGGAGGCGATCATCACGGGGACGATGGCGAGGCCGTCGAGGCCGTCGGTCAGGTTGACGGCATTGCCGGCGCCGACGATCACGAACGCGCCGAAGATGACGTACATCCAGCCGAATTTGAAGACGAGATCCTTGAAGAACGGAATGGCAAGCCCGGTCGAGGACGGATCGCGTCCCAGGCGAACCAGCGCATAGCAGGCGACCAGCGCGATCGCCGCTTCGATCAGCAAACGGAGGCGGCCGGCGAAGCCTGAATGCGATTGCTTGGTGACCTTCAGATAGTCGTCATAGAAACCGACGAAGCCGAAGCCGAGCGTCACAGCCAGCACGATCCAGACGTAGGGATTGAGCGGATTGGCCCACAGCACGGTGGACACGACGAGGCCGGACAGGATCATCAGCCCGCCCATCGTGGGCGTGCCCTTCTTGCTGATGATATGCGATTGCGGTCCGTCGGTGCGGATCGGCTGCCCCTTGCCCTGACGCAAGCGGAGATGGTCGATGATCCAGGGCCCGAACAGGAACACGAAGAGCGCCCCGGTGACGACGGCCCCGCCGGTCCGGAACGTGATGTAGCGGAACACGTTGAGCAGCCCGCGAAACACGGACAGGCTTGGAAAGGTATTCGTGAGCTCGATCAACCAGTAGAACATTCAACCCGCCTATGCCGCCTCACCGAGACCGCGAACACGGATTCTATCGCGAATCCAGTCCAATCTCTTTTAACCATGATCGGGGCCGGGTGCGAATCGTTGCCTGCGACGAGGGACCCGTCCGGCACGGCAGCCCGGCCACCAGTGGAAGATATTCTGCAGCGCCGCGATATCGCCGGATTCACGTCGCAGGGCGCAGGGCCGCCGCCAGCTTCGACACGAACTTGTTGACCCAGAAGATCTTCTTGCTGCCCTTGATGACGACGACGTCGCCAGGTGCAAGCAGCGCCGCGACGTGGCCGGGATCCAGCGTCACCGGGTCCTCGTGCCAGCCCAGCCGCTTCTGCTGTGGCAACTCGTCGAACAGGTGCCGCATCAGCGGGCCGACGCAGTAGACGCCGTCGATCCCCGCGAGATGGCTGAGCATTCCCTGATGATAGGCCGGCGCCTCCTCGCCGAGCTCCAGCATGTCGCCGATGATGGCGATCCGCCGCCCCCGGACCGGCCGCGCCTGCAGGCTGTCGAGCGCCGCGGCCATGCTGGCCGGATTGCCATTGAAGCTGTCGTCGATCAAAACGATGTCGCCGACGCTCTGCTCGACGCCGCGGCCGGTCATGATGCCGACGTGGCCAAGCGCCGGCGCCAGCTGCGCCGGATCGAGGCCGGCTGCGGCGACCGACGCCAGCGCAGCCAGCGCGTTGTGCAGGCGATGCGGGGCGCCGGGTGTCAGCAGAAAATCCACATGGCGGCCGGCGATGTCGGCAGTGACGTCCCAGCTTTCGCCGCGGGAGCTGTGCGACAGCTCGCGAACCTCTGTGTCGCCGCCGAAGCGGACCACTTTGCCGCTCCATTCGGGCGCAGCGAGATCGGCGGGAAGCACCAAGATGCCGTCCGCCGGCAAGCCACGCGCGATCGAGGCCTTCTCCTGCCGGATCGCCTCGAGACTGCCGAGCTTTTCCAGATGCACGGGCTGCACATTGACCACCAGCGCCACCGTCGGCTGCGACAGTTCGGTCAGCCGCGCGATCTCGCCCTTCTGGTTCATGCCCATCTCGACCACCCAGACGGACGCATCCGGATCGGCATTGCACAGCGTCAGCGGCACACCCCAGAAATTGTTGAAGCTCGACGGGCTGGCTGAAGCGCCGGGATAGGCCGCGATGAATTCCTTGGTCGAGGTCTTGCCCGCGCTCCCGGTCAATCCGATCACCGGCCCATGAAAACGCGCCCGTGCCGCACGCGCGAGCGCCCACAACCCATCGATCAGCGTATCCGCCACCACGAGCTGCGGCACCGTGACGCCCTCGATCCGACGCGGCACGATCATTGCGACGGCGCCGGCCAGTTCGGCATTCGCGGCAAACTCCCAACCGTCACGGCTCGAGGCGAAGCTCGAGATGAAGCCGCCGCTCGGGGTCCCGCTCAGCGCAACGAACAGGCTGCCGGGCTTCACGGCGCGGCTGTCCTGCGTGACGAAGTCGATCGGCGTCTCCGGATAATCGCCGGTGAGGCCGAGCGCGCGTGCCGCCTCGGCCACCGTCCACAGCGCCTTCGTCATGATGCCCTCGCTGCCAATGCGTCCGCGACCGCTTCATGATCGCTGAAGTGCAGCACCGTGCTGCCGATGATTTGTCCGGTCTCGTGGCCCTTGCCGGCGATCACCAGCGCATCGCCCGGCTTCAGCTCGCCGATCGCGATCCGGATCGCCTCGGCGCGATCGCCGATCTCTCGGGCGCCTGGGGCCGCGGCCAAGATCGCGGCGCGGATCGCCGAGGGATCCTCGCTGCGCGGATTGTCGTCCGTGACGATGACGCTGTCAGCTTCTTCAGCGGCAATCGCCCCCATCAGCGGCCGCTTGCCGGTGTCGCGGTCACCGCCGGCGCCGAACACCACCACAAGCTTTCCTGAGGCATAGGGCCGCACGGCCTGCAGCGCCTTGGCGAGCGCGTCCGGCTTGTGGGCGTAATCGATGAAGATGGGCGCACCATTGTGCTCGCCGACCAGCTCGAGCCGGCCCTTGGCGCCCTCGAGCCTCTCGAGCGCTTCAAACACCGCCTGGGGATCACTGCCGGTGCCGATGGCAAGGCCCGCCGCCACCAGCGCATTCTCGACCTGGAACGCACCGACCAGCGGCAGCCGGACCGTAGACATGCGGCCGCAATGCTGCAGCTCCAGCTGTTGCGTGAAGCCATCCACCGCGGCGGCCACGAGCCGGATGCCCTCCCCGGTCCCGTCGCCGCTCGTTCCGACCGTCATCAGGCGAAGCCCGCGCGCTTGCGCCGCCGCGATGACCTCCGGAGAGCACTCATGATCGGCCGAGATCACGGCGGGACCGCCGGGCGGAACGAGATCGCGGAACAGCCTGAGCTTGGCATTCAGATAGTGCGCGAGGTCCGGATGATAATCCATGTGGTCGCGCGACAGGTTGGTGAATCCACCGGCCGAGACCTTCACGCCGTCGAGCCTGAATTGATCGAGGCCATGCGAGGAGGCCTCGAACGCCAGATGCGTGACGCCGTCCCGGGTGATCTCGTCGATCTGCCGATGTAGCGCGATCGGATCGGGCGTGGTCAGCGAGCCGTAGACGGTGCGCTTGTCCGACACGAGGCCGACGGTGCCGATGCTGGCCGAGCTGTGGCCCAGCATCTGCCAGATCTGCCGCGTGAAGGCGGCCACCGAGGTCTTTCCGCTCGTACCGGTGACGGCGGCGATGGTGGAAGGCTGGCGCGGGAAGAAGCGCGAGGCGGCGAGCGCCAGTGCCCGCCGCGGGTTCGCCAGCGTGATGAAGGGAACGGACAGCACTGATCCTGGCGCTGCGGCGCCCGCTACCGCGACCGCACCGGCTGCGATCGCAGCGGTGATGAAGCTGGCGCCGTCGGCCTTGGTTCCCGAGAGTGCGAAGAACAGATCGCCGGGCCGGACGGCGCGGCTGTCCACGGCAAGGCCGGAGACTTCGACGGCGGCGATCTGCGGGGCGAGCTCCGCCTGATCCCCGAAGAGGTCGTGAAGTTTCATCCTGGTCCCGTACCGATTCTGGCCCGCCCGGGCGGCGGAACCTGCAAAGCCGACGATTCGCGGACGGCTTACTGTGTCAGCCGCGATGCCGCAAGAATTTGGCGGTCGGACGGCGGCAGGTCGAAACGGGGCTCGATGCCGAGCAGCGGCCCGATCCGGGAGATCACATTGCCGGCGGTCGGCACCGCATTCCAGCCCGAGGTGATGAAGCCGTAGGTTTCCTTCAGCGGCTGCGGCTCGTCGAGCATGATCAGCAGCTGGTATTTCGGCTTGTCGGCCGGGATCACGGCGGTGAAGAGGGTCAGCACCTTCTTCTTGGCGTAGCGGCCGTTGATCACCTTCTCGGCGGTGCCGGTCTTGCCGCCGATGTAATAGCCCTTCACGTCGGCCTTGCGCGCGGTGCCGACCTCGGCGTTCAGACGCATCAGATAGCGCATTTTCTCCGAGGTCTCCGGCTTGATCACACGCTTGGCGATCGCCATCGCCTCGGCCTCGGTGCGCTTCATGAAGGTCGGCGGGATCAGATAGCCGCCATTGACCAGCGCGCTGACGCCCATCACGCCCTGCAATGGCGCCACCGCCATGCCATGACCGAACGCGATCGTGACCGTATTCAGCTCGGCCCAGCGCTTGGGCAGGATCGGCGAGGCGCTCTCAGGCAGCTCGGTGCGCAACCGGTCGAACTGGCCCATCTTGCGCAGGAACGCCTTGTGGCCCTCGACGCCCTGCGTCAGCGCGATCCTGGCAGCGCCGACGTTGGAGGAGAAGTAGAACACCTCCTTCATGTTGAGGAAGCGTCCTTTCGGCTCGTCGTCATGGATCGTGAACTTGCCATAATGTAGCGGCCCGCGCGCATCCCACAGCGAGTTGAGATCATACTTTCCGGTGTCGAGCGCCATCGCCAGGGTGAACGCCTTGAAGGTCGAGCCCATCTCGTAGACGCCGGTGGTCAGACGATTGATCCGGTCGGGATCGTGCGCCTCCTTTGGATTGTTCGGATCAAAATCCGGCAGCGACACCATCGCGATAATCTCGCCGGTCCTGACGTTGACGACGAGACCGGAGGCTGCCTTGGTCTTGAACTTCTCCTTGGCCTTGAGCAGTTCGTCGCGCAGCGCATGCTCGACGCGCAGGTCGACCGATAGCTCGATCGGCCGCTGCAGACGGTCGGTGGCGAAGCCGGCGCGATGCAGGTCGGCGAGGCCCTGATTGTCGAGCCACTTCTCCATGCCGGCGATGCCCTGGTTGTCGATGTTCACCAGGCCGATCAGGTGGGCCACCTCGTTGCCGGTCGGATAGACGCGCTTGTTCTCGCGCAGGAACCCAATCCCCGGCAGACCGAGGCGATGGATGTCCTGCTGCTGCTTCGGCGTCATCTCGCGCTTGAGCCAGACGAAACCCTTGCGTGACATCAGGCGGTCGCGCACCTCGCTCGTATCGAGATCCGGCAAGGTCGCGGTGAGCAGCTCGATGGCCTCGTCCTTGTCGATCAGGCGGCGCGGCTCGGCGAACAGGCTCGGCGTCTTGACGTCGGTGGCAAGCACGGCCCCGTTGCGGTCGACGATGTCGGGCCGCGCCGTCGCGATGGCGTCCTGCTGCGCGGCACGACGCGCGCTCGGCCCGTCGGAGCCGACCGCAAACATCACGAGCCGGCCGCCGATGATCGCGTAAACCGCGGCGAAGGCGATGATCGCAAGCCCGATGCGGGCACGCGCCTTGGCGGTGCGATCGACGTCGCGCCCGTACAGCAGCGTGCGTACCAAGCGCTGGCGCCAGGGTTCCTGTGACTTGAGCTGGGGCCGAAGCTGATCGGTCATTGCTGATCCTCCGGGCGACGCACCGATCCGGTCACGGGGGGCTCTTCATTGATCGCGTCGATGGCATCGATCATAGATCCGATCGGATCCGGATTGTCCGGGCGCGTAAACCGCGGCGGCCGCTCCGGGAGATTCTTGAGGCTGTCGTACTGCGTGGCGTTGAGCGGCTTCAGCGGCAGATGCCGCTCGACCAGGCCCTGCAACCGGAGCGGCGCATCGAGTTTGGCCCATTCCGAACGCAGGAGAGCGATGGCCTCGCGCTGCTCGCGAATCTCGGCGCGGAGTTGCAGCACGCGTTCGACGCGCGCGGTCGATTCCATCTTGATGCGGTAGACATAAGCGGCCGCGAAGATCAGCGAGCAGATCACGACCAGATGGAGGAGGCGCATCGGTCAGCCTCCCCGCAGGACAGCGGCCAGACGCGGCCATGGAGAGGACTTCGCTGCGACATGTGTCGGCGCAGCCGTGCGCTCGGCGCCACGCAGCTTGGCGGAGCGCGCGCGCGGATTGGCCTCGGTCTCGGCCTCGTCCGCCACGACCGGTTTGCGGTTGAGCAACTGGAAGCTCGGCGCCTCCTGCGCGATCTCCGGCAGATGGCGCGAGCCGCCGCCGGTCTTGCTGCGCTCGGCGAGGAAGGTCTTGACGATGCGGTCCTCGAGCGAATGGAACGAGACGACCGCGAGACGGCCGCCCGGCGCAAGGATGCGCTCTGCGGCCGAGAGCGCCTGTTCGAGTTCGTCGAGCTCCTCATTGACGAGGATACGCAACGCCTGGAACGTCCGGGTCGCCGGATGGATGTCGCCCGGCTTCGACCTGACGACCCGCGCGACGAGATCGGCGAGTTGCCGCGTCGTGGTGATCGGCTGCTCTTTCCGCGCGGCGACGATGGCGCGGGCCACCGCACGGGAGTGGCGTTCTTCGCCGAAGATGTAGATGACGTCGGCCAGATCGCGCTCGGAGGCCTGCGCCACGATATCGGCGGCGGTCGGCCCCTGCCCTCCCATGCGCATGTCGAGCGGGCCATCGAACCGAAACGAAAAGCCGCGCGCGGCGGAATCGAGCTGCATCGATGACACGCCGACATCCATCACGATGCCATCGACATGGCCGAGACCTTGCGCAGAGCAGATGTCGGCCAGTGCAGAGAAACGGTTCTCCACCAGCGTGAGACGGCCGCCTGCCTCGGTGAGGAGATCGGCACCGCCGGCAATCGCGGTGCTGTCGCGGTCGATCCCGATCACCCGTGTTCCCGGCGTGGCCAGGATCAAACGCGTGTAGCCGCCTGCGCCGAAGGTCGCATCGACATAAGTTCCGCCGGCGCGCGGTGAAAGCATCTCGACCGCTTCAGGGCCGAGCACCGGGACGTGGCGCTGGTCAGCCGTGCTCACGCGGCTTCCCCACAGGAAATCCGCCGATCCGGACTGACTATGCTTGGCTGCGAGCCCATCGCGCCTTCGATCCTCGCGCCCCGTCAATTCGCCCAACCATCGCCCAGAACGGCCGACGGTCAGCCCCACAAATGCCCGGCCCCCAGCACGCGAACTCCGTGCCGGGGCATTCCCCCGTTGATCAGCGACCAAGCGCTGCCGGATGCCCCCGGCAGCACTCGGTACAGTAATATCCCGTGCAGGACCTTGCATATGGCGGCTTGCCGTCTCGAAAGCCGGCTCGGCTCTTCACCACTTAGTAACGGCGTTTAGCGTTAACAAACCGTTGACGGTCTGTGGCGGATATGAGGCACTTGGACCGGGCCGGCAGCGCGAGCGCGGAAGAAGCGATTGCCCTGCGAGCCGAGCTCGCTCGACGGACCCTCGATGATTCTCGGCGCGTTTGCGCAACGGTCGGATCAATATGACGGGCCGGCATGCGATTTCGATTGCGGCTGGGACATGTAAAAGAGTAGTGCCTGCCCATATTCGATTTGAGCCATTGCCCTTGCCGCCCGCTTCGAGTCGTTCATGCCAAATTCCACCGACAAGCCGGAATCGAAGCGTCCCCGTGCGCTGCCGATCCCCAAGGGCGTTTCAGACCTGCCGATGTTCACGCCGGATTCGTCGATCGCATCCGACGTGATCCCGTCGGCGAACTTCGGCGAGCGCAAGGGCGGCCGCCAGCCGGACATGGTCATCCTCCACTACACCGGCATGCCGGACGTCGAGGGCGCGATCACCAAACTGTGCACCGCCGGCACCGAGGTGTCGGCGCACTACATCGTGCTCGAGGACGGCCGCATCGTCCAATGCGTGCCCGAGGCGCTGCGTGCCTGGCACGCGGGGCTGTCGTCCTGGGGCGGCGAGGAGGACATCAACTCCTGCTCGATCGGCATCGAGATCGTCAATCGCGGCCATGACTGGGGCTACCCGGACTTTCCGCCACGGCAGATCGCCGCCGTGATCGCATTGTGCCGCGGCATCATGCTCCGCCGCAACGTGCCGGCGCATCGCGTGCTCGGCCATTCCGACGTCGCCCCCTCCCGCAAGAAGGATCCGGGCGAGAAGTTCCCCTGGCACTCCCTCGCCAATTCCGGAGTCGGCCATTGGGTGCAGCCGGCGGCGATCACCAAGGGCGAGACGCTGAAGCTCGGCAGCATCGGCGATGACGTCAAGGGCTTGCAGAAGGCGCTCGCCAAGTACGGCTACGGCGTGCCGATTACCGGCAAGTTCGACGGTCTCACGATGGAGGTCGTGACCGCGTTCCAACGGCACTTCCGTCCCGAGAAGGTCGACGGCATCGCCGACCGCTCCACGCTGTGGACGCTGCATGCCCTGCTGACGAGTCTGCCGGCGGACGAGCCGCCGCCGCGAGCGTGAGCGATCAGGTCTCAGCGTCGAGCTCGGCGAGCCGGCGCGCGTAGAGACGCTTCAGCGGTACGAGCTGCGTCGCATAGCTCGCCTCATGATAGGCCGCGCGCGCCTCGTCGCGCTGTCCGAGCCGCCGCAACAGATCGGCGCGCACGGCCGGCAGCAGATCATACTGTTTCAGGCCGCCGCGCGCCGCCAGCGAGTCGACCAGCGCAAGCGCGCGCGCCGGGCCGTCGACCATCGAGACTGCCGCTGCATGATTGAGCTCGATCACCGGCGATGGCGCGATTCGCAAAAGCACCTCGTAGAGACCGACGATCTGCCGCCAGTCCGTGTGCTCGTAGCTCGACGCCTGCGCATGGAGCGCGGCGATCGCCGCTTGCACCGTATAGGGCTGCGGTCGTCCTTTCACGGCCAGCGCGCGTTCGACCAGGGCCAAACCTTCGCCGATCTGCGCGCGATTCCACGTGGAGCGATCCTGGTCCTCGAGCAGGACGATGTCGCCCGAGGCATCGGTGCGCCCCGCGCGCCGCGCGTCGTGCAGCAGCATCAAAGCGAGCAGACCCGAGATGTCGGCGGCCTCCGGCATCAGGTCCCGCACGAGACGGCCGAGCCGGATGGCCTCGCGCGCCAGATCGTGTCGGATCAACGCGGAGCCGGAGGTCGCGAGATAGCCTTCGGTGAATACGAGATAGATGACCGTCAACACGCCGCGCATGCGCTCATCGAGGGCGTCGCGACCGGGCACCTCATAAGGGATGCCGGCGAGGCGGATCTTCTGCTTGGCGCGCACCAGGCGCTGCGCCATTGCGTCCTCGCTGGTGAGGAACGCGCGGGCGACTTCCGCCGTGGTGAGGCCGCATACCGTGCGCAGCGTCAGCGCAACCTGCACCTCCGGCGCGAAGGCCGGATGGCAACAGGTGAAGATCAGCCGCAGCATGTCGTCATCGAGATCGGACCGCGCCGTGTCCTCGTCTTGGAGAGCGTCGCGCTCGATCGCATGGATGATCTCCTGTTCCTTGTCGCGGAAGCTGCGCTGCCGCCGGATGCGATCGATGGCCTTGTTGCGCGCGACGTTCACCAGCCAGGCCCGCGGATTGGCGGGGGCCTCTGACCCCCGCCAGGTGATCAGCGCAGCGGCGAACGCATCCTGCAACGCGTCCTCGGCCAGATCGAAATCGCCGACGAGTCGGATCAGGGTCGCGAGGGCGCGGCCCACTTCGTCGCGGAACACATTCTCGATTGGATCTGGCGTCATCCCGTCTGGCCGTCGCGCCGGCGTCAATGATTGTACTGCCAGACCGGCCTGACCTCGATCGAGCCGAGGCGCGCGCCGGGAATGCGCGCGGCAATGCCGATCGCCTCGTCGATGTTCTTGGCCTCGATCATGTAGTAGCCGCCGAGTTGCTCGCGCGTCTCGGCAAAGGGTCCGTCGGTGGTGAGGATCTTGCCGTCGCGCACCCGGACGGTCGTGGAGGTCGAGGTCGGCTGCAGCCGGTCACCGCCCTTGTAATTGCCGGTCGAGATGATCGATTGGGTGAAGGCCTGATACTCCGCGAGCATCTTGCCTTCGGCTTCCTTCTCCATCTTCGCGTATTCGACCTCGTTCAGGTAGATCATCAACAGGTACTGCATCGGACTTGCTCCTCTCTTCGGCTGGATCGCCGACATCCAGTCGAACGGCGTCGACGCGGAACGACACGCTCAGGATAATATTTTTTGACCGCGCGGCGACGGCTTGACGTGCCGGCTGCAAAGCCCCATTCACAGCGCATCAGTCGGCCGGACGGCCGCTCCGGCAGGTGCCGAAAGGCGGCCGGGGAGGAAAGTCCGGGCTCCATCGACATGCGGTGCCGGATAACGTCCGGCGGGGGCGACCCCAGGGACAGTGCCACAGAGAACGAACCGCTTCCTCCCGCAAGGGAGGCAGTAAGGGTGAAAAGGTGCGGTAAGAGCGCACCGCGGGGCCGGCAACGGAACCGGCATGGTAAACCCCACCGGGAGCAAAACCGAATAGGGACGGCCACGCGGAGACAATCGTTTCGACGATGACGTCCGCGGGAGCGATGTCAGGCTCGCCGTCCGGGTAGGTTGCCCGAGGTCTCGCGCAAGCGCGATCCCAGAGGAATGGCCGTCACGTATCGTCATGCGCCAGTGTGGCGGTGCCCTACAGAACCCGGCTTACAGGCCGGCTGATATGTTCATGAGGGGCTCGGCGCAGATGGCGCCGGGCCCCTCACCATTTTAGCCCGCAGCCGAGAGCTGGCCGAACTCGGTGGCCTGGCGCTCGAACAGGCTGCGGTACAGCCCACCGGGCCGGCCGACCAGCGCGGCGTGATTGCCCTGCTCGACGATGCGGCCGCGGTCGAACACCAGGATGCGGTCGAGGCTGCGCACGGTCGCCAGCCGATGCGCGATCACGATCGCCGTCCGGCCCTTCATCAAGCGCTCCATTGCCTCCTGGATCAGCGCCTCCGACTCCGAATCGAGGCTCGAGGTCGCCTCGTCCAGGATCAGCACGCGCGCATCCGCCAGGAACGCCCGCGCCAGCGCCACCCGCTGCCGCTCGCCGCCCGACAGCTTGACGCCGCGCTCGCCGACGAGCGTGCCGTAGCCCTTGGGGAGGCGCATGATGAACTCATGCGCGTTGGCGAGCCGCGCCGCCTGCTCGATCTCGGCCTGGCTGGCCCCGGGGCGGCCATAGGCGATGTTCTCGGCGAGCGAGCGGTGGAACAGGATCGGCTCCTGCTGCACGATCGCGATCTGGCTGCGCAGCGAATCCTGCTTCGCATGGGCGATGTCCTGCCCGTCGATCAGGATCCTCCCGCCGCTCACGTCGTACAGCCGCTGCACCAGCTTGACGAAGGTCGTCTTGCCGGAACCCGAGCGCCCGACGAGGCCAATGCGCTCGCCCGGCCGGATGTCGACCGACAGCCGGTCGTAGAGCGGAACGCGATGGCCGCCATAGTGGAACGTCACGGCATCGAACACGATGTGTCCGCCGGTCACCGTCATCGCCTTGGCTCCCGCGGCATCGACGATGCCGATCGGCTCGCTGTGGATCGCCACCAGTTCGTCCATGTCGTTGACCGCGCGCTGCAGGTTGTTGATGTGCATGCCGACGTCGCGCAGATACGCATGGATGACGTAGTAGCTGGTCAGCACATAGGTCACATCGCCCGGCGAAGCCCTGCCGGCCATCCACAGCAGCACGGCGCCGCCGATCACCGACGAGCGCAGGCACAGCAGCACGCAGAGCTGCACGGCGGCGGTCGTGTTGTAGCGCAGCCAGGTGCGGTTGACGCGCCGGGACCAGCGGTTGACGACGCGCATCAGCCGACCGTCCTCGCGGGCCTCCGCCCCGAACGACTTCACCACCGCGTTGCAGCTCAGCGCATCCGCGAGCGTTCCGCCGACCTTGGTGTCCCAGGCATTGGAGATCCGCGCGGCCGGCGCGATGTAGCGGGTCGAGAACACGACCGTCATCGCGACGTACAGCACGGCGCCCACCGCGATGACGCCGCCCAGCGCGCCCCAATGCAGGCCGAGCAGCACCATCGAGCCGAGCAGCACCGACAGCGACGGCAATAGCGCCAGCAGGATGGTGTCGTTGTAGAGGTCGAGCGCCCACATGCCCCGGGTGATCTTGCGCACCGTCGAGCCGGCAAAGCTGTTGGCGTGCCAGTCGGTGGAGAAGCGCTGCACGCGCACGAAAGCCTCGCGCGCCACGTCGGACATGATGCGGAGCGTGAACGGCACGATCAGTTGCAGCCCCGACAGCCGCAGCACGATCGAGGCGAAGCCGAGCGCGACGATGGCGGCGAACGCCACCAGCGCGCTATGACGGGCATCGGCATTTGATGGACCGAGCGTCAGGGCATCGACGAGTTTGCCGGAGAACAGCGGCATGAACAGGTCGGCGGCGGTGGCGCCGAGCAGGCACACAGCGATGCCGAGCGTCATGCGCGGCTGCTTCAGCCAGTGGCGGGTGACGAACGGGATCACGACGCGGATGGCGGCGGGACGCTTGTCGGCCTTCAGGCCGGAGACGTTGATGGTCATGGCATCATCCGGCCGCGCTCGCGGGCGACGGGCCGGCTCCAAATGAGGCAGACGCGACACTGCGCGCGGTCTGCGAATGAACTATCAGGCGTTGGGAAGTGAAGTGGCGGCGCTCAATGCGAGCGGCGGAACACCAGGACCGGCATCGACCGCGCGGGCGTCGAGAGCACGAGGGTCGAAAGCGCGAGCATCGACCGGGTGCATGCGGTCTGCAGATGCGATGTGGTCATGCAGATCTCCCCGGTTCGAGCGGCAATTCGTGTTCCATACCATCGCTGTTATGATTTGGCAACCCGCGCTCCTCGCGCGGGCCGCTCACGTCAATGTGCGTCGCCGCCGCCGGCCATCGGCGAGCTCGGCTTGTTGAGCAGCATCACCATGAAGCTGAGCGCGATGTAGAAGCAGGTCAGCATGAAGAACGCGTCGCCATAGCCCATCACCACGGCCTGGCGATGCACGATCTGCGTCAGCTGCTTCATCGCCATCAGCGCCGAGTCGCCCATGCCCTGCAGCTTCTGCTGCAGCATGTTGAGCGTCTCGACCGCGGTCGCGTTGCCCCAGTTCACGCGCTCGTGCAGGCGGGAGATGTGCAGATCGGTGCGGTCGTTCAGCACCTGGTTGATCACGGCGAGGCCGACGGCGCCGCCGAGATTGCGCATCAGGTTGAACAGGCCGGACGCGTTCTTGACGCGCTCCGGCGCCAAGGTGCCGAGCGCGATGTTGTTGGTCGGGACCATCGCGCACATCATGCCGACGCCGCGCAGCACCTGCGGCACGAACAGCTCCCAGAAGTCATAGTCGCGGGTGATGCCGGTCATCTGGTAGGAACCGATCGCGAAGATGACGAGGCCGAAGGCGATGATCAGGCGCATGTCGATCTTCACCATCAGGCGGCCGACCACCGGCGCCATCAGGAACATGGTGACGCCGGAGACGAACATCGTCTCGCCGATCATCAGCGCGCTGTAGCCGCGGACTTCGGCGAGATAGCGCGGATAGATGTAGGTCAGGCCGTAGAGGCCGATACCGATGCAGAACTGCAGCAGGCAGCCGACCGCGAAGTTGCGATCCCCGAAGGCGCTGAGATCGACGATCGGCTCCTCGGCCGTGAGCACGCGCCAGAAGAAGCAGACCGCCGAGACCGCGCAGACCGCGGCGCAGACCGCGACCGACGTGTCCTGCAGCCACTCATGCAGCGGCCCCTCCTCCAGCACGTATTCGAGCGAGCCGAGGAAGCCGGCCATGAACAACAGGCCCCACCAGTCGAAGCGGTCGAGCAGCGCGAAGTTCGGCTGGTCGAAATCGACCAGCGCCAGCACGCCTGCCGTGATGATGACGCCCGGCACGATGTTGACGAAGAACAGCCAGTGCCACGACATCGCATCGGTGATGTAGCCGCCGACCGTCGGGCCCACGGTCGGGGCCAGCGTCGCGACCAGGCCGATGATCGGACCGACGATGTGGAACTTGCTGCGCGGAAACACCGTGTAGGCCGAGGCGAACACGGTCGGGATCATGCCGGCGCCGAGGAAGCCCTGCAGCGCGCGCCACACGATCATCTGCTCGATCGAGGAGGCGAAGCCGCACAGGAAGCTCGAGATCGTGAAGCCGGCCGCCGAGATCGCGAACAGCAGCCGCGTGCCGAGCGCGCGCGACAGGAATCCGGACAAGGGGATCGCGATGACCTCGGCGATCAGATAGGCGGTCTGCACCCACGAGACTTCGCTGGAGCTGGCCGACAGCCCGGCCTGGATCTCGCTCAGCGAGGCCGAGACGATCTGGATGTCCAGGATCGCCATGAACATGCCGAACACCATGATCAGGAACGCAAACAGCCGCCGCGGCGCAATGCGATCCGACGGCGCCGCGGGCGCGCTCATGGTGGGATTGGCTGTGGTGGCGGTGGCCATGGTCTAATTAGTCCGCTTGGGTCAAGGACCGCGCCGCGAAAAATGGTGCGCTCCCCTCCCCCCGCGCGAAGCGAAGCTTCGCTAGGCGGGGAGGGGTCAGGGGTGGGGGTCCCCAACGGCGGTCTCGCCCGGAGTACCCCCCTCCCCAACCCTCCCCACAAGGGGGGAGGGAGCTCACTGTCGATGTCGACGCATCTTCGTTCAACGTCGACTGCAGAATCGATATATCTGCAGCCTTGACGTCCAATCAGCTAACTACTTCCCCTGCACCGTCGCCGGTGCGTCGAGGTCGGCGTCGTTGTCGGCATCCTTGGCGCCGTCGGTGGTGTCGACCGTCACGTAGACCGACATGCCGGCGCGCAGCAGGTTCTGCCGCGCCACTTCCTTCGGCACGCGGATGCGGACCGGCAGGCGCTGCACGATCTTGGTGAAATTGCCGGTGGCGTTGTCGGGCGGCAGCAGCGTGAACACCGAGCCTGATGCCGGCGAGATGCTGTCGACCACGCCCTTGAAGCCGCGCGCGCCATAGGCATCGACCTTGATCGTCACGGGCTGGCCCGGACGGATGCGCTTGAGCTGGGTTTCCTTGAAGTTCGCATCGATGAAGACGTCATCGAGCGGCACGACGTTGCCGAGCCGCTGGCCGACCGCGACGAAGTCGCCGGTGTTGACGAGACGGTTGGAGAACGTGCCGTCGACCGGCGCGCGCACGGTGGCGAATTCCAGATCGCGCTCGGCCTTGGCGAGCGAGGTCTTGAGCTCGGCGAGCTGCGCCACTGCCTCCGTCTGCTGCGCCTTGGTGACCTCTACATTGTCGCGCGCGGCATCGAACGCGGCGCGGGCGGCGCGCACGGCGGCCATGCCCTGGTCGCGGGCGGCTTCCGACTGCTCGAAGGTGGCGTGCGAGGCAAAGCCCTTGGTGCTCAGCGCCTGCTGGCGCTCATAGTCGAGCCCGGCGCGCTTCATCGCGGCCTCGGACGAGGTCAGGTTGGCCTGCGCCTGCTCGACCGCGCTCTGCTGCGCGGCGACCTGACGGCCGATGCGGGCGATGGTCGCTTCCTGCGTCGCGATCTTCGCGCGCGCGGCGTCGACCGCGATCTTGTAGTCGCCGTCGTCGATGCGGAAGATCACGTCGCCCTTGCGCACCGCCGAATTGTCGCGCGGCACGATCTCCTGGATGTGGCCGGAGACGCGCGCGCCGAGCATGGTGTTGTTGGCGCGGACATAGGAGTCGTCGGTCGAGACCATGAAGCGGCCGACCAAGAAATAATGCGTGGCGTAGCCAGCGACGGCGAGCGCCAGCAGCAGGCCGATGCCGGCGAGCACACGCTTGCGCTTGCCGGATTTGGGCGGGGCAGCCGGCGCGGCCTGCGGCTTCTCTCCGGCCGGGGCCGCCGCCGGCAGCTCGAGCGGAGCTTCGGTGGTCACGTCGGCCTTCGGCTCGACGGCCTTTGCATCGGCCGGCTTGCGCGGAGCAGCGTCATGCGTGCGGATCGCCTCGCGTGTCCCCTGGCCCGGCGCATCCTCCGATTCCGGACGGCGTGCCCGCACAGCCTGTTCTCTCGCAGCAGCCATCAGCCACTCCCACCCATGACAACGGAGCCGCCCCGGCCCCGCAAAAAAATCCGACCGAACCGTTCGGTCAATTCACTTCTATCATTGACCGAACCGTTCGGTCAATTTATATCTTCGCTACCGCAACATATCCGCGCAGATGCTTGTGTGACGTTGGCGCCGGCCAAATCTTCGGGAACAGCCTAAACCAATGATTGATGCTGCCGACAACACTACCCAGGTGACGCAGGACGAGGATTCCTCGAAACGGCGTCAGATCCTCGAAGGTGCTCGCAAGGTCTTCATGGACATGGGTTTCGATGGCGCCAGCATGGGCGAGATCGCGCGTGCCGCCGGCGTCTCGAAGGGGACGCTCTACGTCTACTTCGCCGACAAATTCCGCCTGTTCGAGGCCATCGTCGAAGAGGAGAGCGTGCATCGCGGCGCCTCGAATTTCAGCTTCGATCCGGATCGCGATGCTGCGACGGTTCTCGGCGAGTTCGGCAAGGCCTGGATCGCGGTGGTGTGCCGGCCGGGCGGCGGATCGGCGATCCGCACCGTGATGGCGATCGCCGAACGCATGCCGGACGTCGGCCGCCGCTACTACGAATGCGTGCTCAATGGCACGATCAGCCGGCTGGCGGCCTATCTGCAGGCCCGCGTCGAAGCTGGCGAACTCGCCATCGACGACTGTCATCTGGCGGCCTCGCAGTTTCAGCAGATGTGCCAGGCCACGCTCTTCCTGCCCTTCATCTTCCAGGCCGAGCCGGCCCCCTCGCCCGACCGCGTTCACAAGGTCATCGGCAGCGCCGTGGGCATGTTCCTGGCCCACTACGGCGTGAAGAACTGACGGACTGATACGCACGCCCGCCGGCGCGGCAACGATCTCGTCACGATCGGACATGCGCTCACCTTCTCGCGGCGGATGACGCCCGAGCTCTGCAATCGGATCACCCTCGTCTTGATCAGAGGGTGCAGGGAAGGCCGGGCGCTGGCCGCGCCCGTGGCCCGCCTGCTCAAAAAAATGCAGGCGGCAGGTACCACAGGTCTGGCCGAGAACACCCGGCCTTCCCTGCGCGATGGGCTTACGACTTATACGTACTCTCCCCGGTGTCCGGGCTTGTAGCCACCGTCGTCGTCCGGATCATCACCGAACGACTTAGCGCCAGCGTCGGGGCGCCAGGACCATACGACTTCATCGTCCTGCCGGAAACGTTCGTCCGCTCGCGATAAGCGCGCTGCGCTCCCGACAGGCCACCGCTCCCCGCCTCCCACGTTCGTGACGATCGCGAAACGCCCCTTGCCGATCGAGACGGGATGGCGACAGACAAACACGATTTCCGAAAAAAAGAAACAGGAATATTTTTCGCCGGAGGACTGGACAGGGCAAATCAGTCTGATCGGACGAACGAAATTGGATTCTGCGCGCACGCGGTTTTTCGCGCGCGGCCGCCGCAGCGCGGCGTCGCGCGAGCGAAGCGATCCCGCGGCAGCGCCGCATATCTGGGTTGCCTCAGCGCAAGTGCGCTCGCAACGAGGTGGACGATGCAACGCCGCCCGTGCCCACGGCCGGAGCGTAGAGGTCCGAAAAGGCCTCTTCCTCACGACCGGTGTTTCCGTTCAGCTCGACTGAGCTCAGCGCCGGCGATACTGCTGATGTGGACCTGCTGGGCGGCTGCTCGAAACGCCCATCATGCCGCCTAATATCAATATGCCGCCGCCACCACCAACACAGTGCTGGGCGCTGCAATTGCTGCAATCGCAAGGAACCGGCGGGCGTGTCGAAGCCGATCTCTTCGGCGGGCCGGACTGAGCAGCTGCCGGCCCGGAATGCAAGGTCGTCACTGCCAAGGTCGTCACTGCAAAGGCTAGGGCCAGAATCAGCACGGTCATGATACGCATGGCTGTCCTCCTGTGTGACGCCCTCGTCGGGGAGCGTCTTTTCGCTGCCAACGCTCTCGGCGTCTTGCACCCGTAGTCGTAGCGGCGCGCAATCGGGTTCAGGCAGCGTCTCGAGGCGGGAAGCGTCAGCTCCAACGCCTCGGCCTGCGTCGGCACGAGGTGCGGCGTCTGGGCAGAGACACCCGTTCCGCTGCGGCCGACCGATGGTCCGCGATGGCCAATGGCTGCAGCTGCGCGAGTGGCGGCAATTGCTTGTACGCGTTACGCCCTGTGATATCGTTCGCCATGGCCAAGCTCGTATTCGGAATGAACACGTCGTTGGACGGCTACGTCGACCACGACCACGAGGCGTTCGCGCCTGATCCGGTGATGTTCAAATACTTCATCGAGCAGACGCGCAAAACCGCCGGCAGCATCTATGGGCGCGGCCTCTACGAGGTGATGCGCTATTGGGATGGGAACGATTGGGAGCAGGGTGACTCGGCGATGGGCGGCGATCTGCGCGCGTTCGCGGAAGCGTGGCGGGCCATGCCGAAATGGGTGGTGTCGCGTTCGCTTGAAGCGGTGGGGCCGAATGCGACGTTGATCGGCGACGATGTCGATGCCGTACGAAAGCTGAAGGCCGATCTCGTCGGCGAGATCGAGGTTGGGGGGCCGAAGCTGGCGGCGAGCCTGACCAGGCTTGGGCTGATCGATGAGTACCAACTCTTCCTTCATCCCGTCGTGCTTGGTCACGGCCGGCCATTCTTCGTTGACCCACAGCCGCGGCTCCGACTCGTGGCCAGCGATCGCATTGGAGAGGACGTGATCAGGTTGACGTACGTCCCTGCCAAATCTGAATGCTAACCGCGTTGCGGCGGGCACGGCGCGATACGTACCTCATGAGCAACGCAGACGCGCCTTTGCCCACCCTACCCTGCGTTGGCGCAAGGCGTCTCGCAATGACGTGAGTAGGCAAGGTCTGCGCCTCGACTTCAACGGTCATCGCCCGGCTTGACCGGGCGATCCAGTACGCCGAGACGGTTGCGATAGCGCCGACGGGCCGCGGCGTACTGGATGCCCGCCTCCGCGGGCATGACGGCCGAGTGTGTGGCGGCCAGGAGGCGTCTACTTCTTCCCGCTCTTGGTCGTGTGGGAATGCGAATGGCTGTGGCTGCTGCTGTGACTATGCGAATGGCTGTGCGCATGCCCGTGGCCATGCGCCGCCTCGATCGGCATCATCGCCACGTGACCGTGGCGGACGCCGCGCTCGGCGATGACGTGGTCGGCGAAGGCCTTGACCTCCGCCCGCTCGCCCTTGAGCACGGTGACTTCGAGGCAGCTCTCCTGGTCGATGTGAACGTGCAGGGTGGCCTGGGCGAGGCCGGAGTGATCATGCGCCTCCTGCGTCAGCCGCTTCGGCAGTTCGCGCGCGGCGTGGTCGTAGACGTAGCTCAGCGTCGCAATGCAAGCACGGCTGTCGGTGCCGGCATTGTCGGCGCTCTCGAGCCCGCTGCGAAGCAGGTCGCGAAACGCCTCCGAGCGATTGTCGTAGCCGCGCCTCGCCATGAAGGCGTCAACCTCCGCGAGCAGGTCGTCGTCGATGGTGATCGTCAGGCGCTGCATGCATCGTCTCCCGGCGGCAACAGTGTCATCGGAGTATGATGTTTACGCGTTGACATCATACCGGTGTCACCTTAGCGTTCTTTAACACTCGACAGTGGGGCGATCCAAGCGAGCGTGCCGCCGGCCAATGAGGGCTCGCGGCCAACGACGATGCACGCCCGATGGTGAGATCGAGGCGCGTGGCGACGATGCGGTGGCGTGGAGCGAGTGTTGGGGTGCTGATGGCGGCATTGGCGCAGCAGGCGGAGGCCCATCCGGAACGTGCCCCCGCCGAATTGCCAACCGTCGATGTCGACGCCCCCAAGCGAACCGCCAAGCCGCAGGCGCGACGCGCGGCGCAACAGCCGAAACAGGGTGCGGCACGCCCGCGCTCCGGCGCAACGCCGGCAGCGACAGCTGCAGCGACCTCGGCGCCTTCCGGAGCGCCCAGTGTCGGCTCAGGCGCGGCGCGCCCGCAGGACATGGCGAGCGAGACAGTGATTACCGGCGAGGAGATCAACGCCCGCCCGGCGACGCGTCCCGGCGAGGTGCTGGAAGCCGTGCCAGGCCTGATCGTCACGCAGCATTCCGGCGAAGGCAAAGCCAACCAGTATTTTCTGCGCGGCTACAATCTCGATCACGGCACCGACCTCGCGCTGTTCGTCGACGGCGTGCCGGTCAACATGCGCACCCATGCCCATGGCCAGGGCTATGCCGATCTGAACTGGCTGATGCCGGAGACGATCGGCCGGGTCGACGTCCGCAAGGGCCCCTACTTCGCCGACGAAGGCGACTTCGCCTCGGTGGGAAGTGTCCATATCGGCCTGATCGACAGCGTACCCAAGGCGATCGCGCAGATGACGGCAGGCAGCTTCGGCTATCGCCGCTTCTTCGGCATGGACTCGGTGCATGTCGGCGATGGCCACCTGCTGATCGCGGGCGAAGCCGGCCGCTATGACGGCCCCTGGAGCACGCCGGACGACGCCAAGAAGATCAACGGCCTGATGCGCTATTCGCAGGGCACGGCGACCGACGGTTTCTCGATCACCGGCATGGGCTATGCGAACCGCTGGACGTCGACCGACCAGGTGCCGGAGCGCGCGATCACCTCGGGCGATCTCGGCCGCTACGACGCGTACGATCCGACCGACGGCGGCAAGTCCAACCGCTTCGCCTTGTCGGGCCGCATCGCGGGGACGGACGAGGCCGGCTCGTGGAAGGCCAACGCCTATGTGGTGAAGAGCCAGCTCGATCTCTACAACAACTTCACCTACGCACTGCGCGATCCCGACAATGGCGATCAGTTTCACCAGCACGACGACCGGCTGATGCTCGGCGCCAATGCGTCGCGCACCTTGAACGGCAGCTTTGCCGGGCGGCCGATGGAGACGACGTTCGGCGTCCAGACGCGCTATGACGACATCGCGCTGGCGCTGAGCTACACAAAGCAGCGCGACTATCTGAGCTATGTGCGCAACGACAAGGTCGGCGAAGGCAGCGTCGGGCTCTATGTCGAGAACACGGTACGCTGGACCGACTGGCTGCGCACGACCGTCGGCTATCGCGGCGACTATTACCAAACCCACGTCTATTCGCTCTACAATGGCAACAACACCGGCGACGCCGCAGCCAGCCTCGGCAGCCCGAAATTCCGCATGGTGCTCGGGCCTTTCCATCAGACCGAGTTCTTCCTCGGCGCCGGCTACGGCATGCACAGCAACGACGCCCGCGGCGCGACGACCACGGACGATCCGACCGCGCCAGGCAACCGGGTCGACTCCTCTCCGCTGCTGGTCCGGACCAAAGGCGCCGAAGTGGGCGTGCGCACGCGCATCATCCCGGGGCTCGACTCATCGCTCAGCCTGTTCATGCTGAACCAGGACTCCGAAATCCTGTTCTCCGGCGATGCGGGAAATACCGAAGCGAGCCGGCCGAGCCGGCGTTACGGCTTCGAATTGACCAACCATTATCGCCCGCTACCGTGGATCGACATCGACGCCGACCTTGCGATGACGCATGCGCGATTCGTCGGCGACAACACCGACCAGGCCAACGCCTACAATGACCTCGTTCTGGCCGGCGCGACGGCCGAGGTGCTGCGCGGCAACGCGCCCGGCAATTACGTCCCCAACGCGCCGTCGATGATCGCCTCGGCCGGCATCACGCTGGGCGAGAAGACCGGCTGGTTCGGGTCCTTGCGCTGGCGCTATCTCGGATCGACGCCGCTGACCGAGGACAACTACTTCCGCTCGACCGCCACCAGCGTCTTCAACGGCCGCATCGGCTTCCGCGACGCCAATGGCTGGCGCATCCAGCTCGACGTGCTGAACCTGCTCAACACCAAGGCCAACCAGATCTCGTATGGTTATGGCTCGCTGCTGCCGACCGATCAGCTCTACAAGGATTGCTACGGCAGTGCGCCGACGGGCGTGCCGGCACAGGTCTGCCAGACCGGCGTGATGGACCGCGTGCTGCACCCGATCGAGCCGCTGACGTTCCGGGTGACGGTGGCGGGGACGTTCTGAGGCGCGCCGCTATCGCCACGACGGCGGTCGGCGCCCCTCCCCCTTGCGGGGAGGGGAGTTCACAGCCGCCTGGGCAACAGCTCGATCCCGATGAGCAGGGCATCCATATCGTATGACGATCTCGTCTCGTGCTACGTTAAGTCGCCGTTCTCTATACCGAACAGCCGTCCCATGACCGACCGCACCGCCCATTGGCAGACCGTCTACACCACCAAGGCCGAGACCGAGGTCAGCTGGTACCAGGACGACCCGGCAACGTCGCTGCGGTTGATCCGGGACGCCGGCGCGACGCTTACATCGCGGATCATCGATATCGGCGGCGGCGCCTCGCGACTGGTCGATGCCTTGCACGCGGCCGGCTATCGCGCGCTCACCGTGCTCGACATTTCCGAGGCGGCGCTGGCGACGGCGCGCAGCCGGATCGGCACGGCAGCGGCAGACGTTGAATGGATCGCCTCGGACGTGACCACCTGGATGCCGGAGGCACGCTACGACGTCTGGCACGACCGCGCCGCCTTCCACTTCCTCACGAGCCCTGGGGATCGCGCGGCCTATGTCGATCGGCTGCGCATGGCCGTCGTGCCCGGCGGCGCCGTCATCATCGGCACTTTCGCAGCCGAGGGTCCCGAGAGGTGCAGTGGGCTTCCGGTGGTGCGCTACGACGCCGCGAGCCTTGCGGCAGCGCTCGGCCCGGCCTTCAGTCTGGAAGACAGCTGCACCGAGGCGCACCGCACGCCGTGGGACTCGCTGCAGCAGTTCCAGTTCTGCCGCTTCCGCGCCTGTTAGTCAGCAGCACAAAGGCGGGCCATCCGGCACGACCGGAATCTCGAACTCGAGTTCATCGGTGCGCGCGGCATCGGCGCCATCGGCGGCCATCGCCCGCTCCGGCGGAGTGCGCCACGGGATTGGCCTCGGCGGCATCCGCTCCAGCCGCTGCGCGTCGGCGACGGCGCGGCGCGCGATCTTCAGCGAGCGGCACAGCAGAACCGGCTGCTCCTCGGTGCCGACCTCGAAGCCTGAGCCAATCGCCCTGATGCGATACAATGCCATCTCCGCCACTCCCAATCCCGCCTGCAACCAGGACCCCGCGCGCCTTGTTCCTGGCGACTGTGGCAGGTCTAGTGTCGGCCAATGGCGGACGGCGAAGCTGGTGAAGAGAATCCTAACGCGCCGCGCGCTCCGACTGCATTTGCGTTCCGCAGCGGGACAGATGGCGCGCAAGGGCGCTTACCGGGGCGAGAAATCCACAGCCGCACACAGCCGTGCGAGCGAATAGCGAGCAGCGAATCGAACGTTCCCGATTCGCCGCCCGCCATTCGCCTCGTTCTCAATAATCCCGGAATTCGTCTTCCTCGTTGATCAGCTGGCCGATCGACTTGGCCTGCTTGCGCGAGGGGATCGAGCTGGTCACGTCAGGCTCACGCTGGCCGTAGCCGTAGCGACGCTGCTGGGCGCGCGCCGCCACCGCCTCGCCGGACTGCGCCGCCGGCTGGCAGATCAGGCGGCGGCTGGCGCGGCGCATCAGGTCCACATGGATGTGGTCGTAGTGATAGACGTTCGAGCCCGGCGCCAGCACCGTGGTGAACTGCTGGCACGCCCCGCCCTGGATGTCGCGCAGAAAGCCCTGCTCCTCCGGCAACCCGATCCAGCCGTCCTTGACGGTGATGCGGCGGCCATCGGCGAGCATGAAGGCGGAGATGTCGAGCGCGTTGCCGAACGCATGCTCGGAAATATGTGCGCTGGGATTGCCGTTCATGCCCCGGCAGGAATAGGCCGAGATCTGCTTGATCTCGACGACCTTGGTGCCGAACCAGCGCTGCGCCGCCGGCTGCACCGACTCCGCGATCCAGCGGTCCAGCGCCGAGACGATCGGACAGGCGAGCGTCGCGGTCGGCTTGACCGCGACGGGGCCGACCGTGCCGACCGGATCGCGCGACGGTCCCAGCCGCGGCGGCGCCTCCGGCTGCTGCGGATAGGCCGATCGGGGAGCGGAAGGCTGCGTGCGATAGGGCGACGCGGGATAGGAGCCGTCGGGCGGCAGGTTGACATCGTCCTCGCCGGCCGGCGGCTCGAGCTGCAGCGGCGCACCGGCGGGTGCGCCATAGGATGGCGCGCGCGGCGCCACGCTGGACGACGAATAGGTCGACGACGGATAGCTCTGCGGTGGCGCTGCTGAAGGCTGATAGGTGGTGGGCGGTGAGTAGCTCGGCGCCGACCGGTTGATCGGCCAGCGCGGCTGGCCGCCGATCGTTGCCGGAGGACGCAGGCTCTCGTCGGCAAAGCCGTAGCTCGCGGTGGCTTCGCCGAGCGCCGCGACCTTGAGCGGATAGTCGGCGCCGCACATGCCCGGGCCGGAGATCGGATCGATGCGGACGATGTCCGCGCTCTCCTTCACGGCCCCTGATTTCAGGCAGGCGATCTCGGCCTCGGCCCGCCACGGCTCGCGCTCCTGGAAGAATCCACGGCCGCAACCCGCAAGCGAGACAAGGACGATGGAGCCGACGAGATACAAACGAACTCCGCGCGTCATCTGCAGAGGTTTGCGGCAATTTGCTTAAGGAGCTGTCAATGCCGTCCGTTGACGGTGCGGAAACCATCGCGGCTCGCGAGCTGATCGAAACCGGCGCAAGCGGCAGCGGCGCTGTCTTTTCTGCCGATGCGGACATGTTAATCTCCGCCGCAGTCCGAAAAACGCTGAGAACGGGAGCCGTGTCATGACCCCTGCTGGTCGGTTGAGCACGATGGTCGCGTATGCTGCGTTTGCCTTCGTTGGCGCAATCGTGATCGGGCTGGTCTAGAAGCCGCAGCGCTCGACGCGCGCGTGACCGGCCGCGTCGCCCGATCGGCGCAGACGCGACGGTGACCTGCATCACAGACCGGTGGGTTCCAGCCCCCTTAAGAGTTCCCTCAGGTTCACGACGCCGCCCGAGGGAGCTCCATCCATGAAGACCGTGTTTCTGGCCGCAGCCGCCATTCTGATCGCCAGCAGCGCCGCGCAGGCCGGCAGCTCGATCGCGTTCGATTTCGACGGCCGCAAGATCCGCGTCACCGTACCGCGCAACTGCCAGTCGCTGTCCTGCCTGCAGGTGTCCGGCATCGATCTCAGCGGGCTGAAATCCAAGCTCGACGATGACGATGCGCCGGCGACATCGGCCCCCGCCGCAGCAGCGCCGGCGGCGACAGCCCCGGTGGCGTCTTCCCCCGTCGTCAACGCGCCAGCCTCCGTCGCAACGGCGCCGGCCGTCGCGCCGCCGGCGCCGGCCGCCCCTGCTCCGGTCGCGCCTTCCGCAACGGTGCAGATGCCGGTGCCGCCGGCGCCCGTCACCTCGACCGCGACGGTGGCAGCGCCGTCGCCGGTCGCTGCGGCGCCCGCCCCTGCGCCCGTGCCGACCACCGTTGCCGCCGCGCCGGCCGCTCAGCCCGCACCGGCCGCGGACCCGAACTCGCCGCTCGGCCTGTGGGCCACCGAGGGCGGCAAGGGCAATGTCGTGATCGAGCCGTGCGGTCCCAACATCTGCGGCTATGCCGAGAAGACGCGCGAGAAGATCCTGATCAACATGAAGCCGAAGGACAGCAAATGGGTCGGCCGCATCCATGATCCCGACGGCGGCGGCAACTACGACTCGACCGTGGTGCTCAAGAACCCGAACACGCTGCGGGTCCAGGGTTGCGCCTTCGGCGGCCTGTTCTGCGGCGGCCAGACCTGGAAACGCGTGAGCTGACGCCGTCCCTCGACGTCAGCGACGCCGGGGCCCTGCCGGGATCAAGCACCGGCGGGGCCCTTCTCGATCGGCGCGCGGCTCACGCCACCTTGGCCGGGATCGCCGCAGCCGCCGGCACCATCGCACGCAGCGGCAGCGACAGGCGGACCCGCAGGCCGCGTGGCGTGTTCGGCATCAAGGCGATGCCGCCGTCGTGCTTCTTCATGATCTCCTGCGCGATCGACAGGCCCAAGCCGAAGCCGCCGGCGGAGCGGGCCTGGTCGAGCTTGACGAACGGCTCCAGCGCCCGCGCCTGCAGCGCCTGGGGAATGCCCGGGCCGTCATCGGCGATCTCGATGGCGATCATGCCGTCGGCCACCGCCGACAGGCTGACGATGACCTCGCTGCCGTGCTTGACCGCATTCTCGACCACGTTGGTGACGGCGCGCGACAGCGCTCGCGGCCGGCCCTCGCAGACCAGGCGCTGCGGCCCTTCGAAGCTGACGGCGTGGCCGACATCGGCGAAGTCGCAGCAGATGGTCTCGAGCAGGCTCGACAGCTCGATCCGCGCCGGCTGCTCGGCCTTGGTGTCGTCGCGCAGATAGTCGAGCGTCTCGTCGAGCATGCGGCTGACCTGGTCGATGTCGCGCAGCATCGCGCTGCGCATGTCGGCCTGGCCGATCCGCTCCGAGCGCAGCCGCAGCCGCGTCAGCGGCGTGCGCAGGTCGTGGCTGATCGCGGCCAGCATCCGCGTGCGGTCGTCGAGCAGCGCGCGGATGCGCGCCTGCATGTCGTTCAGTGCGTCGGCGACCTGCACGATCTCCTTCGGACCGCGCCGGCCGAGCGGTTCCTGCGCGCCCGGCGAGCGGCCGAACGCGGCCGCTGCGCGCGCCATCTCCGAGAGCGGCCGGATGATCGCCCGCGCTGCATAGATCGACAGCAGCACGCCGAGGATCAGGATCAGGAACAGGAACACCATCGTCGGCTTGACCACCATCGGCCAGAGGTCCAGCCGGGGCACGTCGTCGAACACCAGCGCGCGCTCGCCGTCGACCTGGACGATGATCTGGGTCGGCGGCGCCGCGCCATAGCCGACGCCGTGCAGCATGGTGATGTCGCGCAACACGGCGAGCTGACGGCGGGCGAGCTTCGAGGTCAAGGGCACGTTGCGCACCGGCTTGGCCAGCAGCGTGAGCGCGGTCAGCGGCACCAGCTCGACCTGGATGCCGGAGCTGCGCAGGCTCGACAGGCTGCTGTCGACCGCCACGGGGTCGTTCGCGGCGCGCACGAAATGCACGGCCTCGGCGACGCGGGCGATGCCGTAGGCCGGGGATTCCTGCTCGTCCGGCGGATCGAGAAACAGCAGCGCTGCGGCGATCATCACGACCATGCCGAACAGCAACGACAGCGACGCCAAGGTCACGATCTGAGTGGTGAGGCCGAGCCGCGGGCACGTCTTGCTGTCAGGCTTCATCGATGGTCTCGACCTTTGGCGTGAAGACATAGCCGCCGAGGCGCACGGTCTTGATCATGCTCCAGCTCCTGGCGCCCGGCTCGATCTTCTGGCGGATGCGGCTGATATGGACGTCGATGCTGCGCTCGACCGGTCCGGCCTGGCCGCCATGCGCCTGCTCGATCAGTTGCTCGCGCGACAGCACGCGGCCGGCATTGCGGCAGAACGTCAGCAGGATGTCGAACTCGGCGCTGGTCAGGGTGATCTTGACGCGGTCGGGATCGAACAGCGTGCGCGTCGCCGGCTCGATGCGCCAGCCGTCGAAGCTCATCGCCGCCTGCCGCGCGGCGATGACAGCGGGATGCAGCTGCGAGCGGCGCAGCAGCGCGCGGATGCGCGCCACCAGCTCGCGCGGATTGAACGGCTTGACGACGTAGTCGTCGGCGCCGAGCTCGAGGCCGAGGATGCGGTCGATGTCCTCGCCCTTCGCCGTCACCATGATGATCGGCACGGTCGAGATCTGGCGCAGGCGGCGGCAGATGCTCATGCCGTCCTCGTCCGGCAGCATTAGGTCGAGCATGATGAGATCGACCTGCTCGCGCTGCAGGACGTCGTTCATCGCCGCCGCCGAGGCGACGAAGCGCGGCGCGAAGCCGTGCTCCTGCAGCAGCTCGGTGAGCAGTGCCGCGATCTCGCGATCGTCCTCGACGCAGAGGATGCGCGCGGCTGCCGGTATGTTCGCGTCTGCTGCCACGGCGGTATTGTGTGACGACATCATGCGCGGAACATGGTCGATTTTGGCCGAAATGAACAGCCCGAAGCCGCGTCGGATCGTGGCGAAATCAAGCTGTATTGTTAAGGTGGAAACATTTCTTCACGCGACTTAATCCTGCGCAATCGGCATCCCGCCTACCGTCCCTGCCATCAGACGACATCAACAGGGAAGTCCTGCGGCGTGGCCAATCGGCCGGCACGGCCCGCTTCCGAACCGCGATCGCATCAATCCCGTGAAGCCCATCCTGCTTGCCTTCTGCCTCGCCACCCCGCTGCTCACCGGTTGCGCCGTCGGCCCGGACTACGTCAAGCCGGATTTCGGCACGCCGCAGAGCTGGAGCAGCGACCGCCACCAGCCGGCGCAGACGCTGCGGCTCGCGCATTGGTGGCGCGGCTTCGGCGACGCCCTGCTCGATCAGCTGATCGGCGAGGCCGTCGGCGGCAATCTCGACGTCGCGGCTGCCAAGGCGCGCATCCGCGAGGCGCGCGCCACGCAGCGCCAGGCGGTAGGCGCGCTGTTTCCGAGCGTGAGCGGCACGGGCTCGGCGACCGAGACCCGCAGCGCGGGCACCTCCGCGAGCGGCATCGCGATCGCCCCGACGACATACAGCCAGTTCCAGGCCGGCTTCGACTCCAGCTGGGAGCTCGATTTGTTCGGTGCCAATCGCCGTGCCGTCGAAGCCGCCGGCTACGGCATCGACGCCGCCGAGGACGATCTGCGCGCGACCTTGCTCACCTTGATCGGCGATGTCGCCTCCAACTACATCGACGCGCGGGCCTATCAGGCCCGGGTGGCGCTGGCCAGGCGCACCGCCGCCTCGCAGCGCGAGACCGCCGCGCTGACCGAGCGCAAGCAGAACGCCGGCTCGGCCTCGGCCGTCGATACCGCCAAGGCGAGCGCGCTCGCCGCCAGCACGGAAGCGACCATCCCGACCTATGAGAGCAGCTATCAGCAGGCGGTGCACCGGCTCGGCGTGCTGCTCGGCCGCGATCCGACCGCGCTCAGCCTGCGGCTGGCGCGCGCCACGGCGATCCCCTCGCCGCGGCTGCCGCTGCCGAAGGGCATCCCGGCCGACGTGCTGGTGATGCGGCCCGATGTGCGCAAGGCCGAGCGGCAGCTCGCGCAATATACCGCCAAGATCGGACAAGCCACGGCTGCGCTCTATCCGGACGTCAGCCTCACGGGCTCGGTCTCGACCACGGCGCTCAAGCTTGGCGATCTCGGCAAGAGCTCGACCATCGGCTGGTCGATCGGCCCGAGCGTGTCGCTGCCGATCTTCAACGGCGGCAAGCTGCAGGCGGCGGTCGAGATCGCGCAGGCCCAGCGCGACGAGTATCACGTCGCCTGGCAGAGCGCGGTGCTGACCGCGCTGGAGGATGTCGAGAACGCCATCGTCAGCCTCGCCCAGGAGCGCATCCGCATCCGCAGCCTGTCGGAATCGGCGCGCCGCTATGGCGAGGCCGCCAAGCTGTCGCGCGCGCTGTACCAGACCGGATCCAGCACCTTCCTCGACGTGCTCGACGCCGAGCGCTCGCAATTCACCGCCGAGGACAGCCTGCTCGCCAGCCGCGCCACGCTGGCGAAGAACTACGTGGCGCTGGCCAAGGCGCTCGGCGGCGGCTGGACCGGCGCCTTGGACAGCTCCGCGCCCATCGTCGTCGACGACAACACCGGTCCGCATCTGGCGCAAGCCATCGCGCCGAAGTGACTCCTTGCGTGAACCCGAAGTGAAGCCATGAATGCGCCGCTCTCCCCGATTCGCCGTCCAATCGAGACCGACACCCCGGTCCCGCCGCAGCCGCCCAAGCGACAGCGCAGCCGGACGCCGCTCATCATCGGACTGCTGGTCGCGTTGGCCGCCGGCGGCGCCGCAGTGATGAAGCTCAAGCGCAACCCGAACGCCGATCTCGTCACCGCGCCGGTCACGATCGGCGACATCGAGCAGACCGTGCTCGCGACCGGCACGTTGAAGCCGGTCAAGCTGGTTGCCGTCGGCGCCCAGGCCTCCGGCCGTCTCGTCGCGCTCAACGTCTGGCTTGGCCAGGAGGTCAAGGCGGGAGACCTGATCGGCGAGATCGACTCGCTCACGCAGCAGAATACGCTGCGCACCAACGAGGCATCCTTGCGCAATGTGCGCGCCCAGCGCGAGGAGAAGCTCGCCACCCTGGCGCTCGCGGAAGCCAATCTCGCCAGACAACAGACGACGCTGGCGCAGAAGGCCTCGTCGCGCGCCGACTACGACAGCGCCGAAGCCACCGTGAAGCAGACCCAGGCGCAGATCGCGCAGCTCGACGCGCAGATCGTCGAGGCCGAGGTCGCGATCGAGACGGCACGCGTGAACCTCGGCTACACCAGAATCACCGCACCGATCGACGGCACCGTGCTGTCGATCGCCACCCAGCAGGGCCAGACCGTGAACGCGGTGCAATCGGCGCCAACCATCGTCGTGCTCGGCCAGGTCCACACGATGACCGTGCGAGTCGAGATCTCCGAGGCCGACGTCGTCAGGGTGAAGCCGGGTCAGAACATCTACTTCACCATCCTCGGCGATCCCGATCATCGCTACGAGGCCAAGCTCGGAACCATCGAGCCGGCGCCGGAATCGATCAAGAGCGATTCGAGCTTCTCCTCGACCTCGACCACGACATCGAGCAGCAGCAGCTCGTCGTCGAGCTCCACCTCCTCGGCGATCTACTACAATGGCGTCTTCAACGTCGCCAATCCCGACGGACGGCTGATGACCTACATGACCGCCGAGGTCCATATCCTGCTCGGCGAGGCCCGCAACGTGCTGACGATCCCGGCGTCGGCGCTCAGCAGCGCCAACGTCGACGGCAGCTATACGATCCGCGTGCTCGACGGCGCGGGCGCGCTCGACCGGCGGACGGTGCGCATCGGCCTGAACAACAAGATCAGGGCCGAGGTGACGTCCGGCCTGCGCGCCGGCGAGCGCGTGGTCATCACCGCCCCCGACCAGGCACCGAAGCAGGCCGTGATGCCGCCGCCGCCCTCGGCCGGAGCCATGTGATGGCCGAGGTGCTGATCGACCTGCAGAACGTCGGCCGGCGCTACGCATCCGGCGAGGGCACCGTTCATGCGCTGCGCGGCGTCGACCTTCAGATTGCCCGCGGCGAGATGGTTGCGATCATCGGCCAGTCCGGGTCCGGGAAATCGACGCTGATGAACATTCTCGGCTGCCTGGACCGTCCGACATCCGGCAGCTACCGGATTGCGGGCCGCGAGATGGGCTCGCTCGATCCCGACGAGCTCGCAGCGCTCAGGCGCGAGCATTTCGGCTTCATCTTCCAGCGCTATCATCTGCTCGGCGAGCTGACGGCGGCCGAGAACGCCGAAGTTCCAGCCGTCTATGCCGGCCTCGGCCCGGCCGCACGCCACAGCAAGGCCGCGGCGCTGCTGCAGCGTCTCGGCATGGGCAGCCGCACCGATCACCGGCCCGGACAGTTGTCCGGCGGCCAGCAGCAGCGGGTGTCGATCGCGCGCGCCCTCGTCAACGATCCGGACGTGATCCTCGCGGACGAGCCGACCGGCGCGCTCGACCGCGCCAGCGGCGAGGAGGTGCTCCGCATCCTCGAGGAGATCAGCGCGTCGGGCCGCACCGTGATCATCGTCACCCATGATGCAGGGGTGGCGCAGCGCGCCCGGCGGATCATCGAGATCGAGGACGGGCGCGTGCTGTCCGACCGGCTCAATGCGCGTGCGCCCGGCGGCGCGGTTGGGGACGCGCCCGCGATGCCCCAGCAACAAACCCGCGCATGGTGGCACGCTCATCTCGATCGCTTCCGCGAGGCGGCCCGGATGGCGCTGCTGGCGATGAATGCGCACCGGCTGCGCGCCTTCCTCACGATGCTCGGCATCATCATCGGCGTCGCCTCGGTCGTTCTGGTGCTGGCGCTCGGCAGCGGCTCGCAGGCGCGGGTGCTCAAGGACATCAACCGGCTCGGCACCAACACGCTGGAGTTCTTTCCCGGCAAGGATTTCGGCGACACCAAGTCGAGCAAGATCAGGACGCTGGTGCTGGCGGACGCCAGGGTGATGGCGCAGCAGCCCTATGTCGACGCAATCTCGCCGACGGTCTCGACCACCAGCACGCTGCGCTATGGCGCCATCGAGGTCAGCGCCCAGGTCTCCGGCGTCGGCGAGCAGTATTTCCGCGTCAAGAACACCGAGCTCGCCGAGGGCAGCTATCTCGATGCCGACACCGTCAGGTCCTATGCCCAGGATGCCGTGATCGACGACAATGCGCGCAAGGCGCTGTTCCCCGATGCCGACATCAGCCCGCTCGGCAGCGTGATCCTGATCGGCAAGGTGCCGTGCCGGATCGTCGGCGTCACCAAGCAGCAGCAGGCCGGGTTCGGCTCCAGCTCGACGCCGATCGTCTATCTGCCCTACACCACCGTGCAGGCCCGCTTCATCGGCAACCAGGTCCTGCGCAGCATCAGCGTCCGCGTCGACGAGGCAACGCCGATGGCGGAGGCCGAGCGCGCTGCGACGGCATTGCTGACGGCGCGGCACAACGCCAAGGACTTCTTCGTCCTCAACACCGACGACATCCGCAAGACCGTCGAGAGCACGACATGGGTGCTGACGCTGCTGGTCGCGGCCATCGCAGTGATCTCGCTCCTGGTCGGCGGCATCGGCGTCATGAACATCATGCTGGTGTCGGTGTCCGAGCGCGTCGGCGAGATCGGCGTGCGCATGGCGGTGGGCGCCCGCCGCAGCGACATCCTGATGCAGTTCCTGATCGAGGCCGTGCTGGTCTGCCTGCTCGGCGGCGCGCTGGGGCTGTCGCTCGCCGTCGGCTTCGGCACCGTCTTCAACGCGCTCGATCTCGGTTTCCAATTGATCTACTCGCCGCTCGCGATGGTCGGCTCCGCCGTGATCTCGATGGCCATCGGCATCGGCTTCGGCTACATGCCCGCCCGCAGCGCGTCGCAGCTCGATCCCGCGACGGCGCTGGCGAGGGAGTAGTTCGTAGGGCATGGATACTGAATAGCAGCGCGGGGCAAGTGCGCGCAGCAGCGGCAGTGCGCTCCCTCTCCCCGTTCTTCACGGGGAGAGGGAGCGCAGCGTCGCTCGGGGACAATGCTGCTCTGTCCTCTGTTAGCTCCGACAACTTCTGACGATCTACTTCCGCGACTGCCTACCGCTTCGCCGCCATCTGCGTGCTCGCCTGCGCGTCCTGCGTCACCGCGCCCTTGTCGACCCATTCCGGCGGGGCGCCGAGGCGGTTGGCGACCATGCCGATGAGGCCTGGATCTCTCCCATACGCCTCGCAGGCGGCGTTCTTCGGCTTGCCGCCGAGCGCGGCGCCGATGCGCTCGATCGAGGGGATCTTGGGCGGCTTGCCGAACGGCGTCTCGCCGGTCACCAGCAGCTGACCGAAATCGGCGCTGAACGAGCCGGCGAGGTCATAGGCGTCGCCGGCCTGCGAGATCACCGGCGAGTTGGTGAACGAGTTGGCTCCCCGCGCCCACACCATCGCGGCCTGCTGTCGTCCCCGGCGGTCGACGGCCTCGGCTTCGAGGGTGAGACTGCCAAGCCCGATCGGCAGACGCGGCACCGGCACGGGAACGCCGAGTGCGCCGGGCACGGCGGAGACGACCTTCGAGGCGCCGGCCGCGACCGGGTCGGTCGCGGCCGCCTGCGTGATGAAGGTACGCGTCGTGAGATCGGCGCGCTCGTTCGGCGCCACCACGGTGAAGCGCTCACTCAAATTGAGGCACAGCGCGCGATCGACGGCATTCGTCACCAATCTTTGCTGCGGTTCGCTGAGCACCGAGCCGACATCGCCTGCGAACGTCGTCGGCATGATGCGCACCGTCGAAGCCGCCAGCACGTTGTCCTTGTTGACGTTGAGCACCGACTTGGCGAGCACGCCGTTCGACTCCGCCAAGGATTGATAGGACTTCAGCGCGCCGCTCTGGGTGATCGGCGCCGAGGCGCATCCGGTGAGACCGAGCGCCGCGCACAGTCCAGCAAGATGCGAAAGCGACAGAGACCTGCGCGACCTGACCAAACGCTCGATGTCGACCATGCCCGGATCGCCTCACGCTGACCGATGTGCGCCGGCTTCGGCGCCGCATGCTTGTCTCCCGACAATCCGGACAGCATGGGGCGGAATGGTGGAGAGATGTCACCGCACACCGCGAACCAAGGAGAGAGTGCGGCAGGATTGGTCGGGTTACGATCGAGGGTTTCAGAATCCGCTGGTGATTGCGGCGATGCCCGCAACCGCCAGGACAGTCCGCCAGCCAGGTGCCGCCAAAGGCCCGAGACCCCTGTTCCATCGGCACCCATCGCCGGTGTTGGACTACGAAATTGTCTGCAGATAGGCCGATTTGTTACTCACTCCGTCATGCCCGGGCTTGACCCGGGCATCCACGTGGTTCCGAGTGCGCAGGACGACGTGGATGGCCGGGCCTTCGCCGCGCCGAAGCGGCTTTCGGCCGCGCCGGCGGGACAAGCCGGCCATGACGACGTGGAAACATATGCGCGAACTCGCGCGATGCTCCTCACCCCGGCAGCTTGTCCAGCGTGATCGGCAGGTCGCGCACGCGCTTGCCGGTGGCGTGATAGACCGCATTCGCAATCGCGGCGGGTACGCCGACGATGCCGATCTCGCCGACGCCCTTGATGCCCATCTTGTTGATGATGCGATCCTCCTCGTCGACGAAGATCACCTGGATGTCGTGAATGTCGGCGTTCACCGGCATGTGATACTCGGCGATGTTGGCGTTCATGATGCGGCCGAAGCGGTGATCGATCTGCGCCTCCTCGTGCAGGGCCATGCCGATGCCCATGACCACGCCGCCCATGATCTGGCTCGATGCGGTCTTGGTGTTGAGGATGCGGCCAGCGGCGACGGCGCTGACGATGCGTGTCACCCTGATGACGCCGAGCTCCTCATCAATATTCACTTCGGCGAAAACAGCCGAGTGGGTGTTGTGGGCGTGCTTGTCGTCGTCCTCGAAATCCGAGCCGCGCTCCTTCTCGATGCGGTCCTTGCCGCCGTGGCGCATGACGTCCGACATCGCCACCGAGCGGCCGCGATCGGCGATCGCGACGATGGCGCCATCGGCCAACGTCACCTCATCGGCCGTCAGCCCCTGCAGCGGGGAATCCAGCATGGTCTGCGCAATCGTCAACAGTTCGGCGCGAATGTCATCGGCCGCATTGACGATGGCGTGCGAGATCGAGGCGGCCGTCCACGAGCCGCCCTCGACCGGCGCCTTCGGCAAGGTCGAATCGCCGAGCTTCACGGTGATGCTGTCGATCGGCACGCCGAGCATCTCGGCGGCGACCTGCGCCATGATGGTGTAGGTGCCGGTGCCGATGTCGGAGGTCGCGCTCGCGACCTCCACGTGACCATTGGCCGTCATCACGATGCGGGTGGCGAACGGCATCTGCATCGCTTCCCAGGCACCGCTCGCCATGCCCCAGCCGACGAGTTCGCGGCCGTCCCGCATCGAGCGAGGCTCGGGACTGCGCTTCGACCAGCCGAACGCATCGGCGCCCTGCTGATAGCACTCCTTCAACCGCTTGCTCGAGAACGGCAGGTCCTTGTCCTGATCGCGATCCGAATAGCAGCGCAGCCGCAGTTCCAACGGATCCATCTTGAGCGCGACGGCAAGCTCGTCCATCGCGCATTCCAGCCCATAGACACCGCTGGCCGCGCCGGGGGCGCGCATGTCGCCGGGCGTCGGCACGTCGAGCTTGGCCAGCCGATGCGTCGCGCGCGAATTGGCCGACGCGTAGAGCACCTCGCCCCAGCCGATGTCGTTGCGCGAGAACGCCTCGTGCTGCGAGGTCATCGCGATCGCCTCGTGCGTCAGCGCTTTCAACGCGCCGTCGCTCGTGGCGCCAAGCGCCAAACGCTCGATGGTCGCCGGGCGATAGCACAGGCCGTACATCTGGGCGCGGCTGAGCACCACGCGCACCGCCCGCTTCAGCTTGAGCGCCGCCATCGCGGCCAGCACCACCTGATATTGCGGGCGCAGGCCGGAGCCGAAGGCGCCGCCGACGAACGGCGACATGACCTGGACATCGCCCTCCTTCAGTTCGAACACGCCGCAGACATAGCGCTGCACGTTCTGCACGCCCTGGGTCTTGTCATAGACCACGAGCTTGCCGCCTTCGCGCCACAGCACGGTGGAGCCGTAGAGCTCCATCGGATTATGGTACTCGATCGGCACGCCATAATCGGCATCGTGGCGCACGGGCGCGCCGGCGAGCGCCTTCGTCGCGTCGCCGCGCGGTTTCACCGGCTTGTCAACCTTGTAGGCCTGCTCGCGCCGGGCATGGAGATCCGTCGCGAACTCCTCCGTGTGATACCTGATGTCGACGAGCGTCGCGGCGAAACGTGCCGTGTCCTCGTCCTCGGCGACGACGAGCGCCACCGGCTGAAAATTGAAATGCACCCTGTCGTCGTAGAGCGGCCGATACGGGGCGCCGTCCTCGGGCGCGACCTCGTCGCGATAGGCCTCATCCTTGTCCGCCATTCGGACCCGGTTGGCGTGAGTGAGCACGTCGATGACGCCCGCGACCGCACGCGCGCGACTGGCGTCGATGCTGACGATCCGGCCTTTCGGAATGGTGGCGCTGACAACGACGCCGAAGGCGAGATCCGGCGCGGCGAACTCGGCCGCATATTTGGCGGCGCCGGTGACCTTGGCGCGACCGTCGACGCGGGAGGTGGCAGTGCCGATGTGAGCTGTCATGAGATCACCGGATGGACTTGGTGGATTGAACCTGCGGCGTGCCATCAGCGGCCTGCGCCAGCGTGCGGATGATGGCGCGGCGCGCGAGCGGGATCTTGAAGGCGTTGTGGGCGAAGCCCTTGGCATCCTTGAGCAGGATGTCAGCGGCGCGGCCGAACGCCTCGTGCCCGGGGGCCTGCCCGCGCAGCGCGTTTTCTGCGGCCTCGTTGCGCCACGGCTTGTGCGCGACTCCGCCGAGCGCCAGACGCGCCTCGCCGATGCGGCCGCCATCGAGCTCCAGCGCAGCCGCGACCGAGACGAGCGCAAAGGCGTAAGACAGACGATCGCGGATCTTGAGATAGCTGTGATGGGCCCCGAAGCCTTGCGGCGGCAGCTCGACGGCCAGGATGATCTCGTCGGCCCGCAGCGTGTTGTCGAGATCGGGACGATCGCCGGGCAGGCGATGGAAATCGGCAAAGGCAATCGCGCGCTCGCCCTGCGCACCCGTCACCTGCACGGTCGCATTCAGCGCGGCCAGCGCCACGCACATGTCAGAAGGATGCGTCGCGATGCAATCGGCGCTGGCGCCGAGAATCGCATGATTGCGGTTGAGGCCGCCGGCCGCAGAGCAGCCCGCGCCGGGCGCCCGCTTGTTGCAGGGCGTCGCGACGTCATAGAAGTAGGCGCAGCGCGTCCGCTGCAGCAGGTTGCCGCCGGTCGAGGCCATGTTGCGCAGCTGCGCCGAGGCGCCGGCGAGGATGGCGCTGGCCAGCAACGGGTAGCGGCTCTCGATGAGCGGGTGATAGGCCAGCGTGCTGTTCGGCACGAGCGCGCCGATCCTCACGCCGCCTGCGCTGGTTTCCTCCACGGCGGTCAGCGGCAGGCGGCTGATGTCGATCAGCCGGCGCGGCTGCTCGACGTGATACTTCATCAGGTCGATCAGGTTGGTGCCGCCGGCGATGAATTTCGCGTCGGGCGTCGCCGTCTTCAGCTTCACAGCCTCGGCGACATCGGTCGCGCGCGCGTAGTCAAAATTGTTCATCGGCCGCCTCCCATCGCCTGCTCGATCGCGCCGACGATGTTCTGATAGGCGCCGCAACGGCAGATGTTGCCGCTCATCAGCTCGCGGATCTCCTCTCTCGTCTTCGCCCTTCCCTCGGCGATCAGGCCGGCGGCCGAGCAGATCTGGCCCGGCGTGCAATAGCCGCATTGAAAGGCATCGTGATCGATGAAGGCCTGCTGCAGCGGATGCAGCTCGTCGCCCTTGGCCAGGCCCTCGATGGTGGTGATCTCCGCGCCGTCCTTCATCACCGCCAGCGTCAGGCACGAGAGCGCGCGGCGGCCATCGATCAGCACCGTGCAGGCGCCGCATTGACCGTGATCGCAGCCCTTCTTGGTGCCGGTGAGATCGAGATGATTGCGCAGGAGGTCGAGCAGCGTGGTCCAGGGCGCCACCGACAGGGTGCGGCTTTCGCCATTGATCTGCAGCGTGACGGACAGCGGGTCAGGTCTGCTCAGGGATGCGGCACTCTCGCGCGACGGGCTCATGCGGGGTCTCCGTTGACGGACCCGCATCAACCCGCGATGGCGCGATTGGTTCTCAGCAATTTTCGGGCGGCGGACAGCGGCCATTGCCGAGCCGCGTGGGAGGCCCGCCGCCTGCCGTATCCATCGATGTCGAATATGGCTCAGGCGGCGCGGCCGAGCCAGGCCCGCATCTTCTGCGCCAGACTGCGCCGGCCACCGCCATCCGGCGCGTCGGTGGCGGCTGTGGCGCCGTCCTGCAGCTCGGCCTCCAAATCGGGATGCGGCGCGTCGGAATGCGGCGTGGCCTCGCTCTGACGGCTGCCCTCGGCGGCCGGCTCCGAGGGCGCGGGGACGAGGGATTTGATCGCGGCCGCCACGGCCTCGATGCGTTCGAGATCAGCCGGCACGCGCTCCGTTGACGGCGCGACCACGGGCTCCGCCTCCGACACCGGCGCGGGCACCTCGGAAGCACCGGACTCCGAGCGATCCAGCTGGGACGTTGCATCGAGCGCGGGCTCGCCTGCGATCTCCGGGATCGCCGCCGGCGAGTCGACCGTAGCAGGCAGCACCGCCGGCGGCTCCGACGACACCGGCTGCGCCACGCGGCTACGGCGGCGCTTGGACGTTGCGGACTTTTCAGCCCTGGCCTTTTCGACGGGTGCTTCTTCGATGACCGGCTTGTGGTCTGCGGCCTTTTCGATCGCTGCCTTCTCGATCGCTGCCTTTTCGACTGCCGCCTTGGGCTCCAGCGCCGGCTTGGCCTTGGCCTTGCGGATCAGACCGGCCAACGCATAGGGCCCGACCGTCTCCAGGAACGTCCTCTCGTGATCGCGCGACAGCCGCTCGACCGCGGCATCGAGCGTCAGCCAGTCGACGGCGCGGACGTCGTCCATCAACGGCTGCGTCTGCGTGCCGGCCGCTTCCATCCGCCAGTAGTGCACGACCTTGGAGCGGGTGCCGGTGTCGTGGACCAGCGTGCCGAGGAATTCGTGCACCGTCACCTTGTGACCGGTCTCCTCCAGCACCTCGCGCTTGGCCGCATCGCGCGGCGTCTCGCCGTCGTCGAGCTTGCCCTTCGGCAGCACCCATTCGTCGCGCTTGCGCAGGCGCACGACCGCGATCCGCGGCGGTTGCTCCCGCCGCAGCACGATGCCGCCTGCCGCCATGATCGGCGCTCTCGCCATCAGCTCTCCCACACCACGGGGTTGCAGCCCGTTGATTCGCCAGTTCAACGCCATGACATGGGCACGCGCAACGGCGAAATCGAGATGCCGATGGTGCCGATGTCACATTCAGCCGGCGGCGACGCGCCTGCGCCACAGTGGCTGGCCGGCGCGGATGCGCGCGCCCTCCGTGATCTCGGGACAGAACGTGAAGTCGCCGGGCGCGAGCAGGATGATGGTCGAGCCGTGCTCGAACCAGCCGAGCTCGTCGCCCTTGCGCACATGATTGTTACAGCTGTAGGCGAGCGGCCGCTCGGTCTGCGCGTTCAATACGCGGTCGAGCGCATGCAGGCGGATGCTCGCGACCAGGATCGCGGCGACCGGGACGATGGTGAATGGCTCGCCTGTGGCGAGACGGGTGCGGATCACGGCGCGCTCGTTCTTGCAGAACAGCCGCTCGACGCGCTTCAGCGCGATCGGATTGACGTTCCAGACGTCGCCATGGATCAGGCTGACATGCTCGAGCGTCATGTCGGCCGGCGCATGGAAGCGGTGATACATGCTCGACGTCAGCCGGATCGTGACGAAGCTGCCGTTGCGATGGGTCTCGACCACGGCGGGATCGGCGACCAGCTCCTTCAGAGAATAAGGTGCCCCCTTGATCTGATACATCTCGCCGTCGCGGATCCTGCCGTGCGCGCCGATGATCCCGTCGGACGGCGTGGTCACAACCGCGGGATCGGGATCGAACGGCCTCAAGCCCGGCTTCAGCTCGCGCGTGAAGCAGGCATGCAGGCTCTTGAAGTGGCTCTCCTTGGCCTCGGACAGGTCGAGATCGGAGAACAGCTTCCACAGCGCGATCGAGGCATCGCGGATGAGCGGATTCTCGAGCTTGGAGAACCAGCCCATGAAGCGGGTCAGCGCCGCCCGCGGCACGCGGTTGGTGAGCAGGAAGTTGAGGTCTTCCTGTTGGGTGACGGAGGCGATCAGGTTTTTGACTGTCATGAATCTGTCAGCAGGTGGGGTTAGCGCTTTTGGACATGATGGAAACCTCGATTCCTTATGTATCGCTCGCCGTTGGCGCTGCCGTGACGGCAGCCGTCGCCCCGAAGGTCAAGGCCCGCATCGAACTGTCGCGCGCCAAGCACCGCTCGCTGGCCGGCCATTCCAAGATGTCCCGCCGGATCTCCAAGCTGATCCCGCGCTACGAGTTCGACATCGACGAGTTCTTCCGCTCCGACGGCGCCCCGCCTGACGTCGCGACCCGGCGCCAGGACGGCTTCTTCCGGCTCGGCGCGCTGTTTCAGGAGAAGTTCGCCAAGAGCCGCGCGCTGACGGCGGAGGCCGCGAGCCGCATCTCCGATCTGCAGTTCACGCAGGCCTACCGGGTGCCGTTCCAGTACAGCAAGCTGGTCAAGGAGCAGCTCGGCGCCGGCTCGTTCATGCAGTCGTCGTCCGGCGTGACCATCACCGATCTCGACGGCAACCAGTTCTACGACCTCACCGGCTCCTACGGCGTCAACATCTTCGGCTACGACTTCTACAAGGAGTGCATCGCCGCTGCCGAGCGGCGCGCGCAGGCGCTCGGCCCGGTGCTCGGCCTGTATCATCCGGTCGTCGCCGACAACGTGAAGCGGCTGACCGAGCTGTCCGGCATGGACGAGGTCTCGTTTCACATGTCCGGCACCGAGGCGGTCATGCAGGCGGTGCGGCTCGCCCGCTACCACACCGGCCGCAGCCATCTGGTGCGCTTCGCCGGCGCCTATCACGGCTGGTGGGGCGACGTGCAGCCCGGCGTCGGCAATCCGATCGCGCCGCACGAGACCTACACTTTGGCCGAGATGTCCGAGCGGACCTTGCACGTGCTGCGCACGCGGCGCGACATCGCCTGCGTGCTGGTCAACCCGCTGCAGGCACTGCATCCGAACGGCAATGCACCGGGCGATTCGGCGCTGGTCGATTCCTCCCGCAAGGGCAACTACGACCGCGCAGCCTACACCGCCTGGCTGAAGCAGCTGCGCGAGGTCTGCACCACCAGCGGGATCGTGCTCTTGTTCGACGAGGTCTTCCTCGGCTTCCGCCTCGCGCCCGGCGGCGCCCAGGAGTATTTCGGCATCACCGCCGACATGGTGACCTACGGCAAGAGCCTCGGCGGCGGCCTGCCGATCGGCGTGGTCTGCGGCAAGAAGGAGCTGATGCGCCGCTTCCGCGACGACCGCCCGGCCGACATCTGCTTCGCGCGCGGCACCTTCAATTCGCACCCTTACGTGATGACGGCGATGGACGAGTTCCTGAGCCGGCTCGACAGCCCGAACTTCCGCGCCATCTATGACGGCCTCGACGACACCTGGAACGGCCGTGCCGCGCAGCTCAATGCGGAGCTCGCCGCCAAGGACCTGCCGGTGCGGGTGTCCAACATGCAGTCGATCTGGCTGATCGAGTACACCGTGCCGTCGCGCTACAATTGGATGCTGCAATATTATCTGCGCGCCGAGGGCCTCGCCCTGAGCTGGGTCGGCACCGGCCGCTTCATCTTCAGCCTGAACTACACCGACGCCGATTTCGCGGAGGTGACGAAGCGCTTCGTCGCCGCAGCCGAAAAGATGCGGCAGGACGGCTGGTGGTGGAACGACGGCACGCTGACCAACAAGGCGATCAAGCGCCGGATCCTGAAGGAAATGCTCGGCGCCATGGTTGGGCGCTGAGGTAACGGCCACCCTCCCCTGGAGGGCAGGGCTATCGCATATGGTCAATCTGAGTGTGTCGCGAAACCGTCTCCACATCGTCATGCCCGGGCTCCGTCCCGGGCATCCACGTCGTTCTCGGCATGCTGGACGACGTGGATGGCCGGGACAAGTCCGGCCATGACGACGCGGAGGGAGATGGGCGCAAAACATCGATCGCCATATGCGATAACTCTTCCCTGGAGGGGGAGGGTCGCCTTACGGGGCGCGCAGCGGCACGTAAGGCGGGGTGGGGTGATCCCTCCACGCAGTTCAGTGCCTGCGGAGAGATCACCCCACCCCGACGCGCGCTTCGCACGCGTCGACCCTCCCCCTCCAGGGGAGGCTGAGATGGGCCGCGTGGCTGCGCGCTCGCTCGATTCCACTGCACAATCCCCCACAAACACCGATGCCCGGGACCAGCCCGGGCACCGCGACATTTCAGACTTCAGACCAGCTCAGGCGTGCTGCTCCTCGAGGCCTTCGCCCATCAGATCCAGACCCGGATCGATCAACTCGCCGCGCAGCAGTGCGATCGGGGCCTTGCGGTACAGCATGAAGTCGTTGAACGGGTCGGTGATGATCTTCGTCATCCAGACGAGGCCGGTCTCGACGTCGCGGATGAAGAACAGGTGGATGGTGCGGAACAGCAGGCCGCCGATGCCGATCACGAGCCACAGCTTGGCGGTCTCGCGGGCGAAATCCGTCGCCGACGTCCAGGGCGTGAGGAAACCGAAGAACGACGGCTGCAGATAGAGGACGACCGGCGCGGCGGCCCAGATCGACATCAGCACGACCTTGCGCTGCAGATTGTAGCCGACCTTGATCTCCTCCTTGTGCTCGTGCGTCGCCTGGTTGACGTGGTCGTAGCCCTTCGGCTCGAAGAAGAAGTGCCCAGCCTGGCGCGAGGTCATCGACACCAGCCAGCCGATCAGCGCCGAGATCAAGGGATCGAACACCATCATCACATAGGCGATCATGAAGCTGACCGCGCTGACGAAGTGCAGGCTCTGATTGATGCGGCTGTGGTGATAGTAGCGATGGTCGTCCCAGCGCTGGATGCGCAGCTGCTCCAGGAAGTGCTTGATCATGGTTGCTCCGAGGACTGAGTTGCAAGGCGTGTAGGGGGATTCGATGTAGGTGATGTGACAACATCGACTTGTCACATCACCGGACACATGAACGCGGAACTTGAGAGACTGCCGGAACGTCACCGCGGCTTCAGGCCGCGGCGGCGGGCTCCATCTTTCGGAAGCGGACCAGCGAGAAGTGTCCCAGCGGCGGAATCAGCCGGCGCTCGACCAGCTCCATGCGCTGCGCACCGGCGAGCCAGCGCATGTAGCGCGACCAGCCGAACTCGGCAGTGCGGAAGCCGAGGCGGCGCACCACCGGCTGCAAGGCCTGCTCGATCACCCGGCGCAGGCCGTCATCGGCACTGACGCGGGTCAGGATGATCAGCTCGCCGCCCGGACGCAGCACGCGGGCGAACTCGTCGAGCGCGACCTCCGGGTTCGGCACGGCAGTGACGACATATTGCGCCATCACCACGTCGAAGGAATCATCAGGGAAATCGAGATTCTCGGCATCCATGACCGCGAGCCCCTCGACATTCTTCAGCCGCTGGTCGGCGACGCGGCGCATCGCCTTGCCGAGCATCGCCTCGGAGATGTCGGTGCCGAACACGCGCACATGCGGTGCATAGAGTGGCAGCGAGATGCCGGTGCCGACGCCGACCTCGAGCACGCGGCCGCCGAGCTTGTTGGTGGCTGAGATCGCAGCCTTGCGGCCTTTCTCGAACACGCCACCGAACACGAGGTCGTAGACCGGCGCCCAGCGGTCATAGGCCTGCTCGACCTGCTCGCGGTCGAAGTCGAGCTCCCGCGCACCGTCGAGCTTCATCGTTTCTGCCATCGTAACATCTCACTACGTTTGGAATGGATGAGGTAACGCAAGGTTCAGCCGCGCACCGCGCTCTGCCCGGCCAGCACCGGCGTCGGACGCACGACGCGAGATGGCTGCAGCACCGCAAGATTGCCGATGAACTGGCGCGCGCTGTTCTCCCAGGAGCGGTCGAGCGCAAACGCGCGGCAGGTTTCCCGCGACATCGTCAGCGCCTTCATGCATGCCGCGCGCAGATCCCAGTCGATGGCGCCGATCGGATGATCGGCAATGACGTCGAGCGGACCGGTCACGGGGAAGGCCGCGACCGGCGTCCCGCAGGCGAGCGATTCCAGCTGCACGACGCCGAACGTATCGGTCAGGCTCGGAAACACGAAGACGTCGGCGGCCGCCATGTGCGCGGTCAGATCCGGGCCGGTCTTCTCGCCGAGAAAATGCGCCGCCGGAAAGCGACGCTCCAGCTCCGCCTTCTGCGGGCCATTGCCGATCACCACCTTCGACCCCGGCAGGTCGAGCGACAGGAAGGCTTCCAGATTCTTCTCGACGGCGACGCGGCCGACGGTCATGAACACCGGACGCGGCAGATCCAGCGCGGCCGGCGCGTCCGGATTGAACAGCTTGGTATCGACGCCCCGTGTCCAGAAGCCGAGCCGCTTGAAGCCGCGCGACGCGAGGTCCTGCTTCAGCGAATTCGTCGCGACCATGGTCATCGCGGCGGCGTCGTGGAAGCGGCGCATCACCCAATAGCCTACGGCATCGGGAATGCCGGTGCGCACGGAGACGTACTCCGGAAAGCGCGTCGTGTAGGATGTCGTGAATGGCAAGCCATGACGCAGGCAGTAGCGGCGCACCGCCCAGCCGATGGTGCCTTCGGTCGCGATATGAATCGCATCCGGCGCCGCCGCCTCGATCCGGCGGGCGATCTCGCGGCCATTGGTCACCGCGAGCCGCAGCCCCGGATAGGTCGGCACCGCGAAGGACGGAAAGCCTTCCGGCGTCAGGAAGGTGATGTCGGCGCCGAGGCCTGCGGCTGCGCGCGACAGCGATGTCAAGGTGCGCACCACGCCATTGACCTGCGGGTGCCAGGCGTCGGTTGCGATTAAGATCCGCATAAGGCGATCCGGAAAGTTGCAGCGATTCTGAACGGCCGCAAATTCCGACATTGTTATTTCAGGCGTGTGACGTCATCGAACTGTCGAAGGCTGTTTTTGCCGTCATCCGCGATTTTCGCAGCGTCTGATCGCCGAACCCGGCACGGGTCTGTCGCGAAACCGTCATGAAACAATCGGTTAAAGCCACGAAACCGTTTTGCACCGGGCGCGCAAACGCACCGAAACTTTTCTCCCCTATGAGTTGCAGCATCGAGGCGCCGCTCGAAGCGCCAAACATGATGACAGGCAACTGATTTCAGATCCGCCGGCGGAGACGATGGCGGCGAGAGCATTCAAACAGGGGACGTCCATGTTCGCGTCAGGCACAGTCCGTTCGCAATCCAAATTTCTTCTCGGCGCGCTCGTCGCCTGCGTCTTCGCGGCCGCAGCCCCGGCAAAGGCTGCGCCCCCGGCGCCGCTGCCGTTCCCGTTCCTGCTGCCGCCGGTCGCGAGCTACGAGCCGCCAGGGTTGGCGCCGCAGACGATCAATCCGCGCGAGGACGAGGCCAGCGCCTATGAGTTGCCGGCGCGGTTGCGCCGCCAGGTCGTGAGCTACACGACCCGTGAAGCACCGGGCACGATCGTGATCGACACGCCTAACAAGTACTTGTACTACGTGCTCGGCAACGGCCAGGCCATGCGCTACGGCATCGGTGTCGGCCGCGACGGCTTCACCTGGTCCGGCGTGCAATCGGTCACGAAGAAGGCCGAATGGCCGGACTGGACGCCGCCGCCGGAGATGATCGCCCGCCAGCCCTATCTGCCGCGTCACATGGCCGGCGGCCCTGGCAATCCGCTCGGCGCCCGCGCGATGTATCTCGGCGGCACGGTCTATCGCATCCACGGCACCAACGCACCCGAGACGATCGGCACGCATGTGTCGTCGGGCTGCATCCGCCTGACCAATCAGGACGTCATCGACCTGTATTCGCGCGTCAATGTCGGCGCCAAAGTGATCGTGCTGCCGATGGAGCGCCGCGCCGATCTCGGCCGCGTCACGCGCTGAGCCTCTCACCTTCCCATTTCCCGATCCTCCCTGACTGGACCGCCGCGGCACAGCCCCGGCGGTCACTTCTTTGCGCGTTTGCGCGCGCCCTGCTCCATTCACCATCACGGCTGATTGATGGCTGCCTGCTGCATTGGCCGCCCTGGCGCGCCTCCGTCCGGCCCTGTAAGCTCGGCAATCTCGCATTAACCGCGATCTCGCCCGCTACCGGCGTCAGCCGGCGTCGTGGCAGCTGGAGTCCGTGGATCCGACATGAACCTTCCGACGCCGCGACCGGATTGGCAGAGCAGGCCTCATCCGCTCGCTCCGAAGACGCAGCGGCGACCGCCGCGCTCGCCGCCACGGCTGCGGTTGATCCTGATCGGCGCCGCGGGCCTCGCCGCCATCGTGCTGATTGGCATCATCGTCGCGGAAGTGTTTCTGTTCTCGGGGAGCACGCCGGCCCCACAGCTCGCCGCGCTGCCGCCACTGCCGCCGGCGACGCGCAACTCGATCATCATGGCGCCGGTCTCGATCTCGCTCGCCGCGGTTCGTGACGCCGCCGAAAAGGCCACGCCACGCAACTTCTCCGGCAAGGCCGACAATCCCGTCGCCCAGGTGCTGCAGAACGCCGACATCGGCTGGACCGTCACGCGCGGCGCCATCGCCGCGACCGGCAGCCAGGACACGCTGTCGCTGGCCACGCCGCTGTCGGGCCGGCTCAACGTCACCGGCGCGCTGTCGGCGAAGGCGACCGGCGCGCTCGGCGACGCCATCGGCGGCCTGCTCGGCTCCGATGCGGCCAAGCAGATCGGCGGCATCAACATCAAGAACCTGAATGCCACCGCGGACATCAAGGGCAATGTCCTGATCGCGATGCGGCCGCGCCTGGCCGCATCCTGGTACGTCGAGCCGAACTTCTCGGCCCAGGTCAGTCTCGGCGACACCGCGCTCACGGTCGCCGGCGCCCGGGTCAACGTGCCCGCTCAGATGAAGCCGGTGATCGACAAGACCGTCAATGACCAGCTCAACGCGCTCAGCGAGCGGATCCGCAAGGACCCGACGATCAGGCGCAACGCCCAGGCGCAATGGGCGCGCGCCTGCCGTTCGGTGCCGCTCCAGGGCACCGCTCCGGGATTGCCGGCCGTCTGGCTGGAGGTGAAGCCGACGCGTGCGCTCGCCGCGCAGCCCGTGATCGATGCCAATGCCGCCAGCATCACGATGGGGATCGAGGCGGAAACCAGGGTGACCGCGGCGGAGACCAAGCCGGTGTGCCCGTTCCCCGAGAAGATCACGATCATTCCGCCGACGGCCGGCGGCATCAACATCGCGGTTCCGATCGACGTGCCCTTCACCGAGCTCAACAAACTCGTCGATTCGCAGCTCGCCGGACGCACCTTCCCGGAGGATGGCTCCGGCCCGGTCGCGGTGACGGTCAAGCATGCGACCGTCGTCCCCTCGGGGAACCGGCTGCTGATCTCGCTGCAGGTCAAGGGCAAGGAGAAGGAAAGCTTCTTCGGCTTCGGCGCCGACGCGACCGTGCACATCTGGGGCCGCCCGATGGTGGATCAGGCGCAGCAGATCCTGCGCCTCTCCGACCTGCAGCTCGCCGTCGAATCGGATGCCGCCTTCGGCCTGCTCGGCGCCGCCGCGCGTGCCGCGGTTCCGCATCTGCAACGCGCCCTGCTGGAACGATCGGTGGTCGATCTCAAGCCGTTCGCCGACAATGTGCGGGAGAAGATCGCAAACGCGATCGCCGAGCTGCAAAAGAACGAGAACGGCATCCGGGTCGATACCGACGTCAACAATCTGGCCCTGACCGACATCGCCTTCGACGCCAGCACGCTGCGCGTGATCGCGACGGCGGAAGGCACGCTGTCGGTTCGCGTCAATTCACTGCCGGGACTTTGACGCCGCTGATCCGATCCATGCGCAAACTGCAGCATGGCTTGGTAGTCTGGTGCAGCCGAACTACCGTAGCACCGCTCCGGCAGCACCAGGCTCGACGCGCCCACTGGGAAGCCGTAACACCGCTCTGGACGGCTTCAGTCCTTGCCCGACGTTGCCGCCATGAAACATTCCGTAACAAAAAACTTCGCAAAACGCCGCGATTCTAGGTCACTTGTCGGTATGGCCCAGACACAACCACACATCCTTGTCGTCGAGGACGACCGCGAGACGCGAACGCTGATCGCGAAATATCTGCGCAACAATTCCTGCAACGTGACGACCGCGACCGACGGCCGCGAGATGACCCGGATCATGGGGGATCATCGCATCGACCTCTTGATCCTCGATGTGATGCTGCCCGGCGAGGACGGCCTCACCTTGTGCCGCAAGCTGCGCGCGGAATCGCAGGTGCCGATCATCATGCTGACCGCGCGCGGCGAGGACGTCGACCGCATCCTCGGCCTCGAAATGGGCGCCGACGACTATCTGCCGAAGCCGTTCAATCCGCGCGAGCTGCTCGCCCGCATCAATGCGGTGCTGCGCCGGCAGGCGGCGGCGATGACCGCGAGCGCCACCGAAGGCGCGACCGCGCTGAGCTTCCTCGGCTGGAAGATCGACTTCCGCCTGCGCGAGCTGCGCAATCCCGAGGGCGCCCGCGTCGCCATGACCAGCGCCGAGTTCGATCTGCTCCGCACCTTCTGCGAACGGCCGGGCCGGGTGCTGTCGCGCGACAGCCTGCTCGACCTGACGCAGGGCCGCAGCGCCGGCTCGTTCGAGCGCTCGATCGACGTCCTGGTCAGCCGCATCCGCCGCAAGATCGAGCCCGATCCGCAGGAGGCGACGATGATCAAGACCGTGCGCTCCGGCGGCTACATGTTCACGCCCGTCGTCGAAGTGGTGACCGCGCCGCAGAGCCATTGATCGGCCGGGCACGGATAGCGGTGTCATGATGTCGTTCGGCTTTTTCAGCCTGAAGGGAATCCGCGGCCAGATCACCGCCCTGGTGGCCATTTCGATCGTGGCGCTGCACGCCATCATCACCGCCGCGTTCCTGATCCATCGCGCCGACCAGCCCGAGGGCGGGGTCGAAGCGGGACCGTTCCAGCTCGCGACCGTCGTCCACGTCATCGGCCGCGCGCCGGCGGCCGAGCGACCGCGACTGATGGAGGACATCGCCCGCGCCTATCCCGAATTCGACATCAGGCCGCATTCCGGGCCCTCGCCGGACGCCGGACCGCGCACCGAGGAGCAGGATCCGCCCCCCCGCAGCAATCTCGACGCTCGGGCGAATGTCGGCGGCTTTCGCGGTCTTGGGCCGGGCTATCGCGTCTTCATGCCACAGCGATCCGGCGACAATCGCATCATCTTCGCCCTGCCCGACAGTTCCATGGTTTCGGCCAAGATGACGGCGCCGCCGCGCCGTCCGCCGTTCTGGGGAGCCCCGTGGCTGACGACGATCATGTTCGCTCTGATCAGCACCACGCTGCTGGGCCTGTGGGCGGCGCGCGCGCTGACCTCGCCACTCTCCGGCTTTGCCAAGGCCGCGGAGACCTTCAGCCTCGACGGCGATGCGCCGGCCTTGCCCGAGCGCGGACCGGAGGAGATCCGCGCCCTGGCGCGGGCGCTGAACCGGATGCACCAGCGCATCACCGCGCTGATCAACGACCGCACCAAGATGCTCGCGGCCATCAGCCACGACCTGCGCACGCCGCTGACCCGCATGCGGCTGCGCTGCGAGTTCGTCGAGGACGAGTTGCAGCGCAGCCGCATGCTGGCCGATCTCGATCAGATGCATACGATGCTGGGCTCGGTGCTGTCATTCCTGCGCAACGGCCGCAAGCTCGAGCCGATGACCCTGGTCGATATCGCCAGCATCCTGCAACTCGTCACCGACCAGTTCGCCGACGTCGGTCACAACGTCAGCTATGTCGGGCCGACGCGTGCGATGGCGACCGTGCGGCCCGACGACGTGATGCGCTCGGTCACCAACCTGGTCGAAAACGCCACCAAATACGGCAAGGAGGTCATTGTCCGGCTGACGGTGTCCGGCAAGCGCCTGAGGATCGATGTCGAGGATGATGGGCCGGGCATCGCCGATGCCCGCAAGTCCGACATGCTGGAGCCGTTCGTGCGCGGCGACGACGCCCGCAACATGGACGAGGCAACCGGCTTTGGGCTCGGGCTCTCGATCGCGAAGGCGATCGCACTGGCCCACGGCGGAGAGCTGTCACTGCACGACCGCAAGCCGTGCGGGCTGATCGCGCGCATCGAGCTGCCGCTCAGCCAGACCACGCTGCGTCCTGCAGCGTGACGCGCGAACGCGCCCGGATCGATCCGGGCGCGCCGCGTGAAAGGTCGGCTATACGTCGATGACGCAGGTTACTCCGAGTACTTGAACTCGGGCATCGCCTTCAGCTGATCCTTGGTCGAGTTGATCATCGCGTGGTCGGGGTACCAGCGGCTCTTCGACGAGCTCATCGACGAGGAGGAAGAGGTGCCGGTGGCGGCGCCGGTCGTCGTGGTGGAGGCCGGCGGAGTGGTCGCCGAGGTCGTGCCGGACGCCGGAGCGTTGGCGGCAGTGGTCGACTGCACCGGCTGGTCCGAGAACTTGATCTGGTCGAACGAGACGGCGACGAGGTGCTCGCCCATGCCGAGGAAGCCGCCGACGCCGATCACGACGCCCTTGACCGCGCCGCTCTTGTCGACGAGCAGATCATCGATCGAGCCGACGTTCTCGTTGTTGTTGTTGTACACCTTCACGCCGACCAGCTTCGAGCTGCGCCAGTCGCCCTGATAGGACGCTGCGGTCGTGCTGGCCGAGGTCGTAGTGCTGGTGGTCGTGGTGGTGCTCTCCGCAGCAAAGGCGGCGGTCGCGAGCAGCAGGGAACCGGCAAGGCCGGCCGCAACAGTCTTCATCACCATGTGGTGTCTCCTCTCAGTGAATGGTGACGAGAGAACTGCAGCAGGCAGTTGGCGTTCCCACGGAACTACGATTTCGTCGCGCGCCGCGACAAGCGGCCCCGGTGCGACACGGCAGTGCTCATTTGTGACATTGAGATCGATGTGAACCCGTCACCGCGACCACGGTCTGCTCCCTCCCCGTTCCGGCGGGAAGAGGGAGCAGACCGTCATCGTGGTGGACAGGTCGGGTCGATCGATAAAATCCGATCCATCGGGTTCACTGCGGACGTCCCGCACGTCCCCCGCTACGCCGCCAGCGCGCCGTCCTCATCGACGGCCTCCGCGTAGAACGCGATCGTCTCGTAACGGTAGTCGCAGAGGCGGCAGTGCCAGAGATAGGCGGTGCGACGGCCATCCTTCTCGACCCAGGACGGCAGCGCGATCGGCTCGCCGCATTGGGCACAGGGATTGTTGCGCGGCAGGTCCACGACGCGGACGGTGGACTGCATCGCATCGACGTCGCGCGAATGAATGTCGGTTGCCTTCAAGGCCATGACGCGCTCCCTCTCTGTTCATGTCGTGAATGAGTCAGGCATGCTGTCGAACTAACAACATCATCATAGCGGCGTGCCGGCCGATTTGCACGCGCCCGGATGCCGCGCGACATCCGACCTCACGGAGATGGGATGGACGTCCCGCGGTCGACGAGCGGCAAACCGAGCCAGATTCAGATCGCTGCCGAAGCCGTCCTCCTCAACGAATCTCCACCGGATGGAGAGCTTCGGCTCGGTTCGTCGACAAGGCCGGCTGAGGGTCGCGCAATGGTCGCCCGCAGAGGGCGGCAGCGGGCACAGGCAAACCGGCATTTCCACCGGACTGCACGGACGCTTCGCCCCAATTTCGCCACATTATCGCCCGGCGTTCGCACCAATTACGGTGCGTAAAGTGTAAATGCGTGCCGGGGGGCTGCTTGGCATGCGCATGGTTCCCGGGGGATCCTGACACATGAAACGACTCGTGCTGACGGCCTGCATCGCGGGCTTCACGATGGCTGGTCACCTGCCGTCCGTCATGGCGGCCGAGGATGCGAACGCGGCATCGGACACCAAGGCGAGGTCCGGCAAGATCAAGCTGGCGCATGTCCGCTCCGAGGGAATCAAGGAGCTGGCGGCGCGCAGCGCCGTGACCAAGGCCGCGCGTGAGGTCGAGGCGATCGAGGCCGTGAGCGGCGCCGACAGCTCCCGCCCGATGGATGCCATTGCCGCAGCACCGGCAGAGGCCGATGCCGTTCCGGTTGAAGCGCCCGCCGCCGAGCCGCGCGACAGCGAGCGCAAGGCGGCCGACGCCAAGCCCAAGCCCATGAACACCGGCCATCCGCATATCGATGCGCTGGTCGCCGTGCACGCGGCTGCCAACAACATTCCCGAGGCGCTGATTCATCGCGTGATCGTGCGCGAGAGCAAGTACCAGCCGAACCTGGTCGGGCGCTGCGGCTGCATCGGCCTGATGCAGATCAAGCTCGGCACTGCGCGCGGCCTCGGCTACACCGGCGACGCCCAGGGCCTGCACGATCCCAACACCAACCTCACCTATGGCGTGCGCTACCTCGCCGGCGCCTATCGCGCCGCCCGCGGCGACCACGATCGTGCCGTGGCCTATTTCGCCAAGGGCTATTACGAGGAGGCCAAGCGGCAGCGCGTCGCCGACGCCCGGCCCGCCGGCCGCTCCGAGCGGGTCAGCGCCCCGCTCGACATCACGCCGAAGATTGCAACCGGCCGCCACGCCCGGGCGCACTGATCGCATTTGGTTCCTCACCGGTCCCGACCGTCTTTCCGTGACACTCCGTTGACACGGGGCCGTATCGGTCTATTTTAAGCGCGTTCCGAGGGGAGCTCCGAGGGGGAGCTGAGATACCGCACGTGATGCGGTGACCCTTTGAACCTGATCCGGGTCATGCCGGCGAAGGGACAGGGATGCAGCAGACGCCCACGCGCGGGGATCTCCCCGTATCCATCATCGGTGCCGGCATCGCGGGTGCCTGGCAAGCCTTGCTGCTGGCGCGCGCCGGCCGCGATGTCACGCTGCACGAGCGCAGCGACGCCGCGCTGATGCTGTCCACCAGCCATTGGGCCGGCGGCATGCTCGCGCCCTATTGCGAGAGCGAGATCTCCGAGCCCGTCATCAGCCGCCTCGGCCTGGCCTCGCTCGACATCTGGCGGCGCGAGATGCCGGAGACGCCGTTCAACGGCTCGCTGGTGATCGCGCATGCCCGCGACCGCGCCGATTACGACCGCTTCGCCCGCCGCACCTCGGGCTATCAACGCCTCGATGCGGCCGGCCTCGCGGAGCTGGAGCCGTCGCTGGAGGGGCGCTTCCGCGAAGGCCTGTTCTATCCGGCCGAGGGCCATGTCGAGCCGCGCCGCGTGCTGCCGAAACTGCATCAGCGCATCGTCGAGGCCGGCGGCCGCGTGCTGTTCAACAGCGACGTCAAGGCTGGCGATCTCGACGGGCTGGTCATCGACTGCCGCGGCTTGGAGGCGCGCGACGCCGAGCCGGAGCTGCGCGGCGTCAAGGGCGAGATGATCCTGATCGAGACCTCCGAGGTGAGCCTCGCACGCCCCGTGCGGCTGATGCATCCGCGCTTTCCGCTGTATCTGATCCCGCGCGAGGACAATCTGTTCATGTTGGGGGCGACCTCGCTCGAGGCCGAGGACACCGGCGTCTCCTTGCGCTCGGCGCTGGAGCTGCTGGGCGCCGCGTACTCCGTGCATCCTGCATTCGGCGAGGCGCGCATCCTCGAATTCGGCTCGGGGCTGCGCCCGGCCTATCCCGACAACCTGCCGCGCATCACGATCGCAAGCGAGCGCGAGATCCGCGTCAACGGCCTCTACCGCCACGGCTTCCTGATCGCGCCGGCGCTGGCGCAGGCGACCTTGAACTACGTCGCGCATGGCCAGATCGACAATGAGGTGATGCGATGCGCGTGACCGTCAATGGCGAGGCCCGCGACATCAGCGCCACATCCGTGGCCGCGCTGCTGTCCGAGCTCGACTACGAGGGCACCCATTTCGCGATCGCGCTGAACTACGACGTCGTGCCGAAGAGCCGCTGGTCCGAGACCGCGCTCAAGGCCGGCGACGAGATCGAGATCATCACGCCCCGGCAGGGAGGGTGACGTCGATGGAGCGCGCGCTCTCGCCACGCCCTCCGCTGTCGTCCCGGCGAACGCCGGGACACATAGCCACCGTCGGCCGTGGTGGTACTCGGTCTCTCCCCGTGTGCCTCAATGTGAGATCACGCGGTCTGGGTCCCGGCGTTCGCCGGGACGACGTGGGGGGCAAGACCGCGCACCACCCACAGCTGTCATCGCCCGGCTTGACCGGGCGATCCAGTACACCGCGGCCGCTCGGCTCAACCGCACTGCCTCTGGAATACTGGCTCCCCGCTTTCGCGGGGATGACAGTGTCATTCGGGGAGAGAGCTTTCCCATGCTGAAATTCTACGACAAGACCGTCACCTCCCGCCTCCTCATCGGCACCGCGCTGTATCCCTCGCCCGCCATCATGCAGGACGCGATCCGCGCCTCCGGCGCGGAGATCGTCACCGTGTCGCTGCGGCGTGAAGCCGCTGGCGGCAAGACGGGCGATGCGTTCTGGAAGCTGATCAATGAGCTCAATGTCACGGTGTTGCCGAACACCGCCGGCTGCCGCAGCGTGCGCGAGGCCGTTACCACGGCCAAGCTCGCGCGCGAATTGTTCGGCACGTCCTGGATCAAGCTCGAGGTCATCGGCGACAACGACACGCTTCAGCCCGACGTCGTCGGCCTGGTCGAGGCCGCTACCATCCTGGTCAAGGACGGTTTCGAGGTCTTCCCCTATTGCACCGAGGATCTCACCGTCGCGACGCGCCTGGTCGATGCCGGCTGCAAGGTGGTGATGCCCTGGGCCGCGCCGATCGGCTCAGCGAAAGGCATCATCAACCGCGACGCGCTGAAGCTTTTGCGCGACCGCCTGCCCGACGTCACCCTCGTCGTCGACGCCGGCCTCGGCGCCCCGAGCCACGCTGCGGAAGCGCTGGAGCTCGGCTACGACGCCGTGCTGCTCAACACCGCAATCGCCAAGGCCGCCGACCCGGTCGCCATGGCGCGCGCCTTCAAGCTCGGCGTCGAGGCCGGCCGCACCGCCTACGAGGCCGGGCTGATGGACGCCCGCGATTTCGCCTCACCCTCCACCCCTGTCGTTGGGACCCCGTTCTGGCATGCCGTATCCTGATCGCTTCTATCCCGTCGTCGACAGCCTCGCCTGGGTCGAGCGCCTGACGAAACTCGGCGTCGGCACCGTGCAATTGCGCGCGAAAAATCTCGACGACGGCCAGGCGCTGCAGATCGTCACCGACGCGCTTCAAATCACCAAGGGCACGGCGACCAAGCTGATCGTCAACGACTATTGGCGTGCCGCTGTTGTCGCCGGCGCCCAGCACGTGCATCTCGGCCAGGAGGATCTGGCGGAGGCCGACGTCAAGGCGATCAAGGAGGCCGGCCTGACGCTCGGCCTGTCCACGCATGACGACGCCGAGCTGGAGACCGCGCTCGCCGCCGAGCCCGACTACGTCGCGCTCGGCCCGATCTTCCCGACGACCTTGAAGGCGATGCGCTTCGCGCCGCAGGGCATTGCGAAGATCAGCGTGTGGAAGCAGCGCGTCGGCACCATCCCGCTGGTCGCCATCGGCGGCATCAAGCTGGAGCAGGCCGCGGAGATTTTTGCCGCCGGCGCGGATTCGATCGCGGTGGTCAGTGATGTCACCCAGAATGCAGATCCGGACGCCCGCGTCCGCGCCTGGCTCGATGCCACCAAGGAGCCGGCGTGATGCGCGCCGCATTTGCGAATGCGTCTGACAGTGAGTGGGCCCGACCGCGGCCCCGATCTCCGTCGTCCCCTCCCCCCTTGTGGGGGAGGGCCAGGGAGGGGGGTAGCTCCGGGGTCGGTGGGTGTGGCTTACCCCCCTCCCCAACCCTCCCCCACAAGGGGGGAGGGAGCCTGAACCGCGTGCGTCCCTCACGGCGCCAAATCATCTCGGCTCCACTTGAGCGACGGGCCGATGTGCACCGCAACTCTCTCCACCGTCATTGCGAGCGAAGCGACGCAATCCAGGGCCGCGCGTGCTGCCCTGGATTGCTTCGTCGCTCGCGCTCCTCGCGATGACGTCCCCCATTCACTCCGACAACAACAATTGAGAAGGAGGATCCCATGAACATCCGCTCCAATCCCGACACCACCCTGCCCGCCGTCACCACCGGCCCGCTGCCGTCCTCGCGCAAGATCTACGCGACGCCCGAGGCCGCGCCCGACCTGCGCGTGCCGCTGCGCGAGATCATCCTGTCGGAAGCGGCCTCCGAGCCGAACCTGCCGGTCTACGACACCTCCGGCCCCTACACCGATCCCACCGTGACGATCGACGTCAATGCCGGCCTGCCCCGCAACCGCACCGCCTGGGTCAAGGAGCGCGGCGGCGTCGAGGAGTATGTCGGCCGCGACATCAAGCCGGAGGACAACGGCAATGTCGGAGCCGACAAGGCGGCGAAGGCGTTCACCGCGCATCACAAGCCGCTGCGCGGCCTCGACGGCCACAAGATCACCCAGCTCGAATTCGCCCGCGCCGGCATCGTCACCAAGGAGATGATCTACGTCGCCGAGCGCGAGAACCTCGGCCGCAAGCAGCAGTTGGAGCGCGCCGAGGCCGCGCTCGCCGACGGCGAAAGCTTCGGCGCCGCCGTCCCTGCCTTCATCACCCCGGAGTTCGTCCGCGCCGAGATCGCGCGCGGCCGCGCCATCATTCCCTGCAACATCAACCATGCCGAGCTGGAGCCGATGATCATCGGCCGCAACTTCCTCACCAAGATCAACGCCAATATCGGCAACTCGGCGGTGACGTCCTCGGTCGAGGAGGAAGTGGACAAGATGGTGTGGGCGATCCGCTGGGGCGCCGACACCGTGATGGACCTCTCCACAGGCCGCAACATCCACACGACGCGGGAATGGATCCTGCGCAACTCGCCGGTGCCGATCGGCACCGTGCCGATCTACCAGGCGCTGGAGAAGTGCAACGGCGATCCGGTCGCGCTGACCTGGGAGCTCTACAAGGACACCCTGATCGAGCAGTGCGAGCAGGGCGTCGACTACTTCACCATCCACGCCGGCGTGCGGCTGCAATACATCCACCTCACCGCCTCCCGCGTCACCGGCATCGTCAGCCGCGGCGGCTCGATCATGGCCAAGTGGTGCCTCGCGCATCACAAGGAGAGCTTCCTCTACACGCATTTCGAGGAGATCTGCGACATCATGCGCAAGTATGACGTCTCGTTCTCCCTCGGCGACGGCCTGCGCCCCGGCTCGATCGCCGACGCCAACGACCGCGCGCAATTTGCTGAGCTGGAAACGCTCGGCGAGCTCACCAAGATCGCCTGGGACAAGGGCTGCCAGGTGATGATCGAGGGCCCCGGCCACGTGCCGATGCACAAGATCAAGATCAACATGGACAAGCAGCTCAAGGAGTGCGGCGAGGCGCCGTTCTACACCTTGGGACCGCTGACCACCGACATCGCGCCGGGCTACGACCACATCACCTCGGGCATCGGCGCCGCCATGATCGGCTGGTTCGGCTGCGCCATGCTGTGCTACGTCACGCCGAAGGAGCATCTCGGCCTGCCCGATCGCAACGACGTCAAGACCGGCGTCATCACCTACAAGATCGCCGCCCACGCCGCCGACCTCGCCAAGGGCCATCCCGCAGCTCAACTACGCGACGACGCGCTGTCCCGCGCCCGCTTCGAGTTCCGCTGGACCGACCAGTTCAACCTCGGCCTCGACCCGGACACCGCGAAAAGCTTCCACGACGAGACCCTGCCGAAGGAAGCCCACAAGGTCGCGCATTTCTGCTCGATGTGCGGCCCAAAGTTCTGCTCGATGAAGATCACCCAGGACGTCCGCGACTACGCGGCGACGCTGAATGATCCGGCGACCGTCGGCATGACCATCAGCGGCACCATCGAGGACGGCATGGCCCAGATGAGCGCCAAGTTCAAGGAAATGGGCGGCAGCGTGTATCTCGATGCGGAGAAGGTGAAAGAGAGCAACAAGGCGTTGTCCTGACGCCAGTTTCCACTTTTAGTGACCCGGCGCCTGTCTTTGAACCCGCTTAGAGACGGGCGTCGGCCTCAATTTCTGAGCCAAACATTCGCGTCCATACGATCACAAGGGGGACGATCGTGGCAGATCTCGAGGATGTAAAAGATCCTATACTCAGAGTTTTTGCACTTGAGACATTGAACACCGTTCAAGCACTTCTGAACACCGGCATTTACAACATACTGCATGGCGCAAAAAAATCGCTTAACGGAAGCGTAAAAGCTCCTAAGCAGGCAAAAGAAGAAGGCAACGCACACTTCCACGAATTGGAGCTGCGACGAAACGAGCTTCATCTCGCCAAATTATCCAGCAGCGCTTCGGATCAACTGATCAGAACAGCATCGAGAGCTCTTCGCTCAATGAGGGATGCAACCGAATACTACAGATCGACAAGAAACTTCTTCGTCCGATTCACCAAAACAGATCACAACCTTTTCGCCTACAAAGAAGTAATCTTATCCATCGAGAATGATCTCGACCTGGCGGAAAAAGCTATATTTCAGAATGATGAAACTGCAAAAAAGGAGGTTTATCAGAAGGTTTTTGGGGAACGACTCGACCAACTGGACGCCCCCTATTTATTCGACATCCAAGACTTCAAAATTGAACTGACAAGCCCTCCGAATTCAGAGACGACACCAACAGCTACCGAAGGTCTCGCACTACTCCTCAAGGAAGCTCACGCGCTCGCAAGCAGCCTTGCTCAAACAAATGTAGACCGACGATTTGTCTCAGCTATAAATGAATACATAGACGCCCTCACCGAGCAAAACTTCTCCCCCATCAAGGTAGACCTCTTCTCAAACAAGCTTCGATTTTATCTTGTTGAGATGAAGGACGAATTGCCAGGGTTTGCGATAGCTGAAGTTTCCGCCCTGCTACTTTCCCAAGAGCGAGTTCTGCGACAATTTCCAGCGTGGCGAGCATTCGAAGCGGATGCATCCAATTTCAATCCAGACGAAGAAACGTCAACCACTCAAGAAGAACTACTGGCTCACATTGCAAACGAAACAAAGGGCTCAACAGATATTGCCAGCACATCGGTCCTAGAAGCGCTCGATCGACTAATTGAGACAAGTGAAGACCCTCTGACAAAGAAGACCGCCGAACTCGGCGTCTGGAGGTCTGTCGAGAATTTTCTGAAGACCAATATCAAACATGTAGTCGACGCAGCAAAATCAGTTCAACAGAACGTAACTCAGAATCAACTTAGATATCTTAAATATGCCGAGCGGTTGCTACCGGCAGCAAGACTATATGCCACTATGGACAGCAGCAGAGCATGGCTACTTCCGGTGATTCAACTGCTAGAAGACACAATAAAGCAAATGAAGAAGTAGCAACGGTTGCTATACGGAGAATTCACATAGCCACTTCGCAAAGAGCTGCATGGACCACATCCCCGCCCCACCGCACATCAAAGCCCCGCCGCTCTCCTTCGGCACCCGCGTCGGCGATCTTCTCTTCATCTCCGGCATTCCCGGCTTCGATGCCGACGGCAAGCTGCCCGATGAGTTCGAGGCGCAGTTCGCCAATGTCGTGACCAACTTCACGAGCGTGCTGACCGAGGGCGGCGCCAGCCTTCGCGATCTCGTCAAGGTCAACGTGCTGCTGACGCGCGCGGCCGATGTGGCGGCGATGAACCGGCTCTATGCTGCGGCGTTCGGGCCGGCGCCGTATCCGGCGCGGACGACGTGCGTGGTGGTGGCGTTGCCGGATCCGAAGATGCTGATCGAGATCGAGGGGGTTGCGGCGGTGGGGAAGGTGTAGCGGAGTGGCACAGGCTAATTGCTGCCTCTAGCTACTTGCGCGGTGCGCGTGACTGCGCCCTCGCCCCTTGTGGGAGAGGGCATGTAGGACAGCGCGGCGGGCTCGGTTGGGTGAGGGGTATGCTTCGGCGAGTCGCGCTCGCGGAGAGAGACCCCTCACCCAACCGAGGGTGCTGAGAGGCCGTACATGCCCTCTCCCACAAGGGGCGAGGGCGCTGTATCGGGCAGCGTTGCGCTCGGCAGCATTTTTTGGGCCTCTATCTGACCACTGTGCTTGCGGCTCGATGGTGAGCACGCTGCCGGCTGCGCCTACGGTTTTGTCCGCCTGACAGCGCGCGTCCCGTGGCGGACCATTGCGTGGCTTGGGGCCGCCCAAAACTGCACATCCCTGCCCATTCCCGCTGCAACCCTGCGTCGTCCTGCCCCACGCGGCTCTATTTCTCCTCTTGCGCCACATTTAATTTTTAAATATTACAAAATAACCCGAAACATTATATCAGAAAATCTCCCGATTAATGTTTTATCTTTGGCCGATCCACGCCCTGCCCGGTCTCCTGCGCGATGCCGCCGTGTCGCTCCGTGACGCCATCCGCGATGCCTTCCGGGCGCAGGTCTATCCGCTCGGCTACGTTCCCTCGCATGACGGCATGCGCGGGCTGATGACCCTGGGCGTGGTCACGGCGCATGTGTCGCATACGCTGGTGCCGGGCGCGGTGCTCTATATCGACCTGTTCTTCGTTGCCAGCGCCTATTACATCACCGGACTGCTGCTGCGGGACATCGACAAGCACGGCCAGATCCGCTTCCGCCAGTTCTACGCCCGGCGCTTCGCCCGGATCGTGCCGCCGCTGCTGCTGATGCTCGCAGCCTATCTGCTGTTCACCTGGCTGCTGCGGCCGCCGTTCCTGCCGGCGCTGGAGCGCGCCGCGATCGCGCTCGGCTACATCGCCAACTATTGGTACGTGTTCGATCCCAAGACGATCGAGGACATCGGCCACACCTGGACCTTGTCGACCGAGGAGCAGTTCTATCTGCTGTGGCCGCTGACCTTCGCCCTGCTGGTGAAGCGCTTCGGCGTGAATTGGCGGCTGGTCGGCGCGATCGGCGCCATCGCGGCGGCGATCTGGGCGTGGCGCGTATCGCTGGTGCTCGGCGGCGCGGAGTGGCGGCGGCTCTACACCGCGTTCGACACCCGCGCCGACGCGCTGATGGCGGGCTGCGCGATGGCCGTCGTGCTCCGGCTGGTGCCGCAGGGCGCCTACCCTAAGCTCGACCGGCTCTGGCCGAAGCTGGCCTGGCCGCTGCTGCTCTATTGGGGCACGGTCACCTTCGTGTTCTGGGCGGCGGACGGGCCGAGCATGAACTATTATCTGTTCGGCAGCATGGTGTGCGGCGTGCTGCCCGGCATCCTCGTGCTGACCATGCTGGCGCGCAGCCACGGCACGATCCTCCACCGCATCTTCGAGATGCCGGTCGCGATCTTCCTCGGCCGGATCTTCTACGGCATCTATCTCTGGCACCTGCCGATCCTCAACTTCCTCGACAGCTACGGGCTGTGGTGGCCGCTGCGGCTGCTGGTCGGACTGCCGCTGTCGATCGTCGCCGCGACGTTGTCCTACGCCCTGCTGGAGCGGCACTTCCTGCGGCGCAAGTCGCAAGCCTCGCCGGCACAGGCGGCAGCGCCCCCGAACACGACCGCCGTTCCGGTCCCGGTCGGGGCTTCGCGGTTCAGGCCCGAGCCGATCGGCAATCCGGACCTCGGCTTCGCCTCGCGTCAGGCCTCGCAGCCCGACGGGGCCAGCGCTCCCGCACGCCATCGCTCGATGGCCGGGCGCTGAGCGCGGCGCGCGGATTTGCCGCATCACGCGGCCGTCAATGCCTTCAAAACGAACGACACCGCCGCGACAAGGCGCCCGACGGCTGGGGCCTGTTTGTTGCCGGAGTTTTCACGATGTCTCGTTTCACCACAATCGCTCTCGCGGGCGCTTGCGCAGTTGCGGCGCTGGTTGCCGCCGCCCCCGCACAAGCCGGCTATTACATCCTGCGCTGGGACAACACCGGCGTCTGCCAGGTCTGGAGCGAGGCGTTCACGTTCAGGCCGATCCAATGGCCGTCCCGCTACCAGGTGATCAGCCGTTCCGTGCCGACCTTCAACGACGCCGTCACGCTGCAGGTCAAGCTGCGGCGGCAGGGACGGTGCACGCTGTAGACACGAGCAGCAAAGCTGCGCCCGCCGCCTGAGCACGACATCGCCCACTGAGATCACTGACATCGCTGTGAACGGCTGATCCTGGCGCCTTGCCTTGGCAGCGCTTTTGTCGCACCACTTCGCCCTGGTTGCCGCCGCCCGGTCGCAAGGACCGCGGCGTGCAGCCATGGGTGCTTTGTTTGGTTCGTTTCAGGAGATTGACGATGCGTCGCTTGACCTCTCTCGCCGTCGCCGCTGCGGTTGCGGCCGCTTCGATCGCTGCGCCGGCCTTCGCCGCGCCTGCCCCCAAGAGCGGCTACTACGTGATCCGCTGGGACAACACCGGCATCTGCCAGATCTGGAACACCGATCTGCAGTCGAAGCCGGTGGAATGGCCGTCGACCTACAAGATCGTCTCCAAGCCGGTGCCGACCTTCGTCGAGGCGACCAACATCCAGCTCAAGCTGCGCGACGAGCGCCGCTGCTTCCTGTAAGCGGCGTTCGCACGCGCTCGCGCCTGGCGGTCAGGCCGCGTCGACCGCGCTCGGCTGCATCGGCACGAAGCCGGGCAGATCGGCGATCCGCGCCAGCCATGCCTCGACGTTGGGATAGGGCGTCAATGACACGCCGCCCTCGGGCGCGTGCGCGGTGTAGCTGTAGAGCGCGACGTCGGCGATGGTCGGCGTCGTGCCGGTGAGGAATGGGCGAACGCTGAGCTCGCGCTCCATCACCGCGAACAGGTTGTTGGCGATCTGGTGCGCCCGGGCCATGTCGAGCGGGGCGCCGAACAATGTCGCCACCCGCGCCGCCGCGGGACCGAAGGCCAGTGGACCGGCGGCCGCCGACAACCAGCGCTGCACCTGCGCCTGCCCCACGGGATCACGCGGCCACCAGCGGCCGGAGCTGTCGTAGCGGCCGGCGAGATAGACCAGGATCGCGTTGGAATCGGGGATCACGGCGTCGCCGTCGACCAGCACTGGCACCTGGCCGAACGGATTGAGCGCCAGGAAATCCGGCCGCTTGTGCGCGCCGCCCTTGAGGTCGACGTCGATGAGCTCGCACGGCAGCGCGAGCAGGCTCAGCATCAGCCGCGCGCGATGCGCGTGGCCCGACAAGGCGAAGTGGTAGAGACGGCGTTGCGACATCAGGTGCTCCCATTGCTGTGCCCCATGGTCTAAGCCGAGGCCGCCCGATCAACAACGCCGCGCGGCATCAATGGCTTGTTGCAGACCGTGCAACAATGCGACAAGCGCGCGATGGACCGCCTGCCCGACCAGCTCCAGTCCGGCCTGCGCCTCGTCTTCGTCGGCACCGCCGCCAGCGAGCGCTCGGCCGCGACCGGCCATTACTACGCGCATCCCGGCAACCGCTTCTGGCGCACGCTGCATGACGTCGGACTGACGCCGCGGCTGTATCAGCCGGCGGAGTTTCCGGCGCTGCTGTCGCTCGGCATCGGCTTCACCGATCTGTGCAAGCTGGGCGCCGGGATGGACCATGTCGCGCTGAAGGCCGGCGTCGACGTCGCGGGCTTCCTGATGAAGATCCGGCAGCATCGCCCAGCGACGATCGCCTTCACCAGCAAGAAGGCGGCGAGCCTGTTTTACGGCAAGCCGACGAGCGCGATCACGTTGGGGCGGCAGCCGGAGCATGCGGATTTCCCGACCGTGTTCGTGCTCGCATCACCATCCGGGGCGGCATCGGGGGCGTGGACGTTGCAGCCGTGGCGGGAACTGGCGGTGCATGTGGCCGGGGCGTGACACGAGCGACCATCACCTGACGCCTCATGGTGATCAGTAGTCACGTCGTTCCGACAAACAGCCCCTCGAAGACGACCGCGAATGCCCATGACTGCGCCCTCTCTCCCTAGCGAAGCTTTGCTTCGCCTTGGGGGAGAGGGCGCAATATCGCACAGCGTAATGCTCGGCGAGATCGCCCAGCCTTCGACGCCACTGCCCGACGGGCAATCGTCGCATGCACCCCATGCGCAAACTGCCCGTCGTGTTGGTTTGTCGCAGCCATCAGCGCTTGTCATGTCGGGCAAATCAGGACGATGTTCTCGCGCAACCCGCCTCGTGCAGAGGGACGTACGCGTCGTCACGATACGTGGAGGTGGGCCGCGGTGGACGTGAGGGCTGCGCCGGACGAGCGCCGGCCGTCACGTACGGCGAAGTCGTGGCGTCCTGATACCCCGACGCTGGTATCACGCAGGCGCTCTTGCGAAAGCTGGGCGCGTGCCATGGTGGCCAACAAGCCGGCGCACCAGGGAGACCACGTATAAGCCGTCAGACCATGCGCGCAGGGAAGGCCGGGATGTCCTTGCCGAACCTGTGGTTCTGCCGCGTGCTTATCTGTTGCACGCGGACCATGGGAGCGGCGAGCTCCCGGCCTTCCCTGCCCCTCTCGAATTTCGATGGGGCCAGACTGAAGCATCCCTCGCGCACGATGTGCGGCGAGAACGCGGTGTCATGGAAGGTGGAATGGTCGAGAGCAAGATGCACGACATGGGTGGATGCTCGCGACCATCACAACTGTCATCGCCCGGCCTGACCGGGCGACGACACCGGTTGTTAGTTGCGGCGCCGTTGCTGATGTCGGGCACCTCACCCAAGCCGCGACTACCTGATCGTGATCGCCAGTCCCGACAGGTCGACATTGGCCAGCAGGCCGATCTGCTCGCCCGACAGCTCGAGCACGGCGCCCTTCTGGTTGGTCAGCACGATGCCGCGCACGCCGCGGCCGACCGCAAGGCCGGCGCCGGCGGCGCCGTAGACGCCCTCGACATCCGACGGACGCCAGATGTTGCTGACGCGGCCGCGCAGCACCGTGCGCGAGCCGCCGAAGACGAGGCCCCAGTCGAGCCCGCCGGTCGACAGCGGATAGGCGCGGCCGTGGAAGTTCAGCACGCCGCTGCCGCCGGAGCCGCCGATGATCCATCCCGCCTTGTAGATGGTCAGCGTGATGAAGCCGCCATCCGCGTGCGCCGTGGCCGGCAGGATGGCGCCAGTGGCGGCCGTCAATGCCACCAACAGACCGCGAAGCAAGGATGCAATTTTCATGGATGAAGTCTCCAGCGAAGTGAATGTGGGCTGCGTGAACTTGAGGTCATCCGATGGCCACGCATGCCGATGATGCCCCACCAAGCGAATCGATCGGGCCGAATTTAGCCCTTTGCGCGGCGGCGCGCATGCCGCGCCGCCAGTGTGTCGGAAATGCCGCCCTCGCGGGACGGCAATGGAGCCCGGGCGGCACGGCGCGATCGACATGCAGAGCCGATCCTCGTCCGGCCCGCTCCGCGCGGCGAGGCCGGGGCCAGTGCGGCGCGTCGGCGGCGAATTGGGCCGAGACATCAGCGAAACCAAGGCGATTTCGGGGTATTTGGCCGCAGCGCCATGGCCCGCGGCCGGTGTTAAGGCCCCATTAACCTTGTCCGACCACGGTGATTTACGGGCTGGGTGTTCAGTTGGTCTCGATGTTTTCGCGTCGCTCTCTCGAGTTCAGGCGCGGGCGTTGATCGGGAGGAGTTATGTCGCAAGAGTTGTCAGCCGATTCCGCAAGTCCCTCACTCGTTCCACTTGCCATGCCGCCGTCGCGCTCCGCCGCGGAGGTTCTGCCGCTGTTGATCGGCACGCCCTTGTCCGAGATCGAGCGCGAGCTCATCGTTCAGACCCTGGCGCGCTGCAACGGCAACCGCACCCATGCCGCACGACTGCTCGGCATGCCCGTGCGCACCTTGCGGAACAAGATCCGCATCTACACGGCCGACGGCATCGCGGTGCCGGCCTATTCGGCCTGAACCAATGGCGGCCACGCGACATCCCATCGCGCGGAACTCATCAGGATGCGGCGCCGATTGATGTTGATCAATCGGCCTCGCAGCCCTGCTGCAATTGCTGGCCTCGTCGCGGCTCTGTTAGGCTTCGCCGCGAATCAGAGGTGTGTAGCGGAGTTGCGGTAGTGGCAAAGAATCCGGCCGGACGCGGCCTGCAGGGCCCCGTGGGTCCACGTGGCCCGCAAGGCCAGCCCGGACGGCGCGGGCCGGATGGGCAGCGCGGCAAGCCCGGTCCCGACGGCAAGCCCGGCGCGCAGGGCAAGCCGGGACCGCAAGGTCCGCGCGGCGAGGCCGGACCGCCCGGCAAGCCGGGGCCGCAGGGCCCGGCCGGACCGCAGGGGCCACAGGGCGAGCCCGGCACGCTGCCGACGATCGATCAGCTGATGCCCTGGCTGGAGCAGATCTTCGCGGCCTATGACGACTACAAGCGCAACAGGGATCGCGAGGCGCAGGAGCGTGACGCGCAGCTGATCGCGGTGCGCGACATCTTCGCATCGACCGAGCATGACGAGGCGCTGGAAGAGGCGTTCGAGGACGACGATCCGCACGCGATCGACGTGCCGAAGAAGAAGAAAAAGAAGAAGCACAAGAAAAAGAAGAAGAAGCACGGCAAGCATGTCGGCGACGACCAAGGCGAAGACCACGGCGACGACGACGGGTTCTGAGCGCTGCCGCGACAGCGTACGCAAGCTGCGGTCTCAGCCCTTGCCGAATCTGATCGCGGACCGTTCGCGCGCCTTGGCCGCCTCGATCTCGCGATCCCTGGGCGGCGCCTGGGTGTGCAGCGAGGTCAAAAGCCGCCGCGCCGCCTCGGCGACGTCCTCGACCGCACGTGCGAAGGCGGCCTCGTTGGCCTGCGACGGGGCGTTGAAGCCGGAGAGCTTGCGCACGAACTGCAGTGCGGAGGCCTGAATCTCGGCCTCCGTCGCCGGCGGCTCGAAATTGAACAGCGTCTTGATGTTGCGGCACATGACGGGACCAATCCGGTGCTGAACCAAGTCGAAGACCGTGCTATCATGCCCCCGACGCGGCCGCAAAGAGCCGCGCATTTGCAGGGGAAGCACATGCTCCGACCGCTTGCCGCCGTCTTTGCCGCCGCCGTGGTTTTTTGCGCGCCGGCCCGCGCCGCCGACTACCCCGCCCCGAAGCAGGGCGACTTCGTCGTCAAGGATTTCAAGTTTCACACCGGCGAGACGCTGCCCGAGCTGAAGCTGCACTACACGACCGTCGGCGAGCCCACCGGTCAGCCGGTCCTGGTGCTGCATGGCACCGGCGGCTCGGGCGCCAGCATGCTGGGGGCACCGTTTGCAGGCGAATTGTTCGGCAAGGACCAGCCGCTCGATGCGACCAAGTACTACATCATCATCCCCGACAGCATCGGCCACGGCAAATCGTCGAAGCCGTCCGACGGGCTGAAGACCAGGTTTCCCGCCTACGACTACGCCGACATGGTCGACGCGCAGCACCGGCTGCTGACCGAGGGTCTCGGCATCAAGCACGTCCGCCTCGTGATCGGCAATTCGATGGGCGGGATGCACAGCTGGGTGTGGGCGACGCGCTACCCGGACTTCATGGATGTCGCGGTGCCGATGGCCTCGCAGCCGACCGAGATGGCGGCCCGGAACTGGATGCTGCGCCGGATCATGCTGGAGACGATCCGCAACGATCCCGACTACAATGGCGGCAACTACACGGCGCAGCCGCGCATGATGAAATACGCCGTCGCGGCGTATGGCACGGCCACCGCCGGCGGGACCATCGCCTATCAGCTGGCGGCGCCGACCGCGGCCAAGGCCGACAAGATGGTCGAGGAACGGCTGGCCACGCCGATCCCCACCGACGCCAACGACTTCATCTATCAGTGGGAGTCCTCGCACGACTACAATCCGGCGGCCGATCTCGACAAGATCAAGGCCACGGTCATGCTGATCAACTCGGCCGACGACGAGCGCAATCCGCCGGAGACGGGCGTCACCGCCGAGGCGATGAAGCGCGTGGCCAACGGCAAGGTCCTGCTGATCCCGACCTCGCCCGAAACGCGCGGCCATCTCACCACCGGCAACGCGAAATTCTATGTGGAGCCGCTGCGCGAGCTGCTCGCCACGGCGCCGCAGCGGGGCACCTGAGCTCGGAGAAGGGACGGACGAATGCGCAAGGCGACGCTGGCCGCTGTTCTGATGGGCTCCCTAGCCTTCGCGAGCCGCGCGCTCGCCATCGACAACGGCCAGTTCGAGAACGTGCCGCCCGATATCAGGGCCTGGTTCAAGAGCGTGATCGCCCCCAACGGCGTGCCCTGCTGCGACGTTTCCGACGGCCACCGAACGATCTATGACGTGCGGGACGGCACCTATTGGGTGCCGATCGAGGGGCGCTGGATGGCGGTGCCGGAGCGCGCCATCATCCGCGACCGCGGCAATCCGATCGGCGAGGCGGTGGTATGGTATGTTCATCACCGCGGCGACATCATCATCAGCTGCTTCGTGCCCGCCGATGCCGTCTGAGCTGGGCGCTGCGAGGTCGGTTGTGGGGATGTGGCCATGACGGAGCCGTTGCGTGACGACGGGACCCGCGCGGTCATGCGCTGGCTGATGGCGGCGTTCTACACCGCAGCGGGGGTCGCGCATCTCGTTACCCCCGAGCCGTTCCTGCGGATCACGCCGTCGGTCGTTCCGTTTGCCCCGCAGGTCATCCTGCTCACCGGACTTTGCGAGCTCGCCGGCGCCGCGGCACTGGTGACGAGGCCGCTGCGGCGCTGGGCGGGGATCGGGCTTGCAGCCTACGCCGTGTGCGTGTGGCCGGCAAACGTCAAGCATGCGATCGAGGGCATCGACCTGCCCTATCTCGGCAGCAGCTGGCTGTATCATGGTCCGCGCCTGGCATTTCAGCCGGTACTGGTCTGGTGGGCGCTCTACAGCGCAGCGGTGATCGACTGGCCCTGGCGCCACGATGCGTGACGGCGAGATGATGCGAACAGGAGAAGAGCCGTGAGCGACCCAGCCGATGCCGATCTTGCGGCGATCTATCCGAAACCGAACGAGCGGGTGATCGCCAAGGTGCGCCCGGGGTTCGATGCTCACAGCCGCAAGTTCATCATGCTGTCGCCGTTCTGCGTGATGGCGACATCGGGCAGCGACGGCAGCGTCGATGCCTCGCCGCGCGGCGGGCATCCGGGATTCGTCCAGATCGACGGCGATCGGCGGCTGCTGATGCCGGATCGCCCCGGCAACAACCGGCTCGACAGCCTCCGCAACGTGGCGGACGGCTCGGGCCAGGTGCAATTGATCTTCTTCGTGCCCGGAATCAACGAGACCCTGCGCGTCGGCGGCACGGCATCGCTGTCGACCGATCCCGACCTGCTCGCGAGGCTCGAGGAGTTCGGCAAGCCGCCGCGCTCAGTGCTCGTGATTACCGTTCAGGAGATCTACTTCCATTGCGGCAAGGCGATCATGCGCTCCAAACTATGGTCGCAGGAGGCGCAGGTGCCACGCTCGGCGATGCCGAGCATCAGCGAGATCATCCACGATCAGACCAGCCTCGGTGCACCCGAACCGCAGGACGTGACCGACGCCCGGTGGCGCGAGCAGCTCTGAAAAAGCCACTGTTTCGCCCGAATGCGTCAGCGAGGCGTCAGCTGGAGCCGGGTAAGGATGCGCGCCGGAAGTCGTGAGCGCGGGGTTTGATGCAGGTCAACGGCCACCGACGCGGCAGAAATTAGGTATGAATGCGTCATTCCCCGAAGCTGGAACCGATCTCGGTCATGCCAGAGCCCGCTCGCAGTGCACGTCACAGCTTCGCTGCTCTCTGGACCGGCACGCTTCTGCTGCTCGGATCCGCCGCGCTGCCGTGCGCGGCGTCCGCTGAGGATGTGAAGCTCACGCCGGCCCAGGCGCAGAACCTCGGCATCCGCGTCACCCACCCCATCTCGAGCCGGACCGACAGGACCTTGCCCTATCCGGCCCAGATCGTGATCCCGACTCCGCAATTGTGGGTCGTGAGCGCTCCGGTCTCCGGCATGGTCACCAATCTGGCGGTGGCGCGTGGCGACCGCGTCACTGCCGGACAGCCGCTGCTGACGCTGGAGAGCCCGAGCTACGTGTCGCTGCAGCGTGACTATCTGCATGCCCTCGCGCAGGAGGTTCTCGCGGTCCAGCAGCTGAAGCGCAACGCCGACCTGTTCGAAGGCAAGGCGATCCCGCAGCGCGTCCTGGAGTCCAGCCAGACGGAGGCGCGCCAGGCCAGCATCGTGGTCGCAGAGCGGCGGCAGATGCTGCATCTCAGCGGCCTTTCCGACGAGGCCATCACGCGCCTGACCAATGAGGCCGCGATCAGCGCGACGCTGACGGTCAACGCGCCGCAAGCCGCATCGGTGGTCGACATCGTGGTGTCGCCAGGCCAGCGCATGGAGCAGGCCGCCCCGCTGGTGAAGCTCGCACGGCTGTCGCCCCTCTGGGCCGAGATCGCCATTCCTGCCACCAACATCGGTGCCATCAAGGCCGGCGCACGTGTCGACATCGACGGCTACGCGACACCAGGTCGCGTCATCCTGGTATCCGAAACGACCGACGCGGCCACCCAGACGATCCTCGTGCGCGCCGAGATCCCCAACAATGGCGAGCTGCATTCCGGGCAGACCGCGGCAGCACGCATCGGCTTCATCTCCGCCGGCGAGAGCGCCTGGGAGATTCCCTATAGCGGTCTGGTCCGCCGCGGCGATCAGGCCTCGATCTTCGTCGCGATCGCCGGCGGGTTCCGCCAGGTTCCGGTCACGCTGCTAGCCGAAGATCAGGACCACGTCGTCGTGTCCGGCCCGGTCACGGAGCAGGACGAGGTGGCGGTCGGCGGCATCTCGGCGTTGCGCGGCATTCTCTCGCGGCTCGGGCAATGAGGCTGCAGCGACTCGTCGCCTTCGCGTTGTCGCAGCGGCTGTTCGTCGTTCTCAGTGTGATGCTGTTGATCGGTGCTGCGGCCGTCTTCCTGCCGAGCCTGCCGATCGACGCCTTCCCGGATGTCTCGCCGGTGCAGGTCAAGGTCATCATGAAGGCGCCGGGCCTCACGCCCGAGGAGGTCGAGCAGCGCATCACCGTGCCGATCGAGCTCGAGCTGCTCGGGCTGCCGAACAAGAAGATCCTGCGCTCCACCACCAAATACGCCCTGGCCGACATCACCGTCGATTTCGAGGACGGCACCGACATCTACTGGGCGCGTAACCAGGTATCGGAGCGGCTGTCGAACATCTCGCGCGACTTGCCCGAAGGCGTGAGCGGCGGCCTGGCGCCGATCACCAGCCCGCTCGGCGAGATGTTCATGTTCACGATCGACAGCCCCGAGCTGTCGCTTGCCGAGCGTCGCAGCCTGCTGGATTGGGTGATCCGGCCGGCGCTGCGCACCGTGCCGGGTGTCGCCGACGTCAATGCCCTGGGCGGCCACGTCCGCGCGTTCGAGATCGTTCCGCGCAACGATGCGCTGGCGGCCCGCGGCATCTCCTTTGATCTGTTCCGCAAGGCGATCGAGGCCAACAGCCGCAACGACGGCGCCGGCCGCGTGAACCAGGGCGAGGACAGCGCCCTGGTGCGGATCGAAGGCAGCATCCGCGGGATCGACGACATCAGGGCGATCGTCGTCGACACCCGCGACGGCATCCCGATCCGCGTCAGCGACGTCGCACGGGTGAGGATCGGGGCCCTGACCCGCTACGGCGCCGTCACCGCCGACGGCAAGGGCGAGACCGTCGAAGGACTGGTGCTCGGGCTGCGCGGCGCCAATGCCGGCCAGCTGGTGCGCGACGTCCGGACACGGCTCGACGAGCTGAAACCATCGTTGCCCGCCAGCGTCACGATCAACGTGTTTTACGACCGCAGCCGGCTGGTCAACCGCGCCGTCGGCACGGTGGTGCGGGCGCTCGGCGAGGCGACGGTGCTGGTCGTGGTGCTGCTGTTGCTCTTCCTCGGCAATTGGCGCGCCTCGCTGGTGATCGCGCTCAGCCTGCCGCTGGCGATCATGATCGCGCTGCTGGTGATGCGCGCGGTCGGCATGTCCGCCAACCTGATGAGCCTGGGCGGACTCGCGATCGCGATCGGAATGCTGATCGATGCGCTGGTGGTCGTAGTCGAGAACATCGTCGGCAATCTCGGCAAGCACGATCCCGACAGGACGACGCCACTGATCCACATCATCTATCGCTCGGTGTGCGAGGTGCTGCAGCCGGTGGCCTCCGGGGTCCTGATCATCATCATCGTATTCGTGCCGCTGCTGACGCTGCAGGGGCTCGAAGGCAAGCTCTTCATCCCCGTCGCACTGGCTATCATCTTCGCGCTGGCGGCGTCGCTGCTGCTGGCGCTCACCGTGATACCCGTCGCGACGTCGTTCGTGCTCAAATCGGCCTCCCACGAAGATCCGCTGCTGATCCGGGCCGCGCAGCGCGTCTACGCACCCGCGCTCGACTGGGCGCTGGGCAACGAGCGCAAGGTCATCCTCGCCGCCATGCTCAGCCTCGTCGCCGCCGGCTACGGCTACACCCAGCTCGGCAAGACCTTCATGCCGACGATGGACGAGGGCGACATCATCGTGAGCGTGGAAACGCTGCCGTCGGTCAATCTCGATGAATCCGTTGCCATCAATGCGCGGCTGCAGGCGGCCTTGATGAAGGTGCCCGACATCGCCGGCATCATCGCGCGCACCGGCTCGGACGAGCTCGGTCTCGACCCCATGGGTCCCAACCAGACCGACACGTTCCTGGTGCTCAAGCCGACGGACCAGCGGCAAACCCCCAGCCGCGAAGCCCTGCTGCAGCAACTTCGCGACGTGCTGACCGCCTTTCCCGGCATCTCGCTGAGCTTCACCCAGCCCATCGACATGCGCGTCCAGGAGATGATCAGCGGCGTCCGGGGCGACGTCGCCGTCAAGATCTTCGGGCCCGATATCGCACGGCTCAACGACATCGCGGCCAAGCTTTCAGCGCTCCTGTCGAGCGTCGACGGCGCCGAGGACGTTTACACGACCTTGAACGAGGGCGCGCAGTACTACACGGTCACGGTCAACCGGCTCGAAGCAGGCCGCCTTGGTCTCACGGTCGATTCCATCGCCACGTCGCTTCGGACCCAGATCGAGGGACGTACGATCGGCACCGCGCTGGAGACGGGACGACGGACACCGATCCTGGTCCGCGGCAGCGAGACGACGCGTGAGGCCCCGACCCTGCTCGCGATGCTGCCGCTGACGCTGGCGGCCGGACAGCACGTGGCCCTGTCGCAGGTCGCGCGCATCCAGCGCGTCGACGGTCCGGTGAAGATCGACCGCGAGGACGGCAATCGCATGAGCGTGGTACGCAGCAACGTCCGCGGCCGCGACATGGTGGGCTTCGTTCAGGCCGCCCAGCAGAAGGTCGCAGCCGAGCTGCAGCTCCCCGCCGGGTACCGGATGACCTGGGGCGGACAGTTCGAGAACCAGCAGCGCGCCGCCGCGCGGCTTTCGATCGTGGTGCCGGTGGCGATCGGCCTGATCTTCGTGCTGCTGTTCACGACGTTCGGCTCCGTTCGCCAGGCGCTGCTGGTGCTGGTCAACATTCCCTTCGCCTTGATCGGCGGGGTGTTCGCGCTGGTGTCGACGGGAGAATATCTCTCTGTCCCCGCTTCTGTCGGCTTCATCGCCCTGCTCGGGATTGCCGTCTTGAACGGTGTCGTGCTGGTATCGCATTTCAATCAGCTCCGAAGTCACGGACTATCCGAGCAGCGCATCGTCGTCGAGGGCGCGCGGCGCAGGCTGCGTCCGGTGCTGATGACGGCCAGCATCACTGCACTGGGACTGATTCCCCTGCTGTTTGCGTCCGGTCCAGGTTCTGAGGTTCAGCGCCCCCTCGCGATCGTCGTGATCGGCGGCCTGCTGTCATCGACACTGCTGACACTGATCCTGCTGCCGATCCTGTACCGCCGCTACGGCGCGGCAACGAAGGAAGCGACATGACGGGCCAAGCGGCGTGCCTGACGCTGATCGCGCCGTGTGAGCTGCGCGAGGAGCTGTTCGACTACATCACCGAGCAGACGGACCTCGTCACGGGATTCACCGCCTCGGACGCAGCCGGACATGGCGCGCGCGTGCGGCTGCGCAGCGCCGCAGAGCGGGTCAAGGGTCATGCTGATGAGATCGTGGTGCGGATCGTGCTTCAGGAAGCGGATTGCGAGCGGCTGCTGGAGCGGCTCAGGAGCGCTTTCGGAGGAACCAAGCTCGTCTATTGGGTCATGCCCGTGACGGCTTTCGGGATCATCGACTGAGCCCGCCGAGCTCTCAAATCGGCCTGCAGGGTCGATTCAAGGCCTGCGAGACCAGCCTTGAACCAACCTGTTGCGATGGGGAATGCCGCCGGGCGGCGAGCATCAATGCTCGCTCTCGAGGCCGCCGACGTGCTTCTGCGTATAGAGTTCCAGACCGATGCGGCCGATCAGATCGAGCTGGGTCTCGAGGAAATCGATGTGGTGCTCCTCGTCCTTCATCAGCTGCTCGAACAGGTCGCGCGACACGTAGTCCTTGACGCCGTGGCAATAGGTTGCGGCTTCCTGGTAGAGCGTCCGCGCGCCGATCTCGGCGGCGAGATCGCATTCGATGATCTCCTTGACGTTCTGGCCGATGCGCAAGGGATCGAGCACCTGCATGTTCGGGAAACCGTCGAGGAACAGGATGCGATCGGTGAACTTGTCGGCGTGCTCCATCTCCTCGATGGATTCCTTGCGCCAGACCTTGGCCATCTCCAGAAGGCCCCAGTTGTTCAGCAGGCGATAGTGCAGCCAATACTGGTTGATGGCAGTCAGTTCGCTGCGCAATCCCTTGTTGAGATATTCGATGACCTTGGGGTCGCCCTGCATGGATAAGCTCCGAAAAAGTTAGAGGCCGCAGGCGCTCAATAACAGGTTCGAAGTGCGGAGACGACCCCGTTCATGTGCATTTTTGGGGCGAAACAGGCGATATCGAAGGCAGAAGCGCGCTTCAGCAGGCAGCCAGCGCAAAGCGGCTTTGAAGGTCGTCCTCTGTCACCTGGACGGAAGAATGACCGTGAGCATGGGCATGCTGGCAGCCGGCCTGGCAATTGCGCGCACAGGGCCCCAAAGCCTCGTCGATGATGGTCTTGATGGTGCGCGCACAGCGACCGCATTCCGCGCTGCAGCCGAGGCAGCCATAGACCTGCTTCGGGCTGCGCGGCAATTCGTCGGCGGAGGTCACCGCCTTGCGGATGTCGTGATCGCTGATGACGTTGCAGGAACAAACAATCATGAGAAACCGGCCAATCGTCTTCGGTCAGCTATCGATAGTCATCCGCACCTACCCGCGCAAAGGGAAAACGGCGCTTTTGAAGCTATTCCAATCTGATAGTAGACTTAGACCGGATCTAAGAATGCGACCTTGTCGCAGATCAAACTCGCTGCGCCGAGACACCTCAATCGCCTCCGCCGCCGTCGCCTCCGCCCCCGTCGCTACCGCCGTCGGAGCCGCCGCCATCGATCGGATTTCCCATGGCGTCGGTTGCGGTATTGTTGAACCAGCCGGAAGCGGCGCCTGATTCCCAGGGCCACGAACCACCCGAGTCCGCCCCTGTCGTATCGGCGGCCCTCCGCCGACCCTTCCAATCCACCACGACCAGCAGCACGTAGCAGGCGCCCGCGGCCAGGCAGATCGCGACCGCGATGATCAAAGCACTGGGCATGCCTGCTCCAGGTCAATGCATTTTGTGCAATGCAGCATTGAACGTATCCTCGACATGGGTCGTCCAATGGGACGCGCCCGTTCATTGATCATTCAAGCGGGATATGTGAACCTGCCGTATCGCCTGATGCGCGATCCGCCGACCTGGAGTGAGAGAGGTTAAGGTCATGAAGAAGACTCTTGCGGCCCTGGCCGCCGTCGCGACGCTGTCGACCGCAGCGCTGGCCCCCGCTCCTGCCGAAGCGCGCAACGGTCGTGTCGCCGCCGGCGTCGCTGCCGGTCTGCTCGGTGGCGCCCTCATTGGTGGTGCCATCGCCGCCGGCAGCAATCCCTATTATTACGGGCCGGGCTACTCCTATTCGCCCGGTTACTCCTACGGACCCGGCTACTCCTATTATGGTGGCCCGGCCTACGTCTCCGATCCGGGTTACGCCTGCTACTGGCAGCGTCAGCGGTTCTGGGACGGTTATGGCTGGCGGATTCGCCGCGTGCGGGTGTGCGAGTGATCGTTCACCTTCATTAATTCTCTGACCCTGCACCGGAATTTCGAATACGGCGGCCGCCTCTGGCCACAAAAAACCGTTTTTCGGTCGCATGAGGCCAGACAGAGTTTACGAAGGGTTGACGGATTGTCGTGTTTTCTCGCGACACTGACGGCCTTTGATCGTGCGTAGAATTCACCACCCGGCGCCTGCTTCGGCGCTTCCTCCAGGAGATCTCGGAACATGAAGAAGATCCTGACCGCGGTTCTCGCGGTTGCGACAATCGCAGGTTCGCTGAGCGTCACCGCACCGGCTGCGAAGGCTGGCGACGTTGGCGCCGGCGTGGCTGCCGGCCTGATCGGCGGCGCCCTGATCGGCGGCGCGATTGCCTCCAGCCGTCCGGCCTATGGCGGACCGGTCTATGTCGAAGCGCCCCCGCCGGGCCCGCCGCCGTGCGTGTGGCGCCGTGAGCGCTATTGGGACGGCTATGGCTGGGTGTCCCGCCCGGTACGCGTCTGCTACTGATCTGACGCCACGTCAGAATGCATCAAGCCCGGCCTCAAGGCCGGGCTTTTTGTTTGCCGCCGCCATTTCCCGGAGTCGTCGTTGCCGTCTCGACCGACGCGCGTCAACGCGCGGCGTTGATCGCCTGCAGCACAGCCTCGCTGGGCCAGCAGTCCACCTTCAGGCCCGCCCTCTTCTGGAATGCGCCGAGCGCGGCACGGGTCTGCATGCCGGCCTTGCCGTCGAGCTTGTCGGCGTAGAGGCCAAGTCGTGTCAGGCCCTTCTGCATCGCCTCGACGTCTTTGCTCCGAAGCTGCTTTGATGCCGCCCACGGTGTCGCGAACGCGGCCGGGCTCGTCATGCGGTCCGCCAGGTGGCCGACGAACAGCACGTAGAGATCGGAGAAATTGTATTCCTTGATGACGAAGTAGTTCGCCGTGGTCAGGAACGCCGGACCATAGATGCCCTCAGGCTGCAGCAGCGAGGCGGGCTGCTGCTGCTCGGCGGCGCTGAGCCGCTGGCCTCGCACCGGCACAAAGCCGGCGCGGAGCCATTCGCCGATCGGCTTCTTCACCTCTGGAACGCCGATCGCGCAGTCCACAGTCGCCGGCGGCTTGACCTCGTAGGCCCAGCGCACGCCACGCTGCCAACCCTTGTTGGCAAGCTGCTGCGCGGCCGAGCCCAGCGCGTCCGGCACCGAGTGCCAGAGATCGACCTTGCCGTCGCCATCGAGATCGACGCCGTGCTTGTAGTATTCCGACGGGAGGAACTGCGTCAGGCCGACCGCGCCGCCCCATGATGCCCTGAGATCGCGGCGCGAGACCACGCCGTCGCTGAGCATCTTCAGCGCCATGACGAACTCGGTGCGATACTGCTCCTTGCGCCGGCCGACATAGGCCTGGGTGGCCAGCACGCGCAGTGCATCATAGGGCAGCGCGTAGCGACCGAAATCGGTCTCACGGCCCCAGATCGCGAGCACGACCGGGCCGGGAACGCCAAAGCGGCGCTCGATCTCGGCGAGCGCCGGACGATATTGCTGGATCAGCTTCTGGCCATGCGCGGCGAGCCGCGCGATCGAAGCTTCCTTGATGTAGTCGGCGGGCACTTGCACGAACTCGGCCTGCGCGGGTGCGCCTGTTGCCGGGCGGCCTGGCAGCAGCAGGTCGGGGAGCTTGTAGTCGGGCTCGAGCTCGCGCGTCTCGGCATCGAACGTCGCACGCGAGACGCCCTGCTCCTTGGCCTCGGGCCAGAGCGAGGCGACGAATTGGGTGAAGGCGGCGTCGGCGGCGTACGCGATCGATAGGAACGATGAAAATGCGAGGAGAAGCAAAGCCAAGAGCGTGCGCAACAACACTGCGGCGTCCGCCTAAGCTTCTGTCAATTCAAGGCGCTTCTCCACACGCTCCAAACGTCCCGCAACACGATCAACGCGCTCCGAAAGCTCAGCGATCCGAACGTGAACCTGGCCAAGCTCAACGTGAACGTGAGCAACTTCGCGTTCAAGTCCACCGACGCGCAGCTTCACCTCGCGGACATCCTCGCGAAGCAAGTCAAGCGTCCCGCGGATCAGACGCAGATGTTCAAGGACGATGTTTTCCACCTCGGTCATGGCATGAGCCTACCACGCCGCGAACAGAATGTGAACAGCCGACTCGCGCTCCCCTCCTCAATGTCCCGCGGCCTGCTTCGCCTCCTCGATCGCGGCATTCGACAATTTGTCGACCATGGCGATGCCGATCGCCGAGAGGATGAAGACCGTGTGGATGATGGTCTGCCACATCACGCCGGTCTCGGTGTAGGTCGACTTGCCCGACGACAGCGCGCCGGCCTCGATGAAGGTGCGCAGCAGGTGGATCGACGAGATGCCGATGATCGCCATCGCCAGCTTGATCTTCAGCACGCTGGCATTGACGTGGCTGAGCCATTCCGGCTCGTCGGGATGGCCCTGCAGATTGAGCCGCGACACGAAGGTCTCGTAACCGCCGACGATCACCATCACGAGCAGGTTCGAGATCATGACGACGTCGATCAGGCCAAGCACGGCGAGCATGATCTGCTGCTCGGAGAAGTCGAAGGCATGCGCGAACAGGTGCCAGAGCTCCTTGAGGAACAGCACCACATAGACACCCTGCGCGATGATCAATCCGACGTAGAGCGGCAACTGCAGCCAGCGCGAGCCGAAAATCAGCATCGGAATGGGGCGCAGCGCTCCGCCCTTGGAGGACAGGGTGGCGTCGGGAGGGGACATGTCGGGATTTCTCGTGACCAGATTCGATTGCGGAACCTACCATCTACGCAATCATGTCGCACAGGGAAGCGACAACTGGCCGCAGGCGGGGCGCGGCGCATTGTCCCGCAAGCGAGACCGCGCCGCGCCGAGTGATGCCGCCCGTCAGCGCGTCAGCTTCTTGTACTTGACCCGGTGCGGGATCACGCTGTCCTGGCCGAGCCGGCGCATCTTGTCCTTCTCGTAGTCCTGGAAGTTGCCCTCGAACCATTCGACATGGCTGTCGCCTTCGAAGGCCAGCATGTGGGTCGCGATACGATCGAGGAACCAGCGATCATGGCTGATGATGACGGCGCAGCCGGCGAAATCCTCCAGCGCCTCTTCGAGCGCGCGCAGCGTGTCGACGTCGAGATCGTTGGTCGGCTCGTCGAGCAGCAGCACGTTGGCGCCCGACTTCAGCATCTTGGCGAGATGCACGCGGTTGCGCTCACCGCCCGAGAGCGCGCCGACCTTCTTCTGCTGATCCGCGCCCTTGAAGTTGAACGCCGAGCAGTAACCGCGCGAGTTCACCTCCTTCTTGCCGAGCAGGATCAGCTCGTTGCCGCCGGAGATCTCCTCCCACACCGTCTTGTTGCCGTCGAGCGCGTCGCGCGACTGGTCCACATAGCCGAGATGCACGGTCTCGCCGACGGTGATGGTTCCGGCGTCCGGCTTCTCCTGCCCGGTGATCATGCGGAACAGCGTGGTCTTGCCGGCGCCGTTTGGGCCGATCACGCCGACGATGCCGCCCGGCGGCAGCTTGAAGGTGAGATTGTCGATCAGGAGGCGGTCGCCGAAGCTCTTGGACAGCCCCTCGAAGTCGACGACGTTCTGGCCGAGCCGCTCGGCCACGGGAATGATGATCTGCGCGGTCTGGGTCTGCTTCTCGCTGGCCTTCTTCAGCAGCTCCTCATAGCGCTGGTAGCGCGCCTTGGACTTGGCTTGGCGGGCCTTCGGCGAGGCCGCGATCCACTCCTGCTCGCGCGCCAGAGTGCGCTGATGCGCGGCGTCCTCGCGGCCCTCCTGCTCCAGCCGCTTCTGCTTCTGCTGCAGCCAGGACGAGTAATTGCCCTCGTAGGGAATGCCACGGCCGCGATCGAGCTCCAGGATCCAGCTGGTGACGTTGTCGAGGAAGTAGCGGTCGTGGGTGACGATCAGGATCGCGCCGGGATAATTGCGCAGATGACCTTCGAGCCAGGACACCGATTCGGCGTCGAGATGGTTGGTCGGCTCGTCCAGCAGCAGCAGTTCGGGCTGGTCGAGCAGCAGCTTGCACAACGCGACGCGACGGCGCTCGCCGCCGGACAGCTTGGTGACGTCGGCATCGTCGGGCGGGCAGCGCAGCGCATCCATCGCCTGGTCGACCTTGCTGTCGAGATCCCACAGGCCCTGCGCCTCGATCTCGTCCTGCAGCTTGGTCATCTCGTCGGCGGTCTCCTCGGAGTAGTTCATCGCCAGCTCGTTGTAGCGATCGAGGATCGCCTTCTGCTTGGCGACGCCGAGCATGACGTTCTCGCGCACGGTGAGCTTCGGATCGAGCTGCGGCTCCTGCTCGAGATAGCCGACGCGGGCGCCCTCTGCGACCCAGGCCTCGCCGGTATAGTCCTTGTCGATCCCCGCCATGATCTTGAGCAGGGTCGATTTGCCCGAGCCGTTGACGCCGAGCACGCCGATCTTGGCATCCGGGTAGAACGACAGATGGATGTTATCGAGCACCTTGCGGGTCGGATAGGTCTTGGACAGACCCTGCATGAAATAGACGAACTGGCGCGCCATCGCGTGTCCCTCGAACCTGCCTGAATTTTCGGAAAATGGTTGCCGCTGATGTAACCGCGCGGTCCCCAAAGGGCAACCGGCGAGCCGGTCCCGGCCGGAACAAATGCCGGGAGAAGCCCGACGCATGGTGGTCGGCGTGGGCCTGCCGCCTCACGGACGAATACGGATCCGACACGATGTGTGCGGCCGGTCACGACAATTGCAACCGTCTTTTAATTAATTCAGCGGGACACTCGGTCTCGGCACGCAAGAACCGCGCGCCCAAGCGGCGACAAGCCCAGCCGACAACAGCGAGAGCCCGTCATGGCAACCCTTTCGTCAGTCTCCCTGTCCGCTGCAGCGGCAGAACGCCCGAACCGATCCGGCCTCGTCGAGGACATCCGAGGCTTCTGGCGCGAATTCGTTGCGCGTGCCTTCCATCCCTACCGGCCGGAACTGCATTACATGCGCGGCCCGGGACCGGCCTGGCGGGCCAAATACGGCAACGACGCCGCGTTCCGTCTGAAGGCCGACCTCGACTGACCGCTCGCCTGCACCCGCCCCTGGCGCCTTGCGCTGGTGACTGAGACCGCGCCTTGCGCCGCCGGCACTTTGCGCGCAAGCATGGCTCCATTCCCGACGGCGTTCCTCGAATGACGCCCTCTCCCGACGAATGGACCTTTGCCGATGACGCGGCTGCGCTGTGCAATCCTCGATGACTATTACGATACGGCGCTGTCACTGGCCGATTGGCCGCGTCTGGCCGACAAGGTGGACGTCACCGCCTTCACCCATCCGTTCGCCGGCGAGGATGCGGCCGCCGCCGCACTGGCCGATGTCGACATCGTCTGCGCGATGCGTGAGCGGACACCGTTGCCGCGCACCCTGATCGAGCGTCTGCCGAAGCTGAAGCTCCTGATCACCTCGGGCATGCGCAACGCTGCGATCGATACCGAGGCCGCGAAGGCCCGGGGCATCGTGGTCTGCGGCACGCAATATGGTCGGGATCCGACCGCACCTCTCACCATGGGCCTGATCCTGGAACTGACCCGCAGGATCGGCCAGGAGAACGCCCGGATGCACGCCGGCCAGCCCTGGCAGGCGCTGGGCGGCATCGAGATCGAGGGCAGGACGCTGGGCGTGATCGGGCTCGGCAAGCTCGGCAGCAAGGTTGCGGGGCTCGCCAAGGCGTTCGGCATGGACGTGATCGCCTGGAGCCCCAACCTGACGCCGGAGCGCTGCAAGGAGGCCGGCGTCGGCTACGCGACCAAGGAGGAGCTGTTTGCGACCGCGGACATCATCACCATCCATGTCGTGCTCAGCGACCGTTCGCGCGGGCTGGTCGGCGCCGCCGACATCGCGCGGATGAAGCCTTCGGCCTATCTCGTCAACACCTCGCGGGCCCCCATCGTGGATGAGGTGGCGCTGCTGCAGGCCCTGCGCGGGAAGCGCATCGCCGGCGCCGGCCTCGACGTGTTCACGGTCGAGCCGCTGCCGGTCGTCCACCCGCTGCGCGGGCTCGACAACGTCGTGCTGACGCCGCATCTCGGCTACGTCACCGAGGAGAGCTTTCGCGCCCATTACAGCCAGATGGTCGATTGCATCGCAGCCTGGCTCGGCGGCGCGGAACCTCCGCGACGGCTGGCCTGACCCGCGCAACAGCCCAAAGCAAAACACCCTCCGCGAGGAGGGTGTTTCAATTGATCGAAGCCCGATTCAGCGGATCGTGACCGGCGGCGGCAACGGCTGCACCGTCGTCGGCTGGCTACCCGTCGCCTGGGCCTGAACCGGAATCTGGACCTGCTGCTGCGCCGGCACGGCTGGGCCCGCCGCCGCCATGTTCTTGCTCGAGCCGGGAGGTGCTCCGCCCGGCATGACCACGACGCGGGTGCCGACCTTGACGCGTTCGAACAGGTCGGCGACGTCGTCGTTCAGCATGCCGATGCAGCCCGACGAGACGAACTTACCGATCGTCGACGGCTGGTTGGTACCGTGGATACGGTAGACGGTCGAGCCGAGATACATCGCGCGGGCACCGAGCGGGTTGCCCGGCCCACCGGCCATGAAGCGTGGCAGATAGGGCTGGCGCTCGATCATCTCGCTCGGCGGATACCAGTCCGGCCACTCGGTCTTCTTGGTGATCTTCTGCACGCCGGTCCAGGTGAAGCCTTCGCGGCCGACGCGGACGCCATAGCGCATCGCCCGGCCGTTCCCGAGCACGAGATAGAGATAGGTGTTGGGCGTATCGACGACGATGGTTCCGGGCGGCTCCTTGGTGACGAAGTCGACCTCCTGGCGGCGCAGGTTGGCCGGCAGCGGAGCCGGCGCGGCATCGGGCTGCTCTTCCGGCGGCAGCGCTGCGACGGTCATCGGGCGGTCGCCGGCCGGCGCCTGCGCGGTGCCCGGCACGCTGGTAGCGCCACTCACCACGCCCGGCGGACGCGGCGCACCGGCGTCGCCACCGGGCGCACCATTGCCATAGGTGCCGTAAGCCTGCTGACCGGAGGCCGGCCGATCAGCGTAAATCACCGGCGGCGCACTTGCCGGGCGGCCATAACGCGGATCGTCCGGTGACATCACGGGGCCGGTCGGCGCCGCGCCATAGACCGGGGCGCCAGCGGGACGGCCGTAGCGGGGATCATCGGGCGACATCACCGGCCCAGGAGGCGGAAGAGCCGCCGAGTTGCCCGGCGCATCCTCGTCGTCGAGCGCGTCGAAATCAGGGGCCTGTCCGCGCACATCGGCCGGATAGGGCGTGGGCTGCGGTGAATACGCGCCCGGCGCGGTCTGATAGACCTGCTGTGCCTCGGCAAACGAGGTTGCCGTCACGCCCGCTGCCGCGACCGCGCAAACCGTCAGGATGTGTCTGATCATCATTGCCCTTGCAATATCCCCAAGCCGCCGATTGGGACCTTTGCTGTGCCAAATGGCCGAAGATAGCGGCGCATTCAAGACAATTCCGGCCGGAGCGGTCCGACTTCGGCAATTTGTGATCATGTCCCCGTCGTTGCACGGAAGTCTCACGCCGCCGAAAAAGTGCAGCAGAGCCGCCGCGAGCCGCATCTCCGCCGCGATTTGACGAGCGAGCGGGAACGCTTTCGGTATTCTGACCTCAGCCTGATTCGCGATGCACGGCAGAAGCCGGCCCCGTCGTGAACCCTGCCATTCCCTGTGATCACCGCGTTCCCTACTGGCTCGAAGGTCTCGGCAGCCCCGCTGCCGTGACGAGAGTTCCCGTCAATGCTTCCCGGCTTTCGTTTCCTCGTCGCCGCGATCCTCTGTTCGATCTCTCTCACCATCTTCGGCATGGGCGCTGCAGCCCTGTTGCGCGCCGCCCATGAGCAGTTCGCCAGCAACTCGTCCTGGCGCTCGACTCAGGCCTCCGGCTTCACGGCCTTCCTGCCGCCGGCCGAGCCGACGCCGGTTCTGGCCGTGCTGCGGGTCGAGCCGAGCCCGGCGCAACCCGTCGCGCCGCCGTTGAGCGCAACCGATGCGCCTTCGGCGACAGCGGCCGAGCCGTCGAGCCCGCCGGCGGCTGCAGCTCCGGTCACGGAGAAGATCGAGGCGACGGTCGCGGCCGAACCGCCCGCATTGCCGACGCCATCGCTCCCTGCGGAGACGGTCGACACCGCCTCGGTCTCCGCTGCGATCAAGAGTGTGACAGTTGAACCGAACGAGCGGACCGACAGCGGTAAGCCGGAGCGCACCGCTTCGGAGCTGACTGCTTCGGTCGTCGTTGCCATCGACAAGGCCTCCGACAGGCCCAGGATGGACACCACTCCCCAACCTGCCGCCGCATCAGCAGCGACCGTCTCGAGCGACGCCGCGATCGTTCCCATCGCAGCCGCCGCCCAGGTCCTCGCCAGCGCGGATCCGGCGATGACGACCCCGGCTCCGATCCCGTCCGCGCCGGCGGCCGCCGTGCTCGATCCGATCGCGGCCAAGCTTGCTGCGCTCGCCGAACAGCCGGCCCATCAGGAGCGGCCCGCCGCCGGCGAGCACCGTGCCTCGGTGAAGATCGCGAGCGTGCAGTTGCGCCGGAGCATTCTGAAGAAGCGTCTGGCCCGCGAGAAGCAGGTCGCCGCGCGCCGGGCCAAGCAGCGCCGCATCGCGCAGCGGGTCCGCTCGGCGCGACAGGCCGCTGCCGCTCAACAGCAGCAGCAGGCTTTCCCCGATCCGTTCGGACAGCAGCCGTTCGGTCAGCCCCAGGCCGTTGGCCCGCAGGCGGCCGGGCCGCGGACTCGCTAACCGCTCAAGCGGGGCCCGTCGCCACCGGCGGGCCGTTTTCGACCCCCCATTCCGACCAGGAGCCGTCGTACAGCGCGGTGTCGCGGATGCCGAGGCGATAGAGCGCCAGCGTCAGCACGGCTGCCGACACGCCGGAGCCGCAGGAGGTCACGATCGGCTTTGCCAGATCGACCCCGACTGCGCCGAACGCCTTGCGCAGCTCCTCGAGCGGCTTCATCACGCCGGTCGCGGCGTCGAACAGCTCCGCGTAAGGCAGGTTGCGGCTGCCGGGGATGTGGCCGGACCGCAGGCCGGGCCGGGGCTCCGCCACCTCGCCGGCGAAGCGCGGCGCCTGCCGCGCGTCGATCACCTGCTCGGCATTGCCGGCGAGATTCGCGACCATCTGCTCGATCCTGCGCACGCGCGCGGCGTCGAAGCTCGCGCCATAGCTGCCGAGCGCCGGCGTCACTTGGCCGCCGTCGACCGGCCGCCCCTCGGCGGTCCACTTCTTCAGGCCGCCATCGAGCACGCGAATGTCTTTGTGGCCGAACGACAGGAACATCCACCAGGCGCGGGGCGCGGCGACCCAGCCGCCTGAATCATAGACCACCACCGTATCGCCATTGCTGATGCCGAGCCGGGCGGCATCGCGGCCGAACTGCTCGGCGCTCGGATACATGTGCGGCAGCGGGTTGGAATGATCCGAGACCTCATCGACGTCGAAGAACACGGCGCCGGGAATGTGCGCCTTCAGGTAATCATCCTTCGGCAGCGGCAGCACGCCGGGCATCTTGAACGTCGCGTCGACCACCTTGATCTTGGGGTCGCCGAGATGCGCCGCGAGCCAGTCCGTCGAGACGAGAGGGTCGTTTGGGGTGGTCATGGCCTGGCTCCAAGGATCGCTTCATTGCCTCATCGCCGGCTTTGGTCCGGCGGTCCATCTTCTTCAAGCGATGGACACGCGGGTCAAGCCTGCGTGTGACGATCAGGTTCAATCCTTCTTCTTCGGCGCCCACGCTTCGACCGGTCCGCCGGCCTCGCGCCAGGCGGCGAAGCCGCCGCCGATATGGGCGACCGGTGTCAGGCCCATGTCCTGCGCGGTCTTGGCGGCGAGCGCCGAGCGCAGGCCGCCGGCGCAGTGGAAGATGAACCTCTTGTCCGCCTGAAAGATCGGCTTGGCGTAGGGGCTCTGCGGATCGATCCAGAACTCCAGCATGCCGCGGGTGCAGGAGAATGCACCGGGAATCCTGCCCTCGCGCTCGATCTCGCGCGGGTCGCGGATGTCGACGATCACGACATCCTCGCGCTTTGCCGCCTCGATCGCGTCAGCCGCCGAGAGCGTCTCGATCTCGGCATTGGCTTCGTCGAGCAGCGCCTTGATGCCGCGGGTGATGGTCTGGGGCATTCTCTCGTTTCCTTCTGGCGCGTCCTCTTGGCATCTGGCACGCCGTCACATTCGCCGTCATTCCGGGTTCGGTCGCTGTCGCGACCGCCCCGGAATGAAGGACCGTTCTAGCGCACCAGCTCCTTCATCGCCGACTCCAGCCCCTCGATCGTGATCGGATACATGCGCTCGGAGAAGAGGCGGCGGATGATGGTGGTGGATTCGGAATAGTCCCAGTGCTTCTGCGCCACCGGGTTGAGCCACACCGTATGCGGATAGGTGCGGATCACGCGGTCCAGCCAGACCGAGCCCGGCTCCTCGTTGACATGCTCGACCGAGCCGCCGGGCACCATGATCTCGTAAGGCGACATCGACGCGTCGCCGACGAACACGACCTTGTAGTCGTGCGGATATTTGTGAAGCACGTCCCAGGTCGGCGTGCGATCGGTGAAGCGCCGCTTGTTCTGCTTCCACACGCCTTCGTAGAGGCAGTTGTGGAAGTAGAAATATTCCATGTGCTTGAATTCGCTCTTGGCGGCCGAGAACAATTCCTCGACCTGGGCGACGTGCGAGTCCATCGAGCCGCCGATGTCGAAGAACACCAGCACCTTCACCGCATTGCGCCGCTCGGGCCGCATGTGCACGTCGAGATAGCCGTGATTGGCGGTCTCGCGGATCGTGGTGTCCAGATCGAGCTCGTCCGGCGCGCCGGTGCGGGCGAACTTGCGCAGGCGGCGCAGCGCCACCTTGATGTTGCGGATGCCGAGCTCGACATTGCCGTCGAGATCCTTGAACTCGCGACGGTCCCACACCTTCACGGCGCGATTGTTGCGGTTCTTCTCCTGTCCGATACGGACGCCTTCGGGATTGTAGCCATAGGCGCCGAACGGCGAGGTGCCGGCGGTGCCGATCCACTTGCTGCCGCCCTGGTGCCGGCCCTTCTGCTCTTCCAGCCGCTTCTTCAAGGTCTCCATGAGCTTGTCCCAGCCCATGGCCTCGATCTCTTTCTTCTCTTCCTCGGTCAGATACTTCTCGGCGAGCTTCCGCAGCCATTCCTCGGGGATCTCGGCCTTCTCCATCGCATCCAGGAGATTTTCCAATCCCTTGAACACGGTGCCGAACACGCGATCGAACTTGTCGAGATTGCGCTCGTCCTTCACCAGCGCCGTGCGCGACAGATAGTAGAAGTTCTCGACCGAATGCTCGGCGAGATCGGCATCGATCGCCTCCATCAGCGTGAGATATTCACGCAAGGAGACCGGGACCTGCGCGTCGCGCAGTGCTGTGAAGAATTGCAGGAACATGCCCATTAGATTGCCCGCCCCTCTCCGCCCGTCAAGGCCTGTCGGAACCGGGCGTACTGGACCGGCCGCCTTTTTGCTCTACAATCCATGGAACAGAGTTCTGAATGGGGGCTTCCTATGAGTCTTATCGTCGCCATCATCATTGGCGCCATTGCTGGCTGGCTGGCCGGCCTGATCGTTCGCGGCGCCGGTTTTGGCCTGATCGGCAACATTGTTGTCGGCATCATCGGCGCGCTGGTCGCAAGCTATGTCCTGCCGGCGCTGCACATCGCGCTGGCCAGTGGCACGCTGGGCGCGATCCTGGACGCCACGATCGGTGCCGTCATCGTGCTCGTGATCCTGGCCGTGATCCGGCGCGCTTGATTATTTCCCCTTCCAATGGCAGCCATCATCTCAAAGCCGCAGCGGCGGTCGCCGCTGCGTAGCCACTCAACACAAGTTCGATCGACAAGCGAGGCGCGATGAAATTTACCGGCACCCAGGACTACGTCGCCACCGATGATCTGAAGGTGGCCGTCAACGCGGCGATCGTGCTCGAACGCCCGCTCCTGGTGAAGGGCGAGCCCGGGACCGGCAAGACCGTGCTGGCCGAGGAGGTCGCGAAAGCCGTCAACGCGCCGCTGCTGACCTGGCACATCAAGTCGACCACCAAGGCGCAGCAGGGCCTCTACGAATACGACGCCGTCTCCCGCCTGCGCGACAGCCAGCTCGGCGACTCCAGGGTCTCCGACATCAAGAACTACATCAAGCGCGGCAAGCTGTGGGAGGCCTTCACGGCCGAGCAGCGTCCGGTGCTGCTGATCGACGAGATCGACAAGGCCGACATCGAGTTTCCGAACGACCTGCTGCTCGAGCTCGACCGGATGGAATTCCACGTCTACGAGACCAACGAGACCATCAAGGCGAAGCTGCGCCCGATCGTCATCATCACCTCGAACAACGAGAAGGAGCTGCCGGACGCGTTCCTGCGCCGCTGCTTCTTCCACTACATCAAGTTCCCCGATGCCGACACGATGGGCCGCATCGTCGACGTGCACTTCCCGAACATCAAGAAGCGGCTGGTCGAGGAAGCCCTGCGGATCTTCTTCGAGGTGCGCGACGTGCCCGGCCTGAAGAAGAAGCCCTCGACCTCGGAGCTGCTCGACTGGCTCAAGCTGCTGCTCAACGAGGACATCGGCCCCGAGCAGCTGCGCGAGCGCGATCCGCGCAAGCTGATCCCGCCGCTGCACGGCGCGCTGCTCAAGAACGAGCAGGACGTGCATCTGTTCGAGCGCCTCGCCTTCCTCAGCCGCAGAGAGGTGTGAGACGTCGCGGCTTGGCGGGACGAGCCACATGCCGGGGCCGCCCTCAACGCCCGACGACCATGCGCCCGAGCACGCCGACGATGCCATCGACGGCAATCGGCTTCTCGCAACGCAGGATGTGCGAGAAGCGCTCCGGGATGATGGATTCGTCATAGCCCGTCGTGAACACGAAGGGCACGCCGCGTGCGACCAGCAGATCCGCCACCGGAAACGCCATCTCGCCGCGCAGATTGACGTCGAGGACGGCGCCTTCGATCCGTCCCTCGCGCCTGATCAAGGCGAGCGCATCGGGAACGGTTCCGACCGGACCGAGCACCGTGCCGCCGGCGTCGCCGAGAGCGCAACGCAGCTCGTCGGCCAGCATGTATTCGTCCTCGACGACGAGGATATGGCGGTCGCGCAGCGAGCGTTCAGGCATGCTCATCGAGCTCCAGCGTGGTGAGTGAGACGGGAATCGAAATCGTGCAGCAGACGCCATCAGGCGCGAGATTGTACGACGTCTTGGCGCTGAGCTGATACGGCAGGGCCTGCTCGATCAGCTCCCTCCCCTGCCCCGTACCGGCGGGTTCCGCGCCGGGCGGCGGCATGTCGACGCCGCTCTCCCGCCAATCGATATGCAGCCAGGGCTTGTCTTCCGCCCCATGACGCTCGAGCGACCAGGTTACCGTGAGACGACCGGACGGTTGCCCCAGCGCACCGTATTTGAGCGCGTTGGTGGCGAGCTCATGCAGCGCCATGGCGAGCGTCTGCACCGTCGACGACCGCAGCCGTACACCCGATGGGCCGGCGAGCTCCACGCGCTCGGAGACGCCGGCAACCGCGGACAGCTCGCTGCGGATCAGGTCGTCGAAGGTGACCCGGTCATGCTCGTTCAGGCGCGACAAGAGCCCCTGCACGCGCGACAGCGTATCCAGCCGATCCCGGTAGCGGGCGCGGAAATCGGCCAGATCGGTGCTGGCGCGCGCCGTCTTGTCGGCCATCGAGCGGACCACGCCCAACAGGTTGCGCGTGCGATGCTGCAGCTCGGCCACCAGCACCTTCTGCCGCTCCTCCCACTCCCGCCGCTCGGTGACATCGAGCATCGCGCCGGTCATGCGGATCGGCTGTTCGGCGGCGTCGTAGAAGAAGCGCCCGCGACCATACAAATAGCGGATTGAACCGTCCGGATGCACAACGCGAAATTCGCGGACATATTCCTCGCCGGCCTCCATCGCCCGGCGCAGCGCTGCCTCGGTCCCGGCACGATCCTCCGGATGAATACGCGCCGTCCAGGCCTCGTAGCTCGGGTTCACCTCTCCGACACCATAGCCTTCCAGGCGGAAGTGCTCGTCCGACCAGTAGACCTCGCCGGTTGCGACGTTCCAGTCCCACAGGCCGAGCCGCCCGACCTCGACCGCACTCCGCAGCCTCTCCTCGCTCTTGCGCAACTCGTGCTCGGCCAGCTTCTGCTCGGTGACGTCGCGCGCCGCTCCGAACCACTCGACGATCTCGCCGTTGCCGTCGAGCATGGGAACGGCACGCGAATGCGCCCAGCCGAGCGTACCGTCGACCCTGATGACACGGTGCTCCAGCTCGAACACGCTCTTCGTCGCAATGGCCCTGCCGACGGCGTCCAGCACCTGCGGCTGGTCTTCGGAAGGGATGTACTTCGCAAGCCAGCGCCGGCTCGGGGTCATCGTATCGGCAATGAAATCCTTGCCTCGGAGAAAGCGCATCTCGCTCCAGTCCGGGCTCATGCAATAGACGACATCGAAGCTCGCGGTCACGAAGGCGCGGAAACGCTCCTCGCTGGCGCGCAGTCGCGCCATCGCATCGGCGCCCTGCAGGACGTCGGCCTGGGGCGCGAGCATCTGCGTGTCCGCGCGCACGGCGTCCGAATGCTCGTTCACTTGCTGCCCCTTTTTTCGGCATCGTATCGTGAAACCCGAGCATGCGCCAAGCGCCGGGCGTTTCCTGTCGACCGCGGCTTCGACCGCCCCGCCGCAGCCTCGAAGTTCCCTGCCGAAATCATCCACAGCCGATGGTGAATCTGGGACAAGCCCGCACGAAGGCTCGACGCATCGGTCCGGGCTTGTTAAGCGCCAGCCTCTGCGGGAAGCGCGTTTGAGTCGGGGCACATGACCGTTGCAATCGAGATGGGGCAGACGGCGGCGGGATCGCCTGCGGCGCTCGACCTCGAAGAACTCCTGGCGACGCGGCTGCTCGTGCAGGGCAATTCCGGCTCCGGCAAGTCGCATCTGTTGCGGCGGCTGCTGGAGCAGAGCGCGCCCTGGGTGCAGCAGACCATCATCGACCCCGAGGGCGACTTCGTTACGCTCGCGGAGCGATTCGGCCATCTCGTCATCGAGGCCGAGGACCACACCGAGCGGGCCCTGCAGGTCGCCGGCGAGCGGGCGCGAATCCATCGCGTCTCGACCGTGCTCAATCTCGAAGGTCTCGACGCCGAGAACCAGATGCGGCGGGCGGCGGCGTTTCTCAACGGCCTGTTCGAGATCTCGCGCGACCATTGGTATCCGATGCTGGTCGTGGTCGACGAAGCCCAGCTGTTCGCCCCGGCCGTCGCCGGCGAAGTCTCGGACGAGGCCCGCAAGGCCTCGCTCGGCGCCATGACCAATCTGATGTGCCGCGGCCGCAAGCGCGGTCTGGCGGGGGTGATCGCGACACAAAGGTTGGCGAAGCTGGCCAAGAACGTCGCGGCCGAGGCTTCGAACTTCCTGATGGGCCGCACCTTCCTCGACATCGACATGGCCCGCGCCGCCGACCTGCTCGGCATGGAGCGCCGCCAGGCGGAGGCCTTCCGCGACCTCGAGCGCGGCCAGTTCATGGCGCTGGGACCCGCGCTGTCGCGCCGGCCCCTTGGCCTGCGCATCGGTCCGACCGACACCAAGCCGCGCAATGCGACGCCGCGGCTGATGCCGCTGCCGGAGGCCTCGCTCGAGGACGCCCGCTCGGTCATCCTTGCCGCGCCGCCGCCCGAGACCAACCCGCGGCCGCAGCGCAAGCCGCAGCCCGAGCTGCTCGACCAGCTCATGGCGGCCAAGTCCGCCGCGCTGGAGTTTCGTCCCGAGCCGCCGCCGCCTGAGGTCAGCGAAGAGGAGCTCGCCGAGCGCCGCGCCCGCGTCGAGCGCGTGCTGCGCGCCGTGCTGGCCGAGCCCGACGCCGGTTTCCGCGCCGTCGGCGTGCTCTATCAGGAATTCGTCGTCCGCTGCCGCATCGAGGGGCTGGGCACGGCGGTGCCCGACCTCAACGAATTCCGCCGCATGCTCACCCGCGCCCGCGCCGGGCTCGGCAACGACGCGACCTCCGACGATGCCGGCTGGCAGGACGTCACCTTGCGCGCCTCGCTGCTCCCTGAGGACATGCAGGGCGTGTTCATGATGCTCGCCCGCGCCGCCAAGGACGGCCGTCCCTGCCCGAGCGATGCCGCGATCGCGCGCGCCTACGGCTCGCATTCGCTGCGCCGGGCGCAGCGGCTGCTGACCTATATCGAGGACCAGGGCCTGATCGTCTGCCAGCTCGACGGCGCCGGCCGCCGCATCGTCACCCTGGTCGAACTCGCCTGGGCCACCGCGCCCGGTGATCCCAACGCCGACGACGCCGATCAATCGCTCGTCACCTCTTCGTCCTGACGACGCGCCCGGATCGCTCCGGGCGCGTCGCGTTCATATTGTCCGCGATCAGCTCGCGGCGATCTTGCCCATCGCCGGATCGCTGATGCTGGGCCGGCCGTTCTCGACGTGGCCCGCGAGCTGCCAATTGAAATTGGCGTCGCTGTCCGCCGTCACCGTCAGGTCGTACCAGCCATGGGTCTGGCGCAGCCGCACCTTGGTCTCCAGGCGCTGGCCGCGCTGCAGGCGATGCCGGTCGCTGCGTCCGGTGTAGTTGTCGGTCAGCGTCACCACGCAGCTCGCGCCCTTGTTGGTGAGCGCCACCGCGAGGCTACGGGCGTCGTCGCCTTCATCCCAGTCGCACATGTGAACGGTGTCGACGTCGACCAGCGCCGACGTCGAGACGACGCCGCCCTTGAAGCGGCGGTAGAAGCCGTTCGGGCCGTACACCGACAGGTCATACTGGCCGGCGCCGGCGGCAAGGTCCCAGACGCCGTTCAGCGACTTGCCCGCCTCGACCGTGTAGCTCCACGGTCCGGTCGCGGTGTTGCCGGAGCGGACGTGGAAGCAGACGCCCGCCTGCCCAGGATTGACGAAGCGGATCCCGAACTTTTTGCGCGCCGCATCCGCATCGCCGTCGACGCGGAGGTCATACGGCAGCGCGCGTGCCGGGCGAATCCCGGGCTCCTGCTGCGGCAACACCTGCTTGGCCGGCGGCACCGGATGATAGTCGTCGAAGCGCGCGCCCGAAGTGATGTCGGCCACCGGCGGCTTGTAGCCGGCCGTGCTCGGCAGCGGCGCCATGCCTTCGTTCGGCGAGGTGAAGTTGAACGCCGAGGTGAGATCGCCGCACACCGCGCGCCGCCACGCCGGAATGTTGGTCTCGAACAGATCCGGCGCCTTGTGATGGAAGCGGCGCTCGATGAAGCGGATCACCGAGGTGTGGTCGAACACTTCGGAGCACACGAAGCCGCCGCGCGACCACGGCGACACCACCAGCATCGGCACGCGCACGCCGAGACCGTAGGGACCGGCCAAGTGGCTGCCGTCGCCGGCGAACAGGTCCGTGCTGACGTCGACGGTCGACTGGCCCCAGGCCTGCGACATCGCCGGATACGGACCGACGACATGGTCGAAGAAGCCGCCGCCTTCGTCGTAGTTGATGATCAGCGCGGTCTTGCTCCACAGCTCCGGATTCGACGTCAGGATGTCGAGCACCTTGGAAATGTACCAGGCGCCTGGTCCGGGCAGCCAGTTCGGATGCTCGCTGAACGCCTCGGGGGCTGCGATCCACGACACCTGCGGCAGCGTGCCGTTGCGCACGTCGTTGCGCAGGCCGTCGAACAGGTTGTCGAAGGTGCCGCCCTTGGCGATGTTGCTGCCGCGCAGCGCCTTCTCGTACAGCGGGCTGCCCGGCTGCGAGTTCTGGTATTGATGGAAGTAGAGCAGCGAGTTGTCGCCGTAATTGCCGATCCACGGATTCTCGGTCCAGCCCCAGTAGCCGGCCGCGGTGAGGCCGACGCCGATATCCTGATAGACCTTCCAGGAGATGCCGGCCTTCTCCAGCCGCTCCGGGAACGTGGTCCAGTCGTAGCCGGCCTCGGCATTGGTGATGACCGGGCCGCCATTCTTACCGTCGTTGCCGTCCCAGCCGGTCCACAGATAATAGCGGTTGGGATCAGTCGGCCCCATGACCGAGCAGAAGTACTGGTCGCACACCGTGAACGCATCGGCGAGCGCGTAGTGCCAGGGCAGGTCCTGCCGGTTCATGCAGGTCATCGTCGTGGTGCCCTTGTTGGCGATCCACTTGTCGTAATTGCCGTTGTTCCAGGCCTTCTGGCCGTCGTTCCAGCCGTGCGCCACGTCCTCGACATAGACCTGACCGGCGTTGTCGACGCGGAACGGCATCACCGATCCGGTGCCGTTCGGCTGCTGCCAGACCGGATTGCCGTTCGGCAGCTTCACGGCGCGCGGGTCGTTGAAGCCGCGCACGCCGCGCATCGCGCCGAAGTAATGATCGAAAGCGCGGTTCTCCTGCATCAGCACCACGATGTGCTCGACGTCCTTGATGCTGCCATGCCGATGGAAGGCGGGAATGGCATGCGCGCGCTCGATGCTCTGACTGAGAGCTGCGGTTGCAGCCGAGGCTCCGAGCAGGCGCAAGAACTCGCGCCGGTTGTGCGCGATCGTGTTCGACATCTCGTTCACTCCACAGGTGATGACGGTGTCGAGCGGCTTAGGTGGCGGCGTTAACAGCCGCGTGACCGGGGGGTTAAGGATGTGTGGCACGGGTTTGACAGCAGCCCCGGGAACGGCATTCCGCCGAGGCGCCATTGCCCTTGCGCCGGAGGTGAAAAGCTGAATGATCCTTTCGGTTTGAGACGACGCGAGGCCGGGCTGGCCTCGGGGGCGACGCGGTGCATTGTTGAGGATGGTTTGCAAATGCCGACATTGACGGTGCAAGCGGCCGGCCTGCCGGAGGCGCCGGGATGGTTCTGGCTGTATGTCGTGTCCAACGCGATCATCGCGTGCGCCTTCTTCACGATCTCCACCGTCATCGCTCTGTACCTGTGGCGGCGCTGGAAGGAGGTCATGTTCCGCGGCGCCCTGGCCGCGCTCGGGGTGTTCGTGGCGCTGTTCGGCCTGACGCGTCTGCTCGCGATCCTCGATCTCTGGATGTCGGACGCGAGAGTCGAGAGCCTCGTCTATGCGCTTCTCGCCGTGATCTCGGTCGTGGTCATCGTGGCCATGGTGAGGATGCTGCGCCAGATCCTGGTGCTGCCGACGCGCATCGTGCTGCAGAAGGCCTACGAACGATTGGAGGAAGAGATCCGGCAACGCCGCGCCGCCGAGGCGATGGTGCAGCGGTTCCAGGAGATCGAGGCGAACGAGGCCCAGGTCCGCCAGGCGCAGAAGATGGAGGCGATCGGCCAGCTCACCGGCGGCGTCGCGCACGACTTCAACAACATCCTGACGGTCATCACCGGCACGATCGAGATCCTCGCCGATGCGGTCAAGGACAAGCCGCAGCTCGCCGGCATCGCCAGCATGATCAGCGCCGCAGCCGAGCGCGGCGCCGACCTGACCCGGCACCTCCTCGCCTTCTCGCGCCGCCAGCCGCTGCAGCCGCGCGCCACCGACATCAACGCGCTCGTGGTCGACGCGGCGCGCCTGCTGCGGCCGACGCTGGGCGAGCAGATCGAGATCGAATCGATGCTCAGCCACGACAGCGCGCCGGCGCTGATCGATCCGAGCCAGCTCTCGACCGCGATCCTCAACCTCGCGCTCAATGCGCGCGACGCCATGCCCGACGGCGGCAAGCTCACGCTGGAGACCAAGAACGTCACGCTCGACGACGACTATGCGCAATTGAACCGCGAAGCCAAACCCGGCAGCTATGTCCTGATCGCGGTCAGCGACACCGGCGAGGGCATTGCGGCCCAGTTGATCGACAAGGTGTTCGAGCCGTTCTTCACCACCAAGGACGTCGGCAAGGGCTCGGGCCTCGGGCTGAGCATGGTCTATGGCTTCGTCAAGCAGTCCAACGGCCACGTCAAGATCTACAGCGAGCAAGGTCACGGCACCACGGTGAAGCTGTATCTGCCGCGTGCCACCAGCGCGCCGGAGGCGGTCGTCGCGGACACGACGCGGCCGGCGATGGCGCGCGCGGACGAAACCATCCTGATCGTCGAGGACGACGCGCTGGTGCGCGACTACGTCGTCGCCCAGGTGCGCCGGCTCGGCTATCGCACGCTCGCCGCGAGCAACGCCGCGGAAGGCCTCGCGCTGATCGACGCGAAGGAGCGCATCGACCTGTTGTTCACCGACGTCATCATTCCCGGCGGCATGAACGGCCGCCAGCTCGCCATCGAGGCCGAGCGGCGGCGTCCAGGCCTGAAGGTGCTGTACACGTCGGGCTACACCGAGAATGCGATCGTGCATCACGGCCGCCTCGATGCCGACGTGCTGCTGCTCGCGAAGCCATATGTCAGCGCCGATCTCGCGCGCATGATCAGGACGGCGCTGGAAGCGTAGGCTAGCCGCGACGGCGGCGTCGATCGATGTCTCGTTTGCCCGGCTCGGGCGTCGCATTCGGTGTCGTCCCGGCCTTGCGCCGGGACCCATAGCCACAGTCGGTCGTGGCTGGGAGAGCTGTATCCACCGCCGTGCCTCAAACATCACCCTGGGGTTATGGGTCCCGGCGCAAGGCCGGGACGACAGTGGAGATCCTGGTCGGCGCCTTCCATCACATGGCAGGCATTGGGACAAAGCATCGCCTTCCCGCGGCCCACAAAGCCCGGGTGATGCATCCGTCTTGTCCCTCTTGAACAATGAGAGGGCGCGAGGAAGGCCGGACCTCGGCTGAGGCCCGTGGCCCGCCTGCTCAAAAGAATGCAGGCGGCAGGTACCACAGGTACAGCCGGACAGACCCGGCCTTCCCCGCGCGATGGCTTTACGGTGTCCTTCGTGCTCTCCCTGGGGATCGGCTTTCTTGCCCCCATCGCCCGCGCGTGCCCATAAGCAACAACGCAGACTTGACCTCAGCGTCGAGAGGCCAGGACCACACGACTTCGCCGTCCGTGCCGACTACGCTCGTCCCGCGCAGCCGTCACGTCCATCGCAGCCCACCTCAACGTTCGTGACGACGCGTACGTCCCTCTGCACGAGGCGGGTTGGCCGGAACAATCGACCTGATTTGCCCGACGACGCAAGGGATCGGTCCGCGACAAACTAACACGACGGGCAATCGGCGCATGGCGCGCATGCGAGGATTGCCCGTCGGGCACATCCGGCCAGTGCTCCTCCGGACGTGCCCTCGTGAAGGCCGGCTGGCGCCTAACGGATCGATGGAGCAATGGTTGGATCGTCGTGCGACGCCGGCCGCAATGACGCCTGCCTCAGGCTTTCCGATGGCGTCTCACCATAGATCTTTCGATACTCCCTGGCGAAATGCCCCGGATTGCTGAAGCAGCATCGCAAGGCGATAGAAGTCACCGTATCCCCTGCTTTCGCATCGTACAGCATGCGGCGCGCATGTTGCATGCGTGTCAGCTTGATCTTCTCGGCCAGGGACATGCCGTTCTTCGCAAAGTACTGGTAGACCGTGCGGGGGCTGACGCCGTAGCGCGCCGCAAGCTGCTCGATCGAGATCTTCTGATCCCAGTGCGTCTCGATGTGATCCAGGATGTTGCGAATGGACTCGGGCATGTGGTTCTCGCCACCGAGATGATCGGTGGTGACGTCAATCGTCGCGCCGACGAGGCGGGTTCGTCCGTCGGACGGGCTGTAGACGGAGGTCGCCATGCCGCGGACCCAGCGCATCGCACCATCTTTGGTCAGAACCCTGTAGTCGCGCGTGTAGCCGGTTCGCTTCATGATCGCGCGACCGATCGCCTGCTCGAGCCCGTTTCGATCCTCCGGATGCACGCGGCACAACATGTCGCGCACCGACGATGACGGCGCCGACGGAAACTCTCCCTTGGAATCGTCCGTGTCGACGATCAGGTTGAAGGTCGACAGCCCAGCAAGCTTCTCCGCGGCTGCAAGCTGTTGCTCCAGGATCTTGGTCGCCGTGATGTCCTCGACCACGGCGCAGAACCATTTCATGCGGCCGCTGGCGTCTCTGATCGGGTTGACGATCACGCGCCCCCACACGACGCTTCCGTCCTGACGAAGGTAGCGCTTGTCGAGCTGATAGCTCGCGACCTCGCCTGTGACCAGCTTGTCGTGCTGCAGCCGGTTGCCCTCCCGATCCTCCGGATGGGTCAGATCGATGAAGGTCAGTTCGCCGGTCCTGAGTTGCTCCAGCGGGTATCCGAGGATCCGGCAGCATTCGGCATTCGCAAACAGGATATGTCCCGTCGAACTGTCGACGATCGAGATGCCGATGCCGAGGCTATCCAGAAACACCCTCGGCAACGCGATGATTTCGGCAATTTCCTTCCCTGGCATGTCCAAGCCGATAGCATCCAATCGTCATGGAGCATAGCTGCAACGACAATCTCGAAATTGACCTAAGGCAAGCCGGCCCTGCGACACTCGATCCATCCGGGCGCACGCGACGCGGCCGTTCCTGCACAATCAGAACAATCGCTGCAGATTGCTGCCTAACCGAATCTTACTGAATACCTGTTAGATTGAATAGAACCCCGGAATTCTACGGGAGTCATCGAGTTCAGGACGATCGCAGTCGGCGCCGTCTCCGATCATGGCAACCATCGCGTGATCTTGATCACCTGCTCATCGCTGACGTGACTTCCATCACAGGAGACCATCATGTTTGGCCGCAAGAACAACGCCGCAGCCATGGCCGCCCTGGCCGCAAACGCGATCACCGCAAGGGTGATGGTCGCTGACGACAAGCTCAACATCGTCTACATGAACGAGGCGGTGATGGAGCTGTTGCGCGGGGCCGAGGCCGATCTCAAGACGCAGTTGCCGCACTTCCGTGTCGACGCACTCATCGGCACCAACATCGACGTCTTCCACAAGGATCCGACCCACCAGCGACGCATGCTGCAGGCCCTCGCCTCCGAACACCGCGCCACCATCAAGATCGGGAAGTGGACGTTCGATCTGGTCGCGCAGCCCTTGAAAAATCCGGATGGATCGCGCGCAGGAACGGTCGTCGAGTGGTCCGACGCCAGCGTGCGGCTGCAGAACCTCGACTACAGCGCTCAGGTCGCGGCCATCGGCCGATCACAGGCCGTGATCGAATTCAACCTGGATGGCACCATCGTCACCGCCAACGATAATTTCCTGAATGCGCTGGGCTACAGCCTGCCGGAAATCCAGGGCAAGCATCATAGCATGTTCGTTCCGCCGGAGGAGCGCGACAGCGCGGCCTACCGCGAGTTCTGGGCTGCCCTGAATCGCGGCGAATACCAGGCCGCGGAATACAAGCGGATCGGAAAGGGCGGCAAAGAGGTATGGATCCAGGCGTCCTATAATCCGGTGTTCGATCAGAACGGAAAGCCCTTCAAGGTCGTCAAGTTCGCCACCGACGTGACCGCCCAGAAGCTTCGGAATGCCGATCTCGCCGGACAGATCGCCGCCATCAGCAAATCGCAGGCCGTGATCGAGTTCGAACTGGACGGCACCGTCATCAACGCCAACGACAATTTCCTGCAGGCGCTCGGCTATACGCTGTCCGAGATCAAGGGCCGCCATCATTCGATGTTCGTCGATCCGTCGGAGCGCGACAGTACGGCCTATCGCAACTTCTGGGCCGCCCTGAACCGCGGAGAATATCAGGCCGCGGAATACAAGCGGATCGGAAAGGGCGGTCGCGAGGTCTGGATTCAGGCCTCCTACAATCCGATCCTCGACCTCAACGGCAAGCCATTCAAGGTCGTGAAATACGCCACCGACGTCACCAGGCAGGTGCTGACGCGAATGGGCAATGAGCGCGTCCGCGGCATGATGGAGTCCGTCGCCGCGGGTGCCGAGGAGTTGAACGCCTCGGTGCGCGAGATTTCCGAGGCCATGACGAAGTCGCGCGAGACGGCAATGGGCGCGGCCGACCGGGTGGCCTCCGCCGATTCGCAGGCCAAGCGCCTCAGCGAGGCGACACAGGCGATGAGCGGCATCGTCGAACTGATCGGCAACATCACCGGGCAGATCAACCTGCTGGCGCTCAATGCCACCATCGAATCGGCGCGGGCCGGCGATGCCGGCCGCGGCTTTGCCGTGGTCGCGTCGGAGGTCAAGAATCTCGCCACGCAGGCGAAGTCCGCCACCGACAAGATCGGGGCCGAGATCGCCGGACTGAACGGGATTTCCAGCGAGGTCGTGAATGCGCTGAACGCGATCAAGGTCGAGATTCAGAACGTCAGCGAATACGTCACCTCGACCGCCGCTGCTGTCGAGGAGCAGAGCACGGTCACCGGCGAAATGTCGTCCAGCATGCAGCGCGCAGCCGCAGAGGCGCAGGCGATCGCAGCAGGCAGGGCGTAAGCTGCCTGAGCGAGCCGTTTCCCGCCGGGACGGCGGCGAGGATCACCCCTGCGTCGCGTCCCAGGTCACCGGCAGATTGAGCAGGCCGCGAAAGGCCCAGCCGCCGATGCGCACCGGCTCGGTATCGCGCAGCCGCAGGTTCTCGAGCCGCGCGAACAGCGTCGGCAAGGCGACGTCGGCGATCATCGCGCGCGAGGCCCAGGCGCCGGCGCAGAAGTGCGGGCCGGCGCCGAAGGCGATGCTCTTGGTGAGGTCGCGGCGGATATCGAAGCGATCGGGATCGGGAAAATGCGCCTCGTCGCGGTTGGCCGAGCCGAACATCAGGAACACGCGCTCCTCCGGTTCGAAGGCGACGTCGCGGATCCTCCAGGGCTTGGCGATGCGCCGGGGCGACATGCCGATCGGCGAGATCCAGCGGGCGAATTCCTCGAACACCTGCAGCCAGCGCACGTCGCCATTCATGGCGAGCGCAAGCTGCTCCGGATGCGTCAGCAGCGCCCACACCGTGCCGGCGATCGCATCGCGCGGCTCGTTCTGGCCGCCGGAGATCGCGAGCTTGATGTTGGCGCGGATGCTCTCCATCGGCATGCCCACGGCCAGCATGACGCCGAGCAGGCTCTGGTTCGGGGTCTTTTCCAGCACCGGCAGCATGTCGTCGATCGCGGCGTCGATGCCTGAGGTGGCGGCGTTGCAGCGCGCCTCGACCTGGGGATCGCCGGTGTAGTTGGCGATGCCGTCGATCATCGCCTGCGACCACGCGTTCATGTCCTGGAAGCGCATGTTGGTGAGGCCGGTGATCAGCTTCAGGCATTCGGCCGAGAACGGCAGCGCGAAATCGCGGACGAGATCGACCTCCGCCGCCGGATCGAGCGCGTCGGTCAACCGGTCGGCATGAGCCTGGAACTGCGCCAGCCAGTGCACGCGCACCGCACGCGGCGACACCGCTGGCGCGATCGCCTGGCGTTCGGCCATGTGGGCCGCGCCGTCCTTGCGCATCATGTTGTGGCCCATCAGCCGGTTCATCAACCCCTGTGGCTGGTGCGAGCTGAACACCTCGATCTGCTTCTCGGAGACGAAGATGTCGTCGCGCCGGCACAGCAGCGTGCTGCCGAGTTGCGGCACGAAGGCGATCGGCGCCTCCTGGCGCATCTTTGCCAGCGCCGGATAGGGATCGGCCCAGAACGTTGCGGGATCGATGTCGACATGCGGTGCGGTGCTCACACGTGGTCTCCGGTCAGACGTCGCAGCCTAGCTGCGGGCGCGAGCGGCGTCTGTCCCGGCGATGGGTGACAGCCTGCGGTGCGCTCAGTTCAGCGGCTTTGGCGCCGCCATCAGCCGCAGCGCGATCGCGAACAGCTCGTTCTGCGAGGCGATGCCGAGCTTCTCATAGGCGCGCTTGCGATAGGTGAAGACGGAGTTCAACGCGATGCCGAGATCAGCGGCGATCGCCTCGGAGCTGAAGCCGGAGAGAATGCGCCGGCAGACATCCTTCTCGCGCGGCGTCAGCACCGACAGCGGGCCGCCGCTCGCAAAGAGTGAGGCGAGCTTGTCGGCCGGGTCCGTTGCGGCCGCATGCGCCTGGCAGTGCCGCGCGACGATGGCCGCGACGAGCGGGGCGACTGCCGTGATGCGCTGCCGCTCGTCGGGGGCGAAGCCGCCCTGCGCCGCCGTGCGATAGAAATTCACATAGGTGCAGTGATCGCCGACCCAGATCGCGGTCGCCGCCTTGTCGACGATCTCGGAATCCTCGAAGAACAGCTTGCGATAGCCCCGCGGATACATGCGGCGTGCGAAGTTGGGCAGCAGGATGTGACGGGCCTGCGCGCGCTGGCCGAAGATCGCCTCGCGGTTCGGATCGGCGGTGTGGAAATGCTGCGAATAGGCGGCGCCGAGGTCAGGGCCGATCGCGATGTTGCCGGTGCTGAGCAGGCAGCGCGCCGAGTGCTGGTTCTCGAAGGTGAACACCATGCAATGGCCGACACCGGCGATGGCGCGCAGCGTCTCGATCAGGACCTCTGGAAACGATTGCTGGCCGATGGCGAGCACCATGGCGCTGACAGCGCCCGTCGCATCGCCCCCCGGCGTCATGGCCTCCATGGTGTTCTCCCCGACCTCTCGTTTGCTCCAGCCTAGCAGCAACGGCCATTGCCTGAAAGGCCGCCCGGCGTCACCAACCACGGGGACAGACGCGCGGCCGCGGCGCGGCTAGGTTTGGCGGCTGAAGTCGCGGCCGATCAACGCGCCGGGCACGCTCACGGGGAGGATATCGCGATGAGAGCCGTACTCACAGCGCTCGGGATGGCTGCCATGCTGGCGCTCGGCGCGCCGGCGCGGGCCGACATCAAGGTCGGTATCGTGGTGTCCGCAACCGGCCCTGGCTCGGCGCTCGGCCAGCCGCAGATCAAGGCGGTCGCCGCGCTGCCCAAGGAGATCGGCGGCGAGAAGATCGTCTACATCGCGCTCGACGACGAGTCCGACAGCGTGAAGGGCCTGCAGAACGCGCGCCGCCTCGTGATCCAGGACGGCGTCGACGTCATCATCGGCTCGTCGCTGACGCCGGTCACCATGCCGATGCTGGACGTCGCGCTGGAGAGCCGAACGCCGCTGCTGTCGCTGGCCGCCTCGACCGCGATCGTGCAGCCGATGGACGACAAGCGGAAGTGGGCGTTCAAGGTGGTGCCGAATGACGACATCATGGCGGCGGCGATGCTGAAATACATCGCGAAGAGCGGCGTCAAGACGCTGGGCTTCATCGGCGTCTCCGACGGCTATGGCGAGGGCTACTATCAGGAGGTGAGCAAGTTGGCGCCGAAGCTCGGCATCACCGTGACCACGCACGAGGTCTATGCGCGCGGCGACACCAGCGCCGCCGGCCAGGCCCTGAAGGTGATCGCCACGAATCCGGATGCGGTGTTCATCGCCTCGGCGGGGACGCCGGCGGTGCTGCCGCAGCAGGCGCTGCGCGAGCGCGGCTATGCCGGCAAGATCTTCCAGACGCATGGCGTGGCAACGCAGGAGTTCATCAAGCTCGGCAAGGAGAATGTCGAGGGCGCGATCTTCGCCGGCGAGGCGTTCTCGATCGCCGACGATCTTGCCCCCGAGGATCCGTTCCGCCGCGCCAACGATGCGTTCGTCTCCGCCTATCAGGCCGCCAATGGCGACAAGCCCAACATTTTTGCCGCGCATCTGTGGGACACCGCGACCCTGCTCAAGGGCGCCATTCCCGGCGCGCTGAAGGCGGCCAAGCCAGGCACGCCGGAATTCCGCGCCGCGCTGCGCGACGAACTGGAGCGCGGCAAGGACGTCTACCTCAATAACGGCCTCTCCAACATGAGCCCAACCGACCACAACGGCTATGACGAGCGCTCGGCGTTCCTGATCAAGGTCGAGGGCGGGAGGTTCAGGCTGGTGAAGTAGCAACTCTCCGACGCCCAGGCGTGGGCGCACTCACTCTCCGCACCGGCGGTGCAACCTCTCCCTGCCCTTTGCGGGGAGAGGTCGGATTGCGCAGCAATCCGGGTGAGGGGCATAGCACATACGAAGCCATATCGCAGCTCCATCGGACTCAAGAGCCAGTGCCTCATAGCAGCAGCGCCGGTGCGGCTGCCCCCCTCCCTCTCCCCGTAAGAACGGGGAGAGGGAGCGCACCGCGTACTTCGTGAGCGCTCGTATCCCGCTGGCAGAAAAGCACCCGATAGAACTGCCGCTGAGCTGAGCGTCCGCCGCCTTACGCCGACAGCCGCTCCCCCGCGTTCGCCTTGCCCAAAATCAAATCCGCCGCCTTGTCGCCGATCATCAAGGTCGCGGCGTTGAGGTTGGCGGAGATCATGCGCGGCATGATCGAGGCGTCGGCGACGCGGAGGCCCTGGAGGCCGTGAACGCGGAGCTGGTCGTCGACGGTGGCCCAGGTGGAGTCGGCCGGGCCCATGCGGCAGGTGCAGCCGGGGTGGAACGTCGTCGTGGCGCGTTGGATGGCGGCGGCGAGGAATTCGTCGTCGCTGTTCACCTTCGGGCCCGGGAAATCCTCGTAGGCGTAGTACGGCGCGAGCGGCGCCGAGGCCAAGAGCCGGCGCGCCAGCTTCATGCCGGCGACGATGACGCGGCGGTCGAGCTCGGCGGTGAGATAGTTGGTCTGGATCAGCGGCGGCGCGAACGGATCGGCGGAGCGGATGCGGACGTAGCCGCGGCTCTCCGGGCGCTGCTGCCAGGACGCGACCGTCATGCCGGGCTCGTCCTCGAGCTGGCCCTGCACGCCTTCCTTGTAGCTCGCGGGCGTAAAGGTGAGCTGCAGGTCGGAGCTCTCCGCGGTCTCGCCGGAATGCCAGAAGCAATAGACCATGGTCGGCGACAGCGACAGGATGCCCTTGCGCGTCACCGCCCATTTCAGCGCCTCGCCCCACAGATTGAGGCCGCGCGCGAGCTCGTTGATGGTCTTGATGTTCTTGACGCGCGCGACCGTGCGCGGCGCGTAGTGATCCTGCAAGCCCTCGCCGACGCTGCGTAGCGCATGGCGCACCTCGATGCCGTGCTCCTGCAACAGCTCGGGCGCGCCGATGCCGGAGAGCTGCAGCAGCTGCGGCGAGTTGTAGGCGCCGCCGGACAGGATCACCTCTTTGCGCGCGCGCACTTCGACCGGCACGCCGCCGCGTCCGCCGCGGCTGTAGCGCACGCCGACCGCGCGCTTGCCTTCGAGCATGATGCCGGTGGCATGGGCGTGGGTGCGGATCTCGACGTTCGGCCGCTTGCTGGCGGGCTTGAGGAACGCGGTCGCCGACGACACGCGGCGGCCGTTTTGAATGGTGCGCTGGACGTAGGACACGCCCTCCTGGATGGCGCCGTTGTAGTCGGGATTGCGCGGGATGCCGAGCGAGACCGCGCCGTCCATGAAGGCCTCGCACAGCGTGTCCTTCCACTCCATGGTGGTGACTTCGAGGCTGCCGTCGCGGCCGCGATACTGCTCGTCGCCGGCGCCGATGCGCTTCTCCATGCGCCGAAAGTGCGGCAGCACGTCGGAATAGCTCCAGCCGCGATTGCCCATCTGCGCCCAGGTGTCGAAATCCTGGCTCTGGCCGCGATTGTAGACATGGCCGTTGATCGATGAGGAGCCGCCGAGGGTCTTGCCGCGCGGCGCATAGATGCTGCGGCCGGCGGTGTAGGGCCCCGGCTCCTGCTGATAGCCCCAGTTGATGCTCTTCATGTAGAAGGTCTTGATGAAGCCGGCCGGCAGATGGATGTAGGGATGCCAGTCGCGCGGGCCCGCCTCCAGCACGCAGACGCTGACCGAGGGGTCCTCGCTGAGGCGGTTGGCGATCACGCAGCCGGCGGAGCCGGCGCCCACGATCACATAGTCGAAATTATCCATCTCGTCTGTCGTCCCGGTCTCGTCATGCCTGCCGCATGACGCGGCCAGGCGGCCATAGCGCGATCAGCGCGGCTTGTCATTCAACTGGTAATCGAGATGCGCCCGCACCGTCGGCCATTCGGCCGCAGTGATGCTGTAGACGACGGTATCCCGCAGCGTGCCGTTCGGCGCGATCTGGTGGCTGCGCAGGATGCCATCCTGCTTGGCGCCGAGCCGCTCGATGGCGCGGCGGCTCTGGTGGTTGAAGAAATGCGTGCGAAACTCGACGGCGATGCACTCCATCGCCTCGAAGGCCTGCGCCAGCAACAGCCGCTTGCACTGCGTGTTGAGCGCGCTGCGCTGTACCCGCTTCGCGTACCAGGTCGAGCCGATCTCGACGCGGCGGTTGGCGGCATCGACGTTCATGTAGGTGGTCATGCCGGCGACCTTGCCATCGGCGTCGAGCACCGTGAACGGCAGCATGCTGCCGGCGGCGAACAGGCCAAGCCGGCGCTCGATCTCCTTGGCCATGGTCTCGGGTTTCGGAACTGCGGTGTACCACAGGTTCCACAATTCGCCGTCGCGGACGGCCTCGACCAGCGCGTCGTGGTGGTCCTGCGAGAGCGGCACGAGGCTGGCGTGCGTGCCGCGGAGGGTGACCGGTTCGAGAAAGGGCATCAAAGACTCCGTCATTCCGGGGCGCGAGTGAAACGAGCGAACCCGGAATCTCGAGATTCCGGGTTCGATGCTTCGCATCGCCCCGGAATGACGGAGGATGCGAAGCGCTTCGCTCGCAATGACGGCACTATCACGCGACGCGTCACTTGTTCAGAAAATTCAGCGGCAGGCCCGGCCGCGGCCAGTCCATCGCCACCAGCTCGCCCTTGCCGGAGAGCGTGATGTAGGCGGTCTTCAATTCGGGACCGCCGAAGGCGATGTTGGTCGTGACGCGGTCGCCGGTCGGGACCTGCTCGACCAGGGTGCCATCCGGCGCGATGACGCTGATGCAGCCGGACACCAGCGTCGCGACGCAGACGTTGCCGTTGGCCTCGACCGCGAGCGAATCGAACATCTGGTAACCGCCGAGGCCGCAGATCGGCCGGCCGCGCTCGCCGCGATAGATCACGTCGCGCGGCTTCACCGTGCCGGGCTCCGGCACGTCATAGGCCCAGAGCCGCGCGGTCGGCGTCTCCGCGATGTAGACGGTCTTCTCATCCGGCGACAGGCCGATGCCGTTGGCCGGCAGGATGCCGTGCACGGCCTCGACGATCTCGGTCATGCCGGGCCTGAGATAATAGAACGCACCGACATCCATGTCGCGGGCTCGGCGCTTGCCGAGGTCGGAGAACCACAGGCCGCCATGACGGTCGAACACGAGGTCGTTCGGCCCGCGCAGCTCATGCTCGCCGCAGCGGCTCGCGACGGTCTCGACCTTGCCGCTCTGCAGATCGACTGTTTGGATCGAGCCGCCGAGATAATCCGCGGGCTGCGGGCCCGGCATGATCATCTTGCCGGTCGGAATCCAGGAGAAGCCGCCATTGTTGCAGATGTAGATCTTGCCGTCGGGACCGAGCGCAGCGCCATTCGGCCCGCCCGGAATCTGCGCCACGATCTCCTTGCGCCCGTCGGGAAACACCCGCGTCAGGCGCTTGCCGCGGATCTCGACCAGCACCACCGAGCCGTCGGGCATCACGACGGGCCCTTCCGGAAATTCCAGATCGGTGGCGAGCACGCGCATGTTGGACATCTGACGGCCTCCCGCTTGTCTGCCGCGATGCGGCGCATTGTTGTTATGCGGGAGGTTATCGCAAAGCCGGCCCGGCTTGCCAAGCAAGCGGCCGGCCGCGGGACCGCAGAGCAGCCCTGCTGCGAAAGACGCTTGCAGCGTGTCGACGCAAGTGAGCGGCGTTTGGCGCGCCGGCTCAGCGGATCACCGGCAGCCAGATTTCCAGTCCGCCATCACCGGTGAGCGGGTCGAAGCGCTGATCGTAGCGCTCGAAGTTCGGCGCGTCGGCGACCTCATAGCCCGACTGCGGCAGCCAGCGATTCCAGATCGTATGCACGGTGCGGCGGATCGACGAGATGTGGCCGGCATGGGTGAACACGGCGAACGTCGCGGCCGGAACCCGCACGCGGCTGAACGTCCGCGGCAGGTCGGAAAAATCGGCCACCTCGACGCCCGCGACATAGTCGAAATTGCCGGCATCGTCGCCGTTGCAGCAGACACCGTAAGCCACCGCGCCGCGCCGCGCCGGAACCTCTTGCGTGATCTCATTGAAGCGGCGCCACAGCGCCGGAATGCCGGCGCCGTTTTCGAACGTGAAGCGGTCGCCAAGGCCGGCGACGAGCAGCGGCTCGGCGGTGACGAAGCGCGGCGCGGCGAGATCATCGAGCGGTGTCTGGTCCATGAGGATCGGCTCCTGCAATGCGAGGCCATCGAGGCGTGCATGGGCGCGGACCGCTTCCGGCGTGACGCCGAACTGATCGCGGAACGCGCGCGTGAATGCTTCGTGGGAGCCGTAGTCCGCTTCCAGCGCCAGACCGAGAATGTCGGGCGCGCCGCCGGCCAAGGCCCGTGCCGCCTCGCTGAGACGGCGCAGCCGGACATAGCGCATCACCGATACGCCGGTCGCGGCCGCGAAGGCACGCACGATGTGGAAGCGCGACACGCCGGCAATGCCGGCGATGTCGTCGAGCGACATCGGCGCCGACAGATGACTCTCGATATACCAGAGCGCCTTCTGGGCCGGGTTGTTGGACACTCATCTCTCCGGACGAAGCAGCCGATCGTGCACGACCGGCGCCCGCGGCGCTTGACAATTGTTGCTGTCGAACCGGCAGATGCCTGCTATTTGCCCGCGGGCTTTGCCGACGCATCGGCCTTCTTCTTCAGCTCGTCGACGAGCTTCGCGTGCGAGGCCTTCAGCTCGTCGATCGCACCTTGCTGCGATATCAAGGCCGCCTTCAACGCCTGGATCTGGCGATTGGCCGCATCGAGCTTCTGCTGCTGATCGAGCGACTGCTTGGTCATCGTCTTCTGCAGGAAGTCGATGTTGCTCTGCAGACATGATGTCCGCCGGTCCATCGCTTTTTCGGCGGTGCAGATCTCGATGCCGGGAATATCCTGCGCATGTCCGGCAGAGCCCATGCACATTGCGAGCACACTCACGGCAAACAGGATTCGTGCGGCAACGATGATTCGCATCACAATTTTCTCATTGGCTTGCCAAACACATGATTTTGCGTGGAACTGATGCTGTTTCCAGAATGATACCATACTGAGACCTCAATCGCGCATTGAAGTTCGGGCCGGGACCCGTTTTTAGGGAGATGGACAGAATGGCTACGCGCGAAAAACGGCTGGCGCAATTCGACGGCAGCGGTGAGCCGCCGCCCGGACAGACGGTCGAGGTGCTGTGCGAGGATCACAGCGGCACCTATCAGCTGCCGTTCCCCTGTTTCTACATTGATGGCAAATGGCACAACAAGGAATCCGGCGGCGCACTCGAGGCCACCGTCATCGGCTGGCGCTTTCCGCGCGCGCGTTTCGACGAGCGCAACGGGCGGCGCATGCAGGCGAGCTTCGTTGCTGATCGCGCTTCGTCTTATTGATCACACCGGGCCCTGAGTTCCGCTCAGGGCCGGTCTTGCCGAAAATATGATTTCGAACGCAGATTGAGCATGACGACGGGATAGGCCATTAGCAGCGCGCCAGCCACGATTGCAGCAACCGCCGTCGCGCCATCGACCACTCCGTCACTCCACGCCCGCCGCCACATTGCGATCGCGACGGGACAGAACAGCACCAGCGCCGTCGCCAGGCCCGGAGAGAATCGGCCGCCGCTCCGCACGAATGGCAGCACGTGAAAGAACACCGCGTTGATGATCATCAGCGCGGCGTAGGCGAGCGGTGCCAGGGGCCATGTCGCCGCGAGCTCTGCCTGCACCGCGCCGAGCACGACGACGAGGGCGTTGGTCACGTAGAAGTCGCTCCACTCGACCGGCAGCTTCATCACCGCCCGCGCCCAGTTTCGCCAATCGAAGGTGTATTCCTCGAGGATGTGCGCGCCATAGGCGGCCAATGCGAGCCAGGCCAATGTGGTCAGTGTCATGATCGATTTCCCCCTCGCCCGCTGTGTACCGGCGCGGGACGAGTCGTCCTAGCGTCGCGTGCTGCAAGGTCACAGCGGACCACCGCCGCATCGGACCGACGTTGTTTCAAAACGTGACGGTGCTGGGTTGCCGCCTTAATCTCTGGAACGCGCCCTGAACGAATCGCGTCCGAATCGGACCGCGCGCCAGGTACGCCGCCCGTTCACGGCTACATATCGGCCTCGCGGCCGGTCACCCACGAGATCCTGAGACGGTGCATCCGGCCGCGGACGGCGACCGGATGGCAGGGAGTTAACGGCTGGGCCGAACGGTTGTGGGCGCAGGCCTGCTCACGTCCAGGGCGTCACGGGCGGCACCTTGTCGGTCGCCGGCGGCATCTCGACCGTCTTGAAATCGGCCGGGCTGACGATCTCCATATATTCCATGTCAGGAGAATAGTCGTAGAGGTAGTGCGTGATCCCCGGGCGCTGATGCACCACGTCGCCGGCCTTCACCAAGGTCGGCTTGTCCTCATACATGAAGCGCGCCCAGCCCTTCATCATGATGACGATCTGGAAGTCGCAATCGTGCCGGTGCCAGCCGGTGCCGTCGACCGGCGGACAATCGGGATTGGCCTTGACGAGGTGGCAGATCACCTGTCCGCCGGTGGCGTCGGCAATCCCGAGATCGCGATAGAGGAAGAAGTCGCGCAAGCCACCGCCCTTGTAGTCGGTGTCCTCGGGCTTCACGTGCGAGAACTTGGTCACCACTGCATGCTGGTTCATGACGCCTCCACCGGTTGATCGCGGCATCGGCAACCGTTGTGGCCCATCGATCGGCCACAGCGGCCACCACGCTCGAAAGCTCGTTTTGCTATGCGAAAACCGCGCCACGCCCTGCCGGCAGCGCACGAATCAGGTCGCCAGAACCGTCGTCGCAATCCGAACTGATTGTTAACAACCGACTTTTGACGCCGGCCGCGCACGTGACGACGCGCAACGCCACGCGGGGATCGAGCATGAGAGAGGCTGCCATACGGCTTCAAATTGGGCAGCGCCTGCCGCTCCCCTGAGCCTTTGCGATGCAGTCACGCGGCCGCGCGAACCCGCTCGGTTGCTAATACTCGACCTCGAGCTCCTCGATCTCCTCCGGCTCGGCCTTGGCCGCCTCGATCCATTCGCGCATCTCCGGCATTGCCATGACCAGATCGGCATAGGCCTTCAGCTGCGGCTCGAGCTTCACGTCATAGGTGACGAAGCGCGTCACCACCGGTGCGTACATCGCATCCGCCATGCCGCGCTGACCGAACAGGAATGGGCCGCCCGACTTGTCCAGGCAGTCGCGCCAGATCGCCCAGATGCGATCAATGTCGGCCTGGGCACGGGTCCACACCTTGAAGCCGGGGAAATGCCCCTTGAGATTGACCGGGAGCGAGGCCCGCAAGGTGGTGAAGCCGGAGTGAATCTCGCCCGAAATCGAGCGGCAATGCGCGCGCTGGATGCGCTCGGCGGGCAACAGGCCGGCGTCCGGGAACGTCTCGTTGAGATATTCCCCGATCGCGAGCGTATCCCAGACCGTCGCTCCATCGTGCCGCAGGCACGGCACCAGGATCGAGGACGATAACAGCAGGATCTCAGCCCGTGCGGAGGCATCGTCGGGCCCGACGATCACCTCGTCGAAATCGAGCCCGGCAAACCTGGCGAGCAGCCAGCCGCGCAGCGACCATGACGAGTAGTTCTTGCTGCTGATGGTCAACGTCGCTTTGGCCATATCGCCCTGCCCTCTTTGTCGCTTGTCATGCGGCCGCCGTCCGACGTGCGGCTGCCCCGCCGGCTCAGGATCGGGTCCGGAGCCGGATACTCCAATGATTTCACGCAGCAAGCGACATGCCAGTTTTTGAGGCAAGACTCCCCGCCTCTGGCTTCGATATTGCATGCATGACGTTGGAGTGACGGACGGGACCAAATGGCGCTGCTGTACCAAGCCTACCAGAATCACATGGACCTGACCGAGCCCTGGCGCCAGGGCGCCGCGGCCGCATTGCGCTATCTCAACCTGATCCCGTCGGGGCTCTCAAGCCGCGCCATGCGGCGGCTGTCGGCGGCCCTCGAGCTGATCTCGCGCTCGGCGCTGACCTATGCGCGGCCGGCCTATGGGATCGACAGCGTGATGGTCGGCAACCGCGAGCTTGGCGTCACCGAGGAGGTGACGTTCAAGACGCCGTTCGGCTCACTGCTGCACTTCAAGAAGGACGGCGCGGCGGACCAGCCCAAGGTTCTGCTGGTGGCGCCGATGTCGGGCCATTTCGCAACGCTGTTGCGCGGCACGGTGAAGACGCTGCTGCAGGACCATGACGTCTACATCACCGACTGGCACAATCCGCGCGACATTCCGCGCGATCACGGCCGCTTCGGCCTGGAAGATTACACCGATCATCTCATCACCTTCCTCGGCCAGCTCGGTCCGCGTCCGCACATGGTCGCGATCTGCCAGCCGTCGGTGTCCGCGCTCGCAGCCACCGCGGTGATGTGCGAGGATAACCACCCCTCGCGGCCGGCGACCTTGACCCTGATGGCCGGACCGATCGACACCCGGCTGCAGCCGACCAAGGTCAACGAGTTCGCCAAGAGCAAGCCGATCGATTGGTTCGAGAACAATCTGATCCATTACGTGCCCTTTCAGTGCACGGGCGCCTTCCGCAAAGTGTATCCGGGCTTCGTGCAGCTGACGGCTTTCGTGTCGATGAATCTCGAACGCCACGTCAAGCAGCATATGGATCTCGCCAACCATCTCGCCAAGGGCGAGGTCGAGAAGGCCGAGACCATCAAGACGTTCTACGACGAGTACTTCGCGGTCATGGACCTGCCGGCCGAGTTCTACATCGAGACCGTGCGCGACGTGTTTCAGGAGCATCTGCTGCCGCAGGGCAAACTGATGCACCGCGGCCGGCCGGTCGATCCGAAGGCCGTGCGGCGGATCGGCCTGATGACCGTCGAAGGCGAGCGCGACGACATCTGCTCGATCGGCCAGACGCTCGCTGCGCAGGACATCTGCACCAATGTCCGGGCCTATCGCCGCGTGCATCACATGCAGGCCGGCGTCGGCCATTATGGCGTGTTCAGCGGCAAGAAGTGGAACAACGAGATCTACCCGCTGCTGCGGGATTTCGTGCACGTCAATTCGTGAGCCGACCGCGACGGCGCTGCGCCCGTTGCAGCGTCGCTGACGGCGTCTCGCCGAACTTGTCGCGATAAGCGCCCGCCATCCGGCCGAGATGGGTGAAGCCGAGTTCGAAGGCGAGATCGATGATCCGTGCCTCGGGCGCCGCCGTCATCAGTTGCGCGTTCAACCGGGCCAGCCGGATGTCGAGCAGCATATCGGAGATCGACATGCCGAAATGACGGCGGAAGCCGCCTTGCAGCGCACGGATGCCGATGCCCGCCGCGGCGGCGAGTTGGGACAGATCGAGCGGCTCGGCGGCCTGCGCATCGAGCAGATCGCGAGCCCTGCGCACAGCGCCCGGCAGCGTCTCGATCCGGCCGGAATGACGTCTGATCGCCTCCGACAGCCCGTTGCTCGGGTGCTCGAACAGAATGTCCAATAGCGTCTCTCGCCAATTGGCGGCCATCGCGGCGGGCCGCCTGCGCTCACCTCCCAGGCCCTCGGCGAGGTCCGTGAGCGCGAGCATGTGGGCCCGCAGGCGCGAACCGTAAGGCGTCGACAGCGCGACCGCGGGCTCGAACTCGACGGGCTGCACCGCACGCCCGGACAGCGCCGCAGCGCGCTGCTCCACAAGATCGCGGTCCAGCAGCAGGATCAGCTGCGCGCAATTGTCCCACACCATGCGCGTCGGCAATGTCGGCGACAGCAAGGAGGCTGCACAATCCGGACCCGTTGCAATTTCGCGCGCGGCCGTGCGGATGCTTGCTGCCCCTGCGAATGGGAGCTGAACCAGGAAGAAGCGATCGAGGCAGCCGGGATCGATGGTGACGACGCCGCCATAGGTGACATAGTTGATGGAGAAGCCATCGAATGCCGCACAATTATGCAGCGCGAGGAAATCGCGCGCAGTCTCGGCCTTCGGCTGCAACCCGTGCGGACAGAAGATGCGTCCTATTTGTTCAGCGGCTTCATCGACATCGTGCGTTGCAACACGACCATAGGCCGCCAGCCGCGGCGCTGCGGGCAGCTTCCAACTACGATCGATGGCTGCATCGGCAGTCATGGCTCACATCGTCCGTCGAAATCATTTGAAACCTATAATAATTAGCATCTGGCGTCGAGGGATTCGTTTTCTGGATAGACTTGTCGTCGCGACCTGCTCGATCCTCGCCTCGTGTGCAGCAAGGAGATCCGCCATGACCACACTGGAAAAAGGCATCACGCGCGCCGGCACCGGCTATGCCGGCAAGACCTGGAACATCCTGGGTCAGCTCTACTTCCCCAAGGCCGTCACCGACTCCACCTTCGCCTTCGAGACCAACAGCGATCCCGGCCAGTTCGTGCCGGTGCACGTTCATCCCACCCAGGACGAGTTCATCCTGGTGCAGGAGGGCGTGCTCGACCTCAAGCTCGACGGCGCCTGGGTGAAGGCGCATGCCGGCGATCTCGTGCGCATGCCGCGCGGCATTCCGCATGGCTACTTCAACAAATCGGACAAGCCTGCACGGGCGCTGTTCTGGGTCTCGCCGATGCAGAAGCTGGAGGCGTTGTTCAACATGCTGGACAATCTTGCCGACCCGGCCGAGGTGGTGCGGATCTCTGCCGAACACGAAGTCAATTTCCTCCCGCCTGAGGCCAACGACTAGGCGCGACGACGCCGGACGCACAAGCTCATCATTGCAATGCGGCGCGCGGTGAGCGCGATCGGCCCTGCACGCCCTGCGGGATGAGCGGGTGCTTGGCTTGAACGACTTCTGAACGGCGAGAGCGGTCTCGCCGGGTCTTCGATGCTGGCCCTGTCCATCGTCGCATGCTGCGGTCGCGCCGGGCGGCCTTCGTCATCATCACGTCTTCAGCGAGCTCTTGCAGCGCGGCCGGTCGCGGCTGGCCGCACGCGGCTTTTGCTCGACAACAGGAGGTCCCATGATCACTCGAAAAAACGTCTGCGTGATCGGCGCCGGAGTCTCCGGCCTCGCTGCAGCCAAGGCATTCACGGCGCGCGGCCACAATGTCGCCATCGTGGAGCGTAGCGCCGATCTCGGCGGCGTCTGGGAGCCGGCGCGGTCCTACCCCGATGTGCAGACGCAGAGCCCGAAGGAGCTCTATCGCTACACCGACAGGGCCATGCCCGACAGCTATCCGGAGTGGCCGAAGGGACCGCAGGTCTACGCCTATCTGGCCGACTACGCGAGGAGCCACGACCTCACGCGGTTGATGCGGCTGAACACCACCGTTCTGTCGATGCAGCGGCGTGCGGACGGCAAGCCGGGCTGGACCCTCGATCTGAAGACGGGCGATCATGCGGGCCGTGAGGATTTCGATTTCGTGGCCGTATGCACCGGACAGTTCAACGAGCCGCAGACGCTGTCGCTTCCCGGCGAGGATCAGTTCACGGCCGCCGGCGGCGTCGTCCTGCACTCGTCGAAGTACAATGACCCGGGCATGGTCAAGGACCGCAACGTCGTCGTGCTCGGCGGATCGAAATCGGCCACCGACATCGCCGTCAACGCCGTGCGCTCAGGCGCGCGCTCGGTGACCATCGTGTTTCGCGAGCCGGTGTGGCGCATTCCCTATTTCATCGGCGGTCTCATCAACTTCAAGCGCATCCTCTACATTCGCGCGCAGGAGCAGATGTTCGCGAGCTGGGGCATCGGCCCGCTGGCGCGCCTCGCCCACCGTCTCGCCAAGCCTCTCGTGTGGGCCAATTGGCGCGGCCTGGAAAGCCTGCTCAAGGCGCAGCTCAAGCTGGCCACATGCAACATGGTGCCCAAGGAGCGCATCGAGGACGGCGTGAACTGCTCGGTCCCGATCGCAACGCCCGACTTCTTCCCGATGGTCGCCGACGGCCGGATCAAGGCGGTGATCGGCACGTTCGATCACTACGAGCCGAACACGATCGTCGCCAGCAGCGGTGAACGCATTCAGGCCGACGTCGCCGTGCTCGCCATCGGCTACAAGCTCGGCGTTCCCTTTCTCTCCGAGGCCGATCGCGCCAAGCTGATCGATCCCGACGGGCAATACCGGCTGTATCGGCTGATCGCCAATCCGGATCTTCCCGACATGGGCTTCGTCGGCTTCAACTCCAGCTTCTGCACCGTGCTCTGCGCCGACATGGCAGCGCACTGGCTGGTTCGCTACGCCGACAAGCAGCTCGCGCATCAGCCGAGCGAGCGCGACATGCGAGACAACATCGAGATGATGCTGCACTTCAAGCGGGTCGAGCGCCCGGCCGCAGCCGTCTATGGCGGCTTGTGCGTCGCCCCCTATCACTTCAAGCATTTCGACGAACTGCTCGCTGACATCGGCGCGACAAGGCGGAAGAGACATCTATTGGCCGAGATGTTCACGCCGCCAGATGCGGACGCATATGGCCGCTTCCTGGCATCCGCGCCGACCTACCAGGCGAGTTGACGTGCGAAGGCGGCGTGGGCGCGCGCCGCACTGCAAACACCGCGGCGCCGCAAGCGTGGCCAATGACGGTGCGAAAGCAGGCTCCAATGGCGCTCGCATCCGCCGTGTCGAAGGGGCGTCGCCGGGTCCAAGGCTGAGAAGGCTGAGTCCAAGGCTGGCCTTCGCTGCACGGTCACGCTATCCAGGGCGCCCTCCGCCTTCAGCGGTCCGCCTCGGAGCCTGCCATGACAATCACCGCCCGTCTGCGCACCATCGGCCTTGCGGTCTCGGCCGCCGTCCTCCTGACCACCTCAGTCCACGCAGCGGAGATCCATGTGATGATCTCCGGCGGCATGACGGCTGCGTTCAAGTCGCTCGTGCCGGAGTTCGAGCGGCGTTCGGGCCACAAGGTCACGATCGCCTACGGCCCGTCGATGGGAACGACGGCGAATGCGATCCCGGTTCGCCTCGAGCGCGGCGAGCCGGCCGATGTGCTGATCATGGTCGGCTATGCGCTGAGCGATCTCACCACCAAGGGCAAGGTGATGCCCGACAGCCGTGCCGATCTCGCCAACTCGCCGATCGGCATTGCGGTGAAGTCGGGCACGCCGCATCCGGACATCTCGAACGCCGACGCCGTGAAGCGCATGCTGATCGCCGCCAAGACGATTGCCTATTCGGACAGCGCCAGCGGCGTCTACGTCTCGACCGAGATGTTCGACAAGCTCGGCATCAAGGAGGAGATGAAGGGCAAGGCGCGGATGATTCCGGCAACTCCCGTCGGCGAGATCGTGGCCATGGGCGAGGCCGAGATCGGCTTCCAGCAGATCAGCGAGCTCAAGCCGGTGCACGGCATCGACATCGTCGGGCCGCTGCCGGCCGGGCTGCAGAAGATCACGGTGTTCTCGGCCGGTATCGCCATGGCGGCGAAGGAGCCGGAGGCCGGCAAGGCGCTGATCCATTTCCTGGGCTCACCGGACGCGCGCAAGACGATCGCCGAGAGCGGACTCGATCCGATCGTCAGAAGGTCTCCGAACTGATCCGATCGCATCGACGGCACAACGAAAAACTCTCCCTCGCACGACGCGCAGGGAGAGTTTCATGGGCGGAGTTGACGGCGGCGGACGGGCTCACTGCGTGAGCAGCGTCGACTCGCTGAGATTGTTGGCGCCGTAGGCCTTCTTGAGCGTACCGTTGGCCTTGGCTTCGGTCATGAACTTCGTCACGAAAGCCAGCGATTGCGGCCGCTTCTGCGGCACCGCGACGGCGCTGTCCGTCTTCTTGAAGGTCTCGGCCAGCACCTTGGTGCCGGGGACCTGCTTGGCAATGAGGGTCAATTGATCACGCGCGAGCGCCAGCGCATCGATCTCCCCGGCCGACAGCAGGGCGTAGACCTCCTCGTAGGACTTGAAGCCGGTCACGGTCGCCTTCTTCAGGAACGCCTTGGCCCCACGCAGCACCGTGGTATCGTTGATGGCCGCGATCTCATGGCCGGCCTGGTCGAGCGACGCCATGTTGGGAATATCGAGACCGGCGCGGATGATGAACGTGGTCTCGACCGAGTCGTAGACCGGTCCGAACGAGACCTTGGTCTCGCGCTCGGAATCCTTCGGCATGAACGCCACATCCCAGATGCCCTTCCCCGCGTCATCCGTGATGGCATTGGAGTTCGGATGCTCGACGAACTCGACGGGCACACCGATCTGCGCCGCCATGGCCTTTCCGAGTTCGACCGGCACGCCGGCATAGCCGCTGTCGGACTTGACGCACCAGAATGCGCCGCCCGCAGGGCCGACGGCGATGGCGACCCGGAGCTTGCCGGTCGACGCGATTTCTTCTTTCAGGCCGGCTGCGAATGCAGTGTTGCCGATAACCGTGACTACCGCAGCTGCCAGGGCTGCATCACGCAGCCAGCGCCAGAACGCCATGGCCCTCTCCCATCCGATGCAAGTGAATCCAGACCGCACCTTGCCGGGAGCCCGTTAAATACAGCTTACCTTGCTTATGCAAAGCAGCATGCGGCGCGTAAAACTTGCGCGCCGCAATTGTCGATTCAAATAAGGCGATACCAAATACTTATTAAGTGCGCCTTAAACGCAGCGGCGCACCCAGACGCCGTTGACCAGCACCGTTCGGCAGGCCGTCGTCGCAGCAGCCACCGGCGGCTTACGGACGACCACGGCGCCGGCCGCGCCGGCACAGCCGGCACGGACGACGCCGCGTGCGCAGACAACGGCGTTGGCGTCCGACATCGACACGAAGGGCATCAATGCCAGGACGAAAAGGCCGCACAGGGTGGAAAGAACGATACGTGAAAGAATGGCGCGCATGTCGAACTCCTGATCATCATTGGTTAGTAAAATATCCACCCTGTTAGAACTTTGCCGAGCGCGCCGCCGCCTGACAACTGTGACAATTTGGGTGGATCGAAACAGCTGCGAGCTCGTGCCCCTCCTTGCGGCACTCCCCTAGCACCCATCCGGTTACCGACTAGCGGCGAACTGCGCGAGCATGCCCTTGCAGCTCGGCGACAGCGATCCCGCATTGGCCGCGAGACATTGCGCGATCCGGCCGCCGCCGGGCTCGATCCCGCTGCAATAGGCGCGCGCATCCGAACCGCAGGCAACCCGGACGATGCGCAATTCCTCCAGCGGCCGCAGCGGCCGCAGCACCATGGCGGGTGCCGCCGGTGCCGGCGTCGCAGCAGGCGAGGCCGTGGGAGCAGCCGCCACGGCGACGCTTTTCGCCGCCGGAGCCCCGCCGGCGCCCGCGATCGCCTGGGCGCAGGAGGCGGATACCTTGGCCTTGTTCTGCTCCAGACATTGCAGCGCCGCCGAGCCGCCGGGAGGCACGCTGCTGCAGACCTTGCGATAGTCCCCACTGCAGGCGCTGCGGATCGCCGCCACCTGGGCTTCGCTTGGCTTCGCAGCCGTTGCCGGCTTGGCCGGCTCTGATTTCGCCGTTGCAGCCTGCGCAGGCGCTGCGGGCGCCGGCAGCGCGGCCGTTTTCGGCGGCTCGGCCGGCTGGCTCGCTTCGGCGGCGGCCGGCTTGCTCGCAGCAGGCTGCGGTGCCGGCTTCGCCTCGGCGGCGGGCTTCGCGTCCGCCGCAGGCTTCGCTTCGGCCGCCGGCTCGAGCGCCTTCACCGCCGTCTGACAGGACGACGACAGGCTCGCCATGTTCTTCTGCAGACACTGAAACGCCGCAGCGCCGCCAGGCGGCACGCTGGCGCATTTCGACATGTAGTCCGACCGGCAGGCCGATTTGATCGCATTGCGCTGGGCGTCGGTCTGCGCCAGCGCCTGCGTTGCAACAAACCCGGTCGCGGCCGCCATGCCGAGAGCGAGCATCCATCTGAAGCGATTGATCATGGGCCGATCCTCAATGGTCTTGAGCGTCAATCCGTCGTCGCCAGCGCGGCGGCGTGCATGGCGTTCGATTGGAGCTCGTGAGTATGTGTTCGCACGCAAATTCGGCACCGCCGGCCGACCTCTCGTCATCCAGCGGCGCCCGAAGAAATGATGACGCAACGCTGCGCCGCCGATCGGCAGTTGGCAAGTGGGAAAAATTGGGTGGATCGGCATGGCGCGCAGATTTCTTCGTGCTGCGACTGCGCATTGCAGTTCCTCCGCTGAACGATTGTTGTTATTCAGGCGACCAACATTCTTGTTGTTTCTCGACGTCGACATTGTTCGCAGTCATTGCATATGGAAAGCGGAATGGCGCCGACCTGCCCGGATCGACCCACGTCGTCTCGACAAACTCCCACGGCATCCGCAGCCCCGAAGCTGCCCACGACGTCCGTGCCGCGAGCCGGATCCGTCGCACTTCTCATCAGTTCGGCGGCGCTGCTGCTCGCCGGCTGCGAGCAGAACAGCTACCAGCCGCCGCCTCCGCCAAAGGTCGAGGTGGCTCAACCGGTGCAGCGCACCGTGACGCGCTATCTGGAGGCCACCGGCAACACGGCGCCGGTCAAGAGCGTCGATCTCGTCGCCCGCGTCCAGGGCTTCCTGCAGTCGATCGACTACAAGGACGGCGACACCGTCAAGGAGGGCACGACGCTGTTCACGATCGAGCCGGAGACCTACAAGCTCAAGCTCGACCAGGCGCAGGCGGCCGAGGCCGGTGCGCAGGCCTCGTTCAAGCAGGCCGAGGCCGACTACAAGCGGCAGACCGATCTCGTCGCGCGCCAGGCCGCCTCGCAGGTCGCGCTCGACAATTCGACATCGGCCCGCGACAACGCCCAGGCCAATCTGCAGCAGGCGCAGGTCAACACCAAGATCGCCAAGGTCAATTACGGCTACACCAAAGTCATCGCGCCATTCGACGGCGTCGTCAGCGCGCACCAGGTCTCGGTCGGCGAACTCGTCGGGGTGGCGTCGCCGACCCAGTTGGCGACGATCGTTTCGCTCGATCCGGTCTACGTCAACTTCACCGTCAACGAGCAGGACGTGCTGCGCATCCGCGCCGAGGCGCGGCGCCGCGGCATGACGTCCTCCGATCTGAAGCAGTTCCCGATCGAATTGGGCCTGCAGACGGAGAACGGCTATCCGCATCAGGGCAAGCTCGACTACGCCGCGCCCACCATCAACGCATCGACGGGCACGCTGGCGGTGCGCGGCGTCGTGTCGAATCCGGGTCACGTGCTGCTGCCGGGCTATTTCGTGCGCATCCGCGTGCCGGTCGATCGGACGGAAGCCGCGCTGCTGGTGCCGGACACCGCGCTCGGCAGCGACCAGAGCGGGCGCTATGTGCTCGTCGTGAACGGCGACGACGTCGTCGAGCAGCGCAAGGTCAAGGTCGGCCCGCTCGACGGCGGCCTGCGCGTGATCGACGACGGCCTGAGGCCGAACGACCGCGTCGTCGTCGCCGGCCTGCTGCGGGCCATTCCCGGGCAAAAGGTCGATCCACAGTTGAAGGCCATCGAGCAGCCCGCCTCCGCGACCAGATAGGAGCGGCCCGTGATCTCCAAATTCTTCATCGAGCGCCCGGTCCTCTCCAACGTCATCGCGATCCTGATGATGCTGATCGGCGCGGTCGCGCTGTTCAATCTCGCGATCGCGCAGTATCCCGAGGTGGTGCCGCCGACGGTGCAGGTCACGACGCGCTACCCCGGCGCCAGCGCCAAGACCGTAGCCGACACCGTCGCGCTGCCGATCGAGCAGCAGGTCAACGGCGTCGACGGCATGCTGTACATGCAGTCCTACAGCGGCGCGGACGGCAGCTATTCGCTGACGGTCACGTTCAAGATCGGCACCGATCTGAACTTCGCGCAGGTGCTGGTCCAGAACCGCGTCTCCAGTGCGCTCGCGCAATTGCCGCAGGCGGTGCAGAACCAGGGCGTCACGGTGCAGAAGCGGTCGACGTCGATCCTCTTGTTCGTCACGCTGACCTCGCCTGAGGCCAAGTACGACAGCCTCTATCTAAGCAACTACGCGACCATCAACCTGAAGGACGAGCTGGCGCGGCTGCCCGGCGTCGGCAATGTCACCGTGTTCGGCGCGGGGCAGTATTCGATGCGGATCTGGCTTGATCCGAGCAAGCTGCAGGTGCGCAACCTCGTGCCGCAGGACGTGATCCAGGCGATCCAGCAGCAGAGCCAGCAGGTCGCCGCCGGCCAGATCGGCGCGCCTCCCGCGCCCTCCGGCCAAGCGTTCCAGTACACGCTGAACGTCGCAGGCCGCCTCGATGAGACCAGGGAGTTCGAGGACATCATCGTCAAGACCGGCAGCAATGGCGACGTCACACGCGTGCGCGACGTCGGCTCGGTCGAGCTGGGCGCACAGACCTACGGCCAGATGTTCTCGCTCAACGGCCAGCCTGCCGTCGGCATCGGCGTGTTTCAGTCGCCCGGCGCCAACGCGCTGGAGGTGGAGAAGGCCGTCGAGGCCAGGATGGCACAGCTGTCGAAGACGTTCCCGCAAGGAATCCAGTACGACACGCCGTTCGACACCACCAAGTTCGTCAATGCCTCGATCCATGAGGTCTACAAGACCCTGATCGAGGCCGGCGTGCTGGTGCTGATCGTCATCCTGATCTTCCTGCAGGACTGGCGCGCGATGCTGGTGCCGACCACGACCGTGCCGGTGACCATCATCGGCGCCTTCGCGGCGATGGCGGCGCTCGGCTTCACGATCAACCTCTCGACCTTGTTCGCGATCGTGCTGGCGATCGGCATCGTGGTCGACGACGCCATCGTCGTGGTCGAGGGCGCGGCGCACAACATCGAGCGCGGCATGAACGGCCACGACGCGGCGATCCGCGCCATGGACCAATTGTTCGGACCGATCGTCGGCATCACGCTGGTGCTGATCGCGGTGTTCCTCCCGGCCGCCTTCCTGCCCGGCCTGACGGGCCGCATCTACGCGCAGTTCGCGCTGGTGATCGCGGCGACCGCCCTGCTCTCGGCGATCAACGCCGCGACCTTGAAGCCGACGCAATGCGCGCTGTGGCTGCGGCCGCCGGTGCCGCTGGAGCAGCGCAACATCCTCTACCGCGTCTTCAACGATCTCTATGCCCGGCTGGAGCGGCGCTACACAAATCTCATCGGGCGCCTCGTCAGGCACAGCACCGCGTCCGTCGTCGTCGCGCTGGTCCTGATCGCGGCCGGCGGCTACGGGCTGTCGCGCGTGCCGACGGGCTTTCTGCCGATCGAGGACCAGGGCTACCTGATCGCCGCCGTCCAGCTGCCCGACGGCGCCTCGCTGGAGCGGACGCAGAAGGCGCTCGACAAGGTCGGCGCCATTGCAAAGGCCACGCCCGGCGTCGCCCAGGTCATCACCATCGCCGGCATCTCCGCGCTCGACAACAGCGCGAGCCTCGCCAATGCAGGGGTCGCCTACATCATCCTCAGGGATTGGGAGGCGCGCGGCAAGGGCGAGGATCTGCGCTCGCTCGTCTATGGGCTCAACGACAAGCTCGCCGAAGTCATCGAGGCCCGCAGCCTCGTGCTGCCGCCGCCGCCCATCCAGGGCATCGGCAATGCCGCCGGCTTTGCGATGCAGGTCGAGCTGCGCGACGGCAACAGCGACTATGCCAAGCTGCAGGCGATGACCTCGGCGATCGTCGCCAGCGCCCAGAGCCAGAGCGCGCTGCAGCGCGTGCAGTCGCCGTTCCGCGCCATGGTGCCGCAGTTCGACGTCGAGATCGACCGGGTCAAGACCCAGACCCTGCACGTCACCACCGACCAGGTGTTCTCGGCCTTGTCGTCCTATCTCGGTGCCTCCTACGTCAACCAGTTCAACAAGTTCGGCCGCGTGTTCCAGGTCTATGTCCAGGCCGATTCCACCGCGCGGCTGACGTCGCGGCAGATCGAGAGCCTGATGGTGCGCAACCAGTCGGGCGACATGATCCCGCTCGGCACGGTCGCGACGGTCAAGCCGTCAGTCGGACCGTCGCTCATCAGCCTCTACAACCTCTATCCGTCAGCCGCGATCGTCGGCCTGCCCGCGCAGGGCTACTCCTCCGGCCAGTCGCTGAAGCTGATGGAGGAGATCGCGGCGAAGACCCTGCCGCCGGGCGCGGGGTATGAATGGACCGCGATGTCGTATCAGGAGAAGGTGGTCTCCAATCAGATCTATCTCGCCTTCGCGCTCGCCCTCCTCCTGGTCTATCTCGTACTCGCCGGCCAATATGAAAGCTGGTACGCCCCGGTCTCGGTCATCCTCGCCGTGCCGCTGTCGCTGCTCGGGCCGATGGCGGTCCTGACCGCGCTGAAGATCGACAACAATCTGTATGTCCAGATCGGCCTCATCCTCCTGATCGCGCTGTCGGCGAAGAACGCGATCCTGATCGTCGAGGTCGGGCTGGAACTGCACGGCCGCGACGGCAAGCCGCTCATGGAAGCCGCGATCGAGGCGGCGCGGTCGCGGTTCCGGCCGATCCTGATGACCTCGTTCGCCTTCATCCTCGGCGTCGTGCCGCTGGTGCTCGCGACCGGGGCCGGCGCCAGCGCACGCAAGTCGATCGGCATCACCGTGTTCTCCGGCATGCTGGCCTCGACCTGCCTCGCCGTCTTGTTCGTGCCGGCGTTCTTCGTCGTGGTGCAGCGCTTCGAGAACTGGCGCGCGGCGCGCAAGGCCAAGCCGGTGATCGCGCAGCCGGCGGAGTGAACCATCATTCGGCGGGCACCTCCCGCAATGCCGGCCGCGCCACTGGGAGCTCCGGAGGCAGGATCAGCGCGGCGATGATTGCGACCAGGGCCAGCGCGGCGAAGGCCTGCAGCATGGTGACGAAGCCGCCACGCTCGTACAGCCAGGCGACCAGACCGACCGAGGCGCCGGCCGCGGTGAAGCCGACGAAATAGCGCACGGCATAGGCTCGCGAGCGCCACTCCTCCGCGGTGTACTTGCCGACCATGGCGTCGTTGACCGTGACCTGGCCGAATGCGCCCATGACGATGCCGATCGAGGCCAGGATCAGCGCCCAGTCGCGGGCGTCGGCGGCGAGATACAAGAGCGGTGCCAGCACCAGCGACAGCGGCAGCGCGACCGCCTTCAGCGTGTGGCGATCGAGCAAGCGCCCGATCGTGTACTGCGTCATCGCGCCGAACACGTAGACACCGGCCGCGATCACGCCGAGCAGCGCCGGGCTTTGCGTCAGCCCCGCCAGCCGCTCCGCGAACAGCTTGGGCAGCGCCACGGTGATCGCGTTGAATGTGGTGGAGATCGCGATCACCACCAGCAGCAGCGCCAGCACCACCCGCCACATCTGCTCGCGCGCGACGCGGGCCTGCGCCGCCGCCTGCTTCGAGCCGCGGCGGTCCTCGTGCGCGACCAGCATCGCGAAGACAACGCCGATGCCGATCGTGATCACCCCTGGCACGATGAAGGCGAAGCGCCAGCCGAGATACTGCCCCACCACACCCGTCACCAGCGCCGAGGAGGCGACGCCGAGATTGCCGAAGACGCCGTTCAGTCCCATGTCGCGGCCGAGCCGGTCGGCATAGGACACCAGCATCGCGGTTCCCACCGGATGATAGATCGAGGCAAACAGGCCGATCGCGAACAGCGCCGCGCCGAGCTGCCACGGCGTCTGCACCAGACCGACAGAGATCATCGACAGGCCGATGCCGAGATAGAACACCAGCATCATGTGCCGCCGGCTCCAGCGGTCGCCGAGCCAGCCGGTCACCAGCGCGCCGGCGCCGAAGGCGATGAAGCCCGGCGTCGCATAGGGCAGCAGGTCCGCATAGGCCATGCCGAGCGCGGGGCCCATGATGATGACCGCGGCCGCGAAGATCAGCATCGCATAGTGGTCGATGAAATGGGCCGCGTTGACGAAGCCGATGACGCGGCGGGGGCTGTTCATGAGCGGTTCCTCGATTCCCGGACAAATCGGTTATACTGGCTCGCCCCAACGAGAAGCCGCCAATGACCATCGTGGACACGCCATTGAAGCCGCTCGGCGCGGACCGGGTGACGACCGAGCCCGGCGTGCATCTGATCGCGCGCAGCTACCTCAAGGGCGCCCGGCTCGATCCGCACATGCACCGGGAGTCGCAGCTGATCTACGCCTCCGCCGGCACCATGCAGGTGACGACGCCGCAGGGCCGCTGGCTGGTGCCGCCGGACCGCGCGGTGTGGGTGCCGGCGCGGCATGCGCATGCCATCGACATGCTGGCCGACAGCCAGATGCGCACGCTGTATTTCGAACTCGACTGGCTCGCACGCGAGGCGCGCGGTATCAGGCTCGACCGCGAATTCGTGGTGCAGGTCTCGCCGCTGCTGCATCAGGCGATCCTCGCGCTGTTCGACGCCACCGGCGGGCCCGAGCGCACCGCCCTGCTGGTGCGCTTGGCCCTGCTCGAACTCCGCCGCGCCGAGGATTCCTCGACCTTCATTCCCCTGCCGCAGGACCCGCGCGCGCGGCGCGCCGCGCTGCTCGTGCTCGCCTCGCCCGCGAGCGAGCAGGATCTCGCGACTCTCGCGAGCGCCGTCGGCAGCTCGGCCCGCACGCTGTCGCGGCTGTTCGCGGCGGAGACGCGGCTGAGCTTCAAGGCATGGTGCCAGCGCGCCCGCATCGCGGCGGCGATCGAGCGGCTGTCGACCGACCGTCATCTCTCGGTCAAGCAGCTCGCGGCCGATCTCGGCTACGCCAGCGTACCGGCGTTCTCGTACGCCTTCCGGCAGGTGACCGGCCGCACACCGACCGAATTCGCCGGCGCGAGGGAATGACGGCGCTACCGCGCATGCGGACAGCGACGGCGGCGTTGACGATTTGTTATGTTTGAATGTCGCTACCTTTGCCATAAATCCATGTAACATCACAGCCTGACGCTTTGCGGGATTCGACTGAGACCAGATGGCCAACGCCTTTTTTACTGACCTGATCACCACCATTTCCGAGCGCGGCCGGACACTGCTGCGCGGCGGCACGCCCGCGGTCGACAAGCACGATGCCGCCAGCCTCGCCGAGCTCTGCGAGGCGCTGGTGTCCGGTGCCGGCGAAGCTTCGGGCACCGCGATGGCCCGCGACGTGCTCGACGGCTATCACGATCTCGACGCCGACGGCCGCAAGGCGTTCTTCACCTCCCTGGTTCACGATTTCGGTCCTGACAATGCCAGGCTTACCAAGGCGATCGAGGCATGGCGCGCGGCGCCGTCGGACGAAGGCGCGAGCGCGCTGCATTTCGCCTCGGAGCCGCGGCGGCAGGAGCTGATCCGCCGCCTCAACCGCGCGCCGGGCGGCACGCCCGAGCTGGTCGCGATGCGCACCGATCTGCTGGATCTGCTGAAGTCCAATCCGGAACTCGCCGCGCTCGATCGCGACATCGTGCATCTCTTGAGTTCGTGGTTCAACAGGGGGTTTCTGGTGCTGCGCAAGATCGACTGGTCGACGCCGGCGAACATCCTCGAGCAGATCATCCGCTACGAGGCGGTGCACGAGATCCACGACTGGGACGATCTGCGCCGCCGCATCGATCCGGTCGATCGCCGCTGCTACGCCTTCTTCCATCCGGCGATGCCCGACGCGCCGCTGATCTTCGTCGAGATCGCGCTGACCGAGACCATCCCCGGCGCCATCGCGCCGCTCCTCGCGGTGGATCGCGCGCCGGTGCCCGCCGATCGCGCCCGCACTGCGGTGTTCTACTCGATCTCCAACACCCAGCGCGGCCTCGGCGGCATCTCGTTCGGCAACTTCCTGATCAAGCAGGTGGTCGAGGAGCTGCGCCGCGAGCTGCCGAAGCTCGACACCTTCGTGACCTTGTCGCCGGTGCCGGGCTTCATGGGCTGGCTGAAATCGACCGAGGATGCGACCGAAGAGGATCGCAACGTGCTCAAACTGCTCAACGAGCCGCGCTGGGTCGAAGACGCCTCGATCACCGCGGAGCTGCGCACCGTGATCGAGCCGCTCGCCGCGCACTACTTCCTCAAGGCGCGCACGTCGAAGGGCAAGCTGATCGACCCCGTCGCCCGCTTTCACCTCGGCAACGGCGCCCGGCTCGAGCGCATCAACTGGCTCGGCGACCTCTCCGCCAAGGGCCAGCGCGAGTCGGCGACGGTGATGGTGAACTATCTCTACCGCCTCGAGGACATCGAGAAGAACCACGAGGCGTATGCGAACGAGGGCGAGGTGGTGGCGTCCAGCGCGGTGAAGAAGCTGCTGCGCGGCGAAGGCCGGCGGCTGCTGGATATGCGGTTGTCGTCGTAGTTCTGCGGCAGGCTGCAGCACTGTCTCGCATCCGCCTCGCGCCATTGTTGGGGCGCGCTACCCACGCCAAACTCCGTCATTGCGAGGAGCGAAGCGACGAAGCAATCCAGAGTCTCGCGCGCAGCCCTGGATTGCTTCGCTTCGCTCGCAATGACGCCGGTGATGTACTGTGCTCCCGCCGCAACCACCGCCGTCATCCCGGCGAAGGCCGGGATCCATAACCACAGGACCTCGTTTGAGGCAGGCCCGTCGTTAGACCGCGCCACGCCACGACCGCCGCGGAGTATGGGTCCCGGATCGGCGCCGCGACGCGCCTTGCGCGTCACGGCTTGTCCGGGACGACGCTGTGGGAAAACCGCTTTCACATCTCAAACAGCTCGAAGGACGTGCGACCGCAGCCTCGCGGCGCATCGCGCCCGAGTGCTGCATCGGCAGGTCCCTCCGATCAAAGACAGAGGGCGCAGGGAAGACCGGGTGCTGGCCGCAACCCATGGCCCCCGTGCGTGAGAAAATGCACGGGGCAGGAACCACAGGTACGACCGGTGCATTCCGGCCTTCCCTGCGCGATGGTTGGAACGGTGTCCTTCGTGCTCTCCCTGGGGATCGGGCTCTTTTGCCCCCATCGCCCGCGCGTGCCGCCAAGCAACAACGCAGACTTGACCTCAGCGTCGAGAGGCCAGGACCACACGACTTCTCCGTCCGCAAGAACGCCGGTCGTCCACCGTCGCCGCTGCGGCCACCGCATCCTGCCCCGACGTTCGTGACGACGCGTACGCCCCTCCGCGATGAGGCAGGATGCGGGCAGTATTGCTGATTTTCGGAATTTGTCAAGAGCGAAGATTCAGGCCGCTCACGACGCCCTATCGGGACGCCGTGCGCCCGGCACACTCAGGACGCCTTCGCCTCCACGTGCCGTTTGAAATTGTCGAGAATGGCCTGCCAGCCTTGCTGTTGCATCTCGACCGGGTGCGTCGTTTCAGGATCGAAGACAACGCGAACGAGAACGCCGTTCGGACCGGTCTCGAAATGGACGTCCGCTTTCCGGTCGCCGAAGACGTAAGCGATCAGCTTGTGCTCGACGATCTTCGTGTAGGTCCCGGCGAAGTCAAAACCCATGCTGCCGTCCTTGGCCTCCATCCGCGACGAGAAATCTCCGCCCTCCCGCAGATCGACCGTGGCCTTGGTCGTATGCCAGTCGTCCGACGCAGCGTTCCACTTCACGATGTCTGCCGGCGTCGTATAGGCGCGCCAGACCTGATCGATCGGGGCTGCGACGGTGGTTTCGACGGTGATCCGCATGAACGTTGCTCCTGGTTCGATTTGACGGCTCGCTGCAGACGTGCAGGAGTTGTGCTCGAAGGACGATACAGACTGGCAGATCCCGACAGACGGATACGACAAATCTTACCTCCAGGGATGAGGCCGCAGGTTTTGCGATGCGCAAAGCGATACGAGCGTCATTCGTTGCCGCCGCAGCGGTCACCGAATTGCCCTGTCACCGATTGAATTAACGGTACCACTCTCGATCTGTGCGTGATCCAAGCGATCGCGAGAACCACCGCCGAAAGCGATCAGCCCGGCTTGAACACCATCAGATAGAAGATGCCGATCATGGCCGTCGTTGAAGGCAGGCCCAGGAAGGTCCAGACCTTGAACAGCTTGTGATATTCGGCAGGCAATCCCGAGTTCGTCTCAACAGCCTTGCTCGAAAGGTCGACCATGCGATGCTGCAGCCACACGCCGAAGATCCAGCAGACGCCCGCGATGCACAGCAGCATCAAGGCCCAACCGAGCCAGCCGCTCGAAAGCGGGTAGTCCGCGATCGAGGCCATCCAAAATCCCGTGACCACCTGAGTGAGCGCCGCGAGGACGGTCATATAGAGTTCGACCTTGACGATAGGAGGCCCGAATTCCGCGATCCATCTGGTCTTGTGAGAACCATAGATAATGGTCCCGAGCACGCCGGCGAAGACGCCGCCACCGAACAGAACCGTAGCGCTGATGATGTGGATCAGTGTCAGCGTCTGATAGAGCATGACCCGGCGTTGCCCCCATGTTCGATCACGTGTTGCGGCCAGCCTGCGCGCGGAGGGAATGCAGCTCTCAAGCGAGCATGCAATGCCTACGAGCGAATGACAAGATTGCGGCGGAGCTCTCGGACGGGCTGAGCGACGCGTGCCCCGATCCTCGATCGCCGAAGTCATATTGCTTACGCCCGATGGTTCGAGGCGCGCAGCGGCGCGCGCCCCCTGAGGACTCCAGCAGTGCCTGCGGATGCGAACGTCCTCAAGAGGCGCACGCGAGGACGACCGCACCAATTGTCGCAGCCGCTTCTTTACTCCGCTCCGCCCTGCGGCCGCAGCCGCAGCACCGCCGCCGGCAGATTGGCCGCCAGCCAGTCCGCGATCACCCGCTGCTTCCTATGATACGCCAGCCCCGCGGCCACCACCGCGACGCCGATCAGCGACAGCGCGAAGGGGAAGAGCAGCGAGTCCTTGAAGACGATTTCGGCGAGATGGCCGAGATACATGGTGATGCCGATGGCGCCGAACACGGCGTAGGCGCGGCGGACGATGATGACGGCCACGGCAAGCAGGCCGACATTCATCAGGCAGTAGATCGCCTTGCCGAGCTCGGTGGCGCCTTCGGTGGCGCTGATGCCGCCCCAGAAGGCCATCAGGCCGAACAGATGCAGCCAGAAGCCGAAGTCGCGGCTGCGGCTGGTGTAGTCGACGATCCAGGCGACGCTGAGGATGCCGAAGCCGAACCAGATCGAGACGATGCGGCGCATCTCCCAGTCGAAATGGCTGACGTTGAAGATCCAGGGCGTCAGATCCATCGACATGAACCACAACGCCACCGAGATGATCGCGACGATGAAGGGCACGCGGTAGAAGCGCAGCGCGATGCAGCCGGCGACGACGGTCGCGATTTCCATGAACAGCCAGCTGCCCTTGATCCAGACGTAGAAGTCATGGACCGTGCCGGGCTTGCCGAACCTGCCCCACCAGCCGAACTCGGCCTGGAGGCCGTAGACGGCGAGCGGCGCCATCGAGACGGCGATGGCGATCAGCAGGCCGCCGGGGACGCGCAAGTCGCGCCGCCAGAGGTGGTCGCCGGCGAAGCCGAAGGCTAAGGCGTAGACCAGCGCGCAGGCGGTCAGGGCGCGGCCGCCCATTTGCGAGAACGCCACTGTCGAGAACAGGCCCATGGCGCCGATTACGATCAGCGCGCCGGCGTACCAGAGCAGATGCGCAGCATCGAATTTGGCGCGGGGGGCGTCGGTGGAGGGGGCGCGCTGGTGGAGATAGGCCAGCAGGCGCTGCAGCTCGTCGGGGCTGATGGCCCCGGCACTCGACGCGGCGCGGAGGTCGGTTTCGGAGTAGGACATCGTCGTTACCTCGGGTGGCCGCCGGCAGACGGGCACAGGGGGCCGGTCGCGCAAACGCTGCTCGCGTTGCGCGTCCCGGGCCGACGCCGGCGTGGCGGATAGGGGTGAGTGTACCGGAACGTGAGCGACGTTCAAGAAATATTTTGAGCGACGCTCAAATATTTTTGAGGTCAAGGCTCAGTCCCCGCTCCCGCGCATCGGTTCCTGTCCGTAGGCCCGACGCCCGCACGTCCCCCTCAGTGTCATTCCCCGCGCAGGCGGGGAATCCAGTACGCCGCGGCCTCTCGATCAATTACTGCCGCCTCTGGGATACTGGATCGTCCGCCTGCGCGGACGATGACAGCGGAGTGTGAGGGGGGCGCCGTCCGCGCCACGAGCGTCATGGCCGGGCTCGTCCCGGCCATCCACGTCGTGCCTCGTCGAAAAACGTGGATGCCCGGGTCAAGCCCGGGCATGACGAGGTCTGGGTTGGCGATTTGCCTGATCGCAGAGGCCAGAGACCGGCTGATAGGGCTATGAGCAGGGCAGCGTCCCCGCCGCTCAATCCTTGAAATACGGCTCCACCGGGCCATGCACCTTGATCGTCAGCGGGTTGCCGTGGCGGTCCTTGGCGGTGCCGGCGGCGACGCGGATCCAGCCTTCGCTGATGCAGTATTCCTCGACATTGGTCTTCTCGGCGCCCTTGAAGCGGATGCCGACGTCGCGCGACAGAATCTCCGCGTTGTAATAGGGGCTCTTCGGATCGACCGAGAGGCGGTCGGGGAAGGTGAAGGTCTCGTTGTCGCTCACAGCAGTGCCTCGATCTCTTTCTTCAACGCCTCGGGCGTGGTGGTCGGCGCATGGCGCGACACCACGTGGCCGGTGCGATCGACCAGGAATTTGGTGAAATTCCATTTGATCGCCGAGCCCAACAGGCCCGTCTTCTCGCCCTTCAGGAACCGGTACAGCGGGTGCGCGTCGGCGCCGTTGACGTCGATCTTCGCAAACAGCGGGAAGGTGACGTCGTACTTGCCGGCACAGAACGCGCCGATCTCCTCGGCCGTGCCGGGCTCCTGGGCGCCGAACTGGTTACAGGGAAAACCGAGCACGGCAAAGCCCCTGTCGGCGTAGGCGCGGTGCAGCGCTTCCAGGCCGCGGTATTGCGGCGTGAAACCGCAGGCGCTGGCGGTGTTGACGATCAGCACCACCTGGCCTTCGAACCGCTTCAACGGCACTTCCTCGCCCTTCAGCGAGGTCGCGGTGAAATCGTAGATGCCAGCCATCAGCCCAGCACCGGATCGATCGGCGACGGAGGCGTGCCGCCGGCCTCGATCGCCTCGCCCGCGGCAAGGCACATGTCCTCGCGAAAGCGCTGGCCGACGAGCTGCACGCCGACGGGAACGCGGCCGACCATGCCGGTCGAGACCACGAGACCCGGCAGGCCGAAGAACGGAATCGCGATCTGCGTCAGCTGGGCGTGCCAGACCTGCTTGAAGGATTCCTCGTCCTTGCGGTCGAGCTGGTCGGCGAACGGCAGCATGCCGGAGACCGGCAGCAGCAGCAGCGGATGCTGCTCCATGAACAGGAGCCATTGCCGGGTCAGCGCGGCGCGCCGTGCGAGCGTCGCCGACAGATCGAACGGGTGCACCTTGTCACGGTTGCCGCGCAGGCAGGCGAGCGCGCCGGGGTCGCCTTCCTTCTCGGCGGCGGCGAGTTGCGCCTCGTAGCCGTCGCCGAGCCAGAGCCGGGTCTGCAGCAGCGCGGCCTCCTGCATCGGCGGCGTGTCCACGATCTCCTCGACGGTCCAGCCGGCGGCTTCGAGGCGCCTCGCGGCATCGCGCAGCGCGGCGACGACTTCCGGCACCGGGTTGAGGCCGTCGGGATTGACGCAAAGCGTGACGCGCTTCGGCAGCGGCGGTCCCTCGAGCGGCACCGGCATCCACCAGACATCGCGGACGTCGCGCGCCGACATCGCCGCCAGCGCGATCCTGACGTCGTTGATCGTGCGGGCGAGCGGGCCGGAGACGGCGCTGATCTGCGGGCCGATCGGGCGCTCCGGCAGGCAGGTGTTGAACGCGGGGATGCGGCCGACCGTCGGGCGCAGGCCGTGGATGCCGCAGGCATAGGCGGGATAGCGCACCGAGCCGGCGATGTCGGTGCCGTGGCCGATATGGCCGATGCCGGCGGCGGTCGCCGAGCCGGCGCCGCCGGAGGAGCCGCCCGGCGTAATGCCGGGGTCGCGCGGGTTCTTGGTGTGGCCGTGGATGAGGTTGCTGGTGAACCAGCGATAGGACACCGCAGGCGTATTGGTGCGGCCGAGCAGCACGGCGCCGGCCTTGACGAAATTGTTGACCACCGGATTGTGCGCGGACGCGATCGCGTCCTTCTGCAGGTTGAGGCCGTTGGTGGTGGCGTAGCCGGTCTGATCGACATTGACCTTGATCGTCACCGGCACGCCGGCGAGCGGCCCGGGATCCTCGCCGCGCGCCAGCCGGGCGTCGATGGCGTCGGCCTGCTGCAGCACGTCCTCGGGGCGGTGGTCGATCACGGCGTTGATCGCGGGGTTCACCGCATCGAGCCGCGTCAGCGCCGATGTCGCGGCATCACGCGCGGACACCTGTTTCGACTTGATGAGGGCGGCAAGGTCGGCAGCCGGCAGGCGCCAGAGATCGGTCATGAGGGGCTCCGTGATGGTCCCGCGTTCTTAGCGCGGCGGACAGAACGGAGAAAGCGGTCTGGGCGCGGCCCTCCTGATAGGCCTATGCAACAAAGTGCATGGGTGTTGTTGCTCCCCGCCCTCTCTTCCTGGTCATGGCCGGGCTTGTCCCGGCCATCCACGTCGTTCGGCGCCCGTGGATGGACGTGGATGCCCGGGTCAAGCCCGGGCATGACGGAGAAACAAGCTGAGCGCGCGGAATGCGGTGCAAGGTGCCCCGCGATCAATACCCGTCCTGCATCGATCGATCCGGAAACAGGCTTGGTCAAGCCTGACAAACGACTTTAAGACCTCAACCAACAACATCACAAAGGGGGAAACACATGATCAGATCGGGCACCATCATGGCCGCAACATTCGTCCTCGCCGCCGCGGCCACGCTTGCGCCGCGCGCGGTCTCTGCCGAGACCTACGCCTATGTCGGCAATGCCGACAGCAACGACATCAGCGTGTTCAAGTTCGATGCCGCGACCGGCGAGATGACCCTGGTGCAGACGGCGGCGTTCGCAGGCGTCGAGAAGCCGGGCTCGTCGACCCCGCTCGCGATCAGCCCGGACAGACGCGTGCTGGTCGCCGGCGTCCGCTCGCAGCCTTTCCAGGCGGAGAGCTTCGCGATCGACGGCAAGACGGGCCAGCTCACCCACATCGGCAACGGACCGCTGGCCGACAGCATGGCCAACATCGCCTTCGACCGCACCGGCAAGGTGCTGTTCAGCGCCTCCTATGGCGGCAACAAGGTGGCGGTGAATCCGCTGCAGGCGAATGGCGTGGTCGGAGCACCGAGCCAGGTGATCCCGACCGGGCTGAACGCCCACGCCGTGCTTCCCTCGCCCGACAACCGCTTCGTGTTCGCGACCAATCTCGGCTCCGACCAGGTGCTCGGCTTCGCCTTCGATGCGGCAACGGGCACGCTGACGGCCAAGGACGCGCTGACGGTGAAGACGCCGGAGAAGTCCGGTCCTCGCCACTTCATCTTCCACCCGAACGGCAAGTTCATCTACCTTCTGCACGAGCTCAACGCCGATCTCGCCGTCTATGCCTATGACGCGGACAACGGCACGTGGAGCGAGCAGCAGCGCATCACCACCCTGCCGCCGGGCTTCACCGGCAAGCCCTGGGCGGCCGATCTTCATGCAACACCGGATGGCAAGTTCCTGTACGCCTCGGAGCGCGGCTCGAACACGCTGGCCGGCTTCAAGGTCGATCCGGCAAGTGGGAAGCTGACTCTGATCGGCAGCGTGCCGACCGAGACCCAGCCGCGCGGCTTCGCCATCGACCCCACGGGGCACACTCTCGCCGCCGTCGGCGAGGTGTCGAACGGCATGACGGTGTATCGGATCGATGCCACGAGCGGCGCGCTGGAGAAGGTGAAGTCCTACGCCGTCGGCAAGAAGCCGAACTGGGTGGAATTCGTCAGCCTGCCGTGAGCGGCGGGCTGCAACACCGCTGTTGCGGCCATCCTTCGAGACGCCCGCCGCCGGCGGGCTCCTCAGGATGAGGGGCTGAGGGTGCGGCAGGAATTCTTCCGCGTTGTGATGCCTCCCCTCATGGTGAGGAGCCCGCCGGAGGCGGGCGTCTCGAACCATGAGGCCCGGATGGCTCCAGCGTTTCCATCCGCGCTGCGAGTGCCTATATCCAACGCCATGACCATGCCTGCCGCCCAGCCCGACCGCCATCCCCTCGCGGTCCAACATCCGGAACTCGACGACGCCGCGATCCGACTCATGGTCGAGACCTTCTACGGCCGTGCGCGCGAGGACGAACTGATCGGCCCGATCTTCAACCGCACGGTCGAGGATTGGGACGAGCATATCGGCAAGATCAGCGATTTCTGGTCGTCGATGTTCCTGAAGACCGGCCGCTACAGCGGCGCACCGATGCGGCCGCATCTGTTGCTGGACCTGCAGGGCGCGCATTTCGACCGCTGGCTGGGATTGTTCGAGGCGACGGCCAAGGACCTGTTCGCGCCGGAGCTCGCGGAGCTCTTCATCATCCGGGCGCGGCGCATCGCCGACAGCTTCGAGATGGGGATCGCGAGCACGCGCGGCGATCTCGTGCGTCCCCGGCATTCGGTCTGAGCCCGACGGGCCATCAACCGTCGCGGCGGCCCAGCCCCGCCCGTTCGATCCGCGGCAACGCCGACCGAGCAACCGCGCCGCGCCTACGCGCGCTCAGTGGCGCGTCATCGATTGCGCGGGCATGCTGAAGATCGCCTCGGAGAACGGAAACTCCAGCACGATCTCGCCATCCTCGTCGGTGACCTCGATGACCGCCGTCATCAACGCTGCGTTGCCACCTTCGGTGCGCAGCAATTCCTTGATCATGTCGCGCGCCACTTCCCAGGCGCGATCGGGGTTGCGCAGCACTTCGCCGTCGGTGTCGGAGACCAGTTCCTCGCCGATCCGTGTGTTGAAGAAATATCTAGGCATCGTCAGCTTCCAATGGGGTCACACGCTGGGATTTTGAAGTCTCGAACGTCTCACAACTGCTTTATCCAGCCCATTCCACCCAAGGCTAATGGCGGAACAGGACGGCGTTGCGAAGCCATCGATCACGAATTCGTTGTTTTCGCGGCTCAATCCGGCGAAAACGACAGCAATTCGCGCTTGCGACTTTGCACTGCAATAAGCAGGCCTGAGAGGCTCAAACAAAAAGATTCCACTGGCGAACTTTTCGTAGCACGGTAGTTTAATGCTGAGGACGATAACCGTCCCGTCTTGAAGGAGAGGACAATGGCCTGGAAAGCACCGAAGATCGTTGAAGTGCCGGTCGGCATGGAAATCAACATGTATGCCTGCGCCGCTCGCAAATAATTCGCGGGTGTGACGTCCCGGTCTCGCCGATCAGGACGTCGACGCTTGAGGGTGGGGATCAGCGATCGCGTGTGTGCCGGCCCATGCGCAGGACGCTTGCGCAGATCCGATGTCCCACCCTCGTCACCTTCCTCGACCTGCCAGTCGTCCTGACGGCCGGTCGTGCTGCCGCTGGTAATCGCGTGCGTCACCACAGCTGAATTCCAGGAGACGGCTCATGCTTCGCCTCGTCGTCCTGGGCGCCGCCGCGGGCGGCGGAGTCCCGCAATGGAATTGCGGCTGCGCCGTGTGCCGCGCCGCGCGCACCGGCCATCCCGAGATCCGCAATAGCCAGGCCTCGGTCGCGGTCAGCGCCGACGGCGCCAACTGGTTCCTGATCAACGCCTCGCCCGATTTGCGCCAGCAGGTGACCAACACGCCGCAGCTGCATCCGAAGCCGGGCGCGCTGCGCCACAGCCCGATCGCCGGCGTGATCCTGACCAATGGCGAGATCGATGCGGTCACGGGGCTGCTGTCGATGCGCGAGAGCTCGCCTTTTTCGATCCATGCGCACCCCAAGGTGCTTGCGATCCTCCGCTCCAACAACATCTTCGACGTGCTGAAGGAGGAGAACGTCAAGCGCGTGCCGATCGTGATCGACGTTCCATTCCGCCCCTTGCTGCAGGATGGCGCGCCGTCGGGACTGGAGATCACCGCCTTCGCGGTATCCGGCACCAGCGCCTGGTATCTGCGCGACAAGCAGCATCCCGGCGGCAGCTCCTCGACGGGCGACACGCTCGGCCTGAGGATCGAGGACGTCGACAGCGGACAATATGCCTACGTCATCGCCGCCTGTGCCGACGTCGACTTTGACTTGAAAACGAGATTGAAAGGCGCGCCGCTGGTGCTGTTCGACGGCACGGTGTGGCGCGACGACGAGATGATCCAGGCCGGACTCGGCAACAAGACCGGGCAGAGCATGGGGCATATCGCGATGTCCGGAGAGAGCGGCGCGATCAAGCAGCTGGCGGACCTCGGGATCGGCAGGAAGATCTTCCTGCACATCAACAACTCCAATCCGGCGTGGCTGCACGCCTCACCCGAGCGGCAAACGTTGGAACGCGAGGGATGGGAAATCCCCGCTGAAGGGATGGAGATCGTACTGTGAGTGAGGTCAATCTGAGCGGAATGACGGCGCTGTCGATCGGCAGCGGCGTGACGCTGAACAATGCGAGCGAGCTGGAAGCGGCGCTGCGCCACATTGGGGCGACGCGCTATCACAATCATCATCCGTTCCATAAGCTGCTGCACGGCGGCAAGCTGAACAAAGGCCAGGTGCAGGCCTGGGCGCTGAACCGCTACTACTACCAGTCGACCATCCCGCTGAAGGACGCGATGGTGATGACCCGCTTCCGCGACCGCGCCACGCGGCTGGAATGGCGGCACCGCATCGAGGATCATGATGGCGACGTCGGCAGCGAAGGCGGCATCGAGCGCTGGCTGAAGCTGACCGAGGGCCTCGGCCTCGATACTTCCTATGTGGAATCCACCGAGGGCATCCTGCCGGCGACGCGCTTCGCGGTGGAGGCCTATGTGCATTTCTGCCGCGACCGCTCGCCGCTGGAGGCAATCGCCTCGTCGCTGACCGAGCTGTTCGCCCCGAGCATTCACGAGGAACGCATCTCGGGCATGCTGGAGCACTACAATTTCGTCAACAACGACACCATGAGCTACTTCAAGCGCCGCCTCACCCAGGCGCCGCGCGACGCCAACTTCGCCCTGCATTACGTCAAGGAGCACGCCACGACGCCGGAGCAGCGCGCCGCGGTGTGCAATGCGCTGATCTTCAAGACCAACGTGCTGTGGGTGCAGCTCGACGCGCTGTATCACGCGTATGTCGAGGGCCACATCCCGCCCGGCGCGTTCGTGCCGAAGGAGGGGTGAGCGTGGTTGCCGCGGCTCTCTCAACAGCACCGGTGCCACCCTCCCCTGGAGGGGGAGGGTCGGCTCGCGCGAAGCGCGAGGCGGGGTGGGGTGAAGCCGCCAGCCGCGGTGCGCGTGGAGAAATCACCCCACCCCGTTGCGCATCGCGCGCGATGCGCAACGACCCTCCCCCTCCAGGGGAGGGTGGGCACTTCCGATGCCGCAGCATCGGATCAAACGCACCTGCTATCGTGTAGAGACCCGCCATGGCCCCGCGTCACATCCAGGTCAACGAAACCAGCCGCGTGGTGCTGCCGCGGCACACCAAGCTGAAGTATGACGAGACGCGGCAGGTCTGGGTGATCCTCGCCCCCGAGCGGGTGCTAGCGCCGGATGAGATTGCGGTCGAGGTGCTCAAGCTGTGCGACGGCGCGCGCAGCGTCGCTAACATCATCGACGAACTCGCGGCTAAGTACGCCGCGCCGCGCGACGTCATCGCGACCGACGTCGTGGCGATGCTGCAGGATCTCGCCGACAAGGGATTCCTCACCGAGGTTCGGGAGACGACGTCATGACCGATCTCACCGGGACATCACCGCCGGTCGACAGCCATGACGGCCTCGCCGTGCTGGAACGCCGCGGCTCCGTCGCCGAGACCTACGGCATTCCGCTGGCCGTGCTGCTCGAGCTGACCCATCGCTGTCCGCTGCAATGCCCGTATTGCTCGAACCCGCTGGAGCTCGACCGCGCCGGGCAGGAGCTGACGACCGCCGAGTGGAAGAAGGTGCTGTCCGAACTCGCCGAGATCGGCGTGCTGCAAGTGCATTTCTCCGGCGGCGAGCCGACCGCGCGCAAGGACATCGTCGAGCTGGTGCAGCACGCCAATGATGTCGGGCTCTACACCAACCTCATCACCTCGGCGGTGCTGCTGACGCGCGAGCGGCTGAAGGAGCTGGCCGATGCCGGGCTGTGCCACGTTCAGATCAGCTTCCAGGGCAACGAGCCCGTCGTGGCCGACCGCGTCGGCGGCTACAAGGGCGGGCACGCCAAGAAACTCGAAGTCGCGCGCTGGACCCGTGAGCTCGATCTTCCGCTGACGGTCAATGCCGTCATGCACCGGCAGAACCTGCATCAGCTTCCGGACATCATCCAGATGGCGGTCGATCTCGACGCCGACCGGCTCGAGGTCGCGAACGTTCAGTACTATGGCTGGGCGCTGAAGAACCGCGCGAGCCTGATGCCGACCTATCAGCAGCTCGAGGAAACCGACCGCCTGGTCGAGGAGGCGCGCGAGCGGCTGAAGGGCACGCTGACGATCGACTATGTCGTGCCGGACTATTACGCGCTGCGGCCGAAGAAGTGCATGGGCGGCTGGGGCCGCCAGTTCTTCAACATCTCGCCCTCGGGCAAGGTGCTGCCCTGCCATGCCGCCGAGAGCATCACCGGGCTCGACTTCATGTCGGTGCGCTCGAACAACTCGATCGCCTGGATCTGGCAGAACTCCGAGGCCTTCAACCGCTATCGCGGCACCGGCTGGATGAAGGAGCCGTGCAAGTCCTGCGAGTTCCGCGAGATCGATTTCGGCGGCTGCCGCTGCCAGGCGTTCGCGCTGACCGGCGACGCTGGCAATACCGATCCGGCCTGCACCCTGTCGCCGCTGCACGAGAGCATCTTCAAGCAGGCCGAGCGCGATGCGGCCTCCGGCCAGGACCGCTTCCTGTATCGCAACTTCGCCGGCGGCACGCCCGAGAGCAACGATGCCTGACGCCGAAGCCGGCCGCGCCGCCGCGCGCCGCAGCGATCCGTTTGCGCCGCTGACCTCGGAATGGCTCGACGTCTCCGGCGGCCACCAGATCTATGTCGAAAGCAGTGGCCGCGCAGGCGGCATTCCCGCGGTGTATCTCCACGGCGGTCCCGGGTCCGGCTGCCAGCCGGACCACCGCCGCCTGTTCGACCCCGAGCGCTTCCATGCGGTGCTGTTCGACCAGCGCGGCGCCGGCCGCTCGCGCCCCGCGCGCAGCCGCGACAACAACACCCTGCCCGACCTGATCGCCGACATGGAGGCGATCCGCGCCAAGTTCGGCTTCGACAAGTGGATCGTCGCGGGCGGCTCGTGGGGCGCGACATTGGCGCTGGCCTATGCGCAGGCCCATCCGGACCGCGTCACGGGCTTGGTGCTGCGCGCGACCTTTCTCGGCACCCGCGCCGAGGTTGAGATGGCGTTCGGCGAGACCTTGGCTCGCTTCCATCCCACGCTCCACCGCGATTTCCTGGAGATGCTGCCGGAGACCGAGCGCGCCAATCCCTGCGAAGCCTATTTCCGCCGCATCCTCGATCCCGATCCGGCCATCCACGGCCCGGCGGCGCGCGCCTGGCACGACACCGAGCGGGCGCTCTCGGAAATCAAGCCGGCGCGCAGCCATCTCGACCGCCTCGCCATCCGCTCCGGCAGCGCGCTCCCCGCGACGCCGTTCATGGAGGCGCACTATTTTTCTCACGACAGCTTCATGGCGCCGGACCAGTTGCTGCGCGATGCGACAAAACTCGCCGGCATTCCCGGAATCATCGTGCAGGGGCGCTATGACCTGCTCTGTCCGCCCTCAACCTCCGCGCGGCTCGCCGAGGTCTGGCGCGACGCCGAAATCCGTGTCGTCGAAGCCGCAGGTCACAATCTTTATGACCCCGGCATCCGCGATGCGGTCATGAAAGCCATCTGCGATCTGGCGACGCGCGCGATCGCGCCTTAAACACATCACTCATTCCCCTCATGCTGAGGAGGCGCGTCAGCGCCGTCTCGAAGCATGAGGCCCGTGACATTTCGGGCCTCATCCTTCGAGACGGTCGCCTTTGGCGGCCTCCTCAGGATGAGGATCAGCCACACGCTCAGGGAGCCTCGAGATGCCCATCGCCGGCAAAGGCATGCTGTTGACGTCGATGAACATCGACGCCGCTCACGAGGCCGACTTCAACCGCTGGTATGACAGCGAGCATCTCGAGGAGCGCGTCGCGATCCCCGGCTTCATCGAGGCGCGACGCTATGTCGCCGAGCAGGGCAGTCCCAAATATCTCTGCCTGTACTCGACCGAGACCATCGATGTGCTCGACAGCGCGCCCTATCGCGCGCGGCTCGAGGCGCCGACGGAATGGTCCAAGGCTGTCATGGCGCGCTTCAAGAACATGATCCGCAGCGTTGCGCGCATCACGATCTCGAAGGGCGCCGGCCGCGGCGCGGTGCTCGGCATCATCCGGCTGCGACCGAAGCCGGGACAGGATGGCGCGCTGCGCGACGCGCTGCAGATCGAGCTCGATCCGCGCGAGCTGAAGGGCGTGATCTCGATGCATCTGCTGGAAGGCGATGCGGATCTGTCCGGCCCCGCCCCTGGTGTCCCTGCAAGCTCACGCGACGCCGACTGGTTCATCCTGATCGACGGCACCGACAGCCACGCCATCGCGACGCTGATGACGACGCGCTTCGCGGCTGTCGATGGACCGTTGGCGACGCAGATTTCCGCCGGCATCTATCGCCTGATGTGGGATCTCAGCCGCGCTGATATTGCGGCGAACTAAGTTTGGGCCCCTGTCTCTCCACACGTCATGGCCGGGCTTGACCCAGCCATCCACGTCGCACGGCATGCTCGGAGGGACGTGGATGCCCGGGTCACGCCCGGCCATGACGCGTCATTGGAGGAGCGATACCGGAGTCCTTGGCACATTGATCAGGTAACTCCAGCTGTCATCGTCCGCGAAGGCGGACGATCCAGTACGCCGTGACACCTCGGCTTAATATCTTCTGCCGCGGAGTACTGGATGCTCCGCCTCCGCGGAGCATGACAGCCGTGGATACGGCGAAATCTCGACCCGGAACGACCTCTCGCGTCGACAACAACGTGAACAGTTGAATGCCGCCGCATCATCCCGCACCGCACACGTGGCGGCTTCGCGCCTGCAATGCGGCGACGCACCACTGTGCATGGGGAGCAGCATTGCAAATTTGCCTTTGTGTGCGCCTTGGAATGGCTCTAGTCTGATAAGACTATTCAATTGAGCCATTCAAAAAACAGAAGGGCGATGACCAGGGCCTGCTTCGGACCTCAACCGATCCTCTGCTGATCCTGAACAATCAGTCGTCCTCACGTCAGGAAGGCCGCGCGAGACTGGTTCGGCGCGCGGACAGGGTAGGAATGAGAGCGACTGATATCTCGGCGCCCGACTACTTTCACAAAGTGGTCGATTGCCAATGGGCTTGTCCCGCACACACGCCGGTCCCCGAATACATCCGCCTGATCGCCGAGGGTCGCTATAGCGACGCCTACATGATCAATTGGAAGTCGAACGTCTTTCCCGGCATCCTCGGACGGACCTGCGATCGCCCCTGCGAACCCGCCTGCCGACGCGGTCGCGTCGAGGAGAGCCCGGTCGCGATCTGCCGCCTGAAGCGCGTCGCCGCCGACTTCAAGGACGACGTGCAGCAGCGGATGCCGCGCCCTGCCCCGAAAAACGGCCGGCGCATCGCGCTGGTGGGCGGCGGTCCGGCGTCGCTGACGGTGGCGCGTGATCTCGCGCCGCTCGGCTATCACTGCACCGTGTTCGACGCCGATCCCAAGCCCGGCGGCATGATGCGCTCGCAGATTCCCAAGTTTCGTCTGCCGGACAGCGTGATCGACGAAGAGACGGGCTATGTGCTCAGCCTCGGCGTCGACTACAAAGCCGGCCATCGCATCGACAGCCTCAAGACGCTGCTCGCCGACAACTACGACACCGTGTTCATCGGCTCCGGCGCGCCGCGCGGCCGCGAGTTGAACATTCCCGGCCGCAAGGAAGCCGCAGGGAACATCCATCTCGGCATCGATTGGCTGTCGAGCGTGTCGTTCGGCCATACCGACAAGATCGGCAAGCGCGTGATCGTGCTCGGCGGCGGCAACACCGCGATGGACTGCTGCCGCACCGCGCGCCGGCTCGGCGGCGAGGACGTCAAGGTCATCGTCCGCTCCGGCTTCGAGGAGATGAAGGCGTCACCTTGGGAGAAGGAAGACGCGCTGCACGAGGACATTCCGATCCTCAACTACCTCGTTCCGGTGGCCTTCACGCACGACAATGGCAAGCTGACCGGCGTCACCTTCCAGAAGGTGAAGGCCGAGTATGACGACAAGGGCCGGCGCTCGCTGGTGCCGTCGGGCGAACCGGATCAGACGTTCGAATGCGACGACGTGCTGGTTGCCGTCGGCCAGGAGAATGCCTTCCCCTGGATCGAGGCCGATTGCGGCATCGAGTTCGACAAATGGCATATGCCGGTGGTCGATCCGGCCACCTTCGTCTCGACCAATCCCAAGGTGTTCTTCGGCGGTGATGCGGCGTTTGGTCCGAAGAACATCATCTGGGCGGTCGCGCAGGGCCATGAGGCGGCGCTGTCGATCCATCGGTTACTCTCCGGCGAGGACATCACCGAGCGGCCGCTGCCGGAGGTGCATGTCTCGTCGCAGAAGATGGGCATCCACGAATGGAGCTATGACAACGACGTCTCGCCGGAGAAGCGCTTCAAGGTGCCGCATCGCGACAAGGTCGTCGCGCTGAAGGACATCCGCGCCGAGGTCGAGCTCGGCTACGACGTCAAGCTCGCGCTCGGCGAGGCGCATCGCTGCCTGAACTGCGACGTGCAGACGGTGTTTTCCAACACGCTGTGCATCGAATGCGACGCCTGCGCGGACATCTGCCCGATGGACTGCATCACCTTCACCGAGAATGGCGAGGAGGCCGATCTGCGCGCGCGCTTAAGGGCGCCGTCGCTGCATCCCGACCAGGATCTTTACGTGTCATCGGATCTCAAGACCGGGCGCGTGATGGTGAAGGACGAGGATGTCTGCCTCCATTGCGGCCTGTGCGCCGAACGCTGCCCCACCGGTGCGTGGGACATGCAGAAATATTTCATCGAGACGACTCACGCAGGTAACGCATGTCCCAGCAAGCGCCGCTCAGCAGCGTAAACGACTTCGTCGTCCGCTTCGCCAACGTCAACGGCTCCGGTTCGGCCAGCGCCAACGAGCTGTTCGCGCGCGCCGTGCTCCGTCACGGCGTGCCGGTGTCGCCGCGCAACATCTTCCCGTCCAACATCCAGGGCCTGCCGACCTGGTACGAGGTGCGCGTCACCGAGGCAGGCCATCTCGGCGCCCGCGGCGGCGGCACCGATTTGATGGTGGCGATGAACCCGCAGACCTGGGACAAGGACGTCGCCGGGATCGTGCCGGGCGGCTACCTGTTCTACGATTCGACCAAGCCGATGCCGTCGACCAAGTTCCGCGACGACGTCAATGTGATCGGCGTGCCGCTGACAGCGATCACCAACTCGACCTATTCGGATCCGCGCCAGCGCCAGCTGTTCAAGAACATCATCTATCTCGGTGCCCTCTCGGCGCTGCTCGAGATGGATCCGAAGCTGATCGAGCAATTGATCGGCGAGCAGTACAAGGGCAAGGAGAAGCTCCTGTCCTCCAACGTCCACGCGCTGCATCTCGGCCGCGACTGGGCGCTGCAGAATTTGAAATGCCCGATCGGACTGCGCATCAAAAAGGCCGACAAGGTCGGCGACCGCATCTTCCTCGAAGGCAACAATGCCGCCGCGCTCGGCGCCGTCTATGGCGGCGCAACGGTGTGCGCGTGGTACCCGATCACGCCGTCGTCGTCGGTGGCCGAGGCCTTCACCAATCACTGCAAGAAGCTGCGGCATGATCCCGAAACGGGCCAGGCCAAGTACGCCATCGTGCAGGCCGAGGACGAGCTGGCCTCGATCGGCATGGTGGTCGGCGCGTCCTGGAACGGCGCGCGCGCCTTCACCACCACGTCCGGCCCCGGCGTGTCGCTGATGACCGAGTTCATCGGCCTGTCCTACTTCGCCGAGATTCCGGCCGTGATCATGAACGTGCAGCGCGCCGGTCCCTCGACGGGCATGCCGACCCGCACGCAGCAGTGCGATCTCATTGCCTGCGGCTATGCCTCGCACGGCGACACCAAGCACGTCATGCTGTTTCCCGAGGATCCGGCCGAGGCGTTCGAGTTCGCCGCGGCCGCGTTCGATCTCGCCGAGCGGCTGCAGACGACCGTCTTCCTGATGCTCGACCTCGACATCGGCATGAATCAGCGGCTGTGCCGGCCGCTGAAATGGGACGACGCCAGGCAGTATGACCGCGGCAAGGTGATGACCGCCGAGATGCTCGAGGAAGGCCGCGACTTCGGCCGCTACCTCGACGTCGACGGCGACGGCATCCCGTTCCGCACCCTTCCGGGCACGCATCCGACCAAGGGCTCCTATTTCACCCGCGGCACCTCGCGCGATCGCTACGCGCGCTATTCGGAGGAAGGCGCCGTCTACGCCGACAACGTGCAGCGCCTGCTGCGCAAGTTCCAGACGGCCCAGGACATGGTGCCGCGGCCCTTGCAGGCCAATGCGGCCAAGCCGTCCAAGTATGGCGTGATCTATTTCGGCTCGACGGCGCCGGCGATGGACGAGGCGACCGAACTCCTGGAGGCGCGCGGGCACCAGCTCGATCGGCTGCGCATCCGCGCCTTCCCGTTCCATTCGAGCGTGGCGAGCTTCATTGCCGAGCACGACTTCGTCTACGTGGTCGAGCAGAATCGCGACGCGCAGTTGCGGCAGCTGATTGTCACCGAAAACGGCATCGACCCGGTCCGTCTGGTGCCGATCCTGCACTATGACGGCACCCCGATCACCGCCCGCTTCATCGCGGACTCCATCGGCACCCATCAGGACCAGATCAAGGTCACGCCGCTGCGCAAGGCGGTGTCGTGATGGTTTACCCGCATTCTCCTCGCGTCATGCCCGGGCTTGACCCGGGCATCCATCTCCTTCCCGGCTCGACGTGGATGGCCGGGACAAGCCCGGCCATGACGGCCGTGAGCGACACGGTGCTCTCATGACCTACATCGCGAAGCCGAAATTCCAGCATCCGGGCATCAAGAAGAACGAGCTCGGCTATAGCCATCGCGACTACGAAGGCAAGATCTCGACCTTGTGCGCCGGCTGCGGCCACGACTCGATCACGGCGTCGATCATCGAGGCCTGCTTCGAGCTGTCGATCGAGCCGCATCGGGTGGCCAAGATCTCCGGCATCGGCTGCTCGTCGAAGACGCCAGACTATTTTCTCGGCAATTCGCACGGCTTCAACACCGTGCACGGCCGCATGCCCTCGGTGCTGACCGGCGCCAACCTCGCCAACCGCGAGCTGATCTATCTCGGCGTCTCCGGCGACGGCGATTCCGCCTCGATCGGCTTCGGCCAGTTCGCGCATGCGATCCGGCGCGGCGTGAACATGACCTATATCGTTGAGAACAACGGCGTCTATGGCCTGACCAAGGGCCAGTTCTCAGCGACCGCCGACCGCGGCTCGAAGTCGAAGAAGGGCGTCACCAACACGGACAACCCGATCGACCTCGTCGGCATCGCGCTGCAACTGGGCGCGACCTACGTCGCGCGCTCGTTCTCCGGCGACAAGAAGCAGCTGGTGCCGATCATCGAAGGCGCGATCCGGCACAAGGGCGCCGCCTTCATCGACGTGATCAGCCCGTGCATCGCCTTCAACAATCACGCCGGCTCCACCAAGAGTTTTGACTATGTCCGCGAGCACAATGACGCCGTCAACCGGCTCGACGTGCTGACCGGCCGCGACCCGATCGAGATCGACCAGGATCCCGGCACGGTGCAGATCGTCGAGCAGCATGACGGCTCGCGCCTGGCGCTGCGCAAGCTCGACGCCGACTACGATCCGCACGACCGCCTGGGCGCCATGACCTTCCTGCAGAAGCATGCGGCGCAAGGGCAGATCGTGACCGGGCTGCTGTATGTCGATCCCGAGGCGGATGACCTGCACAGCCATCTCAACACGGTGGAGCGGCCGTTGAACCGGCTGGAGGCGGCGGATCTGTGCCCGGGGCAGAGCGTGCTCGACAAGATCAATGCGAGCCTGCGTTAGCAGAGGAGAGCCCTGCTTGGACACATCACGCTTGGCTGCTCACCCCGCGTGAACACAATCCTCGGAGGGCAAGTGCAGCGCCGTCCTCGGTGCGCCCCCTCACGGTGAGGAGCGTCGCCCTTGCGACGCGTCTCGAACCGCGAGGCCCGAGCCGTGGCCTTGCCCTTCGAGACGCCCGCCTGCGGCGGGCTCCTCAGGGTGAGGGTGGAGAGCATTTGCTGGGGCAAGAGAAGCAAGCCGCCGAAGTTCTTCACCAGCAGGCTGCGCATGATGAGCGAGACTACGCCCGCAGCGCATTCGCCCACACGCGGTCGAGCTGCGCGATCGCTTCCGGCAGCGGCAGCGCCGACAGCGACTCGTCATCACCGCTCACGAGCCCGAACTCGCGCAGCCTGATCAACGCCTCATCGATATTGAACGCCCGCCCCAGTCCGAACATCTGCTGCAATAATTCCTCGACATGGCTCCCCAGTGCCGCCCGGCTCAGCGGCACCGACGCCAGCAGCAGGCCGCCATAGGCCAGCACGGCCTCCTTCCAGTCCTGGTCCTCGGCCTCGCCGATCAGGTAATTGAAGATGCCGGAATTGTTGTTGACGTTGCGGAAGTAGATGTTGTCGGTGACCTGCTTCTGATGGATCAGCGACTGGCGGTGGAAATTGCCCCATTGCCGCAGGATGAAGGCGCCGAGCGCGAACAGGCCGGACAGCGCCGCCAGCGCCTGCTCGGTGTCGTTGTCGTGCACGGTGCCGCTGAGACCGAGATAGAAGCCGGCGACGATGAACAGCACCGTGAGCGTCGAGGCCAGCTTGAGCAGGATCGGCACGCCGCCGACCAGCGCCGGCACCCCGAGCGTGAGCTGCTCGCGCAGACCCATGACGACGCGGACGTTCGGCAGCAGCGCTTCGAGATCGAAGCGCGCGATGTGGCGGAAATATTTGAACAGCACCGCCCCGCCGCGGATCTTGTTGCGGCCGCGCCAGGCGGCGGTCTTGCGCTTCTTCTTGGTGGGCTCGTCGGGCCTGGTCGCGACCATCAGGATGATGTCGTCATAGACCTCGATGTCCTGCTTGCGCCGCCGCAGGCCATAGAGCATGGGCACCTCGATGGTCTCTTGATGCGTGCCCCGCCGGAACATGCGGACGGCGCGAAAGTCGGAGACCGGCGCCCTCAGCTTGACCCTGACAAGCGCGTGCTCGGCGAAGGCGCGCTCGATCTCATCACGGCTGATCTCGATGAAATTGGCCTCGCCCAGCACCCGGACGAATTCGTCGGTGAGGTTGCAATAGGCGGTGTCGAGCTCCTGGGCGGAGCGATGGCGGCCGGCGGGGACCTCGGGATCGAAGTCAAAATAGACGTCGCGCAGCCGATCGAGCTCGTCGAAATATTCGTGGTGCAGGATAGCGCCGAGCATGTGCGCCAAATGGCGCAGGTCGGCCGCCTGGGCGTCATCCAGGCCGCCATGCGAAATGACGGCGTCCAGGACGTCGGACTTGCGTATCGGAATGAACCGGTCCCGCCGATCCGTTGCCGCCGTCTCCTTTGCTCCAACCACGCGCCTTATGCCCGAGCCTTGATCATCGTCCGCAACGGCCGGCTGCAACCACCCGGCCCATGGCGGGCACCATAGCGGGCTCGTCAGCCTTGCGCCACTCGACGCGGGATGGAAAAGCTCGCTGGGGCCGGCCGGGAGGGAGAGATCATGACCAATGATGTAGAGACGGCGTCGGCATTTCGCGCCATTCGCGCCATCGACTACACGGTGATCCTCGCCCGCGACTGGGACGTCATGCGGCAGTTCTACCAGGAGGTCCTGGGCTTCCCGCTGCTCCGGGAACTGTCGCAGGGGTGGATCGAATTCCAGGTCGGCTCCAACACGCTCGCGCTCGCTCGGCCGCAGCGGCTGAGATCGGACCAGCCGACCCCGCCGGGAAGCGCGGCGCTTCAGCTCGCCTTCAAGGTCGGACGCGACGACGTCGACCGCTGCGCGGCCGAGTTGACCGCGAAGGGCGTCGCGCTCATGGAGCCGCCGAGGACCTGCCCTTCGGCCATCGGACGCTGTTCTTCAGGGATCCCGACGGCAACCTGCTGGAGATCTTCGCGGAAATCTGACGTCGCTCAGGGCAAGGCGGCCGCGCTACGCGGCCGCCGGTTGTATCCGGGGATTGAGCACGTACTCCTTCAACACCTTGTCGGTGGCGGCGTCGACCTCGACCAGCGACACATCATAGCTCCAGAGATCGGCGAGATGCTGCAGCACGCGCTTGGTGTCGGTCTCGCTGAGCTGCGCGCCCTTCACCACCGTATGCCGCAGCATCAGGCGGCGGTCGCCCGCGAGGTCGACGTCGACCACCTCGATGTTCGGATCGATGTAGCCGACGTCATATTGCTTCGACAGCTCGCGGCGGATGCGGCGATAGCCGCGCTCGTCATGGATGGCGTCGACCAGGATGCCGGCGCGCTCGGCCGGATCGTCATGCAGATGGAACAGCCGAAGCTGCCGGATCAGCGCCGGGCTCAGGAACTGGCTGATGAAGCTTTCGTCGCGATAATTGGCCCAGACGTCACGCAGCACCGCCATCTCGTCGCCGGTGCCGGCGATGTCCGGAAACCACTCGCGATCCTCCTCGGTCGGATCCTTCACGATGCGCTCGATGTCCTGCATGATCGCAAAGCCGAGCGCGTAAGGATTGAAGCCGGAGAAGCGCGGATCGTCGAACTCCGGCTGGAACACGACGTTGGTGTGCGACTGCAGGAATTCCAGGAAATTGCCGTCGGTGAGACGCCCCTCCTGGTGCAGGCGACTCATGATGCGATAGTGCACGTAGGTCGCCGTGCCCTCGTTCATCACCTTTGTCTGGCCCTGGGGATAGAAATACTGCGCGATGTGGCGGACGATGCGCAGCAATTCGCGCTGCCAGGGCGCCAGCCGCGGCGCGCTCTTTTCCAGGAAGTAAAGCAGGTTCTCCTGAGGCAGGCCGAGCAGCGCGCGGCGGCGCTCGACATTCAGCACCGCGCTGGTCTTGGCCGGCCCTGTCGGCACCGTGCGCCAGAGATCGTTGAACTGCTCCTCCTCGTAGAGCCGGCGCTTGCCGGCGCGCTTCTCCTCCTCGCGGAAGTCGAGCTTCTTCTTGCCGGGATAGCGGTCGACGCCGTGCGACATCAGCGCATGCGCGGCATCGAGCGTGTGCTCGACCGCCAGCCGGCCGAACCGATCCTCGCATTGCGCAATGTAGCCGCGGGCAAAGTCGAGATAGTCCAGGATGCCGTCGGCATCGGTCCACTGCTTGAACAGGTAGTTGTTCTTGAAGAAGTGGTTGTGGCCAAACGCCGCGTGCGCGATCACCAGCGTCTGCATCGTCGCCGTGTTCTCCTCCATCAAATAGGAGATGCACGGCGAGGAGTTGATCACGATCTCATAGGCGAGGCCCATCAGCCCCTTGCGATACGAGGCCTCGTGATAGGCGAAATGCTTACCGAACGACCAGTGCTTGTAGAACAGGGGCATGCCGACCGAGGAATACGCGTCGAGCATCTGCTCGGCGGTGATCACCTCGATCTGGTTGGGATAGGTGTCGAGCCCGAGCTCCTTGTGCGCCACGGCCTCGCAGGCATCGTGGATGCGCTGCAAAGTGAGGAAGTTCCAGTCTGCGCCTTCGAACAGAAGCCCACTCATGACGCGGCCCTCTCCTGCGTCGTGCCGCGACGCTGAAACAGATCGTGAAAGACCGGGAAGATCTCGCTGCGGTCGCGCACCTTGCGCATCGACAACGGCTCGCCATTGGCGCGCAGCCGCTCATAGAGCGACCACAGCGCCGAATCGGGCATCTCGAACGAATAGGTTCCGGATTCGCCGACCTCGAGATAGGCGAAGAACTGCGAGACCGGCAGGATGTTGTCGGTCAAGAGCCGCGCGACGTTCTCGGAATCCGAGGTTGCGTTGTCGCCGTCCGAGGCCTGCGCCGCGTAGATGTTCCAGTCCGACGGGCGGAAGCGCGAGCGGACGATGTCGTGCATGCATTGCAGGGCGCTCGACACCAGGGTGCCTCCGGACGCCGGGCCGTAGAAGAAGGTCTGCTCATCGACCTCCTCGGCGCGGTCGGTGTGACGGATGAACACGATCTCGACATGGCGGTAGCGCCGCGTCAGGAAGACGTAGAGCAGCATGTAGAACCGCTTGGCGAGGTCCTTCATGTGCTCGGACATCGAGCCGGAGACGTCCATCAGGCAGAACATCACCGCCTGCGCAATCGGCTTCGGCACCGCCTCGAAGCGGCGGTAGCGAATGTCGATCGGATCGATGAAGGGAATGCGCTTGGCCTTCGCCTTCAACGCTTCGAGCTCGGCCGCGAGCGCGGCCTTCTTCTCCTCGTCGGTCTCCTGCTCCATCTGGGCTTCGAGCTCGGCAATCGCCTCGGGCCGCGGCCGGCGCAGCGCGACGCGGCGGGCGAGCGCGCGGGTCACCGTACGGCTGATCGAAATGTTGGCCGGTGAGCCCGATGTCGAATAGCCCGCGCGCACCAGCCCTTCGCTCTCGGCCTCGGCAAACTTTCGCTTGGCGAGATCGGGCAGCTCGAGATCGTCGAGAAAGAGATTGACGAACTCCTCCTTGCTGAGCACGAAGCGGAACGCATCCTCGCTGTCGCCCTGCCCCGGCCCCGACTTGCGGCCGCTGCCGTCACCGGAGCGCGGCAGGATGTCGCCCTCGACGAACTTCTTGTTGCCCGGCAACACCATGTCGCGGGTGCCGCCCTCGCGGCGAAGGCGCGGCTCGTCCATGCCGTCGAGCGGAATCGAGACCTCGCCGCCCTCCAGCACGTCCTTGATGTCGCGGTCCTGCGAGGTCTTCTTGACCGCTCCCTGAACCAGGGCCTTGGCGCGGCGCAAAAATCGCTGGCGGTTTTCCAGACTTTTGCCGCCCGGATTCAGGCGCCGATCAATGATGTGCATGACCACGTTCCATACGCCTCCTGCTGCAGCGGCTTCGACTCCTGCTCTCCCCCGCCGCGATGCGCAATACGGTGTCGGATCCGGCACCGCATCAGCATCATCCGCCTGCTCGACGCTTCGCCTTGCAGCTCAGCGTCGACCGTTCCGCATCGACCGCAGTCCGGGCGCCGGCGCTCGTCCGATGGCCTGCAGCTCATGCAGTGAACACCGGCGCCGGACCACGATCAACCCGCCTGCTTCACGCGCATGTACCATTCGACCAGCCGGCGGACCTGCCGCTCGGTGTAGCCGCGTTCGACCATGCGCGCGACGAAGTCGTCGTGCTTCTTCTCGGTCTCGCCGTCCTTCTTGCTGCCGAACGAGATGACCGGAAGCAGATCCTCGACTTGCGAGAATATCCTCTTTTCGATCACTTCGCGGATCTTTTCGTAGGAGGTCCAGGACGGATTTTTTCCGCCGTTCTGGGCTCGGGACCGCAGCGAGAACTTGACAACCTCGTTGCGGAAGTCCTTGGGGTTGGCGATCCCTGCCGGCTTCTCGATCTTGGTCAGCTCCTGGTTCAACAGCTCGCGATTGAGCAGCTGTCCCGTATCGGGATCCTTGAAGTCCTGATCCTCGATCCAGGCGTCGGCGTAGTCGACGTAGCGGTCGAACAGGTTCTGGCCATAATCGGAGTAGGATTCCAGATAGGCCTTCTGGATCTCGTGGCCGATGAACTCGGCATAGCGCGGCGCGAGGTCGGCCTTGATGAACTCGAGATAGCGCTTCTCGACCTCCTCCGGCAGCTGCTCGCGCTTGATCGACTGCTCCAGCACGTACATCAGGTGAACCGCATCGGCGGAGACTTCCGACGTGTCGTGGTTGTAGGTCGCGGCCAGCACCTTGAAGGCAAAGCGGGTCGAGATGCCGTCCATGCCCTCGTCGACGCCGGCGGCATCGCGATATTCCTGGACGCTGCGGGCCTTCGGATCGGACTCCTTCAGGCTCTCGCCATCATAGATCCGCATCTTGGCATAGAGCGTCGAGTTTTCGTGCTTGCGGAGCCGCGACATGACCGAGAAACGAGCCAATGTCTCCAGCGTCGCCGGCGCGCAGGGCGCGGTGGCGAGCTCGGAGCCCTGGATCAGCTTCTCGTAGATCTTTCGCTCCTCGGTGACGCGCAGGCAGTACGGCACCTTGATGACGCAGATGCGGTCGATGAAGGCCTCGTTGTTCTTGTTGGTCTTGAAGCTCTGCCACTCCGCCTCGTTGGAGTGGGCGAGGATCACGCCATTATAGGGAATCGCACCGATGTTCTCGGTGCCGATATAGTTGCCTTCCTGCGTCGCGGTCAGCAGCGGATGCAGCATCTTGATCGGCGCCTTGAACATTTCGACGAATTCGAGAATGCCCTGGTTGGCGCGGTTGAGGCCGCCCGAATAGCTGTACGCATCCGGATCGTTCTGCGCGTAGGTCTCGAGCTTGCGGATGTCGACCTTGCCGACCAGCGAGGAGATGTCCTGGTTGTTCTCGTCACCCGGCTCGGTCTTGGCGATGCCGATCTGGCGCAGCCGCGACGGCTGGATCTTGGCGACGCGGAATTGCGAGATGTCGCCGCCGAAAGCTTCGAGCCGCTTGTAGCACCACGGGCTCATCAGGCCCGACAGACGGCGGCGCGGAATGCCGTATTTCTCCTCGAGCATCGGGCCGAGCGTGTCGGGATCGAACAGGCTGAGCGGCGATTCGAACACGGGGCTCAGCTCATCGCCGGCTTTGAGCACGTAGATCGGATGCGTTTCCATCAACTGCTTCAGTCGCTCGGCGAGCGACGACTTGCCGCCGCCGACGGGTCCGAGCAGATAGAGGATCTGCTTGCGCTCTTCGAGCCCCTGCGCGGCATGGCGGAAGAAGCCGACGATGCGCTCGATCGTATCTTCCATGCCGTAGAAGCCGGCAAAGGCCGGATACAGGCGAACCGTCCGGTTCAAAAAAATACGGCCAAGGCGTGGGTCCTTGGCCGTGTCTATCATCTGAGGCTCACCGATCGCAGCTAGTAGTCGCTCAGCGGCGTTCGCGTATCGCATCGGGTCGGTTCGACACGATTCAAGATATTCCTGCATCGACATGTCGGTCTGGCTGCGTGCCTCGAACGACCTCGCGAACGCGTTGAACAACGAATCGTTGTACATGATCCCTCTCCACGTAGGTTCCGCCGCACCGCTGCAACGGGCCGAGATCAAAGTACGTTCCTACTGATCTCGAACCGATTCAGAGTGAAGCGCGCTAGCCCCCATTGGGCACCCTCTTGGTCCTCTTTCGCAACGCAAAGCGCATGCAGCATATGCCCTATCAACATGCACTTCGCTCAATAGTTCGGCAAAAGCAGGCTGACTCCCTTCATTTGTACCCCATTGTCTCTGCTTCGCAACATCCGCAATACCCCGGCACCGTAGTCTCCCTGCGCCGCACAAGCTGTTGTGAAGCCACGTGAAGCGGAGCTGCGACACGCCCGAAGCAGTGTCGGCGACGCAGGTGAACCACAAATGAACGAAGCTCTCCTCCGCAACGACCGCGCGCCGGAACGATTGTGGCGTGGTGTGCGGGTCACATGCGACCGGAGACATTCGCAAGGAGGGCCAGCAGCGTGGTCATGCTGTGATCTAAGCGCGCACTCGCTGCTATCCGGCAAGGATGAAGGCATCTCACTGAAACAGATGTGCGCTGCTTTTCGCTCTGCAAGGACGCGCCCCTTCATCCGCCCAACATATTCGCGCGCATATTGACGGCCTCTGCTCGCGCGGGCATCGGCGAGTGGAGCCATGGTGCGATCATCTCTCATTTGAGCGAAATGGAACGGATGAGCATCGTTCGGCGGCGCCCTGTCCGATGACGACGGCGCCAGCCGTTCGAATCACGTGACACGATCGCGCGGCCAGTCAGGAGCCGTCTCAGCCAAGACATCGCCGCGCTGCCGCCGGGGCAATCTTCGACTGCGCTCACACCGGGATCGGGCGCGCTGGAAGGCTTTGGAAGCCCGCAGGAAGCGCTTGGGATTCAACGAGGATCAATCCAATATGAATGGCGTTATCCGAACGGCTGACGCATAGTTTCGTCCGGGGCCGGGCCGGTTCTGCCCGGAACCCAAAAAAGCAAGCCAGAGCACATAGATAGGCATCATGAATCCGGTCAAGAAACTCGAACGACATGGCCAGGCGGTCTGGCTCGACTTCCTCGCTCGCGGCTTCGTCGCCAAGGGTGACCTGAAGCGGCTGATCGAGGAGGACGGCGTCAAGGGCGTCACCTCCAATCCCGCCATCTTCGAGAAGGCGATCGGCAGTTCGGACGAATATGACACGCCCATCGCCAAAGCGTTGAAGGGCGGCGACCGCTCACCGACGCAGTTGTTCGAAGCCGTGGCGGTCGAGGACATCCAGAACGCCGCCGACGTGCTCCGGCCGGTCTATGACAGTTTCAACGGCAATGACGGATTCGTCAGCCTCGAAGTCTCGCCCTATCTGGCGATGGACGCCGAGGGGACGATTGCCGAAGCCGAGCAGCTCTGGAAGGCGGTCGACCGCGAAAATCTGATGATCAAAGTGCCGGCGACGGACGCCTGCCTTCCGGCCATCCAGCACCTGATCTCCAGGGGAATCAGCGTCAACATCACGCTGCTGTTCTCGCAAGACGTCTATCGGCAGGTTGCCGAAGCCTATCTCGCCGGCTTGGAGGCTCACGTCGCCCACGGCGGCGATCCCTCGCATGTCGCGAGCGTCGCCTCGTTCTTCGTCAGCCGCATCGACAGCGTCGTCGACAAGCAGCTCGACGAGAAGATTGCCCAGGCGAACGACCCCACCGAGAAGGAGCGGCTGGCCGCGCTGAAGGGCAAGATCGCCATCGCCAACGCCAAGATGGCCTATCAGGATTACAAGCGGCTGTTCTCGGGCGAGCGCTGGGAGCGGTTGGCGGCCAAGGGCGCCAAACCGCAGCGCCTGCTGTGGGCCTCCACCGGCACCAAGAACAAGGATTACAGGGACGTCCTCTATGTCGAGGAGTTGATCGGCCCCAACACCGTCAACACCGTGCCGCCAGCGACGCTGGACGCATTCCGCGACCACGGCGAGGTGCGCGACAGCCTGGAGGAGAACGTCGATGCCGCGAACGCGGCGCTCGAGGAGCTGGCGAAAACCGGCATCTCGCTCGACGAGATCACCGCCGACCTCGTGGTCGATGGCGTCAAGCAGTTCGCCGATGCCGCCGACAAGCTGTATGGCGCGGTCGCACATAAGCGCGCGGTGGTTTTGGGCGCCGGACTTGGGCAGCAGTCGATCGTGGTTGCTGCTGACCTCGAGAAGAAAGTGCAGGCCGCTACCGAGGATTGGCGCAAGGCCGCCAAGATCCGCCGCCTCTGGCACAAGGATGCAAGCGTCTGGACCGGCCGCGACGAGCACAAATGGCTGGGCTGGCTGACCAGCGCCGAGAAGGCCGACCTTGCCGACTACGAGGACTACGCCCAGCGCGTGAAGGGACAGAAATTCTCCGACGCCGTGGTGCTCGGCATGGGCGGCTCCAGCCTCGGTCCGGAGGTGCTCGCCAAGACCTTCCCGCGCAAGGCCGGCTTCCCCCGGCTGCACGTGCTCGACTCCACGGACCCGGCCCAGGTGCGCGCGATGGAGAAGAAGATCGACGTTGCGAACACGGTGTTCATCGTCTCCTCGAAATCGGGCGGCACCACCGAGCCGAACGCGATGAAGGACTATTTCTTCGCCCGCGTGAGCGAGGCGATCGGGGCCAAGAAGGCCGGCCATCGGTTCATTGCCGTCACCGATCCCGGCTCGTCGCTGGAGAAGGCGGCCAAGGCGCAGGGATTTGCGCGCATCTTCCACGGCGAGCCGAGCATCGGCGGCCGCTACTCGGTGCTGTCGCCCTTCGGCCTGGTGCCGGCCGCAACCGCCGGCATCGATGTGCGCAAGCTGGTCACGCAGGCGCTGTCGATGGTGCGGTCCTGCGGCCCCGACGTGCCGCCGTTGCAGAATCCGGGCGTGCAGCTCGGGCTCGCCATGGGTCTCGCCGGTCTCGATGGCCGTGACAAGGTGACCATCTTCGCCTCACCCAAGGTCGCCGATTTCGGCGCCTGGGCCGAGCAGCTGATCGCGGAGTCCACCGGCAAGGAAGGCAAGGGCCTGATCCCGATCGACGGCGAGCCGATCGCCTCGCCCGAGGTCTATGGCAACGACCGCTTCTTCATCGACATCAAGGTCGACGGCGATGATGATCCCGGTCACGCGACGAAGCTCGCCGCCCTGGAGGACGCCGGTCATCCCGTCGTGCGCATCGTGATGGGATCGATCGACCAGCTCGGGCAGGAGTTCTTCCGCTTCGAGATCGCCACTGCCGTGGCCGGCGCCGTGCTGGGCATCAACCCGTTCGACCAGCCTGACGTCGAATCCGCCAAGATCAAGACCCGGGAGCTGACGGCCGCGTTCGAGCAGAGCGGCGCGCTTCCCGCGGAAGAGCCCGTCGTCGCCATCAAGGGCTGCGAGCTCTACACCGACGCGCACAATGCCGAGAGCCTGCGCGAGCATGGCGCCGACGGCACCCTCGCCTCCTGGCTGAAGGCGCATCTCCGCCGCGCCGGCGACGGCGACTACATCGCGCTGCTCGGCTACATCGAGCACAATGGCGCGAACACCGAGGCGCTGCAGCGGATGCGCGTGAAGCTGCGAGACACCAAGCATCTCGCGACATGTGCCGAGTTCGGCCCGCGCTTTCTGCATTCGACCGGCCAAGCCTACAAAGGCGGGCCGGACAGCGGTGTGTTTCTCCAGATCACCGCCGACGAGGGGCAGGACCTGACGATACCCGGTCAGAAGGCCAGCTTCGGAGTCATCAAGGCGGCGCAGGCGCGCGGCGATTTCGACGTGCTCACCGAGCGCGGCCGGCGGGCGCTGCGGGTTCATCTCAAGGGCAACCTGAAATCGGGCCTGAAGATGCTCGACGGCGCGCTCACCGAAGCGCTGAGCTAGGAAGGGCTCGTCATGCAATTGGGAATGATCGGTCTCGGGCGGATGGGCGGCAACATCGTGCGCCGCCTGATGCGCGCGGGACATTCCTGCGTCGTCTATGATCGCGACACGAAGGCCGTCGCGGCCCTTGTCTCGGAAGGCGCGACCGGCGCCGCGAGCCTGGAGGAGTTCGTCAGCAAGCTTGCCACGCCGCGGCACGCCTGGATCATGCTGCCGGCCGGCAAGATCACGGAAGCCACCGTTGAACAACTGACCAAGCTGATGTCGGCTGATGACGTCATCATCGATGGTGGCAACAGTTTTTGGCAGGACGACGTCCGCCGCGGCAAGGCACTCCGAGAGCGCGGGCTGCACTATGTCGATGTCGGCACCTCCGGCGGCGTCTGGGGCCTCGACCGCGGCTACTGCATGATGATCGGAGGCGACAAGGCCGTCGTAGACCGGCTTGATCCGATCTTCGCGACGCTCGCACCGGGGATCGGCGATATTCCGCGCACGCCGGGTCGTGATAGCCGCGACCCGCGCGTCGAGCAGGGCTACATCCACGCCGGCCCCACCGGCGCCGGACATTTCGTCAAGATGATCCACAACGGCATCGAGTATGGCCTGATGCAGGCCTACGCCGAAGGCTTCGACATCCTGCGCAATGCCAACAGCGAGGTGCTGCCAGAAGCGCACCGGTTCGATTTCGATCTCGCCGACATCGCCGAGGTCTGGCGCCGGGGCAGCGTCATTCCGTCCTGGCTGCTCGACCTCACCGCGAGCGCACTGGCGCGTCAGCCGGCACTCGAGAAGTACTCCGGCTATGTCGAGGATTCCGGCGAGGGCCGCTGGACCATCAATGCCGCGATCGATGAGGCCGTGCCGGCGGAAGTGCTGACGGCCGCTTTGTTCGCGCGCTTCCGCTCGCGCCAGGAGCACACTTTCGCGGAAAAGATCCTGTCGGCCATGCGCGAGGGCTTCGGCGGCCACAAGGAGCCGGAGCAGCATCCTGATCCCGCGCGCCAGAGCGCGCCCGAGATCGTCAAGCCCAAGGATAACAATAGGGCCGACCGCGCGTGACACATCCCCGCCAGCCGCAACATCAGAAGCCCGACGCCTGCGCCTTCGTCATCTTCGGAGTGACCGGCGATCTCACGCACCGCCTCGTCCTGCCGTCGCTCTACAATCTCGCCGCCAATCATCTGCTGCCGGATCGGTTCTGCATCGTCGGCATCGCCCGCAAGGGCATGTCGAGCGAGCAGCTGCGCGACAATCTGATGGAAGGCTTGCGCAAATACGCGACCCGCCCCGTCGAGGACGAGATCGCCCAGCGCCTGCTGCACTGCGTGACCGCGGTCGAGGCCGATCCGAAGGAGCCGGACAGCTTCGATCAGCTGAAGGCGCGGCTCGAAAAGCTCGAGGCTGCGCGTGAGACGCATGGCAACCGGCTGTTCTATCTGGCGACGCCGCCGAGCGCCTTTGCGCCGATCGCCCAGCAGCTCGGACGCGTCGGGTTGCTGAAGGAGGACGGCAAGGCGTGGCGCCGGCTCGTGGTCGAAAAGCCTTTCGGCACCGATCTCGCTTCGGCCAAGAAGCTGAACGACCAGTTGCTGGAGCTCGTGACCGAGCACCAGATCTACCGCATCGACCACTACCTCGGCAAAGAGACGGTGCAGAACATCCTGGTGCTGCGCTTCGCGAACGGCATGTTCGAGCCGATCTGGAACAGGCATCACATCGACCACGTCCAGATCACGGTCGAGGAGAAGCTCGGGGTGGGAACGCGCGGCAGCTTCTATGACGCGACCGGTGCGCTGCGCGACATGGTGCCGAACCATCTGTTTCAGCTGCTGTCGCTGGTGGCGATGGAGCCGCCTGCGCGTTTCGATGCGCATACCGTCCGCTCCGAAAAGGCAGAGGTGCTCTCGGCCGTCCAGCCGCTCACCGAACAGGAAGCGCTGCTGAATTCCGTCCGCGGCCAATACAAGGCGGGCCAGATCGGCGACACCGAGCTGTCCGACTACCGCAAGACCAAGGATGTACGGCCCGATAGCGCGACCGAGACCTATGCGGCGCTGAAGCTCACCATCGACAATTGGCGCTGGGCCGGCGTGCCGTTCTACCTCCGCACCGGCAAGGCCCTCGGCGCCAAGCGCACCGAGGTCGCGATCAAGTTCCGCCAGGCGCCGTTCGCGATGTTCAGCTGCACGCCGATCGATACGCTGGCGGAGAACTATCTCGTGATCGGCATCGAGCCGACCCAGAGCATCACATTGCAGTTCAACACCAAGATTCCAGGGCCGACCATCCGTACCGACGGTGTGCAGATGAAGTTCAACTACAAGGACTATTTCCAGGCCGAGCCGGCCACCGGCTACGAGACTCTGCTCTATGACTGCATGATCGGCGACAACATCCTGTTCCAGCGTGCCGACAGCGTCGAGGCCGGGTGGAAGGCGGTGGAGCCGTTCATCGAGGCCTGGAAGAAGGCCGGCCGCGACGGCCTGCATTCGTATGAAGCCGGCAGCGAAGGCCCCACGGCGGCCGCCGATCTGCTCGCGCGCGATGGCCGCAGCTGGCGAAAGCTGGCCTGAACCATGGCGACCGCCTCTCCCGCGTTGGTCCGCGTCGCCGACAAGGCGGCGATGGCGCAGGCGGCAGCCGATCGCCTCATCGCACAGATCGCGCTCAACCCCGGCCGGATCGCGGTCTGCCTGGCCGGCGGGTCCAGCCCGAAGCAGCTCTACGAGCTGCTGGCGACGGACGCCTGCCGCGCGCGCATCCCATGGCCGCGCGTGCACTGGTTCATCGGCGACGAACGCTTCGTTCCCCCCGGCGACCCGCTGCACAACATGACGATGGCTCGCCACGCGTTCCTCGATGCCTTCGCACCACCTGCGAACATTCATCCGATCCCGACCGACACGGCCACGCCCGAGGCTGCAGCGCATGCCTATGAGCGCGAGCTGATGGCGTTCTACGGCGCCGACAAGCTCGATGCGGCACGGCCGCTGTTCGATCTGGTGCTGCTCGGCATCGGCCCCGATGGCCACGTCGCCTCGCTGTTTCCAGGCTTCCCGGCCGTCAATGTCAGTGATCGCTGGGTCGTCGGCGTCGACAAGGCCAACGTAGCGCCGTTCGTTCCCAGGGTCAGCCTGACCCTGCCTGCCCTCGGCTCCTGCCGAACCTTGCTGTTCGAAGTGGCCGGTCCGGACAAGCGCGCGATCTTGACGCGGGTGCTGGCGGGCGAGAACCTGCCCGCCCATCGCGCCCGCTCGGACCATCACACGACATTTCTGATCGACGCCGCGGCGTGGCCGGAGACCTCATTGGATCGATCGCCGCCGGAGCTGCCGCAGGCGCTCATCATCATGGGCGTGGCCGGCTCGGGCAAGAGCACGATCGGCGAAGCTCTGGCGCAGCGCCTCGGGTGGCGCTTCGAGGACGGTGACAGCTTCCATCCGCCGGCCAACGTCGCCAAGATGAGTGCGGGCCACCCGCTCACCGACGAGGATCGCTGGCCGTGGCTTCAGGCAATCGCCGATGAGATTGCACGATGCCGCGCGAACGGCGAACGCATCATCATCGCGTGCTCGGCCCTCAAGAAGGTTTATCGCGATATCCTGGCCGGCAATCGGGACGACGTCCGCATCGTCTATCTCGAGGGCAGCCAGAACCTGATCGCCGACCGGATGCGTCACCGCAAGGGTCACTTCATGCCGACCGGCCTGCTCGACAGCCAGTTCGCCACGCTGGAGCCGCCGGGGGGTGACGAACATCCCGTCACGGTATCGGTCGATGCCCCAGTGGAGGCGATCGTGGACGGCATCCTGCAACGACTGCGCATCGGTCAGGGCCGCGCCTGACTGCGATTGGAAGGTCTCATGACCCACATTGCTCTCGTCGTGTCCGATGTCGACGGCACGCTCCTGACCAAGGACAAGGTGCTGACCGAGCGGGCTGCAAAGGCGGCGCGCCAGCTCCGCGAGGCGGGCATCGCCTTCACCATCACATCCAGCCGGCCGGCGATCGGCATGGGATTCCTGATCGCGCCATTGCAGATCGACCTGCCGGTCGGCCCGTTCAACGGCAGCTCGATCATCGGTCCCGACATGCAGCCGCTGGAGCAGAGCCTCATTCCGGCCGGGGCCGCCGAGCGCTGCATCGATCTTCTGCACCAGCGCGCCATCGACATCTGGGTGTTCACGAACGATGCGTGGCTGACGCGCAATCCGGACGGCGACTACGTGCCCAACGAGCAGCGCGCGATCCGCGCCGACCCGACCATCATCGATGATTTCACCCCCTATCTCTCCAGCGCCTGCAAGATCGTCGGCGCCAGCCGCGATTTCGAGCTGCTGGCCCGCTGCGAGAGCGAGATGCGCGAGCTGCTGGGGACGGAGGCGACTGCCGTCCGCTCGCAGAGCTATTATCTCGACATCACCCCGCCCGGCCGCAACAAGGGAACGTTCGTCACGGCGATGGCGCGGCGCCTCGGCATCCCGCTCGACCAGGTCGCGACCATCGGCGACATGCATAACGACGTCGCGATGTTCGATGTCAGCGGCCTCTCGATCGCCATGGGCAATGCCAGTGACGACGTCAAGAGCAAAGCCAGGCGCATCACCACGTCGAATCAGGACGAAGGCTTCGCCAACGCCATGGAGATGATCCTGGCCGAAAACGCGCAAGGTTAGCTGCCCCGGAAGTCGGGCTACGGGCTCATGACTCCGACCGCTGCTTGGCCGGCTTGTCGCTCGCCCGCTTGGCACCGCTGAGATTCTGCGCCGTGTTGATCAGCGCAATATGTGTCAATGCCTGAGGAAAATTGCCGGTCTGCCGGCGTGCTTCGATGTCATATTCCTCGGCAATCAGTCCGACGTCATTGGCGATGTCGACCACGCGCTGGAACAGGATCTCGGCCTTCTCGAGTTCGCCGGTCAGCACGTGCGCATCGGCCAACCACAGCGTGCAGGCCAGGAAGGCGCCTTCGATCGGCTGCTGCTCCTCCGACGACATCTCGCGCGGATCATGGCGCAGCACGAAACCATCGCGGAGCAGGTGCCGCTCGACCGCCGCGATGGTGCCGCGAATCCGCGCATCGGAGCACGGCAGGAAGCCGACGGCCGGCAGCAGCAGCAGGCTGGCATCGAGCAGCCGAGACCCGTAGGATTCGACGAAACTGCCGAGCCCCGAATCGAAGCCCTTCTCGCAGACGTCGCGATGAATGGTCTCGCGCAGACGTCGCCAGCGCTCGAGCGGCCCCTTCAGATGGAAGCGCTCGGCGCTCTTGATGGCGCGGTCGAACGCAACCCAGGTCATGACCTTGGAGAACACGTAGTGGCGGCCGTCGCCGCGACGCTCCCAGATGCCATGGTCGGGCTGGTCCCAGACATCGGTGAGATGATCGAGCACCGCGCATTCGAGGCCCCAGGTGCCGTCATCGAGCTTGAGCCTGCTCATGCGTGCCTGGTGAAAGGCGTCGATCAGCTCGCCATAGACGTCGAGCTGAAGCTGCGCATGGGCTGCATTGCCGATCCGGACCGGCTGGGCGCCTTCGTACCCCGGAAGCCATTCCGCTTCCCACTCGGTCAACCGGCGCTGCCCCATAATGCCGTACATGATCTGCATATGTGCCGGCGCGCCGGCCGCTGCCCGCAGCAGCCAATTGTGCCAGGCCAGCGCCTCTTCGGTGTACCCGGAGTTCATCAGCGCCAGCAGCGTGAAGGTCGCGTCGCGCAGCCAGCAGAAGCGATAGTCCCAATTGCGCCAGCCGCCGAGCTTCTCCGGCAGCGATGTGGTGGGGGCCGCGACGATGCCGCCGGTCGGGCCGTAGGTCAGCGCCTTCAGCGTGATGAGCGAACGCATCACGAGATCACGATGGTCTCCCCGATAGGTGCAGCGGTGCGACCAGTCCTGCCAGAACGCTTCGGTGTCGCGGAGCGCCTGCTCCGGATCGATCGCTTTCGGAGGCGCCAGATGCGATGGACCATAGGTCAGAACGAACGGCACGGTCTCGCCGGCCGCGACCTCGAACTCCGCCACCGTCGTCATGTTCTCGCCGCGCGTCTCGACCGGCGTGTGCAGCACCGTCATGTCAGGGCCGCACACGGCCAGCAGCGCGGTGCGGTCCTCCGACCGCCTCACCCAGGGGATCTCGACGCCGAAGCCGAAGCGGATGATCAGATCCATCCGCAGGGCCACCTTGCCGCTGATGCCGCGAACCAGCCGGACGATGTCGGAGGCGCTGCCACGCGGCGGCATGAAATCGATCAGCTCGACCGTGCCTGCCGCGGTCTCGAACCGGGTCTCCAGGATCAGGCTGTCGCCACGATAGCGGCGCGAGCTGGCGGTCACTTTGCCCTGGGGCGCGATGAGCCAGCGGCCATGGTTGTGATCGCCGAGCAGCGCCGCGAAGCAGGCGTCGGAATCGAACGCCGGCCAGCACAGCCAGTCGATCGATCCGTTGCGGCTCACCAGCGCCGCCGTCTCGCAATCACCGATCAGCGCATAATCTTCGATCCTGCAAGACATCCGGCATCCGCGTGCAAATGCCCCCGCCCGAACCCCGCTGCTTAAACGCCGGCCGGGCTGATCCGTTCAGCGGTCGCGGCCTTCAGCGCCGCGACATTTGCGGCGCCGGAGATGTCCTCGATGCCGATCGGCATCTTGCGGCGCCAGTTGGGATGCTCGTCGATCGTCCCGGGAATGTTGGGCTGATCGACGACGCCGAGCAGATCCTCGAGCGAGACCGCCAGCAGCCGCGACCGCGTCCGCGACAGGAATCCAATCGCGGAATGGACGTCGTTGCCGAGAATCCCATTGTGGCGCAGCACCTCGTCCCAGAGACCGAGCGCGTGCCAGCGATCCTGATCGCTCTCGCCAGGATCGATGGCGAGACCGCGCTTGGTGTTGAGGTCGCCGAACGAACGCCAGCCGGCATAGGTCGAGAGATCGTGGGTGTTCAGAGTGACCAAAGCGTTGGGCGGGTAGGAGTCGACGTCGCGGAAGCGCCCGTTGTCGTCGCGCTCGAAGATCATGACCTTGTAGGACCACAGCCCCCAATCGGCCATCTGCTCGCGAAACCCTTCCGGCACGGTGCCGAGATCCTCGCCGATGACGATGCATTGGTTGGCGACGCTCTCCATCGCGGTGGCGGCGAGCAGCGCATCGAACGGCATCTGGACATAGGCACCCTGCTTGGCCGGAAAACCATGCGGCACCAGATAGAGCCGCTTCAGGCCGAGCACATGGTCGAGCCTGATCGCGCCGGCGTGACGCATCGAGGCCCTGATCATCTCGCGAAACGGCTCGAAGTTCTTCAATTCGAGCCCTGGGGCATTGAAGCCCGCCAGTCCCCAGTTCTGACCGACCGTGTTCAAGGGATCAGGCGGCGCGCCAACGGACAGCGTGCGCGAAATGGCGCCCTGCTCATTCCAGGCATCGAATCCGTCGGATTGGACGCCGACGGCGACATCGAGATACAGGCCGACCTTCATGCCCAACCGATGGGCAAGATCCTTGCAACGGCGCAACTGGCGCTCGGCGAGCCACTGCACATAGGCCACGAAGTCGGCCTCGCGCCGGTCCGGACCGCTCAGCAGCGCGGCACAACGCGCAGCGTCGGGCTGCCGCCATTCCTCGGGCCATTCCCACCACGGCTTCTCGAAGCGATGCCGCAGTACCTCGAAACAGGTGAAGCGCGCCAAGAGGTCGCCGCGCTCGGCGCGATAGGTCTTGAACTCCGCGGCCTCGGCGGTGTCGGGCGCAGACATGAAGGCGTCGAACGCCGCGCGCAAGGCCGGCCATTTCAGCGCCGCGACGCCCTTGTAATCGACCAGCTCGGCTTGCCGGAGCGGTTCGAGCTGCTTGTCGTCCGGTCCCTTCGCAAAGCCGGGCGCCTGCTCGACATCGATATACAGGGCGTTGAGAAAGAGCCGGCTGTTCGGCGCGTAGGGACTGAAATCGCCGGGCCGGTCGTCGAACAGCGCGTGCAGCGGATTGAGGCCGACGCCGTCCGCGCCCAGCTCGGCACATAGCTGAATGAGATGGGCGAGGTCGGTGAAATCCCCCATGCCCCAGTTGCGGCGTGACCTGATGCCGTAGAGCTGCACCGCCAAGAGCCAGACGCGGTCGAAATCGCCCGAGAACGCCTTGTCGGGCGCAACCAGCAGCGGCAGCTCCTCGCGGCATGACGACGCATCCAGGAGCTCCAGGCGATAGCTGCCCGCGGGCAGATCCTGAGGCCATTCGACCAAGGCGTCGCGCGTCTCACCCTCTGCAATGGTGGCGTCGCCGCGCTTGATGACCCAGGTGACCGGCAGCTTGGCAGCCTCGCTGAGGCGGCTGCGGGCCGGCTGCGCAGATCGAATCACGATCGCGCCACTCAGGAGCCGGTGAGGCGTCGGCCTGGGGAAGGCCTCGACGATAATCTTGAGGGCCGCCTCGTCGGTGACGCGGCGCTGTCCCTGACCATCATAGAATTCTGTCAGGATTCCGAGACTGTGAGCTTCGCTGTAGAGATCCATTCGGCACGCGATCTGGACGTACGGGGGGAGCACGTCGGTAAATTATTGTGGGACAGCAAGAGGATAGACCTCTAACGCGCCGCCCGTGCCCTCGTTCCTCAGGGAACAAATCCGGGGCCGGCAGCTTTGTATGAAGTCGTCTCGATTCCTAGCGAACCGGGACACCGATTTCTTGTCAATGGCATCACAGTGAACAAATTTACGCACACGTTCGAGAGCGTCGCCCTCCGGGACGCTTTCTCCCCTATTCTGCCCTCTTTTGAGGAGAGCCGCATCTGTCGGAGCCGAGACGCGTCGCATCGCGCCTCCGACCGCAGCCGATTTTTCATCCTCTCTCCTAGGTGAGGGCCTCATGAATCTGATGTCATCCCTGGATGTCCCCAATCTTCAGACCGAGACTGACGGCGACGGCCTGTGGTACAAGGACGCGATCATCTACCAGTTGCACGTCAAGGCGTTTGCCGACAGCAACCATGACGGCATCGGCGACTTCGCCGGTCTCACCGAGAAGCTCGATTATCTCCAGGATCTCGGCGTCACCGCGCTGTGGCTGCTGCCGTTCTATCCCTCGCCGGGCCGCGATGACGGCTACGACATTGCCGATTACGGCAGCATCAATCCCGACTTCGGGACGATGAAGGAGTTCAAGCGCTTCATCCAGGAGGCGCAGCGGCGCGGCCTGCGCGTGATCACCGAGCTGGTCGTCAACCACACCTCCGACCAGCACCATTGGTTCAAGCGCGCACGGCGCAGCCCGCCCGGCTCCAGCGCGCGCAACTGGTATGTCTGGAGCGACACCGACCAGAAATATCCGGGCACGCGCATCATCTTCACGGACACCGAGAAGTCGAACTGGACCTGGGACCCCGAAGCCGGCCAGTTCTACTGGCACCGCTTCTTCTCGCACCAGCCGGATTTGAACTTCGACAATCCGCGCGTCGTCAATGCCATCATCCAGGTGATGAAGCGCTGGCTCGATGCCGGCGTCGACGGCTTCCGGCTCGACGCCATTCCTTATCTCTGCGAGCGCGACGGCACCAACAACGAGAACCTTCCCGAGACGCACGCGATCATCAAGCGTCTGCGGGTCGAGCTCGACAATTACGCCAAGGACAAGCTGCTGCTGGCCGAGGCCAATCAATGGCCGGAGGACGTGCAGGAATATTTCGGCCAGGGCGACGAGTGCCACATGGCCTACCACTTCCCGCTGATGCCGCGCATCTACATGGCGATCGCGCAGGAAGATCGTTTTCCCATCACCGACATCCTGCGCCAGACGCCGGACATTCCCGCGAGCTGCCAATGGGCGCTGTTCCTGCGCAACCATGACGAGCTCACCTTGGAAATGGTGACCGACGTCGAGCGCGACTATCTGTGGTCGACCTATGCCAACGATCCGCGCGCGCGCATCAATGTCGGCATCCGCCGGCGGCTGGCGCCACTGATGGACAACGACCGGCGCAAGATCGAGCTGATGAATTCGCTCTTGATGTCGTTCCCGGGCACGCCGATCATCTATTACGGCGACGAGATCGGCATGGGCGACAACATCTATCTCGGCGACCGCAACGGCGTGCGCACGCCGATGCAATGGACGCCGGATCGCAACGGCGGCTTCTCGCGGGCCGACCCGGCGCGGCTGTACGCGCCGATGATCATGGACCCGGTCTATGGTTACGAGGCCGTCAACGTCGAGGCGCAATCGCGCAGCCTGTCGTCGCTGCTCAACGCCACCAAGAAGCTGATCTCGGTGCGCAAGTCGACGCTGGCCTTCGGCCGTGGCACAATGACCTTCATCCGTCCCGCCAACCGCTCCGTGCTGGCCTATGTCCGGCAATACAAGGACGAGGTCATCCTCTGCGTCGCCAACCTGTCGCGCTCGGCGCAGGCCACCGAGCTCGATCTGTCGGCATTCAAGGATCGCGTGCCGATCGAGATGCTGGGCCGTTCGCGATTTCCCGCAATCGGCGAGCCTCCCTATATGATCACGCTCGCGCCCTACGGCTTCTACTGGTTCCAGCTCAAGGAGCGCGAGAAATCCGAGCCGGTCGTTCAGCGCGCGGTGCCGGAGTTCGAAACGCTGGTGGTGCCGCTCGGATCGACCTGGGTATCGCTGGCGCGCACGCGCAGCCTATTCGAGCGCGACGTGCTGCCTGGTCACCTCGCGCGGACCCGCTGGTATCCGGAGCGCGCGCCGGAGGCGATCGAGGCGACACTGACATCGGCCATCCCGTTCTGCGACATCGGCGACAACCGACCCTGGCTGATCTTCTTCAAGGCCGCCGGACGCAAGGACGATCTGCGCTATCTGCTGCCGATGCAGATCGACTGGGTCCGCTTCGATCGCGAGCGCTACAACCCGCAGGCGTTCGCCGCCGTGCGTCAGGGCGCCCGCGAGGGCACGCTGCTGGATGCCGCCAACAACCCCATTTTCCTGGCGCTGCTGCTGCGCAATCTGGCGCAGTCGCTGACGGTGGAAGAGAATGGACTGCGCCTCGAATTCCGCCCGACCTCGAAGTTTCCCGACAAGCCGATCCGCGAGTCCGAGCAGATCCGCGTCATCGAGACCGACCGCTGCAGCAGCAAGGCGGTCGTCAACAACGAATTCTTCATCAAGATCTACCGTGAGCTCGAAGCCGGCTCCCATCCCGAGACCGACGTCGGCCGCTTCCTCACCGAGACCGCCGGCTTTGCCAACGTGCCGCCGCTGCTCGGCAGCGTCGAGGTGATCCAGGACGGCGAGCGGCGTACCGTCGGCAGCGTCCACAGCTTTGTCGAAAATCAGGGCGATGGCTGGACCGTCAGCGCCGCCTATCTCGACCGCTACATAGACGACCAGCGCGTCTTCGCGGCGAGTGGAGACGTACGCCAGAGCGAGGAGCTGACCCCTTATCTGCGCTACGTGATGCAGGCAGGGCGGCGGCTCGGAGAGCTTCATGTCGCACTGGCCTCACGCAGCGACATCGCCGAATTCGCCCCCGAGGCCACCACCGCCGACAGCCTCGATCATTGGATCGATCGGCTGCGGGCCCAGGCCGGCCGGGTGTTCGGCAGTCTGAGCGAGCGCCGCGACCGGCTCAAGGATCCCGAACGTGGGCTGGCCGACCAGGTGCTCGCTCGCCGCGGCGAGTTGTCGGAGCGGCTGAGCGCGCTGGCCCACCATGTCGGCGGCCAGGACATCCGCGTCCATGGCGACTTCCATCTCGGCCAGGTCCTGATCGTCAAGGACGACATCTTCATCATCGACTTTGATGGTGACGAGGAGCAGCCGCTCGAAGAGCGTCGACGCAAGGCGCCGCCGGCGCGCGACATCGCAGGCTTTCTGCGCTCCATCGACTGCTCGATTCGCGTGGCGCTCGACCGCGCCCTGAATGCCGCTCCCGATGATCACGGCAGGCTTGCCGCCGCCCTCTCGGAGTGGCGCGATCAGGCAACCGCTGCATTTCTGGCCGGCTATCGCGAGGTCAAGGCTCATCAACGGCTCTGGCCGGACGATCCGCGCGACGCAGAGGCGCTCCTTAACTTTTTCATGCTGGAAAAAGCCCTCGGAGCGCTGGAATATGATCTGGCTCACCGGCCGGACTGGTTGCGCGTCGCGCTGGGCAATCTGCTTCGCGTTCTGTCCGAGTCAGCACCTGCCAGCGAGTCCTCATGACCCATCTTTCTCCCGAGGCGTTTGCGATCATCGAGGGCCGGCATGCCGACCCGTTTCGCTATCTCGGTCAGCACAATGTCGACGGCAGGACCGTCGTCCGCGCGTTCTTGCCCGAGGCCTCCCGGGTGGAGGTGGTCGGCGAGCATGGCGAGATCGCGCCGCTGGCGCGCATCCACGACGCCGGCCTGTTCACCGGGACGATGTCGTCGATGCAGCGCTATCGCCTGCGCGCGACATTCGGCGATGCCGTCACCGACCTCGAAGACCCCTACCGCTTCCTGCCGATCTTGAGCGATTTCGATCTGCATCTGCTCGGTGAAGGCAATCACGAGCGGCTCTACGACAAGCTCGGTGCCCATCCGATGCTGCTGGATGGAATCGACGGCGTCGGCTTCATCGTGCTCGCGCCCAATGCGCGTCGCGTCAGCGTGGTCGGCGATTTCAATTTCTGGAACGCGCGGCGCCACCCGATGCGCGTACGCGGCAACGGCTATTGGGAGCTGTTCATTCCGCGCGCCCGGGCCGGCGATCACTACAAGTTCGACATCATCGGCCCGCAGGGCGAGCACCTGCCGCTGAAATCCGATCCGATGGCGTTCGCGGCCGAGATGCGCCCGAAGACGGCGTCGATCGTGGTCGACGAAACCACTCTGCCGCGGCCACGGCCTGCCCCGCACGACATCAACAAGCTGAACAAGCCGGTCTCGATCTACGAGGTGCATCTCGGCTCCTGGCGGCGCAAGGACAAGAATCAGTGGCTGAGCTATCGCGAGCTCGCCGAGCAACTGCCGGCCTATGCGCGCGACATGGGCTTCACCCATATCGAATTTCTCCCGATCAACGAGCATCCGTTCGACGGCTCCTGGGGCTATCAGCCGACCGGCCTGTACGCGCCCACGAGCCGCTTCGGCAGCCCGGAGGATTTCTGCGCGCTGATCGATGCCTGTCATCGCGAAGGCCTCGCGGTGTGGCTCGACTGGGTGCCGGGACATTTCCCGGACGATCCCCACGGCCTCGGCCATTTCGACGGCACCGCGCTGTACGAGCACGCCAACCCGATGCAGGGCCGGCATCTCGACTGGGGCACGCTGATCTACAACTACGGCCGCACCGAAGTCGCCAATTTCCTGCGCTCGAACGCGCTGTTCTGGCTGGAGCGCTACGGCATCGACGGGCTGCGCGTCGACGCCGTCGCCTCGATGCTCTATCTCGACTACAGCCGTCCCTCCGGCGGCTGGATTCCCAACAAGTTCGGCGGCCGCGAGAATCTCGAAGCCATCGAGTTTCTGCGCCGGACCAACATCGACGTGTTCGGCCATTTCCCCCAGGCCACCACCGCTGCCGAGGAGTCCACGGCGTGGCCGCAGGTGTCGCGCCCGGTCGACATGGGCGGCCTCGGCTTCGGCTACAAATGGAACATGGGCTGGATGCACGATACCTTGCGCTACATCAGCAAGGATCCGATTCACCGCAAATATCACCACGGCGAGATCCTGTTCGGGCTGCACTACGCCTTTTCGGAAAACTTCATCCTGCCGCTGTCGCATGACGAGGTCGTGCACGGCAAACGCTCCATCATCGGCCGGATGCCGGGCGACGACTGGCAGCGTTTTGCGAACCTGCGCGCCTACTACAGCTTCATGTTCGGCCATCCCGGCAAGAAGCTGCTGTTCATGGGCTGCGAGCTCGCCCAGGAGCGCGAATGGAATCACGACACCTCGCTCGACTGGCATCTCCTGGGCGATACCAAATATGCCGGCATCCAGGCCCTGATCCGCGACCTCAACCATCTCTACCGCAACGTGCCCGCACTGCATGAGCGGGACTGCGAGCCGGATGGCTTCGAATGGCTGATCGCCGACGATTCCGACCGCAACGTCTTCGCCTGGGTACGAAAAGGCTTCGATGAGCACGCCCGCTGCGTCGTGGTCGTGAACTTTTCGCCCAACGTTTATTACAATTACCGGGTCCGCGTGCCGTTCGGCGGCAAATGGAGGGAAGCATTCAACTCCGATTCCCTGCATTATGGCGGCAGCAATGTCGGCAATGTCGGCCAGGTCCATGCCTCTGAAGATCAGCACCTCAACCTCATCCTCCCGCCCATGGCAGCGGTATTTCTCGTCCCGGAAGCCTGACTCCATGCGCCTGGCCGCAGGAAGTCACGCCCGTCTCGGCGCCACCTGGGACGGACGGGGGACGAATTTTGCGTTGTTTTCCGCAAATGCCGAGAAGGTCGAGCTCTGCCTGTTCGACAGCCAGGGCCGGCGCGAGATCGAGCGGATCGAGTTGCCCGAGCGGACCGAGGACGTCTGGCATGGCTATCTCAACGACGTCTCGCCGGGGCAGCTCTATGGCTACCGCGTCTACGGCCCTTACGAGCCGGAGCGCGGCCATCGTTTCAACGCCAACAAGCTGCTGCTCGACCCCTACGCCAAGCGACTCGCTGGCCGGCTGGTCTGGAGCGACGCGCATTTCGCCTACCGCGCCGGCTCGCCGCGCGAAGACCTTTCGTTTGACAGACGCGACAATGCGCGCGGCATGCCAAAGGCGGTGGTCATCGACGAGACCTTCAATTGGGGCCGCCGCGAGATGCGGCCGCAGATCCCATGGGAGGACACGATCATCTACGAGGCCCACGTCAAGGGCCTGACCAACAGGCGCGACGATGTCCCGCCGAACCTCCGCGGCACCTATGGCGGGCTGTCGTCGCCCGCGATGATCAAGCACCTCAAGCGGCTCGGCGTCACCACGATCGAGTTGCTTCCGATCCACGCCTTCATCGATGACCGCATGCTTGTCGAGAAGAAGCTGGTCAACTACTGGGGCTACAACACGATCTCGTTCTTCGCGCCGGAGCAGCGCTACGCGCAGGACAATCCGCTCGACGCCTTTCGAACGACGGTGGCGCGGCTGCACGATGCCGGCATCGAAGTCATGCTGGATGTGGTCTACAACCACACCGCCGAAGGCAATCATCTCGGCCCGACGCTTTGCTATCGCGGCATCGACAACGCCTCCTACTACTGGCTCAAGCCCGACAATCCGCGCTTCTATGACGACTTCACCGGCTGCGGCTCGTCGGTGAACCTGACGCATCCGCGCGTGCTGCAGATGGTGATGGACTCGCTGCGCTACTGGGTCGAGGTCTGCCATGTCGACGGCTTCCGCTTCGACCTCGTCACCACCTTGGCCCGTGAGAAGCACGGCTTCGACCGCCGCAGCGGCTTCCTCACCGCGATCCGCCAGGACCCGGTGCTGGCGAGCGTCAAGCTGGTCGCCGAGCCCTGGGACGTCGGCCTCGGCGGCTATCAGGTCGGCGCCTTCCCGTCGCAATGGTCGGAATGGAACGACCGCTATCGCAGCGCCATGCGCCGCTACTGGAGCGGCGAAGGCAGCCTGATCGGCGAGGTGTCGAGCCGCATGACCGGCTCGTCCGACATCTTCAATCACGACGGCCGCACGCAGCGCGCCAGCGTCAACCATGTCACCGTCCATGACGGCTTCACGCTCGCCGATCTCTTCGCCTACAACAGCAAGCACAACGAAGCGAACGGCGAGGACAATCGCGACGGCTCCAACGACAACCACAGCAACAATTTCGGCCACGAAGGACCGACCGATGACGCGACGATCACCGCGTTGCGGCGGCAGTCGCGCAAGAACCAGCTCGCTTGTCTGTTCCTCGCGCAGGGCCTGCCGCTGCTGCTCGCGGGCGACGAGGTCGGCAACTCGCAACATGGCAACAACAACGCCTATTGCCAGGACAACGAGGTCGGCTGGGTCGACTGGAGCGGCATGGGCCGCGAGGGCGACGATCTCACGGATTTCATCGCGCACATGACCGATCTGCGCCGCCGCTTCGGCCAGATCCGCGCGCGCCGCTGGCTCGACGGCCGCCGCTCCGACGGCAGCTTCGGCGTGCTGTGGCTGACGCCTTCGGCGGAGGAGATGACGCAAACCGACTGGACCTTTCCGGATGGTCGATTTCTCGCCTATGTGCTCGCACCGGTGGAACAGGAGCAGGCTCCGATCTTTATCGTTCTGAACGCGGCCCCCGAAGAGATCGGATTCAAATTGCCCAAGCTCGCCGAAACCAAGATTTGGCAACAGGTCCTGAACACCGCGGAAGCCCAGCAGAAGCCGATCGATTTTGCGTCCGGCACGGACCTCAAGGCCCCGCCCCGCTCCGTGCTGGCATATGCGGGCCTGTCATGACCGCCCGTCAATTCGGACCCCGGCTCACGCCGGACGGCACGACGTTCCGGCTGTGGGCGCCCGCCGCCAAGCGCGTCGATCTGGTGCTCGATGGCAAGCATGAGATGCAGCGCGGGCATGGCGGTTGGTATTCGCTCGAGGTCGCCGGCGTCGGCGCCGGTACACAGTATAAGTTCCGAATTGACGACGAGCTGGACGTTCCAGATCCCGGCTCGGATTTCCAACCCGAAGACGTCTTCGGCCCGAGCGAAATCATCGACCACGGCTCCTATACTTGGCGCTCCGGAAACTGGCGCGGACGTCCGTGGCAGGATGCCGTGTTCCTCGAAAGCCATGTTGGCACCTTCACGACGGAGGGCACCTACCGCGCGATGATCGACAAGCTCGATCATCTCGTCGAGACCGGTATCACCGCGCTCGAGCTGATGCCGTTGGCGGACTTCGCCGGCTCGCGCAACTGGGGCTATGACGGCGTGCTGCTCTACGCGCCCGACCACGTCTATGGCCGCCCCGATGATCTGCGCGCGCTGATCGACGAGGCGCATCTGCGCGGCCTGATGGTGTTCCTCGACGTCGTCTACAATCATTTCGGCCCCGAAGGGAACTACATCGGCCTGTATGCGCCGACCTTCTTCACCGATACGCACACGCCCTGGGGCAGCGCCATCGACTATCGGCGGCCCGAGGTTCGTGCGTTTGCGATCGAAAACGCGCTGCATTGGCTGACCGATTATCGCTTCGACGGTCTGCGCTTCGACGCCGTCAATCACATCCTCGCCAACGAGGGTGAGATTCCGATGCTGCACGATCTCAGCGCCGCCGTCGGCAAGCTCGTCGAGCAGACCGGACGGCACATCCATCTCGTGCTGGAGAACGGCGATAATCGCGCCAGCATGCTCGATTCCGCCGAGGAGCCGCCACGAGGGAAATTCCGGGCACAGTGGAACGATGACTATCACCATGCCTGGCATGTGATGCTGACCGGCGAGAGCAGTGGCTATTACGGCGACTATCAGCAGTCGCCGCGGCGCGACCTTGCACGTGCGCTGGCGTCCGGCTTCGTCTATCAGGGCGAACAGGCGGCCTTCTGGGGCGACATTCCGCGGGGCGAGCCGAGTGGTCATCTGGCCCCCGGCGCGTTCGTGAATTTCCTGCAGAACCACGACCAGATCGGCAACCGCGTTTTTGGCGACCGCTTGGAAGCGCTGGCGCAGCCGGAAGGGATCGCGGCTGCGCTGGCAGTCACCCTGCTCGCACCGACCGTGCCGATGCTGTACATGGGCGAGGAATGGGGTTCGAAGCAGCCGTTCCCGTTCTTCTGCGACTTCCAGGGCGATCTCGCGAACGCCGTGCGAAGGGGCCGGCGCAAGGAATATGAGTGGGCGTATGCCAAATATGGCGACGAGGTGCCCGACCCGCTCGACATTGAAACCTTCAAGTCCGCGATCATCGATTGGGACGCGCGCAACGCCTCGCCCGGCCGCGAGCGGCTGGCGCTGGTGCGCGATCTCCTCGCCGCACGACACAGGCACGTTGCGCCCCGGTTGCCGGGCGCGAGCTTCGGCAAAGCCGACGTCACCGACGACGGCCTCCTGAGCGCGCATTGGGTGATGGGCGACGGCAGCACGCTCCGGCTGCTCGCCAACGTCTCCGACAGGGACATCTTGGCGGCATCGAACGTCGCGGGCAGCCCGATCTGGGGCGGCACGCCCGGAGATCGCCTGCCGCCCTGGTCGGTGTTCTGGAGCATTGGAGGATAACCATGCCTCCAGCCATCCCGCTCGCGACCTACCGCCTGCAGCTCACCGCCGACTTCAATTTCGAGGCAGCGGCGCGGGTCGTGCCTTATCTGAAGGCGCTCGGCATCAGCCATGTCTACGCCTCGCCGTTCATGACGGCGCGCAAGGGATCGACGCATGGCTACGACATCACGGATCATACCAAGCTCAATCCGGAGCTCGGCGGCGAGGATGGCTTCACCAAGCTCAGCGCCGCGCTGAAGGCTCACGACCTCGGGCTGATCCTCGATTTCGTGCCGAACCATGTCGGCGTGCACTTCGACGATAATCCGTGGTGGCTGGACGTCCTCGAATGGGGCCAGGCCTCACCGCATGCGGCCTCGTTCGACATCGACTGGGACCAACTGCCGTATCGCGCGCGCGGCGGCGTGCTGCTGCCGATCATCGGCACGTCCTACGGCCATGCGCTGGAGCACGGCGACATCGAGCTGCGCTACGATCCGGAGGAAGGCTCGTTCTCGTGCTGGTACTTCGAGCACCGGCTGCCGATCGCGCCCGAGCGCTATGGCGAAATGTTGCGCATCATCGTCAAGGAAGCCGGTGAAGAAAGCAGCGAGGCCGGCAAGGCGATCCTGGAGCTCGTCTCTCGCTACCCCGGCCTGCGCCATCCCAACCGCAAGGAAGCGCCCAGCTTCAAGGCAGCGCTCAAGGCCATTCCCGGCGCCGCGGACGTCATCGCGCGCGGTCTTCCGGCCTACAAAGCGGGCGAAGACCGCCCCGCGCAGACATTGGCCCTGCACCATCTGCTGGAGCGGCAGCACTACAAGCTCGGGCATTGGCGGCTGGCGTCCAGCGACATCAACTACCGCCGCTTCTTCGACGTCAACACGCTGGCCGGCCTGCGCGTCGAGGACGCCGGAACGTTCGAGGCGATCCACCGGCTGGTCAAGAAGCTGGTCGCGGATGGTCAGTTGCAGGGTCTGCGGCTCGACCATATCGACGGGCTGCGCGATCCCGCGCAATATTTCCAGCGCCTGCGGCGGCTGATCCGTGACGCCCGGGGGCCCGCGGCCGGGCCGTTCTACGTCGTCATCGAGAAGATTCTCTGCGAGCACGAGAAGCTGCCGAGCTTCTCCGGCGTGCATGGCACCACCGGCTACGAGTGGATGAACGTCATCACCCAACTCCTGATCGACGGCAAAGGTCTGGAGCCCTTGGACGAGATCTGGCGCCAGATCAGCAACAAGCCGCCGAAGCTCGCGCCTGTGATCAAGGAGGCCAAGCGTCGCGTGCTGGAGACGCTGCTGACCAGCGAGTTCACCGTGCTCACGCGCCTCCTGGCGCGGATTGCCAATGGTCACTATTCCACGCGCGACTATTCGGAAGACAGCCTGCGCCAGGCGCTTGAGCTGTACGTGCTGCACTTTCCGGTCTACCGGACCTATCTCACAACGGCCGGCCCGACCGAGGCCGACCGCCAGCTGATCGATCACGCCATCACGCAGGCGAGTGCCGAATGGTTCGCCTCCGACGGCTCGATCTTCGACTTCCTGCGCGATGCGCTGACGATGGATCTGATCAAGCGCGACCGCAGCACCACCCACAGCGTCCCGCGCGTGCGCCGCTTCGCCTTGAAGGTGCAGCAGTTCACCGGGCCGATGATGGCGAAGTCGCTCGAGGACACCGGCTTCTACCGCTTCCACCGGCTGCTCGCGCTCAACGAGGTCGGCGGCGATCCGTCGGCCCATGCACTGGCGATCGGCGACTTTCACACGCTCATGCGGCAGCGCGCCAGGCATTGGCCGCGCGGCATGACGGCGACCGCCACGCACGACACCAAGCGCGGCGAGGACGCCCGCATGCGGCTCGCGGCCCTCACCGAGCTGCCCAATGACTGGACCTCCGCGGTGGCGCGGTGGAAGACCCTGAACGCGCCGAACGTCGTCACCGCCGGCACCATGCGCGCGCCGTCCGCCACCTTCGAATACATGCTGTACCAGACCCTGGTCGGCATCTGGCCGCCCGCCGGCACCGATGAACGCCTCGTCGATCGGCTGCAGGCCTATGCGCTGAAGGCCGCGCGGGAGGGCAAGGAGGAGACCAGCTGGCTCAATCCGAACGAGGCTTATGAGAACGGTCTGAGCAGCTTCATCGACGGCAGTCTCGATCGTGGTCGTTCGTCCGAGTTCCTGCAGTCGCTGGAGACGTTCGCCAAGCGGATCGCCCTGCTCGGCGCGCTCAATTCGCTGACGCAGCTCACGCTCAAGGCGACGATGCCCGGCGTACCCGACTTCTACCAGGGCACCGAGTTCTGGGACCTCTCGATGGTCGATCCCGACAATCGCCGTCCGGTCGATTTTGCCGCGCGCGAGAGCGCATTGCGGGACAATGAAAGCCCGAACTGGACCAATCTGGTCGAGCATTGGTCTGACGGCCGCATCAAGCTCGCATGGACGCGGCATCTTCTGAAGCTGCGCAGCGAGCTCGCCGACGTGTTCACCGACGGCAGCTACGATCCGCTCGAGGTGAGGGGTCGGCACGCCGACCACATCGTCGCCTTCGCGCGCCGACGCGGGACCGAGGCTGCGATCGTAGTCGTCGGCCGCAATTTTGCGCCGTTCACCGACGGCGGCCGCGTCTGGCCGCACGCCGATGCATTCGACGCTACGGTGCAGGTTCCCGGCTACGCGGCCCCCCAAGTTCAAGACAGCGTGCTCTCTGTCTCCGCGCTCTTCACCCATCTGCCGGCCGCATTGATATCCGCCGGGGTGGACGGTGCGCCCGAACGTGGCGGCAGGCGAACGCCAGCCCTCGCGTCTCCGAGCTAATTAGCTCTTCTTCGTCAACAACAGCTGGCCGCGGCTGCGAATGGCGGACTGCGCTGCCTCGGCAAAGCGCTGCAACAGCCAGGGCAGCGTGACCTCGACACGCACATGGTCGTCGGCGACGTCGACGTGGCCCGACGCCGCCTGGCCGAGCGCTCGGACGCGAAAGATCATCTTGTCGCCGTCCCACCGCTCCTCGTCGACGCTCAGGACCGGCAGGCTGCTCGCGGCGCGGCTCAGGCCGGATTGCAGCCGCCGCACGGCTTCGTCCTTGCCGAGGCGATGCGGAATGGAAACGACAAGCGGTCTTGACATCGCGATCTCCTGACTAACAACCGCCCTCATGTAGTCATCGATCGATACGACCGCAAAGATACACTCCGTATTTTACCTGTTTCCCTCGCGGAACTTTCGAAGTTCCGACCAGTTTCCTCGACGAAGGCAGAGCCATTTGTCGCCCCGCTGCCGGGCCCTGGAGGAAAGTACATGTCCATCGGAACGATCATCCTCATCATTCTCATCATCGCGCTGCTCGGCGGCTTCTCCGGCATCGGCGGCGGCCCGTTCTACGGCACCGGCTATTACGGCGGCGGTGGTCTCGGCCTGATCATCGTCATCGTGCTGATCCTCGTCCTGCTCGGGCGGATCTGATTCACCTGCGATACTCTTCGGGCAGATGTGGCGAAGACCATGTCTGCCCGAACCAGCTGACAGCCTTTCACAGCTTGTCCGTCAGCTTCTCGATCGCCGGCTTGATCGCTCCGGCCGCGTCGTCATAACCATCCCACGCCTTGGTCTTGGCCAGCAGCGCCGGAACCGTGCGGATCGTATAGCGCTTGGGATCGAGTCCGTTCTTCACCTGCGCCCACGTGATCGGCATCGACACCATCGCGCCGTCACGCGCCCGCGGCGACAGCACCGCGACGGCGGTCGACATGCGATCATTGCGCAGATAGTCCAGGAAGATCTTTCCCTTGCGCAGCTTCTTCGACATGTTGAGCAGATAGTCGTCGGGACTGTCGTTCGCCATCCACTGGCACACGCCCTGGGCAAACGCCTTCGCCTCCGGCCACGTCACCTTGTCGCGCGCGCCATGGAGCAGCGGCGTGACCACATGCAGGCCCTTGCCGCCGGTGGTCTTGCAGAAGCTCTCCAGCCCGAGCGTCTTCAGGCGCTGCCGCATCTCCTTGGCCGCGGCGATGACCTCCTCGAAAGCGACGTTCGGCGCCGGATCGAGATCGAACACCAGCCGGCCCGGCACGTCGTAGGCATCGGGCGCGCAATTCCACGGATGCAGCTCGACGGCTGCGACTTGCGCCACTGCGATGAGCCCCTCAACACGATCAATCTGCAGATAGGGTTTGCGATCGCCGGAGACCTTCACCAGCTCGAGCAGGTCCGACATGCCCTGCATGCCGTGCCGCTGGAAAAACCGCTCGCCGCCGATGCCGTCGGGCGCGCGCACGATCGAGCATGGCCGGCCCTTCAGATGCTCGATCATCCAGTCACCGACGGCCTCCAGATAGTTGGCGAGGTCGAGCTTCGTCACCGGCTCGCCGTCGCCGGCGTCCGGCCACAGCGCCTTGTCGGGCTTGGAGATCGCAACGCCCATCACAGTGGCCGAGGTCTTCGACCGCGAGGGGGTCTTGTGCACCGTCGTGCCGCCGGTCGCGACCGTCGCCGCGGCACGCGCCACCGGCTTCGTTACCTTGGTAGCGACGACCGGCTCCTCGGCAACCACCTCGCGCGCCGGCTTGTCCTGGCGCAGTCCCTTGAACGAAGCCTGCCGGACATTGCCGTCGCCGGTGAAGCCGGCGAATTCGATCTCCGCCACGAGCTCCGGCTTGAGCCAATGCACCTCGCGCGCCTTGCGCGGGGCGTTCTTGCCGCTGAACGGACTCTTGTCGGCCGCCGCCGCCTTCAACGCCGGCATGATCTCCTTCACCGTGTCCTGGCCGAAACCGGTGCCGACGATGCCGACATAAGCGAGATGATCGTCCTTGTTGACGCCGACCATCAGCGAGCGGAACTTGCCGTTGGTGGTCTTCCAGCCGCCGATGACGACCTCGTGCCCCGGCCGCGTCTTGGCCTTGGTCCAGCTCTCGGTGCGGCCGGAATGATAGGCCGAATCCAGTTTCTTCGAGACGATGCCCTCCAGGTTCAGCTTGCGCGCCGATTCCAGCACGGCCTCGCCGTCGCTCTCGAAATGCTCGACATAGCGGATAACAGACGTCTTGCCCTTGCTGTTCGCCTTCAGCAGCTTCGCAAGGCGGGCCTTTCGCTCGCGCAGCGGCTGGCGGCGCAGGTCGAACTCGTCGATGAACAGCAGGTCGAAGGCAAAAAAGACCAGCTCATCGGTCTGGCCGGACGAGATCGCCGCCTGCAGCGCCGAGAAGTTCGGGTTACCGTCCTTGTCGAGCGCAACGATCTCGCCGTCGATGATCGCATCCGGCAGCTTGGCCGCGGCTTCCGCAATCGCGCCGAACTTGGCGGTCCAGTCGAGGCCCTTGCGCGTCTTCAACGTCGCCTTGCCGTCCTCGACCCGGATCTGCACGCGGTAGCCGTCGAACTTGATCTCGTGCGCCCAGCCCTCGCCGCTCGGCGGCGCCGCGACCGAGGTGCAGAGCTCGGGCGGCACGAAGTCGGGCAGCGACGCAACGGTTTTGGGCTCAATGGTCTTCGTCGTACGCCGGGCCTTCGCACCACTGGCCTTCGTGGCCTTCGCTTTTGCGGCGTTGGCTTTCGCATCCCTGGCCTTCGGCGAGGGCGCCTTGGTCGATCCCCTGTTGATCTGCGTCTCGCTGTCGCCGTGGTCGGAGTGCCACACCGCATCGGCATTCATACGCTGGCTCTTGGCCAGCATGAACGGCTTCGGCGCCTTGCCCTTGCCGGCCGCGATCTGCTCCATGGTGCGGCCAGACGCGACCGACTTGTCTGCACTCAGGATGTCGTTCGCCTCACCTTCCCTGGCGAATTCATCGCGATGCTTGATCAGCAGCCAGTTGGTGCGCTTGCCGCCGGTGCGGTCGTGGCGCATCCGCACCAGAACCCAGCTGCCATGCAGCTTCTCTCCCGCCAGCGTGAACTTCAGGTCGCCCTTCTTGAAGCCGCGCTCTGGATCTGCGCTCTCCCAAGTGCCGCGGTCCCACAGCATCACGGTGCCGCCGCCATATTCGCCTTCGGGAATGGTGCCTTCGAAATCGCCGTAATCGAGCGGATGGTCCTCGACCTCGACCGCGAGCCGCTTGTCGTGCGGATCGAGCGACGGCCCCTTGGTCACCGCCCACGACTTGAAGACGCCGCCGAATTCGAGCCGGAGATCATAGTGCAGCCGGGTGGCGTCATGCTTCTGAATGACGAAGCGCGGCCGCTCGGCACGGGCGACCTTGGCATCGCCGGACGGCTCTGCCGTTTTCTCGAAGTCGCGTTTCTTGCGATAGGTGGAAAGCTTCTTGAGCGCCACGGTGATCCCTCGCGTTGAGCGGTAACGTAGCAAAGCCGGCGGGGTCGTGGAACCGGCCGATCTGCATGATAACACGGGGCAAAGTTCCGCGTTCCCGGCGCTCGACGAGCCCGGGTGTTGCTGCATTCGACCCCTCCGCAGAAGCGAGAGGGTGCAGGGAAGGCCGGGTGCTGACCGCGGCCCATGGCCCGCCTGCAACACAAAAGCAGGCGGCAGTCACCACAGGTACGGCCATCAACCGGCCTTCCCTGCGCGATGGTGTTAACGCTTACTTCGCGATCTCCCCGGTGTCCGGCTTGTTAGCCACCGTCGTCCGCGCGCCTCGTCAGCAGCACGGACTTGACGCCAGCATCGGGGCGCCAGGACCACGCGACTTCACGTCCGAGAGACAACGCTCGTCCGCGCATCAAGCGCACGCTGCCGTCTCGTCCATCGCCTCCCGCACTCCACGTATCGTGACGACGCGTACGCCCTCTGCATGAGGCGGGATGCACGGAAAGATCGATCTGATTTGCCCGACGACGCAAGGGATAATGACTGCGACATAGTAACCCGACGGGCAAATAGAGCCCGGTTCGCACCACATCATGGATCGACGACCACGCGTCTCCCCGCTCGCGCCTCATGTTGCCAAGCCTATCCTTGCATAGATAAAGTCAATCGTTAGGTGAGCGCGAGGCTGGATCGATCGTGGGTACAAACATGTCTTGGGCGTTCGTGGAAGGAGTCAGCCTCCACGAGCTCTACACAATTCTCGACGTTCAGCCCACTCACGACATTCCAGACCATACGGACTTGGGAACGAGCAGCGTTCCTCTGACGGGTGCCAAGCTCGAACCAAGCTGGTGTGGCATTTTTGGCAACTACGCTCTCGTCATGGACCTGCTCTTGGGTACGACGCCGCCTCGGCTCGCCCGCCTGCCGGCGCAGTCCCGCTGCGTCGCGTGCGTCGTGCTCGAACATGCCATGGTGTCCTATGCCGGATATTGGAAGGGCGGAGAGCCTGTGTGGGAGGTTCGGCACGATGCCGGCGACCATCTTGAGACGACGGGGTCGCTTCCGGGAGAGTTCGCAAAGCTGCGCGACCAAGCGATCGCAAAGCAGCGCCCCAGCCAAACCACACGCTGGAAGGTAGACTACCTGTTCAACGTCCCGACGGACACCGCCGCGACTCTGCCATTGTACCCCCGCGATTGGATGATGCGGGCAGACCTTTTCAGCGAGCTTCGGGCTCTCAAGCCTATCAATGGCAATGAACTCGCCCGCTTGAGCACGCCGCCAAGATGGTGGCAGCTGACGAGATCGATGCAGTATCGTTGATCGGCTCGGCAGAGCCCACAGGTGAGCCGCGAGGTCGTCCATCGATCCCCGCGGAACCTAAACAGGTCCAATCTGGTTGGGCTCAGAATGCTTTCACGGAGATCACGATGGCCCCCCGCGCCTATTGGAAAGGCTCGCTCAAACTCTCGCTCGTCAGCTGCCCTGTCGTGCTCTATCCGGCATCCACTTCGGTGGAGAAGACGCGCTTCCACCAGATCAACCGCGAGACCGGCAATCGGCTCAAGCAGCAGATGATCGATGCCGAGACCGGCGACATCGTCGAGAGCGAGCAGAAGGGCCGCGGCTACGAGCTGTCCAAGGGGCAGTATGTCGAGATCGAGCCGGAGGAGCTGGAGGCGGTCCAGATCGAGAGCAACCACACCATCGACATCGACAGCTTCGTGCCGCGCGAGGAGATCGACCAGCGCTATCTGAATCACCCCTACTATATCGCTCCTGACGGAAAGGCCGCGCTGGATGCCTTCGCGGTGATCCGCGACGCCATGAAGGACCAGGATCGCGTCGCGCTGGCACGCATCGTGCTGACGCATCGCGAGCACGTCATCGCGATCGAGCCGATGGGCAAGGGCATGCTCGGCACCACGCTGCGCTTCCCTTACGAGCTGCGCGACGAAGCTGAGTTCTTCGACGACATCAAGTCGCCGAAGATCACAAAGGACATGGTCGAGCTCGCCGGCCACATCCTGCAGACCAAGGCCGCGCATTTCGATCCCTCAGAGTTCAAGGATCAATACGAGACGGCGCTGAAGGCGCTGGTCAAGCGCAAGGCCTCGGGCAAGCCGATCAAGCTGCCGGAGCCGGAGGAGAAGTCCGGCAATGTGGTCAGCCTGATGGACGCACTGAAGCAGAGCCTGGGCAAGGGCGGCAAGAAGGCGTCGCGTTCACCATCGCGGCGGGCGCCGTCGCATCGCCGTCCGGCAAAGAAGGCGCATCGCTCGGCGGCGCGGCAACGCAAGGCCGGATGACGTCGTAACCCGGATGTCGCTGCGCTCATCCGGCTACAGACTGCTCGTCTAGCTCAAGCCCCGACGCCGACCGCCGTCATCCCGGCGAAACGCCGGGATCCATACTCCGCGGCAGGTATGGTGAGACGAGACTGGTCGGACATCCCGCCCCATCACATCTCCCTGGGGTTCTGGGTCCCGGCGTTCGCCAGGACGACTGCGGAGGATCGGGCGACGACTGCGCGTCACGGCGCGCGTTGCGCTGATCAGCGCTATCAGTTCTTCTTCGACGACTTCTTCTTTGTCGTTTTCTTGGTGGTCTTCTTCGTGCTCGTCTTGCTCGCACTCTTCGAGGATTTCTTGGCAGATTTCTTCGCCGAGGACTTCGCGCTCTTCCTGGCCGGCACCTTCTTGCCTTCGCGGCGCGCTTCCGACAGGCCGATCGCGATCGCCTGCTTGCGGCTCTTGACCTTGCGGCCCGGGCCACCGCTCTTCAACGTTCCGGCCTTGCGCTTCTTCATCGCGCGCTCGACGTCCTTGGACGCGCCCTTCGCGTATTTGCGTGCTGTTCGTGCCATTGAAGATGATCTCCCTGTGACACCACAGCAATCACGACACGGCGCGAAGGTTCCGTTTCCGGGGAACAGGGGATCCGAGGATGAGCTTCGCGATCTGTCACCATGGGCTGCGTGGGGACTGGGTTGATCTTCGCCAGCTCCCCTTTCCGCAGAGGTCGCGCTGCCTGCTTGCGGGCAAAAGTCGGATTGCATCGAAGCTGCGATCCGAATTGAGGCCTACTTCACCGGCCGCTTCTCCAGCTTGCGGGCCAGGGTCCTGCGATGCATGCCGAGGCGTCGTGCGGCTTCGGAGATGTTGAAGTCGGTATCGATCAGGGTCTGATGGATGCGCTCCCACTCGAGCGTCTTGATCGACGTGGCGCGCTCCGCGAGCGCGACCTGGGCGTTGCCCTGGGCCTTGCGGAAGGCTTCCTCGATGTCGTCGGTGTTCGATGGCTTGGCGAGATAGTGGCAGGCGCCGAGCTTGATGGCCTCGACGGCCGTGGCGATGCTGGCGAAGCCCGTGAGCACCACGATCAGCATCTCCGGATCATGCGCATGCAGCTTCTCGACACAGACGAGGCCGGAGGCGCCGCCGAGCTTGAGGTCGACGACGGCATAAGTGAACGTCTTTTCCTTCAGGATGTCGTCGACCTGCTCGAGCGAGGCCGCGATCACCGCCTCATAGCCGCGGCGCTCGAAGGAGCGTTTCAGGGTGCGTGCAAAGCCGTCGTCGTCCTCGACGATGAGGAGAGAGCGTTCAATCTCCACTGGGCTCTCCAATCGCAAGCATCGACAGCGGCAGCGACAGCCGCACGGTTGCCCCGCGTCCCCGGTGGTTCCAGGCAGAAACGCTACCGCCCAGCTTGCGGATCACGTTGACCACCAGGAACAGCCCGAGGCCGCGGCCTGGGCGGCCCTTGCTCGACTGGTAGGGACGCCCGATTTGTCCGAGCATAGCCGGATCGAATCCGGGTCCGCGATCGCTGACGCTGAGCAGCAGCTGATCGCCATCGCGCTCGACGACGAGTTCCACCCATTCGCGCGACACTTCGAATGCGTTGTCGAGCACGTTGACGATGGCCTGCTTCAGCGCGACGTCGGAGACGATGGCGGGGTCCGCGCCGAACTCGTTGCGGACCATCAGGTTGCGCGCCGAACGCGCCGCGCTCCATTCCGCCACCAGCGTGGTCAGGAACGCCTTCAACGTCGTCGGCGCCGAGCCTTCGCCGCGCGCCTGCCCGGCCGACACCAGGATGTCGGTGACGATCGATTTGCAGCGCTGCACCGCGGCTTCCATTTCGGTGAAGTCCTCCGCCAATGCCGGATCGGCCGAGATCGCGGTCATGCGCCGCCAGTCGTTCAGGATCACCGAGATCGAGGCGAGCGGCGTGCCCAGCTCATGCGCGGCGCCCGAGGCCAGGAGGCCCATGCGAATGATGTGATCCTGCTCGGCGGCATGCTGGCGCAGATCGGCGAGCTTGGCGTCGCGCTCGCGCAGATTCCGGTTGATGCGGGTGACGAAGACGACGAGCAGCACGGCGTCGAGCACGAAGCCGACGAACATGCCGGTGATGTGCAGTGTGAAGGCGTCGCTGACGTGATGCTGCGGGAGATCGAGCGGGCGGTACTCGATGGTGAGCCAGACGAAGCTGAGCACGGTGAGCGCCACCAGCGACCAGGACGAGCGCGCATCGAGCAGCACGGCGCCCAGCGTCACCTGGAGCAGATAGAGACAGGTGAATGGATTGGACGCGCCGCCGGTGAGATAGAGCTCGGACGTCAGCGCCACGACGTCGAGCATCAAGGCGATCAGCAGATGGCGATTGGCGACATCGTCGCGCGTCCGCAGCCAGATGTGGCTGGCGACGTTCAGCACCACGAGCGCGCAGATGATCGCCGCCATGGGCAGCAGTGGCAGGGCGATGCCGAACCAGTACGTGACGAAGGCGATGGTGACGATCTGGCCGACCACGGCGATCCAGCGCAGCTGGATCAGCAGGACCATGTTCTTGCGGTTGGTCGCGTCCTTGGTCGGCAGCGGAGCGTGGATTTCGGGCATCCCGATCGCGGCGACAGCTCCGATCGGCAGATTCGGCGCCTCGTTCCTCATGGCGCGGCGTCCGCGATTGGCGCAAGCGTCGACGGGACCGGTCCGCTCACAATGGCGATGCCTCGTGTCCACGCATGCCCTGCTGCCGATGATCCCATTCCGCATCCTGCGCTGCCGCCGCGCCGGCTTCCCCGCGCGCGCGGCGGAGCCGCTGCACGCCGGCGCCGGCCAGCATCAGGGCCAATGTAAACCACGTCAGCGCATAAACCAGATGGCTGTTCGGAAACGCGATCACGGTCAGGCCACCGATCGGGAAGCCACCGGGATTGGGCGTCGCGTCGGCATCGACGAAATAGGGAGCGACGTCCTGCAGGCCGCGCGCGGCCGCGATCGCCGCGACGTCACGTGAATACCAGCGATTGGCCCGGGGATCATTGTCGCGCAGGAAGCCGCCGCCGGGCTCCGAGATCCGCAGCAATCCGGTCACGCTGACCGCACCATCCGGGTTCCCGGCGCCGCGGCTGGCGCGATCGCGTCGATCCGACGGCACGAAACCGCGGTTCACCAGCACGAGCCCGTCGGCCGTCTGCAGCGGCGTCACCACCCAGTAGCCGGGCCCCTCGACCGTGATCGCCTGGACCAGCGTCTCCTGGTCGTTGAGGAAGCGGCCGCTGAGCGTCACCCGCTTGTATTCGTCGTCGCTGCGATTGATCGCTGGCCACTGTGCGGGAGAAGGCGCCGGCACCGGCACGGCATGCACGCGGCGCTCGACCCGGTCGATCAGATCGAGCTTCCAGACGCGGCGCTCGACCTGCCAGACACTCAGCGCCAGCAGGATCGCGACGCAGGCGACCCACGCCGCGCCGATCGCCAGCGTCGCCGGCCGCCACGCGCCCGGCGTCTCTCGTCCCCCTGCCCGATTGGCAGGACTCGACATCACGGCGTCTGGCCCATCTCGTGCACCGGCATCATGTTGGTGGTCAGATGATGCATAACCCAGAGCGAGCCCGACAGCGCGATCACCACCATGATGATGGTGAAGATCAGCGCCATCATCGTCCAGCCGCCCTCGGCCTTGGTGTTCATGTGCAGGAAGAAGATCATGTGGACCACGACCTGTACGGCCGCGAACGCCATGATGATCAGCGCCGTCACCTGCTTGTCGAACGAGCCGGTCATGACCAGCAGGAACGGGATCGCCGTCAGGACGACGGACAGGCCGAAACCGATCAGCTGGCCGGAGCGCGTGCCGGCATGGTCGTCGGCCGAACCGTGAGCGTGGGCATCAGAGCTCATCGAAGCATTCCCATCAGATAGACGAAGGTGAAGACACCGATCCAGATCACGTCGAGGAAGTGCCAGAACATGCTGAGGCAGACCAGCCGGCGCCGGTTGGCCTCGATTAGGCCGAAGCGCTTGACCTGCACCATCAGGGTGAGCAGCCAGACCAGACCGAACGTGACGTGCAGACCGTGCGTTCCAACCAGGGTGAAGAACGACGACAGGAAGGCGCTGCGCTGCGGCGTCGCGCCCTCATGGATCATGTGCGCGAACTCGGTCAGCTCGATGCCGAGGAAGGCGAGGCCGAACAGACCGGTGATCACCAGCCAGCCCTGCATCGCGCCGACGCGGTTCTGCTGCATCGACAGCATCGCGAAGCCGTAGGTCAGCGACGACAGCAGCAGGAACGAGGTGTTGATTGCGACCAGCGACAGGTCGAACAGGTCCTTCGGCGCCGGGCCGGCGGCATATTTGGCGCCGAGCACGCCATAGACGGCGAACAGGATCGCGAAGATGAGGCAGTCGCTCATCAGATAGATCCAGAAGCCGAGCTGCGTGCTGCTGCCTTCCGGGTGGTCGTGCTCGTCGACGACGTAGAAGACCGGCTCGCCGGCCTTCATGGTGCCTGTTGCGATCGTCATGACTTGGCTCCTGCCGCGAGCAGCTCGGTGCGGGCACGTTCGACGCTCACGACCTCTTCGGCCGGAATGTGGAAGCTGCGGTGATAGTTGAAGGTGTGGCCGATCGCGACCGCCAGCAGCGCGACGAAGCTGCCGGCCGCCATCCACCACATGTACCAGATCAGGCCGAACGCCATGGTGGTGCTGAGGCCCGCCAGAATCACGCCGGTGCCGGTGTTGCTCGGCATATGGATCGCCTTGAAGCCTGTGAGCGGACGGACGTAGCCGCGGCGCTTCATGTCCCACCACGCGTCATTGTCGTGGATGACGGGCGTGAAGGCGAAATTGTAGGCCGGCGGCGGCGACGACGTCGCCCACTCCAGGGTGCGCGCATCCCACGGATCGCCGGTGGTGTCGACGAGCTGCTCGCGGCGCAGGACGCTGACGGCAATCTGGATCAGGAAGCTGGCGATGCCCAACAGGATCATGAACGCGCCGATGCCGGCGATCACGAACCAGATCTGCAGGCTCGGATCATCGAAGGTGCGCAGGCGGCGCGTCACGCCCATCAGGCCGAGCACGTAGAGCGGCATGAAGGCGAAGTAGAAGCCCACGGTCCAGAACCAGAACGACATCTTGCCCCAGAACGGATCGAGCTTGAAGCCGAACGCCTTCGGGAACCAGTAGGCGATGCCGGCGAACAGGCCGAACAGCACGCCGCCGATGATCACGTTGTGGAAATGCGCGACCAGGAACAGGCTGTTGTGCAGCACGAAGTCGGCCGGCGGCACCGCGAGCAGCACGCCGGTCATGCCGCCGATCACGAAGGTCAGCATGAAGGCCACCGTCCACATCATCGGCAATTCGAAGCGGATGCGGCCACGATACATCGTGAACAGCCAGTTGAACATCTTCGCGCCCGTCGGGATCGAGATGATCATCGTGGTGATGCCGAAGAACGAGTTCACGCTGGCGCCGGAGCCCATGGTGAAGAAGTGGTGCAGCCAGACCAAATAGGACAGGATGGTGATGACGACGGTGGCGTAGACCATCGAGGTGTAGCCGAACAGCCGCTTGCCCGAGAAGGTCGAGGTGACCTCGGAGAAGATGCCGAACGCCGGCAGGATCAGGATGTAGACCTCCGGATGGCCCCAGATCCAGATGAGGTTGACATACATCATCGGATCGCCGCCGAAATCGTTGGTGAAGAAGTTGGTGCCGACGTAGCGGTCGAGCGACAGCAGCGCCAGCACCGCCGTCAGCACCGGGAAGGAGGCGACGATCAGCACGTTGGTGCACAGCGAGGTCCAGGTGAAGACCGGCATCTTCATCATGGTCATGCCGGGCGCCCGCATCTTGACGACGGTGCAGATCAGGTTGACGCCGGATAACAGCGTGCCGACGCCGGCGACCTGCAGCGCCCAGATGTAATAGTCGACGCCGACATCCGGACTGTAGGACAGGTTCGACAGCGGCGGATAGGCGAGCCAACCGGTGCGCGCGAACTCGCCGACGAACAGCGAGCACATCACCAGCACGGCGCCGGCCGTCGTCATCCAGAAGCTGAAATTATTGAGGAACGGGAACGACACGTCGCGGGCGCCGATCTGCAGCGGCACGACATAGTTCATCAGGCCGGTGACCAGCGGCATTGCCACGAAGAAGATCATGATCACGCCATGCGCCGTGAACACCTGATCATAGTGGTGCGAGTTGAGGTAGCCCTCGGAGCCGTTGAAGGCGATCGCCTGCTGCAGCCGCATCATCAGCGCGTCCGCGAAGCCGCGCAGCAGCATCACGATGCCGAGCACCATGTACATGATGCCGATGCGCTTGTGGTCGACGGTGGTGAACCACTCCTTCCAGAGATAGCCCCAGAGCCGGAAATAGGTCAGTGCGCCGAGCAGCGCGACGCCTCCGAGCGCAACCATCGCGAAGGTGCCGATGATGATCGGCTCGTGCAGCGGCAGCGACTCCAGGGTCAGCCGGCCGAAGATGAGCTTGGTGATATCTGCTGTATCAAACATGATGGACGCTCACGAATCCGACTTCACGAATTGCTCTTGGGGGCCGGCACCAGGATGAACGACGCCTTCGACGGCCGCATCAGGCCGGGCCGTTCGAGCCCGCGTCCCTGCAGCGGCGTCCAGTCGAGCGGCGCCAGCACGGTCGGCGAGGAGTCCTCGGCCATGCGCGTGACCTGATCGCCCGGCAGGCAGACGCCGCCGGCGACGAAGCTCGGCTCGGCACCGAACACGGCGCCGCGGCCGGCGAACTTGTCATAGGCGAGCGGCAGCGTGTTGCGCACGCCGGCCATGCCCATGCCGCCTCGGGCGTCGATCGCCATCATCTCGCTCATGCACATCTTGCCGGTCTCGACGCACATGTTGAGGATGGCGCGGAACAGGTCGTTGTCGACGGACGCGTAGTAGCGCACTGGCTCGTTGGCGCTCGGACGCTCCAGGGTCAGGTATTCAGGCTTGCCCAGCGCATTGCCGCTCGCCTTGGCCTTCTCGATCCAGCTCGAAAACTCCGCATCCGACAGACCATGGAAGGCGAAGCGCATGCCAGAGAAGCCGGCGCCGCTGTAGTTCGCCGAGAAGCCGCGATAGACGCCGGGCTTGTTGATGACGGCGTGCAGCCGGCTCTGCATGCCCGGCATCGCATAGATCTGGCCGGCGAGTGCCGGAATATAGAACGAGTTCATCACCGAGGACGAGGTGATGCGGAAATCGAGCGGCCGGTTCACGGGAGCGGCGAGCTCGTTGAGGCTGGCGATGCCGTATTCCGGATAGATGAACAGCCACTTCCAATCGAGCGCGACGACGTTGACCTCGAGCGGCTTGTCCTGCAGCGTCACCGCGCGATCGGCGGAGATGCGGCCCAGCGTACGGTAGGGATCGAGCAGATGCGTGCCCATCCAGGTCACGGCGCCCAGGCAGATGATGATCAGCAGCGGCGCGGCCCAGATCAGCAGCTCGAGCTGGGTCGAGTGGTCCCAGTCCGGCGTGTAGGTCGCGGACTGGTTGGACTGGCGGTAGCGCCAGGCGATCATGGCGGTGGCCACCATCACCGGCACCACGATCAGCAGCATCAGAACGGTGGCGATGATCACGAGATCGCGCTGCTGGGCGGCGACATCACCGGAGGGCGCGAGCACCACCAGATTGCAGCCGCCGAGCGCAAGCCCCAGCGGTAGCAGAGCCAATGTCTTCCAGTAATGCACGATTAACCTCGTCGAAGCGCGGATCTCTGAACGAGGCCTCACGTAGCGACCGCGCGTCACGCCCAACATTGGACAATTTGTCCAATACCGGACCGCCGCCCGGCCAGACATCTACGGGCTCAGATAGAGTGCGAGAGGACTGCGAGCAGCGATGACACAGGCAGCGGCCATGGACGGCGAGACCGATCTCTCCCGCAGGCATGAGGCGAATCCGGGCGAGATCGCGATCGGGGTCATCATCGGCCGCACGTCGGAGTTCTTCGACTTCTTCGTCTACGCCATCGCCTCGGTGATCGTGTTTCCGCGGCTCGTCTTCCCGTTCGCCGACGAGCTGACGCAGACGCTGTATTCCTTCGCGCTGTTCGCGCTGGCCTTCATCGCCCGCCCGTTCGGCAGCGTGATGTTCATGGCGATCGACCGCCGCTACGGCAAGAGTGCCAAGCTGATCATCGCGCTGTTCCTGCTGGGCACCTCGACCGTCGCGATCGCCTTCCTGCCGAGCTACTACACCGTCGGCGCCGGTGCGATCTGGCTGCTGGCGCTGGCGCGAATCGGCCAGGGCCTCGCCTGGGGCGGCGCCTGGGACGGGCTCGCCTCGCTGCTCGCGATGAACGCGCCGGAGCATCAGCGCGGCTGGTATGCGATGATTCCGCAGCTCGGCGCGCCGCTCGGCCTGATCGTCGCCAGCACGCTGTTCGCCTTTTTCGTCGGCCATCTCTCGGCGGCGGACTTCTTCGACTGGGGCTGGCGCTATCCGTTCTTCGTGGCGTTTGCCATCAACGTCGTGGCGCTGTTCGCGCGGCTGCGCATGGTGGTGACGCCCGAATATGACGAGCTGTTCCACTCCCGTGAACTGCAGCCGGCCAGCGTCGCCAACACCATCCGCCATGAAGGCCGCAACATCGTGATCGGCGCGTTCGCGCCGCTGGCGAGCTTTGCCCTCTTCCACATGGTGACGGTGTTTCCGCTGTCCTGGGTGTTCCTGTTCACCAAGGAGACGCCGGCGCGCTTCCTGATCATCGAGGCCGTCGGCGCGGTGTTCGGCGTGGTCGCGATCATCGCCTCCGGCATGCTCGCGGACCGCATCGGCCGCAAGTCGCTCTTGATCGGCTCGGCGATCGCGATCGCCGTCTTCTCCGGCTTCGCGCCGCAGTTGCTCGACGCCGGCCCGGTCGGCGAGACCGTCTACATGGTGCTCGGCTTCATCCTGCTCGGCCTGTCGTTCGGCCAGTCCTCCGGCGCGATCGCCGCCAACTTCGCCCGCACCTATCGCTATACGGCGTCAGCACTGACCGCGGACCTCGCGTGGCTGTTCGGCGCGGGCTTCGCGCCGCTGGCGGCGCTGTTGCTGGCGTCGTATTTCGGCCTGCTGTCGGCCGGCGGCTATCTGCTGTCGGGCGCGGTGTGCACGCTGCTGGCGTTGTGGCTGAGTGCGCCGAGGCAGTTGGAGCAGAAATAGGCGAGGCGACTCATGTAGCTGAAGCGGGTGTTCTTGGTTCGAGATGCGCTGTCGACCATGGCGTTCTAATCGAGACGATCAAAAGCTTGTTTCCAAGTTGCGCGGTCGCCCGCTTGGAACGGCCTCTCCCCTCATCCTGAGGAGCCCGCCGGAGGCGGGCGTCTCGAAGGGCGAGGCCACAGCTCGGGCCTCATGGTTCGAGACGCGCCTTCGGCGCTCCTCACCATGAGGGGTGAGATCCGAAGTCGGCGTTGCACATCAAGTGCAGATCAACTCCCCCGCCACTTCCGCTCCGCCTCGTCCCACGCCGCCAGCGGCTGCAGATCTGGCACCCACGCCAGTCCCGTCTTGGCATCCGACGACACCGCCTCCGGCGTCACGACCATGTCGAGCAGCGCCGGGCGATTGGCCAGTGCGCGCTTAATGGCAGGCCCCAACTGCTCCTCCGTCTCGACCCGCTCGGCATGCATGCCGAACGCGCGCGCCATGGCGGCGTGATCGGCAAATTGCAGCCTGGTGCCGACAACCTTGCCATGCGTCACCGTCTGGTCATGCACCTCGATCTGCCAGGCGCCGTTGTTGGCGACGACGATCAGCACCGGCGCCTTGTGGCGCACCGCGGTGTCGACCTCGATCGCGTTGAAGCCGAACGCGCCGTCGCCGGTCGCGACGACCACCGGTCTGTCGGGATAAGCGAGACTCGCGGCGATACCGTAGGGCACGCCGATGCCGATGCAGCCGAACGGGCCGGGATCGAGCATCAGCGGTGCGCTCAAGCCCACACGGGCGAAGGAGAGGAAATCACCGCCGTCGGTGATGACCACGGCGTCGTGGCCGATCGCCTCCTGCACCGCTGACAAGACCCGGTTCGGATGCAAGCGTCCGTCCGAGCCGGGCGCCGCCATCGCCATGCTCTGCTTCAGCTTGGCGGCCCGTTCCTGATGCGCAGCGCGCAACTTAGCGGCCCATTGCCGATCGACGGCCGACTCGCGATTGCCCGCGAGCGCCACGATCGCGCGCAGCGTTTCGGCCGGTGACGCCAGGATCTCGGCGGCGCCGCGGCGGTTGTCACGCAGCTCGCTGGCGGTGTCGCTGATGCGCACGAACCTGGCGTCCTTGAACACGGCGGGCGAGCCATAGGCGAGCTGGAAGTCGAGCTTTCGCCCAACCGTCAGCACCACATCGGCATCGCCCATGACGGCGCCGCGCATCGCGCCGACCACCGCAGGGTGATCGTCGGGCACGAGGCCCCTGCTCTCTCCAGTGTCGAGGTAGACCGCGCCGAGCCGGTCGAGCAACCCGATCAGTTCGGGCCCGGCGCCGCGCGCGCCGCGGCCGGAAATCACGAGCGCGCGGCGCGCCGACCACAACAGCTCGACGGCCTTCTCGACCTCAGCCGGATCGGGCCGCGCTGCCGCGCGCGGCTTCGGCGCAAGATGCTCTTCGAGCTGCAACGCCTTGGGCACGATGCCGCGCAAGGTGTCGACCGGGAAATCGATGAACACCGGCCCCGGCTCGCCGCCGTCGCCGAAAGCGCGTGCAATCGCCTCGTCGAGCTCCTGCAGCACCAGCGACGGCTCGCGCACGGTGCGGGCATAGCGCGTGATCGAGCGCACCAGCTGGGTGTGATCCATGTCCTGCAGGCCGCCGCGGTTCTCCTGCGGTCGCGGATTGCCGCCGGACATCACCAGCACCGGGGCGCGCGAGACGTGGGCGTTGGCGATGCCGGTGATCGCGTTGGTCATGCCGGGTCCCGCCGTGACCAGGGCGACGCCGAGCTCGCCGGTCAGCTCCGCATGTGCCTGCGCCATGTGGACGGCGGCGCGCTCGTCGCGCACGTCGATGATCTCGATCCCCTCCGCATCGAGCCGCATCCAGATCGGCATGATGTGGCCGCCGCACAGCGCGAACACGCGGTTGACGCCGCGGCGCTTGAGGAGGCGGGCGATCAGGTCGGCGGCACTGTCGGGGGAGACTTTCATCGGACCACTCCGGATGAGGATGCGATCAGCCCGGGGCGAGCCAGGCTACGAGCAGCGAGACCGTGAGAACGGCAAAGATGTGCGAGACCAGGATGGAGCCCGAGGTGACGCCGGCTTCGAGGCCGTAGAGCTTGGCAATCGTGAACGGCCCGGAGCCGATCGGCAGCGCGCTGAGGATGACGGCCGAATGCGACCACAGCGTCGGCATCGCAAAGACGTGGAAGGCGAGCAGCGCGGTGACCGCGGGCTGCATCACGAGCTTCAGCGACACGAGAACGGCGATCGAGGTCGCATCGTGCGTGACCACCCGCTCCTGCGCCAGGAACAGACCGATGCAGACCAACGCCGCCGGAGAGGCCGCGCCACCAAGCAACGTCGTGAAGCTCATGAAGGGCGCCGGCAGCGCGAAGCCGCTGAGCCCCACGGTGAGCCCAGCGACAGGTGCGATGAACAGCGGGCTGGTCAAGAGCGAGCGCGCGACCTTGGCGATGGTGGCGCCGAGCGTCGCGCCCTTCTGCAGATCCATCTCGACGACGACGATCGCGAACAGGAACAGCACACAGGCGGTGAAGAGCGTCGCGATGATCGAGGCCGGCGCGCTGTCGGGGCCGAACACCAAGAGGCACATCGGAATGCCCATGAAGCCGACATTGCTGTAGCCCGCGTCCAACCCCTCGATGCTGGCATTCGCGACGCGGCGGCCGCGCAGCCGGCTGATGACGAAGCCGGTCGCGAACGTCGCGGCGATGCCGCCGCAGAACGCGCCGATGAAGCCGAACTGGCTGACCTGCTCGACGCCGATCCTGGACATCGCCGTGAAGATCAGCGCCGGCAGCGCCAGATAGACGGCGAAGCGGTTGAGATTGTCGGTCGCGATGCGATCGAACACACCGAAGCGTCCGCACAGGAAGCCGGTGAGGATCAGCGCGAAAATGGGAAGAGCGGAATTGAGAACGGCCTGCATCGCAGCTACATATCAGACGCCCGGTACATTGCAGCGACCAACTCACGAGAATCTTTTCTTCAGCTCGCGATGCAGGATCTTGCCGGTGGCGTTGCGCGGCATCTCGGCGTCGGTGATGAAGGCATAGCTTCGCGGCCGCTTGAAGCCGGCGAGACGCTCCTTCGCCCAGTCGGCCAGCTCGCACTCCCTGACCGTCATGCCGTCGCGCGGCACGATCACGGCATGAACACGCTCGCCCCATTTCTCGTCCGGCAGGCCGATCACGGCGATGTCCTTCACACTCGGATGCGCGCCGACGAGCGCCTCGACCTCGGAGGGATAGATGTTCTCGCCGCCGGAGATGATCATGTTGCTCTTGCGGTCGGCGAGGTGGATGTAGCCGTCGGCGTCGCGGCGCGCCATGTCACCGACCGAGCAATAGCCGCCGCGGAACGCCTCCGCCGTCTTCTCGGGCAGCCGCCAGTAACAATCGAAGGTGTGCGCGTTGGACGAATAGAGCTCGCCCGCCTCGCCGTCCGGCACCTCGGTGCCGGCCTCGTCGAGGATGCGGATCGGCGCGGCGCCGACGCATTCGCGCCCCACCGAGCCGAGCTTGGTGAACTGCTCATGCGGATGCAGCATCGTGACCCAGCCGGTCTCGGTTGCGCCGTAGAGCTCGTAGAGGCCCGACCTCGGGAACATCTCCATCACCTCGCGCTTCGTTTCGGGGCGCGCCGGCGCCGAGGAGATCATCAGCTTGGTGACCGCGCTGAAATCGTGCTGCGCGCGGACAGCGTGCGGCAGATCGAGCATCATGATGTAGTGCGTGGGGACCAGCGACGTGAAGGTCGAGCCGCCGCCGGCGAGCGTCGACACCGCGTGCTCGGGATCGAAGCTCTTGCGCGAATAGATCGAATTGACGCCGCCGATATAGCCGAAGGCGCCGAAGAAGTTCAGCGAGTTGGCATGGCACATCGGCATCACCAGCAGCGCACCGTCGTTGCGGCTGAGCTTCAGCTCGATCTCGGTGACCATCGACAGCAGCACGGCGCTGCGATGGCTGCGCAGCACGCCCTTCGGCTTGCCGGTCGTGCCGGAGGTGTACATCAGGGTCCAGGGATCGGACAGCGCGACCTGCTGGTCGGGCTCGCGCGATGACGCGGCCGCGATGATGTCCTCATAGCCCCGATAGCCGGCCGGGCGCGGCTTGCTGCCGAAGTGGATGAAGCGATCCTCGGCGATGCCGAGATCTCCGCGGACCTCCTCGACGAGGCCCACGAGTTCGTCCTGCGCGATGACGGCGGAAGCCTCCGCATTCTGAACGATGAACTGCACCTCCGGCGCGGTGAGGCGGAAATTGATCGGCAGTGCGACGAGGCCGGCCTTGGCGGTGGCGGCATAGATCTCGCACCATTCGACGCAATTATATGCGAGGATCGCGACGCGGTCGCCCTTGGCGAGGCCGAGGCCAAGCAGCGCATTGGCGAGCCGGCATGCGCGCTCGTTCCAGAGCGAAAAGCTCATCGACCGCTCGAGGTCGCGGGCGCCGGTTCGCTCCGGCGACATGCGGGCGTGCGCCGATAGCATCTGCCCAAAGTTCAGGAGATCCCTCATCGCCCCCTCCTCCTTCGGCAAATCTCCAGACGCGACAACGTCAGCCGTGACACTCTTAGCCGCGGCCAACAGGCGCGGCTCGAACGCGTCGACTTAGTTCGTCTGCTTCGTGATCCGGACCAGTGTCTGGTCGACGAAACTCTTGATGTCCTGATCCGGCTTGCGGAACAGCTCGCGCTCCACCGTCAGCGTCCGGCCGGGCACCGTCTTGTTGCAGACCTCGCGCAGGAACACGCCGCCCACGGGCTGCTCGCCCGCAGTCGGCTGCAGCTCCTTGCAGTCCCAGCCTTCGGCGCCGTAACGCGACTTCACCTGATTGCCGAGCAGGAAGGCCTTCTTGCGGATATAGAGTCGCGCCTTTGGATCGGTCTCGATCGTCAGGCCGGTCACGGTCCCCTTGTCGTCGACCAGGACGGTCAGCAGCACCGGATGCCCCGCGACCTTGGTGCCGTCCTGGCTGGTCTCCGGATCGAAGTCGAAGCGCACCGCATGACGTGACCGCTCGTCGGCCGGACAGTCGCGCCAGGCCGACCATGCGCTGAGCTTGCGGTCCGGATCCTTGGCGCAGGTCAGATTGACATAACCTTCATTCGGCAGATCGCCGATCGGCATGCCAACGGTGATGTCCCGCAGATCGTAGCTCGGCACCGCCTGCGCAGAGGCCGCATGCATCACAGCGGACAGGAACGTCGCGAAAATCGCAGCGAAGACTGAGCGTTTCATTTCGGTGGCTCGCTTGCAGGCCTGGTGGCGCTGGCCTTGTAGATGTCGCAGACGCGCGATGTATTGCCGAAGAAGGCCGTGCATTCGTCGTAACTGGGCTCGCCGCGCCCCTTGATGTGCGCGAGCACGTAGTCCGCAACCGCCTCGATGTCATTGGGGCGCAGGAACACACCCCCCTCGGGCGGCATGCGCTCGCCGACGTCCTGACGGCTCATATCGTAGCACTTCGCCGTGTCGTAGGAGCCGCGCGCGAAATACGGCATGCCCGTTCCCGGCCGGCCGCAGGTCACGGTCTCGATGATGTGCTGGCGGTCGAGCTCGGTCTTGCGCAGCGACAGCGCGTCGCCGCCATAGCCGCCGCCGCCGTTGCCGTGCCATTTGTGGCAACCGACGCAGTTCGCGCGCTTGAACACCGCTTTGCCCGCGTCGGTCGGGTCGGCAGGTGCGGCTGATTGCGCCGAGGCGAGCGATCCTGAGAGGAGAACGAAGGCCAACGCCACGCCGGACGTGATCGCACTGAGTTTCATCTGATCTTCTTGTCGAACAGGGAATAAGGGGCGGAGCGGAGGCAAGGCCTCCGCTCCGCAATCGACGTCACAGCGCGAAGACGTAGAGCATCGAGCCGGGCTGGATCTTCTTCAGCTCGGGCGTGGCTTCGATGAACCACTTGTCCCAGGCGCCGCCGAGACCGACCAGGATCGCGACATACTGCTTGCCGTCGACGGTGAACGTCACCGGAGGCGCGTTGACGCCGCCGCCGGTGTTGAACTCCCACAGCTTCTGCAAGGTCTTGGCATCGAGCGCCATCACCTCGCCCGAGGGCTGGCCGGTGAACACGAGGTCAGGCGTCGACAGCATGCCGCCGAGGTTCGGGAACGGCGTCTCCATCTTGCCGGCGATCTTGCCGGTGGTGACGTCGATCGCGGTCACGCTGCCCGTGATCTTGAACGGCTGGCTCGGTCCGCCGCCGGTCCAGAACTCGCGCGGCTTCAGCTTGTCCTTGGTGGCTTCCTCGACCGTGATCCGGTTGCAGCTCTCGATTACCGGGATGTACCAGAGCTTGAGGTCCGGATTGTAGGACGTCGGCGGCCAGTTCTTGCCGCCCATGTTGCCGGGGCAGATGTCCGCGACCTTGTTCTCGCGATGCGGCGTCACCGCTGCGTTGTAGCGCTGCACCGGGTTCTTGGGATCGTACTCGATCGGCTTGCCGGTCTCCGGATCGAGCCCCTTGGTCCAGGTCACCTTCTTGACGAACGGCAGGCCCCAGATGAACTTGCCGTTGGTGCGGTCGATCGCATAGGCAAAACCGTTGCGGTCCGCCTCGAGCGCGAGCTTCAAGGTCTGCCCGTTCGGCGCGGGCACGTCGACCAGCACGTTCTCGGCGACGCTGTCATAATCGTAGGGATCGTTCGGCGTGTGCTGGTAGTGCCACTTGATCTTACCGGTATTGGCGTCGAGCGCCAGCGAGCTGTCGGTGTAGAGGTTGTCGCCCGGACGATAGGCGTTGTCCCAGTCCGGACCGGGGTTGCCGACGCCCCAGATGATGGTGTCGGTCGCCGGATCGTAGGTGCCGGTCACCCAGGTCGAGCCGCCGCCGGCCGCAGCCGCATCGTTGCTGTCCTTCCAGGTCTCGCTGCCGGGCTCGCCCTTCGCCGGAATGGTATGGGTACGCCAGACTTCCTTCTGCGTGCCGAGATCGGTCGCGGCGATCCAGCCGCGGATGCCGTATTCGGCACCTGCGACGCCGGAAATTGCCATGTTCTTCACGATCAGCGGCGCGCCGGTGATCACCTCGCCCTTGTCGGGATCGGCGACCTGGCGCTGCCAGGCGACCTGCCCGGTTTCCTTGTTCGTTGCGATCAGCCGGCCGTCGAGCGTGTGCGAGACGACGAGATTGCCCCACAGCGCGACGCCGCGGTTGTCGACGCCGCAACAGGCGATGGCGCCGGCCCAGTCGTGATCCGTCTTCGGATCCATCTTCCACACCAGCTGGCCTTTGCCGCCGCGCGCATCGATCTTGTAGACCGAGCCCCAACCGTCGGTGACATAGATCATGCCGTTCTCGACGATCGGCGTGCCTTCGAGACCGCCATGGCTCCAGATGCCGCCGCCCTCGACGCCACCGAGATGCATCGTCCAGGCGACCTTCAGATTCTTGACGTTGTCCTTGTTGATCTCCTTCAACGTCGAGAACCGCGTGCCCGAATAGTTCTTGTGATGATGCAGCCAGTTGCCGGCTTCCTTGTCGGCGTTGAGCAGCCGCTCCGGCGTCATCTCGTCGGCGGCTTGCGCCGGAGAGGCGAGGTGGAAGCAGGCGAAAGCTGCGCTGGCGAGCAGCATCGCCCGTAACGTGGACCTGACGTGTTTCCTCATCATTTCCTTCTCCCAAGATGATTTTTGCATTTTGTTGGACGACACCCCGCCGGCGCGCAGCGGAGAGGCAGCAGGCGAAGAACAAGCTTCAGACAAGCTTCAGGGCGACTTGCGGACCTCGACCTCCGTTTCGATGGATCCCGCTTTCTGGAACACGATCGTGCAGGTGAAGCGCTTGCCGGGTTCCAGCGGCTCGCGCGTCTGCAGCAGCATCACGTGATAGGCGCTCGGCAGCAGCACCAGCGTGCTGCCCGCGGGAATCGGAATGTTGGGAATGGCGCGCATCGCCGGCGCGCCTTCGCCGCGATCGACGGTATGACGTTCGGAAAAATTCGCGATCGGGCAGCGCACGCGCATCAAGGCTTCGGGCGCCGTGGTTTCATTCTTGATCGTCAGCAGCAGCGGAATGTCGCGACCGACCTCGGGTGTCGCAGGCACCCAGGCTTCGGAGAGAGTCAGACCTTCTCCGGCCGCAGCAGCTGCAGGCGCCGTCGCGACGAACGCGGCACCGAGCGCCGCCACCCATCCATACGCTGATGCCGGCCTCGAGCCGGCGCGCACGCTGCCCTCCGAGGACGCCGAGCAGCTCTGGTCGCGCTTCGAACGAGCCGGTTGATCCGACACGGACGCCCTCCCCGATCATATGAAAGCCGTTTTAGCTTGGCTCCTTATTTTTGAATTCGTACTCTGAATTCGAATTCCTCGCAAATGAATTTCCGGCTTGACGTGCTAATGTCCGACACAATGTGATGGCTCATGCGAATCGTGCCCCCCGCCCCTTCCCTGGTCGATCAGGTCGTCGAAGCGATCACTGACGAGATCGTCAGCGGCGTGCTCACCTCCGGCTCCCGCCTGATCCAGGACGATCTGGCGCAGGCCTACGGCGTGTCGCGCCAGCCGGTGCAGCAGGCCCTGATCCTGTTGCGCGGCTGCGGGCTGGTGCAGAGCGCACCGGGCCGCGGCCTGATCGTGGCGCCGCTCGATCCGGGCTTCGTCCGGGATCTGTACGAGATGCGGGCCGTGCTCGAAGGGCTTGCGGCGCGGCTCGCTGCCGAGCGCGCGAGCGACCGCGCTGCGATTGAAGGCCCGGCCTACATCGCCGCCGGCCATGAGGCGGTCAGAAGCGGTCTCGTCAGCCGCAAGATCGAGACCGACATCGCCTTCCACCAATTTCTCGGCGAGCTGTCCGGCAATACGCTGATCGGCGAGACCATGGCGCCGCATTGGCCATGCCTCAAGCGCGTGATGTCCGACGTGCTGCAGAAGGAGGAAGGCATGTCCCAGACGGTCTGGGACGAGCACGAGGATATTCTCGCCGCGATCATCGCGGGCCGCAGCACGGACGCCGAACGGCTGAGTCGCGAGCACATCTCGCGCGCCGCCCGCGTGTTCATCCGCCATCTCGAAATCCAGCAGGAGAGCCGGCCGAAGCAGCGGCGCACGCTCTCGGCGCGGAAGTTCTCGCTATGACCGTCACGGATCGCACGGTGTTCGCGGGCCCGGCTCCAATGTGCCGCCCGCCCGCCTCGTATCGATCCTCAGACGTAACACCGGATCAGGTGCAGGAGGCCGCGTGCCGCCGCTGACGACCCAGCCAAGCCTCACCGAACGCGTCTACCAGCGCATTCTGTCCGACATCGTCGGCGGCGATCTGCCGGAATCCGCGCGCCTGATCCAGGACGATCTGGCGCGCGACCTCGGCGTATCGCGGCAGCCGGTGCAGCAGGCGCTGCTGCTGCTGCGCAATCAGGGATTTGTACGCGACGCGCCGGGCCGGGGTTTGGAGGTCGCGCCGATCGACACCGACTTCATCCGCAACCTCTATGAAATCCGCGCTGTCGCCGAAGGCCTCGCCTGTGCACTCGCGGCCAGCCGCGGCGCCGAGCGTGCCGCCGAGGAAGGCCCGAAGCTGATCGAGGAAGGCCGGCGCGCGGAGCGCGAGCATTCGGTCGAGAAGCTGATCGAGGCCGACGTGAAGTTTCACGAATTCCTCTACGAGATCTCCGGCAACTCCGTGATCCAGGACACCACCCAGCCGCACTGGCTGCATCTGCGCCGGCTGATGGGCGAGGTGCTGATGCGCGACGAGACCCCGCGCCGGATCTGGGATCAGCACGAGGAAATCCTGAACGCGGTGATCGCGGGCGACGCGCAGAAGGCCGAGGACCTGGCCCGGCAGCACATCACGCGCACCGCCACGGTGCTGCTGGCGCGGCTGTCCAAGCAGCGCGAGCGGGTGCCGGTCGCCACCGTGTCCTGACCTCGGCCTCCGCGCCGGCGACACATCCGTCGCGCCAACCATCAGGAACCTTGCCGCCTCCTCGCACGTTCAGGCCGACGGGAGATCTCAGCATCTCCATGTCAGCGTTGGCAGCCGCCACGCCAGCCGACGGATCCCGCGACGTGCGCAGCAAGGCAACCGCTCCGACCTTCAGCCCAGCGGCCGACATCGAGGGCGTCTCGGAGCAGCAGAGGCGGGAGATTCAGGCGCAGAGCCGGCCCAACGCCGCACTGATCCACGAGACGATCCGCGCCGAGGGCGAGAGTGAGCTCGAACGGCGCTGGTGGGCCATTCTGCTGTCTGGCCTCGCCGCCGGCCTGTCGATGAGCCTCTCGCTGATCGTGCAGGGCGAATTCCTTGCCTTCCTCTCCGACGAGGCGGCGCGACGGCTGCTCGCTCCACTCGGCTACACCGCGGGCTTTCTCGTCGTCGTGCTCGGCCGCCAGCAATTGTTCACCGAGAACACGCTGACGCCGATCCTGCCGCTGCTGCACCATCGTGACCTCAAGACGCTGGGACGGGTGGCGCGGCTCTGGAGCCTCGTGCTGATCGCCAACATCGCAGGGACCTGGGCGGCGGCGGCGGCGCTGGCGTATACTGATGTGTTCGAGTCGAGGATCATCCAGGCGTTCACCGAGCTGAGCCGCCACACGGTCGAAGGCCCGTTCTCGACCACCTTCATGCGCGCCGTCTTCGCAGGCTGGCTGATCGCGCTGATGGCGTGGCTGCTGCCGGCCGTGCGCGGGGCGCGCGCCCAGATCGTGATGGTGATGACCTATCTGGTGGCGCTCGGCCAGTTCGCGCACATCATCGCCGGATCGGTCGAATGCGCCTTCCTCGTTCTCGAGGGGCAGGCCTCATTGAGCGGCTATGTCGGGGCCTTCTTCGTTCCCACCCTGCTCGGCAACGTCGTCGGCGGCACCACGCTCGTGGCGCTGCTCAACTATGGTCAGGTCGCTGCCGAGCTGGATCAGGAGACCTGATCGAGGCACAGACGGTCAAGCGGCCGGCAGCGCGAAAGAGAACGTGGCGCCGCCCTGCGGCTCGGTGGTCGCGGACAGCTCGCCGCCATGCTCGCGAACGATACCGTAGCTGATCCACAGCCCGAGCCCTGTGCCCTCGCCCACACGCTTGGTCGTGAAGAACGGCTCGAAGATGTGGCTCAGATGATCCTTGTCGATGCCCGGACCATTGTCGGCGATCCGAAAGAGAACCTCGCCGCCCTGGCGCGCCGCCGAGACCACGAGCCGCGGCAGCTCGGTCGATCGCATCGCGTCGATCGCGTTCTCCACCAGGTTGACGATCACCTGATGCAACTGGCCTTCATTGCCGGAGATCCACAGATCCGGCTCGACCTCGATCTGGATATCCACCCGATGCTGCTTGGTGCGTCCGGCCCACAGCACGGCCGTGTTGATCAGCCGCTCGATGTTGACGCGCTCGACCTCGCCGAGCTTGGAGAAGGACAGCCGGCGCAGGTTCTTGACGATCTCGCTGATCCGCACCGCGCCTTCCAGCGTGCCCTCGATCAGCGGCCCGAAATCCTCCAGGATGGCATCGATCCGCAGATCGTTGCGGAGCGCGGCGACGTCATCGGCGACCGGCTGCTCGTGGATCGCGTCGAGATAGCCGACCAGCGCGGTCCGGTAGCGCATCAGGGTGTGGATGTTGCCGTAGACGAAGCTGATCGGATTGTTCAGCTCGTGGGCGACACCGGCGACGAGCCGGCCGAGGCTGGCCATCTTCTCCTGCTCGACCAGCTGCCGTTGCGCGCGCTGCAGCTCCTGATGCGCCTTGTGCAGGGCCTCATAGGCGCGGCGGAGCTCGCCGATCGGACGGCCGGTCAGCACCACGCCGATGAAGCGGCCTCGGTGATCGTGCCGCGGCGAGCTGTTGATCGCAAACAGGTCGGAGCTGCCGGCGGCCGACGCGAACCGTAGTTCTCCGTCGACCACCTCGGCACCGCTGCGGGGCGTCAGCAGCAATGCGAGCTTGCCGCGATGTTCGGAATCGATCATGTCGGCCATGTTGCGGCCGACGATGTCGGCCAACAGGCGGCCTGAGGTCCGCTGAAACGCCGAGTTGGCCTGCTGCACCGTGCCCCTGGCGTCGCAGACGACAAGAATGTCAGAAACCGATTCGATGACGTTGGTGACGAAGGCCTGCGCCTCCTCGAGCTCGGCATTCTTGTGCTCGAGATCGACCTCGTAGCGCAGCAGGTCGGAATAGACCTCATCCATCTTGCGGATGACTTCGATCCAGACGCCTTCGCGCTCGCTGTCGAATTCGAGCGATCCGCTGCGGGCTATCAGCTTCAGCAGCGTATCGGCGCCGGACTCAGGAGAATGCGTGGCCTTTGCCATTTTTCTTCAGATCGTATCTCGACAATTTGTTGCGCAGGCCGACCCTCGACAGACCGAGCTCGCTGGCGACGCGACTGATGTTACCATCATATTTCTCCAGACAATGGACGATGATGGTCTTTTCCAGATCCTCGACCCTGTCCTTCAGGCTGCCCGAACCGTTGAGCTTGCCATTGGCCAACGCGGGCGCGGCACGGCGGCCGTTGCGCCGGCCGGCAAAAGGCGGACAGCGCAGCTCGTCGGCATCGGCCAGCACCGCCATGCGCTGGATCTCGTTCTGCAGCTCGCGGACATTGCCCGGCCAATGATAGCGGGAGAACTCCTCCAGCGCCGGCGGCGCGAAGCGCAGATGCGGCCGATTGAACGAGGATTTCACCGCAGCCAGCACGCCCTCGGCGATCAGCGGAATGTCCATCGGACGCTCGCGCAGCGACGGCATGTGCACCGGGAATGCAGCGAGCCGGTAATAGAGGTCGCGGCGGAACCGGCCGGCCTCGACCTCGGCTTCGAGATCGCGGTTGGTCGCCGCGACCACACGGACGTCCACCTTGCGCACCCGCTGCGCGCCGAGCGGCCGGATCTCGCCCTCCTGCAGCACACGCAGGAGCTTGACCTGAAACGCCGGCGACGTCTCGCCGATCTCGTCCAGAAAGATGGTGCCGCCGTCGGCCACCTCGAACAGGCCGATGCGATCCTGATAGGCCCCGGTGAAGGCGCCCTTCTTGCAGCCGAACAGCTCGCTTTCGAGCAGCTCGTCCGGCAATGCACCGCAGTTCTCGACGACGAACGCCTTGCTGGCGCGCGCGGAGCCGTAGTGAATCGCGCGTGCGAGGAGCTCCTTGCCGGTCCCCGACTCGCCGGTGATCAGCACCGAGATGTCGTAGTCGGCGGCGCGCCGGCCGAGCTCGATCACATTGCGCATCGGGCTCGCCGCCGAGTGCACGATCCGGTCGAAATCATACAGCTTCTTGGCTGCGCCGCGCTTGACCGAGACGACCTTCTTGATGTGCTCGGGCGTAGCCTTGACGTCGACGCCCGCAGTTTCGGTTTCCTTCTGCAGCCGATACAGCTGCACGGCCTCGCGCACGATGTCGATCAGGCGCTCCGGCTGCCAGGGCTTCGTGATGTACTGATAGATGCCGGCCTCGTTGAGCCCGGCGATGATGTCCTCGGAGTCCGAATAGCCGGAGATGATCATCCTGACAGGATCGGGCCATAGCTCGCGCACGCGCTTCAAGAAGCTGACGCCGGATTCCTGCGGCATCCGCTGGTCGCAGATCACCGCATGCACGATCTCGCCTTCGAGCAGCTTCTCGGCGTCCGCGGTATTGCCCGCGCACAGCACCTCGAAATCCTGATTGAGGACACGCCGCAGCGCTTCCTGCGACCGGATCTCGTCATCTACGACCAGTATCGTTCCCTGAATGCCCATCACGCGTCTCAGCAGATCCGCGGCAGCTGCTCGCCCGACAGCCAGTCGACGATGCGGCCGCCGCCGAAGCTCGTCGCCATCTGGACGAAGCGGTGATCGTCCGCAACGGCTTCGCCGATGTCGGCCGCATCACGTCCGAGCGGATGCCTCGTCATCGCAGCCAGCACGGCATCGGCGACCTCAGGGGCGACCACGGCGACCAGCTTGCCTTCGTTGGCGACGTGCAGCGGATCGAGGCCGAGCAACTCGCAGGCGGCCGCCACGGCCGGCTTTACCGGGATGGCCTCCTCCTGCAGGCGGAAGCCGAGATTGGACTGCTGAGCGATCTCGTTCATCGTCGCGGCAAGGCCGCCCCGCGTCGGATCGCGCATCAGCCTGATGCCCTGGCCCCCGGCAGCCACCATGTCGGCGACGAGATCATGGAGCGAGGCCGAGTCGGAGACGATCTCGGTGTCGAAGGTCAGGTTCTGCCGCTTCGACATGATCGCGACGCCATGGTCGCCGAGGCTGCCCGACAGCAGCACGCGATCGCCGGGCCGCGCTCTGTCCGCCGACAGATCGAGCCCTTCCGGCAGCACGCCGACGCCGGCCGTCGAGATGAAGACGCCGTCGGCCTTGCCGCGCTCGACCACCTTTGTGTCGCCGGTGATGATGGCGATGCCCGCTTCGCGTGCCGCCTCGCCCATCGCATCCGCGATCCGTTTCAGGTCGGCGAAGGCAAACCCTTCCTCGATGATGAAGCTTGCCGAGAGATAGAGCGGCCGCGCGCCGGCCATCGCGATGTCGTTGACGGTGCCATGCACCGCCAGCGAGCCGATGTTGCCGCCGGGGAAGAACAACGGCGAGACGACGTAGCCGTCCGTGGTCATCACCATGCGGCCGGCGGCCACGTCGAACGCGGACTGGTCGTTGCCGCGCGCCAGCCACTCGTTGCCGAACGCCTCGTGGAACAGGCCGGCAATCAGCTGCGCCATGGCGCGGCCGCCGGCGCCATGCGAGAGGTCGACACAGCCGCTTCGCAGGTCGAGCCGGCGCTGATGCATGCTCATGATGCGAGCCTCCGCTGATGGTCGCGGAAGCGGCCATAGGTCCAATGCGCCGCGCAGGCGCCTTCCGACGACACCATGCAGGAGCCGATCGGCGTCTCCGGCGTGCACGCCGTGCCGAACAGCTTGCAGTCGACCGGCTTCTTCAGTCCGCGCAGGATGGCGGGACATTCGCAGGCTGGATTGTCGGCGACGACGAGCTCGGCCATTGCGAAGCGCAGCTCTGCATCGAGATGCGCAAAGGCCGGCCGCAGCTTCAAGGCGCTCGACGGGATGCTGCCGAGGCCGCGCCACTCGAAGGCGTCGCGCAGCTCGAAGATCTCGGCCACTTCCCTGATCGCCCGCTGATTGCCGCTGCCGGTGACGGCGCGGCGATACTGGTTCTCGACCTCGTGGCGGCCGTCATTGACCTGCTCGATCAGCATCAGGATCGCCTGCATCATGTCGAGCGGCTCGAAGCCCGCGATCACCACCGGCTTGGCATCGTCGCGCGCGAACGGCGCATAGGGCTCGGTGCCGATCACGGTGGAGACGTGGGCCGGACCCACGAACCCATCGATCTCGATCGGCGTATCGCTGTCGAGGATCGCGCGCATCGCCGGCGGCGTCAGCACGTGGTTGCAGAACACGCTGAAATTCGTGAGCTTCTTCTTCTCGGCGGCCCGGATCATCACCGCGGTCGGCGGCGTCGTTGTCTCGAAGCCGATGGCGAAGAACACGATCTGGCGGCTCGGGTTCTGCTCGGCGAGCGCAATGGCATCCAGGGTCGAGTAGACCATGCGAATGTCGGCGCCGCGCGCCTTTGCCTTGAGCAGTGAAGCGCCGCGCGAGCCGGGCACGCGCATCAGGTCGCCATAGACACAGAGGGTGACCTCGGGACGCTCTGCGAGCGCGATCGCCATATCGATGCGTCCCGCCGGCAGCACGCAGACCGGACAGCCGGGACCATGGATCATGCGCACATTGGCTGGCAGCATGTCTTCCAGGCCGTAGCGCGCGATCGCATGGGTGTGACCGCCGCAGAACTCCATGAAGCGGTAGGCGCGCGCCGGGTCGGCCTTGGCGTGGATGGCGCGTGCGAGGCCAATGGCAAGCTCCTTGTCGCGATATTCGTCCGCGTATTTCATGGTGCCACCTCCGCAACCGCCGCGCCCATCTGCCGGAGCAGGTCGAGCGTCTCGCGTGCCTCCTCCGGATCGATCTTGGTCAGCGCGTGGCCGACATGAAGAATGACGTAGTCGCCGATCGCGATCTCCTCGATCAGCGCGACCGAGACCTCCTTGCTGACGCCATCGATCGACACGATCGCCATGTCGTCAGGCAGCAGCTTGATCACCTCGGCAGGAATGGCCAGGCACATCAGACGATCTCCCCAGACAGATTTTCATTGCGGAGCAGTTGCAGGCCGGCTGCCCAAGCCTGCCCCAGGCTCAGGCCGCCGTCATTCGGCGGCAGCCGCCGCGGCAGCCGCGCATCGACCCCGGCCGCGCGGCAGCCGCGGACGATCTGCGCCGACAGATGCGCGTTGAGAAAGCAACCTCCGCTCAGCACCAGCGTGCCGATGCCGGTCGCGCGCGATGCCATCGTGATCCAGTCGACGCAGGCCGCGGCCAACGTGCCGTGAAACAGCCCGGCGGCTTCGGCGACGTCGAGCCTATCTGAGATCAGATGCGCAAGCAGCGGCCGCAGCGACAGCACGCCATCGGCGATGGTCCAGCCGTGGTCCAGCGTCGTCGCCTCGCGCACCAGCGCCTCCAGCCTCATCGCAGCCTCGCCTTCGTAGCTCTGGACCGCGCTGACACCGAGCAGTCCCGCGACCGCATCGAACAGCCGGCCGGCGCTGGTCGTGACTGGCCCGTCGGCGCGATCGAGCAGCATGGGCATGTGGCGCGCCTGCGGCTGGTCATCGAAACGCATGGCGATCTCGGCTCCACGGTCGAGGTCATGCAACACGGCCGCGGCCATCCGCCATGGCTCCCGCGCCGCACGATCGCCGCCCGGCATCTTCAACGGGGCGAGATGGCCGAGGCGTCGGAATCCGGCGCCGTCGCACGACAGCAACTCGCCTCCCCAGGCGCCGCCATCGCTGCCATAGCCATAGCCATCGAGCACCAGCGCGAGCGCGGGTCCCGTGAGCCCGTGCTCGGCCATAACGGACGCGGCATGCGCATGGTGATGCTGCACAGACAGCATGGGCAGACCACGGCCATGGGCGAAGCGGGTCGAGGCCATGTCCGGATGCATGTCGTGGGCGATGGCGATGGGCGCAACGTCCAGGATGGAGGTGAGATGCTGCACGGTTTCCTCGAAGAAGCGGATCGCTTGCGTCGTATCGAGATCCCCGAGATGCTGCGACACAAACGCCTCGTCGCCGCGGGTTACCGTCACCGTCGCCTTCAGGTGAGCGCCGACCGCGAGCATCGGTGGCACTGCGCGCGGCAGCCGGATCGGCTCGGGCACATAGCCACGGGCGCGCCGGATGAAGCTGGGAGCACCGGCCACGATCGCCACGACGGAATCGTCGGCGCGGATGACGATGTCACGATCATGCGTGACGATCAGGTCCGCAATGTCGCGCAGATCAGCCAGAGCCTCGTCATTGTCGGTCAGCAGCGGCTCGCCGCTCGGATTGGCGCTGGTGCAGACCAGCGTCCAAGCGCTCTCGCAGACATGCGCGCGGAGCGCATGGAAGATCAAATGATGCAGCGGTGCGACCGGCAGCATCACGCCGATCCTGGCGAGCCCAGGCGCGACCGACGGCGCCAGACGATGGCGCGATTTCAACAGCACGATCGGGCGCGCGACCTGCTCCAGCAGCGCCCGCTCAGTGAGGTCAATCTCGGCCACCTCGCTTGCGGCATCGACCGAGGCCAGCATCACCGCAAACGGCTTGCCGTCGCGCTGCTTGCGCGCGCGCAGCCGCTGCACCGCCTGCTCATCCCGCGCGTCACAGAGCAGCTGATAACCGCCGAGTCCCTTGATGGCGACGATCCTGCCCGCAGCGAGCGCGGCAGCGATCTCGCCGATCCCGTGGCTGAGGCGAGGCCCGCAGCACGGGCACGAGATCGCCTCGGCATGGAAGCGACGACCGAGGGGATTCTCGTAGTCCTCCCGGCACGCCTCGCACAGTGGAAAACGCTTCATCGCGGTCGTCGCGCGGTCGTAAGGCAGACGCTCGGCGATGGTGAAGCGCGGGCCGCAATGGGTGCAGTTGACGAAAGGATAGAGATGGAAGCGGCTGCCGGGATCGAACAGCTCGCCAAGACAAGCTTCGCACGTCGCGGCATCCGGCACGATCCGCGTCGTCACTCGGCCACCGATGCTCGCGCCGATGCAGAAATCCCGGCTGGACAGCGCCGCGACCTGCTCGACGGCGATGTCGTCGATGCGCGCCAGCGGCGGTGTCTGCCGCGGCAGAGCCTCGACGAACTCGGCGACCCCGTCGCCCTCGACCTCGATGACGACGCCGTCCGCATCGTTGGCGACGAAGCCGCCGAGCCGGTGGCGCGTGGCCAGGCCATGGACATAGGGACGAAAGCCCACGCCCTGCACGGCGCCGCGCACGCGGAGCCGGAGGCGCCCAGGTTCCGCCGCCGATGTCCGGCCCGAGACGCTCATCCTTGCACCGCGCCCAGCGCGCTCGCCCGCATGCGGTCGGCCTGCTTCCTGATCCAGGCATAGAAGGCGGAGAAGCCTTCACCCGTCTTGGCGGAGATCGTCAGCACCTCAATTTTCGGATTCACGCGGCGGGCATATTCGATCGTCTGCGCCAGGTCGAAGTCGAGCACCGGCGCGAGATCGATCTTGTTGATCAGCATCAGCGCTGATGCTGCGAACATGTCCGGATATTTGAGCGGCTTGTCCTCACCTTCCGTGGTCGAGAACACCACGATCTTGCAGGCCTCGCCGAGATCGAACGCGGCCGGGCACACGAGATTGCCGACATTCTCGATGAACAACAGCCCGCCACGCAGCGGCGGCAGCCGGCCATAGGCCTCGCCGACCATCGCCGCATCGAGATGGCAGCCCTTGCCGGTGTTGATCTGAATCGCCGGCACGCCCGTCGCGCGGATGCGCTCCGCGTCGTTCGAGGTCTGCTGGTCGCCCTCGATCACCGCGACCGGGCGGCTCTGCTTGAGATCGGTGACGGCACGAACGAGCAGCGAGGTCTTGCCCGCGCCGGGGCTGGAGACGAGGTTGAACGCCAGCACGTCCTGCGCGGCGAAGCGCGCGCGGTTCTCTGCCGCAAGCCGGTCGTTCTTGCCGAGAATGTCGCGCTCGATCTGGATGATGCGGCCGCTGGACAGGCCGGCAATCTCCTGCCCGGCCGGATTGGCCGCGCAGTCGATGTGATCGGCTGCGCCATGCATGTGAGGATGGTCATGCGCATGATCATCATGGTGATGATGGTGACCATGATCGTGGTCGTGATCATGATGGTGATGACCGTGATGATGATGCCCGCCATGATCGTGGCTGTGCTCATGATCATGGGCATGATGATGGTGATGATCGCTGTGATCGTGATGATGATCACCCGCTTCGATCGCCGATTTGCCGTCACTGCAACCGCACACCGTACACATCACTCGACCTCCAGCTCCTTGACCCGCATATCCTCGCCGCCCGTCACTTGCAGCTGATGGCTGCCGCATTCAGGACAGGCGTCGTAGCGCTGGCTGATCTCGACGCTTCGCGAGCAGGCAAGGCACCAGGCCGAGCCCTTCTGCTCGATGATCTCGAGCGCCGCGCCTTTCGCAATCGTGTTGGCGGTGACTGCCTCGAAACAGAAGCGCAGCGCCTCCGGCGCGACATGGCTGAGCGCGCCGATCTCCAGCCACACGGTCTTCACCTTGGAGAACGCACCCTTGCGCGCCTCCGCCTCGACGATCTCGACGATGCCCTCGCACAGCGCCATCTCATGCATGCGCCGTCTCCCGCGTCGTGAGGTGATAGCCGACACAGGGATCGAACGCACCGATCATCGCATCGACGGCGTCACGATCGGCGGCGCCGCGCAGCCGGGCGCCGGTCAGACTGCTCACGACCGGGCCGCGCGGATGAAAATTCCATTCAGTCGGCGCCAGATACTCGAACCGAGCGATCACGCCTTGCGCATCCAGCTCGATCACGTGATGCAGACGGCCGCGGGTGCATTCGACCGCAGCGGCGCCGCAGCGATGACCCAGCGCGTAGACAGTGACGAGGCCCTCGTCAGAGTCGTCCTCGGCTTCACCTGTCTCGATCCAGCGGGCGAGCGCGGCCATCTCAGCGATCCTGGCCAGAAGCCGTTCGACCGAGCCCGCCTGCAGCGGGGCCGCAGGCGCTCGCCGCGCCCAGACGCCGGTTTCGGGGACGCGGCCATCGAGCTCGGGGGTCTCCGCGAATGCGGAACCCTGATCCATCAGCCCGGCGACGACGGCGCGATCGTCGGCGGCCGACAGGACGCCGTGCACTGCCGGCATGTGCCTCCATCCTCCGTCCTCGGCGGCCATGCGGGCTGCCGTCATCAGCTTTGCGAGTGGAGTTCCAGGAGCGACGATCTCCGATGCCGAGCTTACGCCGAGCTGCCCCAGTCCCATCTTGATCTGTGACAAGACGTCGGCGCGAGACGGCCCGCTTGAAACTGGCTTGGCATCGCCCTGGAGCGAGGTGACGGCCTGCAGCAGCCCGTGCGCCTGCTGCAGCGCGCCGCGATCGCGCGCCAGCGGTCCGAGCAGCAGGCCGCGCAGCAACTCGGCGAAACGCTCGGCCACCACCGCCCTGATACGGCGATGGCGCGTCAGCGGCGCGACCGGCTGGCCTCGCGCCGCTTCGATCGCCGAGAGCAGCGCGACCTGATGCGCCGTGGCGCATAGCGAGAACAGACGGGGCAGCGCTGCCAGCAACGCCTCGGCTGGCTTGCCGGCGAACAGCCGCCCCAATGGCGGCCGCGTGCGCGGCTGGATGTTGACGCCCGTGATCCGTTGATCGGCGACCGACAGCACCACATCGATCCGGTTGCGGAAGCTCAGCGTCATGCACGCCTCTCCGAGAGCGCGCCACGCAGCAATGCGCGGCGATCGATCGCGCGCGACGTCGTCACGGCCCGCTCTGCATCCGGCCCATCATCCTGCGCCGTCATCAGCGCCGCCATGGCGGCCTTCGCCGCGGCACGGGCCGCGGCCATGTCCTCGAACTCGAACATCGGCGAGAACAGCGAGCAGCTTGCAATCCGGCCGACGCCGGCCACCTCGCCGATCGTGAACGCGAAGCACCCGGCCGGCAGCTCCAGCGTGACGGATGCCCCGACCGAGCCTTCTGAAACCGGAACGATCACGTTCATGAACCAGGGCGTGACGACGATGCCGACCGTCAGTCCATGCACGCTGGTGAAGCCCACGGCCTCGACGTCGAGCGCATCATGATAGATCGGCAGCTCGCGCATGGTGCGCGCGCCGATCTCACGATAGAGGCCGGCGAGTCGCTCGCCCCACGCCGCCGGCGTGAGCTCGCATGGTCCCTGCCCGGCCGCACCGGCGCTCATGACTCGACCGCCATGAACTTGCCCTTCGGCGCGTCGCAATTCGGGCAGTGCCAGTCGTCCGGCAGCGCCGCGAACGGCGTGCCCGGCGGAATCTGCGCAACGCCATCGCCCTCGGCCGGATCGTAGCGCGTCCAGCAGATGCCGCACTCCAGCAGCACGTCGTCGGCGAGATCGCTGCGAACGCCGAAATTCTCGAAGCCGCTCATGTGAAATAGGCCTCGATGATCTGCTTGAGACGCTCGGCGGAATCCTCGAAATCCTCGGGCGCGGCGAGCGCGACCACCGGCACGCCGCCGACCTCGAGCGTGTCGAGAATGATCGTGTCCATCGCGTTGAAGAACTGCACCGACCAGACATGGCGCACGCCGGTCGCCAGCACACGGCAGGTGCCGTAGCCGCGCGACATCAGCTGGATCGGGCCGTTTCCGAGCGTCTCCTGCAGGAAGCCCATGTCGGCCGGGCTCATCGGCAGCAAAGTGAAGTTGATGGTCTGCGAGCGCTGCCCGGGCCGCCAGGAGAGCGCACGCTCGCGAATCTCGGCGAGCACCGGAAGCGCGTTCATCGTCCCCTCGGGCGCAGGCCCGATCACGACGTCGGAAGCGGTGAGATCGGCGGCCGCGCGCGTGACGATCTCGGGGACGGCCCCGATCTCGATGTAATCGTGACTCTCATCCGCCTCCAGCCGCACCCGCCAGATGCCCGCCAGCACCGACTCCTGGATCTGCGCGAGCTGACCGTCGGGCAGCGCCACCACGCCGGACACCTCGCCTTCGCCCAGCACGTCGTCGATCAGCCGGCGCTCGAGATCGTTGAGACCTTCGAGCCGGAACAGCCGTGTCGGCGTATCGGCGACCTGCGCTGCGACCGCCGACGCAATCGTCGCCAGCAGCTCGACGGCGCGTGGACAGCTCCGCGCCAGCGCCTCCGAGTCCAGCGTCGCAAGCTTGGCGAGCGCGCCCGACGCCGTCAGTCCCTTGTATTGACTGTCGAGCGCCTCCTCGCCGATCGGAAACACGCTGACAGGCTGCTCGGCGCCTTCGGGAGCAATCCAGAATCCGGGCTTCATTGGTCAGCTCCTCGACGGCTGATGGGCTGGGACGATGCTGACGGCGACGGTCGCCGCCGTCCCGGCGGGACGATCGATGAGGCGAGAGATGCGATCGACATAGACCGACCAGTCCTGGATCTTTGCGATCACGCCGAGCGTATCGGCCCCACGACACAGGATCAGGCTCGGCTGCACGCGCACGCCGAACCGCGTTCCGAGTTCCGTCTCCGCATCGCGCGCGATGACCGCGCCACGCAGGCGACCCTGAAACGCCGTGACCAGCTCCGGCAGCACGATGGCCACGTCGAGCGCTTCGGGAAATCGCGCGGGATCACCGGCCGAGAGCAGCACCCCAACCGCCCCGGCACGATGGGCGTCGTCGAGGAAACCATCGACCGTGACGGCATCGACCTCCGGCAACCCGCTTCGCCTGCGTGCAGGATCGCGCTGCAGCATCTCCATCGACGTCTCCCTGGCCAGTTATCGTTGCGTGACCTGACTGGTTAGCAATCAACGTGCCAGACGCCGCCACGGCCGAACGCAAGCCATCGCATTGAATTAATTGGGCTTATTCTCGATGTTAAGACGTGAGAAGGAAATTGCAAAGTTACTTTCCAGCCACGCGCCGGAAACTTAATTTCTTCTGGAAAGCTGATTGTCGGATGTCCGACGCGCGCCAATCGCGCTACCGTAGATGCTCCGGCAACTGCGGCTCCCGTCCGATCAGGTCGGCAAAGAAGTCGTCGCAGTTCTCACCCTTCATGGCCGCCTGCAGGCCGCGTAGCGCCTCGCCGATCAGCCGCGCCTCCTCGTCGCCGAGCAGGCGAACCGCGTTGTCGAGATAGACCAGCACCTTCGCCCCGACGGGCGGGTTCGACAGCAGCAGCACCGAGACGCGCCGCTCCTCACCGTCGAAGCTGCACAGCGCCGAGACGCCATCGGTTTCCACGATCGTCATCGGCAGGCCCAGGCACATGGCAAGCTCCCCTGCGGCGTCCGGTCACTCCGCCGGGTCCGCCCGCATCTCATAGCTTTGGTGGTCGATATCGTTGGCGAGCAGCCGCGCGTCGCCGGCCAGCGGCTCGGGCCGCAACACCGCAGGCGCGCCCCATTCGGCCAGGACGGTACAAGCGAGCTCGATCGCGGGCGCGATCTGCGCGCGCACCGGCGCGGTGAGCGGTCCGCCCCAGTCCTCGAGGTCGAGCGGCTGGCAGCCGATCAACGCCAGACGGCGCGGATAGCGGCCGAGCAGGTCGGCCGCGCTCAGGACCTCCTGGAAGCCGGTCTGGTGCAGGCTCATCTTCTTGGCGCCGGTGAAACGCGGCACCTCCTCGTCGCGGACGAGCTTGAGCTCGCCCGGCGCAAGGCCGTAGTCGATGGCGTCGAACACGATCAGGCCGTCGGCCTCCTCGACATAGTTGACGAGGTAGAGCCCCTGCGTACCGCCATCGAGGATCGTGACGTTGTCGGGCACGGCGTAGCGGCGGTGGAATTCCTCCACCACCCGCACGCCGAAGCCTTCATCCGCCCACAGGATGTTGCCGATCCCCAGCACCAGGATGCGGTCGCGCTTGGCGTCGTCGCCCATCTCGTGTTTCCCCACTACTCGCGGAACTGCCGCTCGCCCGAGATCATCGACGAGATGATGCTCTGGCGGGACATGATGTCCTCGCGGATCGCGGCATAGACGTGCACCGTCACGAACATCACCAGCGCCCACATCCCGAGGTGGTGCCAAGTGTGGACGTCCTGACTGTTGGGCCAGATCGCGAACACCCAGCCGAACAGCTTGTGCTGCCAGCTGTCGATCCCGGTGCCTTCCGAATAGAGCGCGAAGCCGGTGACGATCATGAAGGCGACGAACAGCGTGAAGCCGGTGAACATCGCCGTCTGCGCCAATGGATTGTGGCCGACATACATCTTCGGCTCGCGCTCCAGGAAGGCATACCAGCGGATCTCGTGCAGCACCTCCTTCCAGAACTGCTTGCGATGCACCGGAATGTAGAAGATCTGCCGCGAGTGATGGTTGCCGACGAAGGCCCAGAAGATGCGGGCGAGGAAGAACACCGCCAGCACCTGTCCGGCCGCGAAATGCGCGAACCGGATGTACCCCATCACGAAGCTCGCCGACGCCTCGCCCTCCACGCTCGGCAGCGGCGTGCCGATCAGATAGCCGGTCACCATCAGCACGATGATGGCGAACGCATTCACCCAGTGGCAGATGCGCACGGGGGCTTCGTACACATAGACCGTGGGCCGGCCGATCGCGTGCTCTCCGGCCGCATCGGCCGCGATCGCAGCCAGATTCGGCTCGGCCTCGGCTGGACGTGCAATGGCATCCATCATCGCGCCTCTCCCCTACCTGACCTTGACAGTCGCCATTTCCTGGCCGTCCGGGCTCATCACGTGAGTCGAGCAGGCCAGGCACGGATCGAACGAATGGATCGTCCGCAGGATCTCCAGCGGCTTCTCCGGATCCGCCATCGGCGTATCCATCAGCGACGCTTCGAAGGCGCCGATATTGCCCTTGGGATCGCGCGGAGAGCCGTTCCAGGTGGTCGGCACCACGCACTGGTAGTTGTCGATCTTGGTGTCCTTGATCTTGATCCAGTGCGCCAGCGCGCCGCGCGGTGCCTCGGTGAAACCGTAGCCCTTGGCCTCCTTGGGCCAGCTCTCCGGCTTCCACTTCTCCACATTGGCGGTCGAGGAATCGCCGGCCTTGATGCGCGCCACCAGCTTGTCCTGGAAGTAGCGCATCTGGTTCGCCGCCCATTCGCATTCCAGCGCGCGCGCCGCGGTGCGGCCGAGCGTCGAGAACAGCGCCGTCACCGGCAGATTCAGCGTCTTCAGGAGCTTGTCGGTCGGCTCCTTGAATTCCGGCTTGTTCTGCGCATAGCCGATGATGTAGCGCGCCAGCGGCCCGACCTCGACCGCGTTGCCGCGCCAGCGCGGCGCCTTGATCCAGGAATACTTGCCGCCCTCGTCGAGCTCCTTGATATCGATCTTGGTGCCCTTGGCATTCGGACCGAGCTGATAGTTCGGCTCGGTGATGCCGTCCCAGGGATGCAGCCCCTTGGTCTCATCGGGGTACTTGTACCAGGAGTGTGTGACGAACTCCTGGATCTGCTCGGGATCGCCGTGGTCGATCGGCATGACCTCGTTGAGATTGCCGTTGAGGATCACGCCGCGCGGCAGCTTGAGGTTCTTGGCCGAATAGTCGTTGGCGTTCTCGGGGATGTCGCCATAGGACATCACGCTCTTGCCCGACAGTCCGCCGCCATACAGCCAGTCCTTGTAGAACGAGCCGATCGCCGCCACGTCGGGCAGATAGACCTTCTGCGTGAACTCGATGCAGCGGTCGATGATCGACGAGACGAGATTGAGGCGCTCCATGTTGATGGCGCCGACGGCGCCGGTGCCGTCGACATTGATCGCGCAGGGAACGCCTCCGACCAGCCAGTTCGGATGCGGGTTCTTGCCGCCATAGATGGTGTGGACCTTGACGATCTCCTTCTGGAAGTCGAGCGCCTCCAGATAGTGCGCGACCGCCATCAGATTTGCTTCCGGCGGCAGCTTGTAGGCGGCATGGCCCCAATAGGCGTTCTTGAACGGGCCGAGCTGGCCGGACTCGACGAACTTGGTGAGCCGGATCTGCAGGTCCTTGAAATAGCCGGGCGAGGACAGCGGCCAGTCGGAGATCGACTGGGCCAGCGCCGAGGTCGCCTTCGGGTCGGCCTTCAGCGCCGAGATCACGTCGACCCAGTCGAGCGCATGCAGGTGATAGAAATGCACGAGATGGTCGTGCACCTGCAGGCACAGCTGCATGATGTTACGGATCGAGTTGGCATTGTCGGGGATCATGATCCCCAGCGCATTCTCGACCGCGCGGACCGAGGTCAGCGCATGCGTACCGGTGCAGACGCCGCAGATCCGCTCGGTGAACGCCCAGGCGTCGCGCGGATCGCGGTTGCGCAGGATGGTCTCGATGCCGCGCCACATCGTGCCGGTCGAGACCGCGTTGCGGATCACGTTGTTGGAGTCGACGTTCACCTCGACGCGCAGATGGCCTTCGATGCGCGTGAGCGGATCGACGACGACGCGCTTGCCGGAATTGTCGAGATTGAAGCCGTTGGGAGTCTGGATGCCCATCGTTGCCTGCCCTGAACTGAATTAATGATCTTGCTTTGCGCTGTCCTTGGCGTCGTCTCGCTTGCCGGCGAGCCGCTTCACCGCCGTCACGGCGGCATGCGCCGCGACCGCAGCTCCCACCGTGCCTGCGGCCACCATGCCGACCTGGTCGGCGTTGCGCTCGATGCCGAACTGCTTGATGTTGGTGAGGCGATCGTAGAACGAGCCCTTGTCCCAGAAGCCGTCCTCGGAGCAGCCGATGCAGCCGTGGCCGGACTGGATCGGGAACGACACGCCGCCGTTCCAGCGCACCGTCGAGCAGGCGTTGTAGGTGGTCGGGCCCTTGCAGCCCATCTTGTAGAGGCAGTAGCCCTTGCGCGCGGCCTCGTCGTCCCATTCCTCGACGAACTGGCCGGCATCGAAATGCGGCCGGCGATAGCACTTGTCGTGGATGCGCTGCGAGTAGAACATCTTCGGCCGCCCCTGGCGGTCGAGTTCTGGCAGCTTGCCGAAGGTGGTGATGAAGGTGACGACGCCGGTCATGACCTCCGCGATCGGCGGGCAGCCCGGCACCTTGATGATCGGCTTGTTGGTGATGACCTTGTCGATCGGCGTCGCCTGCGTCGGATTCGGCTTCGCCGCCTGTACGCAGCCCCAGGACGCGCAGGCGCCCCAGGCGATGATCGCCATCGCATCCTCGGCCATCACCTTCAGCTTCTCGACGAACGGCTTGCCGCCGTCGATGCAGAACATGCCGCCTTCGTTGAGCGGCGGATTGCCCTCGACCGCGAGAATGTACTGCCCCTTGTACTTGGCGCGGGTCTCTTCGAGGATCTCTTCGGCCTGATGGCCGGCGGCCGCCATGATCGTGTCGTCATAGTCGAGCGAGATCATCGACAGCACGGCATCCTTCACCAGCGGATGCGCCGAGCGGATGAAGCTCTCCGAGCAGCATGTGCATTCCAGCCCATGCATCCAGATCACGGGCGTGCGCGGCTTTGTTTCCAGCGCATTGGCGATGCGGCTCGCCGCGACCGGACCGAGCCCGAGGCTCGTCGCGGTGAGACTGCAGAACTTGTGGAAGCTGCGCCGCGTGATGCCCTGCCGCCGGATGACGCTGTAAAACGTTTCGGTCGTCGCGCCCATGAGTCCTCCCCCTGCTGTCGCGTTGGCGATCATCTGATCGCGATCTGGCGGAAGGGGACAGCAAGATGCGGGCCAGCATCATTGCTGGATTTGAATCATAATGATTCCAGACGCTTGGGTTCGGCCTGACGGCGCAACGATCCGTTCGGAGCCGGATCTTGCGTAACAATCGGAAATCACGCGCTTTGCACCGACAAGCTTGTTTCCGCCTGTCGGCAACGATCAATGCGCGGTGCACACCATGCAGGGATCGAACGATCTGACGACATGCTGGATGCTGACGGCACGCGCTCCGGCATCGCCGACTTCGGTCCCGACCAGCGCCTGTTCGAGCGGACCGGCAACGCCATCGGCACCGCGGGGCGAGAAGTTCCAGCTCGTCGGCGCGATGATCTGATAGCGCGCGATATGGCCGGAGCGCACCGCAAGCCAATGGCCGAGGCTGCCGCGCGCGGCCTCCACGAGCCCGACGAAGCTGCCGTCGAGCACCTCGCCGCCGGTCACGCAGAACGGCTCGTTGAGGCGCAGCGCCTTGATCCAGCGTTCGATCGAGAGCGCGAGCTGCGCCGTCTCGATCAGCCGGGCGATCACGCGGTTGCGGACGTTGCTGCCGTCCACCGCGAGCAGCGCGGCGATCAGCTTCCGACCATCGACCGCCTGTCGCGCGAGGGCACCGACTTCAACCGGCTGGCCGGCCAGGCGCGGCGCCTTGCACCAGCTGTAGGCGTCCGCCTTGTCGGCGTCCGGCAGCGTGCGACTCTCGGCCGGATCGAGCGAAGTCTCGCGCATCCAGGCGTGCGACACGTCTTCCGTGATCCGGTCCGCCGGCAAGGTTTCGATCTGGCCGTCGCGCGTGCGCAGGCCGGCCCGGAAAAGAGCGCGGTCGGCGTCGTGATAGGCGCCGAAGCTCATCAGCAGCCCCGGACCGCGGCCGAGCTTGGCGAGATCGAGCGCGTCCGCGATGCGCAGGAACTGCGCGAAGTCACCGCTGCGGCCGTCCCGCCACTGATCGAGCTCGTCCGGTGTCGACAAGGCCAGCACGTTCTCGAGCGTATCGGCAAACACCACGCGTTCGAGAAAGGCGCGGAACGACGCGGCGATGGCGTTGAGCCGGACGCGCTCACCGAGCTCGATCGCCCGCGTCGTGCCGCCGGGCTGGAACGCGAGGCTGTGCGGCCATTTTCCGGCGATTACGCCCATGATCTCCAGCAGCCGCGCCCGCGCCGGCAGCGCCTCGCGCGCTGCCGTGCCCTTCGTCGCAGTGAAACGCTCGGCCGCCACGTCGTGCCAGGCGTGCCCAGCATAGGCGTCGCGGGCGAAGTCCGGCATGAAGAAAATGTAGAAGTGGGTGAGATGATCGGCGGCGTTCTCAGCCGCATGCGCGATGTTGGTCGCGAGGGTGCCATTGGGCGCCGGCACAACGTCCATCGCCTGACGCAGCGCGTTGGCTGCGGCGATCGACTGCGAGACCGAGCAGATGCCGCAGATGCGCGGCGCGATCACCAGCGCGTCGAGGGGCGGACGTCCTTCGAGGATCTGCTCGAAGCCGCGGTAGAGCGGCGCCGTCACCTCCGCGCGCGCGACGCAGCCGCTCTCGATGTCGAGCCTGACCTCGAGGTCACCCTCGACGCGGTTGAACGGGCCGACCGTGATCCGCGTCATGATCTGCGCTTGTCACTGGGCCGGCTCGGCGGCACCACGACATGATCGGCGGTCGCGTTGACGCGCACGCGGCGTGGCGTCGCCGATTTCGACAGCGCCGCCAGCGCGACGAACCAGGCCTTCGGCATGTCGGTCGGAAGGCCGACCGGGATGCCGGCGAGCTTGGCCGTCTGCAGATAGTTCTGCGCGCTCTCGAATCCGGGCGACGTGCAGGCGATGCAGGCATAGCCGCCCTTGGTGCAGGAGCCGCCGCCGTTCCAGGAGCGCTGATTGCAGTCCCCGACCGCCTGCGTCGCGCGGCAGCCGAGATGCTCCATCAAGCAGCCGCGCTCCGACATCACTTCCGCGCTCGCCTTGAACTCGTAGAACTCGTTGCGCGAGCAGCCGTGATGGGCGAGGTGATTGGCGATGAAGGTCGGCCGACCGACTGCGTCGAGGCCATCTGCCGTGAGATCGCCCGAGGTGAGCGCCAGCAAGCTCTCCATGATCCAGCCCGGATGCGGCGCACATCCGGCAACGTTGATGACGGGCAGCCCGCGCCTGGAACGGAAGCCGGCGCCCAGCGCGCCGCCGATGTCGCTGCTCTCGAACTGCAGTCCGACCGCGTCCGTCGGATTGATGCCGGCGGCGGGAATGCCGCCATAGGCCGCACAGCTGCCGACGGCGACGACGTAGTCGGCCAGCGGCGCCAGATCGAGCAGCCAGTGATAGATCGAGCGGCTGGTACCGGCGAGCATGTTGAAGCGGCCCGTCAGATCAGGCCCGCGTGCGACCGAGCCCTCGAGGACCAGCAGATCGAGCCGCTCACGGCCGTCCCGGATGGCATCCAGCAATTCGACGACTTCGTCGCCGGTCTGCTCGCTGACGGAAGGATGCCAGATCAGATCGATACCGGACTGACGCAACTCGTCGAACCAGCCTGACGCGCCGCTCTCCAGGATCGACATCGTGCAGCCGCCGCAGCTTGCGCCCTGCAGCCACAGCATCCTTGTCATTGCCTCCGAGCCGGCCATCGTGAGGTCTGCCCTATCCTGCGCCGTGCGCTCCGCTTGGCATCACCGTCGGATTTAGCGCCGCGACGCGAACGGTGGCAAGCGCGTCGCCCGAGGCGCCCCCGGAACCGCGCCGGTGGCGGCTGACCAACGCGGATCCCGCCCAGATCAGTCCGAACAGACCGATGGCAGCGATCCCGAGATCGCCGAGACTGTCGCCGACCTCGATCGCCCCCAGCCCGAGCCGCGGCGCCAGCAGCGTGACGGTCTCCACGCCGCCGATCACCAGCGCGATTGCAACGGACGCGCCCGTGATCACCAGATTATAGCGCCGCTTGCGGGCCGGATCGGTCAGCGCCCAGCGATAGGCGTCCGTCATCAGCATGCTGTCGGCGGTATCGACGGTGGCCATCGCCGCCGCGAACAACACCGGGAACACCAGCACATGAGCGAGGCTCGCGCCGCGCGCCGCCTCGGTCGCCGACAGGCTCAACAGGCCGATTTCGCTGGCAGTGTCGAAGCCAAGCCCGAACAGGAAGCCGAGCGGGTACATGTGCCAGGCGCGGGAGACGATGCGAAGCACGGGTCGCAACAGGCGAATCAGGATGCCACCTCCGGCGCCGCCGGCGTTCGGCTGGGCCGCGCGGCGCCAGAGCTTCACGAACAGCACCAGATTGACGACCGCGATCAGCAGCAGAAAGCCTGCCGAGACCGACGTTCCGATCGTTCCGCCGATTGCCCGGATCGTACTCTGCTCGCTCAACAGGTCAGCGCCGGCAACGAGGCTCACCACGATGGTCGCGATCACCACGACGCTCGAATGGCCGAGGGCGAAGTAGAGTCCTGCAGCGCGCGGCTTGTCGCCATCCTGAACAAGCTTGCGCACGACGTTGTCGATGGCGGCAATGTGGTCCGCGTCGACCGCGTGCCTGAGGCCGAGCAGCCAGGCCAGCAGCGCCGTGCCGACGATCGCGGGCCGGTCGGCGTAGAGCGCGAAGGCCCACGCCCAGGCAAGCGCGTTGGCCAGAACGAGGCCGGCGAGCAGCGCGACGGTCGAGCCACCCGCCCCCGTGAACCAGGCTGGGATCCGGCGGGCGGGGTGAGGATGATCAATCGGAAAAATTGTCATACTCACTAGGAGAGCAAGACCCGCGCCATTCGGCAAGAGCAGTGTCCACCAGCGAGAATCATCTCGAATCCAGCCGTGCGGGACAGTGCTTCCCAGACCAGCCCCCCTCCCTTGGCAACCCGCTATCCGGTCACGCACAAACCTTGACCAGTGGCTGCCGCCTCCGCCGTTCTCCCCTCACCGCGCCGAGGCGCTCTGCGCGGCGATCTCGCGCCGCACGGTCGCCTCGAAGTGGCTTGCCGGCGCGGCGAACATTAGCCGGGTCTCCTCGTGGAACGCCGAGAAGATGCCGACCACGGCCGGCTCGCCGCCGATCTCGGCCATGATCGGCGAGCCCGAATAGCCAAAATTGGCCAGGCAATGCACGGTCAGCAGCTTGGCGTCCTTGGTCATCCCCGCGCTGCAATTGCGCTGGCCGGTCGGCGAATAGCGCCGCTCCTGGCCATAGCCGATCTCGGAGATGGTGCCGGCCCTGGTTGCGGCGACCAGCTCCTCACGGCTCAGCGCCCTCACCGCCACCGGCTTCGACGGCAGCGCGTCCTTCAGGATGATCAGCGCCCAATCGGCCGGGGAGCGGTCGAGCGACCATCGGTCGTGCTGGGTCGGAACGAACTCGGGCGCGACGATCAGCCGTTCGGCGATCGATGAGGCGGCCGGCGTGCCCCTGTTCATGCCGGCCAGGAAGCGGACGTTGCCGGGATTGACCTGCGCGAGCCCGTTGAACACGCAATGCGCGGCGGTGAGCACGACGCGCGGCGCGATCAGAGTGCCGGTACACCAGCCGCCGGTCGAATACTGCGCCACGGTGACGACGCCGATCGACGAGGCAGGCCAGGAGGTCGGGTCCACGACCTCGCCGATGTGCCGGTCGAGTCCGAGCAACTGCTCGGGACGCGGGTTGGCCACCCCGGCATCCGTCGATTCGAATCTGGGCTTCCAGCTCGCGATCATCGCCTGCGCCTGGACACGCTGCGCCTCGGTCAGCTTGACCCGCTGCACGTCGCGGCCGGCCGAGCGCACGCCGTTGCGGCCGGCCATCACCAGCCAGGCATAGCCCTGCACGAGGTCCTGGCTCACGCCGCGGCCGTCGAGCATCATCAGACCGAGCATGTATTGCGACTGGGCGAAGCCTTGGGCTGCAGCGCGGCTGAACCAGCGGCCGGCTTCGCCGTAGTTGCTCGCGACACCCTCGCCGTTGACGTAGGCGATGCCGAGATAGTGCTGGGCGACGGCGAGGCCCTGGTCCGCCGCCTTGCGATACCATGCCAGCGCCTCGGCCGCATTGCGCGGCTGGCCCCAGCCGAAGGCGTGCATGAAGCCGACGTCGAACTGCGCCCGCGCATCGCCCTTGGCGGCGAGCGGCAGCAGGCGGCGCAGCGCAACGTCATGCTGGCCGTTTCCGGCGGCGGCGACGGCGTCTTCGAGCTCGGCGGCCGGTGCACCGGCCAGGCTGCCGAGCAGCACGGCAAGACTTGTGATGATCGTCTTGAGCAAGGGCGTCCGCTGGAACCAAAACACGGGCCGCTCAGCACACTCGATCAAGACGGCGGCGGCGTGGCGGAAAGCGGACCGCGGTGTCCTTAATCCGGCCTGCTCGCCTCTCACACCTGCACGTCCCTCACATCTGCCGCTCCTTATGCCTGCTCGCTCTTGGCGAACCGATCGTCCAGCGCATAGCCCGCGCCGCGCACGGTGCGGATCGGATCCTGCTCGCGACCCGGATTGAGCAGCTTGCGCAGACGGCCGATGTGCACGTCGACGGTGCGCTCGTCGATATAGATGTCGCGGCCCCAGACGCTGTCGAGCAACTGCTCGCGGCTGAACACGCGGCCGGGATGCTCGAGGAAGAATTCGAGCAGACGGTATTCGGTCGGGCCGAGGTCGATCGGCCGGCCCGAGCGCGCGACGCGGCGCTTCTCGCGGTCGAGCTCGATGTCGCCATAGGACAGCACGGTCGCGAGCCGCTCCGGGCTCGCCCGCCGCAGCAGGCCCTTCACGCGCGCCAGCAGCTCCGGCACCGAGAACGGCTTGACGATGTAGTCGTCGGCGCCGGTCGCAAGCCCCCGCACACGCTCGCTCTCCTCGCCGCGGGCGGTGAGCATGATGATCGGCAGCTGCTTGGTCTCGGACCGCGCCCGCAGCCGCCGGCACAGCTCGATGCCGGACAGGCCCGGCAGCATCCAGTCGAGCACGACCAGATCGGGCACGCGCTCCTTGAGCCGCGTGTCGGCCTCGTCGCCGCGCGCCACGGTCTCGACCTCGTAGCCTTCGGCCTCGAGGTTGTAGCGCAGCAGCGTCGTCAGCGCCTCCTCGTCCTCAACCACCAGAATTCGCGCGCCCATGTCGAAATCGTCTTTCTCAGTTGCCGGGGATCGTGGTCGCGAAGCTGGTCATGTCGCCCTTCGGGCGCTTGTCCATGATCTGCTGGCCCTCGATCATATAGAAAACCGTCTCAGCGATGTTGGTGGCGTGGTCGCCGATCCGCTCGATGTTCTTGGCGCAGAACATCAGGTGGATGCAGAACGAGATGTTGCGCGGGTCCTCCATCATATAAGTGAGGAGCTCGCGGAACAGCGAGGTGCAGATCGCATCGACCTCCTCGTCGCCCTTCCAGACCGTCATCGCCGCCGGCAAATCATGCGCGGCATAGGCATCCAGCACCGTCTTGACCTGCGACTGCACCAAGTCGGTCATGTGCTCCAGGCCGCGGATCAGCTTGAGCGGATGGAAGTCGCTCTCCAGCGCGGCGACGCGCTTGCCGATGTTCTTGGCGAGGTCACCGATCCGCTCCAGATCGGTGGCGACGCGCATGGCGCCGACGATCTCGCGCAGATCGACGGCCATCGGCTGGCGGCGGGCGATCGTCAGCACCGCGCGCTCCTCGATGATGCGCTGCAGCTTGTCGACCTCGGCGTCGGCGGCGACCACCTTCTGGCCGAGCGCCACGTCGCGCCGCACCAGCGCGTCGACGGAATCGACGATCAGCCGCTCGGCGAGGCCGCCCATCTCCGACACCAGCCGGGTGAGATCCTGCAGATCGCTGTCGAACGCCTTGGCGGTATGTTCACTGGCCATGTTGATCTCCTGAAGAATGCTGTCGGCGTCAGCCGAACCGGCCGGTGATGTAGTCCTGGGTCCGCCGATCGCTCGGCGAGGTGAAGATCTTGCTGGTCTCGTCGAACTCGATCAGCTCGCCGAGATACATGAAGGCGGTCTTGTCGGAGACGCGCGCCGCCTGCTGCATGTTATGGGTCACGATCGCGATCGTATAGTTCTCCGCGAGCTCCTGGATCAGCTCCTCGACCTTGGCGGTCGAGATCGGGTCGAGCGCCGAGCACGGCTCGTCGAACAGGATCACCTCGGGCCGGACGGCGACTGTGCGGGCGATGCACAAGCGCTGCTGCTGGCCGCCGGACAGCGACAGGCCGGAGGCGTTGAGCTTGTCCTTGACCTCGTTCCACAGCGCGCCGCCGCGCAGCGCCTTCTCGACGCGGTCGTCCATCTCGGACTTCGAGATCTTCTCATAGAGCCGGATGCCGAAGGCGATGTTCTCGTAGATCGTCATCGGGAACGGCGTCGGCTTCTGGAACACCATGCCGACCCGCGCGCGCAGCAGATTGAGGTCGAGCTTGGGATCGAGAATGTTGGTGTTGTCGAGCATCAGCTGGCCAGTGGCGCGCTGGCCCGGATAGAGGTCGTACATCCGGTTGAAGATGCGCAGCAGGGTGGACTTGCCGCAGCCGGACGGACCGATGAACGCCGTGACGCGGTTGGTGCCCAGCGTCAGGTTGATGTTCTTCAGCGCGTGATGATCGCCGTAATAGAAATTCAGGTTGCGCGCGGTTACCTTGGCCGGCGCCTCGGGGAGCGACTGGCCGTGGAGCGCGTGATTGGGCTGACTGACGGAGACGGACAGTTCGGTCATTTCGTTTTCCTCTCGGCGCCGAGAATGCGTGCACCGACGTTCAAAGCGAGCACGGCCAGAGTGATGAGAAGGGCTCCGCTCCAGGCCAGCTGCTTCCAATAGGCATACGGGCTCTGGACGAAATTGTTGATGGTGACGGGCAGGTTCGCCATCGTCTTGGAGAGGTTGAGGCTCCAGAACTGGTTCGACAGCGCGGTAAACAACAGCGGCGCGGTCTCGCCGGCGACGCGGGCGGTCGCCAGCAACACGCCGGTGATGAGGCCCGAGCGCGCCGCGCGGTAGGCGATGCGGCGGATCACCAGCGAGCGCGGCAGGCCGAGCGCGGAGGCCGCCTCGCGCAGCGGGTTGGGTACCAGCAGCAGCATGTCCTCGGTGGTGCGGAGCACGACCGGGATCACGATGACGGCCAGCGCCAGCGCGCCGGCGATCGCCGAGAAGCCGCCCATCGGCACCACGACGGCGCCATAGATGAACAGGCCGATGATGATCGACGGCGCCGACAGCAGGATGTCGTTGATGAAGCGGATCACCGAGGTCAGGCGGTCGTTGCGGCCGTATTCGGCGAGGTAGGTGCCGGCGAACAGGCCGAGCGGCGCGCCGATGCCGACGCCGATCACGGTCATCATGATCGAGCCGACGATGGCGTTGCGCAGGCCGCCTTCGCTGGCGCCCGGCGGCGGCGTGTCGGCGGTGAAGACCTGCAGGCTGAGGCCGGCGAGGCCGTTATAGAACAGCGTGAACAGGATCAGCGCCAGCCAGGTGACGCCGAACGCCGCGGCGGCGATGCACAGGCCGCGGACCATGAGGTCGCGGCGGCGGCGGCGGGCGTAGATCGGATTCACCGGATTGACCGGCGTGTCGAAGGTGGACGCGTCGACGCTCGACATGGCTTACTTTCCTGCCTTGGCTTCGAGTCGCGCCAGCATCAGCCGGGCGCTCGCCAGCACGAAGAAGGTGAGGACGAACAGGAGCAGGCCGAGAAGGATCAGGCTCGACTGGTGCAGACCGTCGCTCTCCTGGAATTCGGAGGCGATCGCGGCCGAGATCGTGGTGCCCGGCGCGAAGATCGACGACGAGATCCGGAACGAGTTGCCGATGATGAAGGTCACCGCCATGGTCTCGCCGAGCGCGCGGCCCAGCGCCAGCATCACGCCGCCGATGACGCCGACGCGGGTGTAGGGGATGACGACGCTGCGGACGACTTCCCACGTGGTGCAGCCGACGCCGTAGGCCGCTTCTTTCAGCACCGGCGGGACCGTCTTGAAGACGTCGACCGAGATCGAGGTGATGAAAGGCAGCACCATGATCGCCAGGATCAGCGAGGCGTTGAACAGGCTGAGATAGGACGGCGGACCTGCGAAGATGTCCTGCAGCACCGGGATGTTGGCGCAGAGGCTGATCATGAACGGCTGAAACGTGGTGGCCAGGAACGGGCCCAGCACGAAGAAGCCCCACATGCCGTAGATGATCGAGGGAATGCCGGCGAGCAGCTCGATGGCCAGGCCGATCGGGCGGCGCAGCCATTGCGGGCACAGCTCGGTGAGGAAGATCGCGATGCCGAGGCCCACGGGAATGGCGATCAGCATCGCAATGAACGAGGTCACCAGCGTGCCGTAGATCGGGCCGAGCGCGCCGAGCACCGGTGGATCGGCCGAAGGCGCCCAGCGCTTGGTGAACAGGAACTGGAAGCCATACTCCTTCATCGCCGGCCAGGCGCCGATGACGAGGGAGATGATGATGCCGCCGAGGATCAGCAGCACCGAGATCGCGGACAGGCGGGTGATCCAGTAGAAGGTGACATCGCCGAGCTTGAACGCGCTCAGCGCACGGGCGCGGTCATAGGGCCCTGCGGCAGCGGCGATATCGCCAACCTCGCTCTCAACGGCCATCTCAGCCAAGTCCGCCCCCTGCTTCTTCGACACCATCATCACCTTGGACGAACCCTCTCCCGTTTCCGGGAGAGGGCAGTGCGCTTTCAGATCAGCTCTTGATGTCGGCCGACCAGGTCTTCTCGATCAGCTTCACGACGCTGTCGGGCATCGGGATGTAGTCGAGATCCTCGGCCATCTTGCCGCCCTTCTCGAATGACCACTTGAAGAACTTGATCGCCTCGGCGGAGGCCGCCTTGTCGGTCGGCTCCTTGTGCATCAGGATGAAGGTCGCCGCCGTCATCGGCCAGGACTTGTCGCCCGGCTGGTTGGCGAGGATCACATAGTAGCCGGGAGCCTTGGCCCAGTCGGCATTCGCCGCGGCGGCCTGGAACGCCTCGACGGTCGGCTGCACGGTCTTGCCGGCCTTGTTGATCATGCCGGTGTAGGTCAGCTTGTTCTGCTTGGCGTAGGCGTATTCGACATAGCCGATCGCGTTCTTGGTCTGGCTGATATTGCCGGACACGCCTTCGTTGCCCTTGGCGCCGACACCGACCGGCCACTCGACCGCGGTGTTGAAGCCGATCTTGCTCTTCCAGTCGGCGCTCGCCTCGGAGAGATAATAGGTGAAGTTGAAGGTCGTGCCCGAACCGTCGGAGCGGCGGACCACGGCGATCGCGTCGGACGGCAGCTTGACGCTGGGGTTCAGCTTCTTGATCGCGGCGTCATCCCACTTGGTGATCTTGCCGAGATAGATGTTGGCGAGCGTCTCGCCGTCCAGCACCATCTCGCCCGGCTTGACGCCCTCGAGGTTGACGACCGGCACGATGCCGCCCATCACCATCGGCCACTGCACCAGGCCGTCCTTGTCGAGCTGCTCGGCCTTGAGCGGCGCGTCGGTGGCACCGAAGGTCACGGTCTTGGCCTGGATCTGCTTGATGCCGCCGCCGGAGCCGATCGACTGGTAGTTCAGACCGTTGCCCGTCTCCTTCTTGTAGGCGTCGGCCCACTTGGAATAGATCGGGAACGGGAACGTCGCGCCCGCGCCGGTGATGTCGGCAGCAAAGGCCGACGTCGATGCGGCGACCAAGCCGGCAGCGACAATAGCTTTGACGAAATTCATAGCTGGTCTCCATGCTTGGGAAGCGAAGCGCATGACGCACCCGATTGCGCTTCCCCGGCCGCTTTAAGGGGCCTCGGTGCCGCTTTTATAAAGGTTCGATGACAGCTGGATGACAGTCACAAGCCGTTGATATTTATTGATATTCAGATTTCGTCCCGAATTTCTACGGTGCCTAGGCCGCCCTTGATGAAGGCCACCGCCCCTGCCTTTTGCGAGCGTCGCTCAACCAAGAATGAGAACGCCTTTGCCCGTGTCGCCCGCCCCACCTTCGGTGTCGTCCCGGCCTTGAGCCGGGACCCATAGCCACCGGCGGATGTGTTTGGCGACACTCGTCAACCCGCGTGCCTCAAACATCTCCCTGGGGTTATGGGTCCCGGCTCAAGGCCGGGACGACAGCTGAGTTTTGGCCGACGCCTTTCATCACACTGCTGCCTTGGGACAAGCCATCGAGACAAGTCATCGCGCCCCCGCGGCACATCGTGCCCGGGTGATGCATCGGTCATGCCCCTCCTGAATCATGAGAGGGCGCGGAGAAGGCCGGACCTCGGCTGAGGCCCGTGGCCCGCCTGCTCAAAAGAATGCAGGCGGCAGGTACCACAGGTACAGCCGGACAGATCCGGCCTTCCCCGCGCGACGGTTTTACGGTGTCCTTCGTGCTCTCCCTGGGGATCGGCTCTCTTGCCCCCATCACCCGCGCGTGCCGTCACAGCAACGACCGCGAGCTTGACCTCAGCGTCGAGAGGCCAGGACCACACGACTTCGCCGTCCGCAACGGCTCGCGCTCGTCTGGCACGGCCGTCACGTCCATCGCCGCCCACCTCAACGTTCGTGACGACGCGTACGTCCCTCTGCTCGAGGCGGGTTGCGGGGAGATAACCATTAATTCCGAAATATCGCAAGCGATTTATTTTTATCAGAAGAAAAAGAACCGATCTGGCATCAGGGATTGGACGAGGCCGATCGATGCTTCAGGATGTCGCGCGCGGCCCCCGCGATGCGCTGGCCCAGAGAGAGCGCAGTCTCCCGGTCCCTGACGTGGAATATCTCGTCACTGATCAGGCGGTCGTCGAGCCAGGCGCGAAAGGCCTGCTCGCTGTCCGGCGTAAACGTACCCTCCTCATAGATGAAGCCACTCAACGGGCCTTCGATCACGAAGTCGGTATCGGCGGCAAGCTGCGAGGGCCGCGCGCATTGTGCCCAGATGCGGCCATCGGCGTCGATGAACGCCAGGACACCGTCGTCACGCTCCTCAACTCTCATCCGCGCCACCTCGCGTGAGGCGACGCTCTCTCTCCCCGTCATTGCGAGCGCAGCGAAGCAATCCAGGGCTCCCGCGGGATTCTGGATTGCTTCGTCGCTTCACTCCTCGCAATGACGGTCGAGGTGACATCAGAACTGGCCCGATTTGATTGGGTACCCTTGCGGATCGCGCCGCTATCCCTGCCCGGGACACTTGATCTCCTTGTAGACGGCATCCGCGAACGCCTTGATGCCGGTGTTGATGCGCAGAGGCGAGGTCAGCGTCTGATAGGTGACGATGCCGCGGGTGATCGACAGCACCTTGTAGCTCTCGGCGATCCTGGTCTTGTAGCACTTGCCGACCTGGATGGCGTCCTCAGTCAGTGGCATGCTCACCCCTCCTCCTTGCTGAACTCACCGGCGTCGCGTCGACTCACGCCGGCTGTGCGGCGGCGCGCGTCGCGCCGGGGACCGGCGGGTCGCGATCGACGGCCTTGAGCGCATCGAGAGCTGCGAACAGCGCCTGCTGTCCGTCGGCGATGGCCTGCCGCGCCGTCTCGGCGATGCCGATGACGCCGGGGAGATCTGGAAAGGTGACGAGAAAGCCGCCGCCATCCTCGGCGCCCAGTTCCGTCACGTCATAGAGATAGGCGGCGACGTCACTCATCGCGCGGCCTCATCCATCTCGTCGATCATCGCCACGAAGGCCCGGACATGCGGCGGCCTGATCTTCACCTTCAGCGGAATGGTCACGCAATGCGGGACGGACGGATGCAGGAAGACCTCGTGCGTGCCGGTGATCTTGCGAAACTTCATCGCATATTGCGAGGCGATGATCTCGAGATCGACGGGTTTCCAATCGCCTCCGGGATCGGCGCGCAGCGCTTCGACGCGCTGGTTGTGTGTCCTGCCCTGTCGGCTTTGCAACACTGGGCTGGCTGGCGACACGCCATTGTCCGTTGCGGCTCCGCGATCGTCCGGACACAGCAGGCTGACAAACGCCGCGATGAAGTCGCCGACCGTGTCGTTGCGATGCGCGAGCCGCCAGTTCTGCGACAACACCCGCTTGGCGCCGCTGCGTGCATTGTGCAGCGCGACGAGCTCGTCCATCATCGTCAGAACCCTGACGGCACTGAGATTATAAGGCTCCTGCGTGAACCTGCGCTTGAGGTCGATGCGCTCCTTGCGCAGGCTGGCATTCTCGACCAGCCAGTCGACGATCGTTCCGACCCAGAACGCCTCGGTGTTGACAGTCTCGGTACTGACAGCCTCGGACATGACCGCTCTCCGGGCGCGCGTCTTGGACGCGCCGCCGCTGGAGGAGATCGATACAAGACCCGTGCCATCGCCGGACGTCGCTGTGCCGGGATCTCGGCGGAGTGTCGCTGCTGACAAAGATCAGCCGCGCCGCTTGCGGCCCTGCGCTGCTGCGGCCTGCTTGCGCAGGCCTTCGGCCGCGCCGGCCACGACCTCGGAGATCTGCATCAGCTGCTTGGCGAGCGGGCTGGTCTTGCGCCAGACCATGCCGATGCTGCGCTGGGGCTGCGGCTCGGCGAAACGCGCCAGCGACACTGCTGCCGAGCGCGTCTCGACGCCGACCGCCATCTCGGGGATCAAGGTCACGCCCATGCCGGCGCCGACCATCTGCACCAGGGTCGACAGCGAGGAGGCATCGAGCATCTCGCGCGGCGCCTGCATGTTGCAGAACGACAGCGCCTGGTCGCGGAAGCAGTGCCCCTCCTCGAGCAGCAGCAATCGCATCTCGCGCAGCATCTCGCTGCTCGGCACGGCGGCACCTTCATATTCGGGCGGGCGCACCAGCAGGAAGCTCTCCGAGAATAACGCGACCTCGGTCAGCGACGGCTCCGACACCGGCAGCGCGACGATCGCGGCATCCAGCCGGCCCTCGACCAGCTCCTCGATCAGGGTCGGCGTCTTGGACTCGCGGACATGAATGTCGATCTCGGGGTGCTTGCGCGTCAGGTTCCCAATGACTTTGGGCAGCAGATACGGCGCGATCGTCGGGATCATTCCCAGCCGCAGCCGGCCGGTGAGCTTGTCGCGCGAGGCGCGGGCGAAATCGCCGAGCTCGTCGACGGAGCGCAGGATGTCCCGCACCCGCTCGGCGAGCTGCTCGCCGAACCGCGTCAGCACCACCTGGCGCGCATTGCGCTCCAGCAGCACGCCGCCGAGCGCCTCCTCCATTTCCTTGATCTGCATCGACAGCGCCGGCTGCGAGATCGCGCACGCCTCCGCGGCGCGGCCGAAATGACCGAGACGCGCCAGCGCATCGAAATAGCGAAGCTGCCGCATCGTCAAATGTATCATCAGATTATCTTATCGTTCATGATCTCGAAGTCAATTTTCACTGACCACAATCTTCGGATGAATCGATCAAGGCTGGCATCGCTCTGCGTTGGCGCGATGTCACACGACATTCATCAGATAATCTTATCGTTATGATCATCAATCTCAATTTCCCCTGATCGGAGGACCCGCGTAGGGTCCCGCCACCCACCCCAGGGGGAACCATGACGATCACGTCAGGAGAGAAACATGGATGACGTCAGCAAGTGCCCGTTTTCGGGCGGCTTGAAGGGATTTTCGAACAAGGATTGGTGGCCGAACCAGCTCAACCTCTCCGTCCTGCACCAGCACTCGAACCTGTCCGACCCGCTCGGTGAGGCGTTCGATTACTCCAAGGAATTCAAGAGCCTCGATCTCGACGCGCTGGTCAAGGACCTGACCGCGCTGATGACCGATTCGCAGGATTGGTGGCCGGCCGATTTCGGTCACTACGGCCCGCTGTTCATCCGCATGGCCTGGCATGCCGCCGGGACCTATCGCATCGGCGACGGCCGCGGCGGCGCCGGCACCGGTCAGCAGCGCTTCGCGCCGCTGAACAGCTGGCCCGATAACGCCAACCTCGACAAGGCCCGCCGCCTGTTGTGGCCGATCAAGCAGAAGTACGGCCAGAAGATCTCCTGGGCCGACCTGTTCGTGCTGACCGGCAACGTCGCGCTGGAATCGATGGGCTTCAAGACCTTCGGCTTCGGCGGCGGTCGCGCCGACACCTGGGAGCCGGAGCAGGACATCTATTGGGGTCCTGAAGGCAAGTGGCTCGCCGACGAGCGCTACAGCGGCGATCGCGAGCTCGCAGGCTCCCTGGCCGCCGTGCAGATGGGCCTCATCTACGTCAACCCGGAAGGCCCGAACGGCAACCCCGACCCGGTCGCCGCGGCGCGCGACATCCGCGAGACCTTCGCCCGCATGGCGATGAACGACGAGGAGACGGTGGCGCTGATCGCCGGCGGTCACACCTTCGGCAAGACCCATGGCGCGGGTGACGCGTCGCTGGTCGGTGCCGAGCCGGAAGGCGCCGACATCGCGCAGCAGGGTCTCGGCTGGGCCAGCAAGTACGGCTCGGGCAAGGGCGGCGACACCATCACCTCCGGCCTCGAGGTGATCTGGACGTCATCGCCGACCAAATGGAGCAACAACTTCTTCTGGAACCTGTTCGGCTACGAATGGGAGCTGACCAAGAGCCCGGCCGGCGCGCATCAGTGGACGCCCAAGGGCGGCGCTGGCGCCAACACCGTGCCGGACGCGCATGACAAGTCCAAGCGCCACGCGCCGTCGATGCTGACCACCGACCTCGCGCTGCGCTTCGATCCGGAATACGAGAAGATCTCGCGCCGCTTCCTGGAGAACCCGGATCAGTTCGCCGACGCCTTCGCCCGCGCCTGGTTCAAGCTGACCCACCGCGACATGGGCCCGAAGGTGCGCTATCTCGGCCCGCTGGTGCCGAAGGAGGACCTGATCTGGCAGGATCCGGTGCCGGCGCTCGATCATCCCGTCGTCGACGACAAGGACGTCGCCGATCTCAAGGCGAAGATCCTGGCTTCGGGCCTGTCGGTGTCGCAGCTGGTCTCGACCGCCTGGGCCTCGGCCTCGACCTTCCGCGGCTCGGACAAGCGCGGCGGCGCCAATGGTGCGCGCATTCGCCTGGCTCCGCAGAAGGACTGGGCGGTCAACAACCCGGCCGAGCTTTCGAAGGTGCTCTCAAAGCTCGAGGGCATCCAGAAGGAGTTCAACGCATCGGCTGCCGGCGGCAAGAAAGTCTCGCTCGCCGACCTGATCGTGCTGGCCGGCAATGCCGGTGTCGAGGCTGCCGCCAAGAAGGCCGGCGTCGAGGTGACCGTGCCGTTCGCGCCGGGCCGCACCGACGCCTCGCAGGAGCAGACCGACGTCGAGTCGTTCTCCGTGCTCGAGCCGACCTATGACGGCTTCCGCAACTACCTCGCCGGCAAGCAGTGGCTGTCGGGCGAGGAGCTGCTGGTCGACAAGGCCCAGCTGCTCACCCTGACCGCGCCGGAGATGACCGTGCTGGTCGGCGGCCTGCGCGTGCTCGGTGCCAATGCGGGCGGCTCCAAGCATGGCGTGTTCACGGCGCAGCCGGAGACGCTCACCAACGACTTCTTCGCCAACCTGCTCGACATGGGCGTGGCCTGGCGTCCGGTCGATCAGGGCGAGCACACCTTCGAGGGTCGCGACCGCAAGACCGGCGCGATCAAGTGGACGGCCACCCGCGCCGACCTCATCTTCGGCTCGCACTCGCAGCTGCGCGCGCTCGCCGAGGTCTATGCCAGCTCGGACGCCAAGCAGAAGTTCGTCAAGGACTTCGTTGCCGCCTGGACCAAGGTGATGAACCTGGACCGGTTCGAGCTGAAGGCCTGAGGCGGTCGGTTCGTCCGATCTGAACAGCAGCGAAGGCGGCGTTTCACCGAAACGCCGCCTTCATTTTTGGCCCGCCGCGACCGTCGGTGAAATTTCGCACAGCCTGAACCAGGGTTGCCGCAACACTGCCCGCCGGCAGCGTCGCCGGCTCGTGGTCTGCGTCCCGACCACGCCTCGGATCGAGGCCGCCACGTCCCGCAGGAGCGGAAAATGGCGAAATGTTCTAGTTCAGATTGAATCACCGGGACGCGACACATACCCTCGCAGGAAATAACGATCTCAGTCCCCGCGAGTACGGAATGCGTCGGACGTCTTCGACCTTGCGCCTTCAGGTCTGCTCGGCGGACGCCGACGGCCGCATCGTTGGCCGCGCCAGACCGCATACGATGATCGAAGCGATCAACGTCTCGCGCCTGACATCGAGCCGCCTCACCTTGATGGACACCGAGCTCCTGTCGAACGTCGGGGACGACGGCTCGTTCGAGGGCCGGATCGTCGGACACCCCGGAGATCTCATCCGCCTGCGCGTTCGCGGGCATGGCAGCCGCATCGGACCCTGGCGGGCCTTGCGCCTCCCCGGCGGCGGTTCGCGACGTCCCGACGTCGCGCTATTCCGGATCGGCTTCCGCGCCGTCGGACAACATCGGCGGTACCAACTGGTCAACATTGGTCGACCGCGCCCGATCTCCGAGCCTGGCGTCCTGCTCGATCTCCGCAACGAGCGAACCGGCATGGTGCAGCGGATCGCCATCAGCAAGAACGGCGGCTTCGCCCGCGCGACCTATGTCACGGCTCAGCCTCTCGACAGAATCGCCGTGACCCTCGCGGACCGACCGGAGCATCCGCTCGGCGTGCTCGTTGTTCCGGAGCGCGGAGGTACGACACCCGCTCGAAAGCGTCTCTCGCGGGCAGTCTCCGGGCATGCCGCAACCGTGTTCGACGTGGGTCCACTCGCAGGCAGCCTGTTTCACGGCCAGCCGAAAGCGAGCGACGTGGTGCAGGGCGAGGTCTCCAACTGTCACCTGGCTGGCGCCGCGACCGCGGTGGCCGCAACCTGCGGCGACCGACTCGCGAAGCTGTTTCGCCAGATCGACAGGCAGCACTACGCGGTTTCGCTGTATTGTTACGACCGGTCCCTCCGGCGGTTCGTTCGCAAACGCATCATCGTCGCCAACGAATTCTACATGAGACCCTCCGGCAGCCTGCTCTTTGGCTCTCCGGCGCCGCTCACCGCCGGCCGGACGCGGGCCTCGCTCTGGTGGCCATTGCTTGAAAAGGCCGTGGCACGTCTCAAGAACGGCTACGGTCATTTCGTGGCCGGCGGCACGCCGTATCATGCATTGTCGATGCTGCTCGGCCAGCCACCGCACCATCGCGAGGTTCCCGCCTGCGATCCCGACCGGCTGTGGCAGGAGACCGTGCTGCACCTCAGGGGAAGACGTCCGGTGGTGCTCAGCACGTTTTCGGCAAGGTCCGCCCGGCTGTACCGCTACACGAGAATCATGCCCGACCATTGCTATGCGGTGCTCGGCCTCTCGGAAACAAAGCGCGGCGAACGCAGCATCCGTGTCCGCAATCCCTGGGGCGAGGTGACGCCGACGGGCTACGTCGATCAGGGCCAGGGCGTCTTCACGATGCCGTGGGACGATGCCATGCGCTGGTTCGCGAATTGGAGCTCGGTCTCGGACCGGCGATGAAGCTTGGACGTTCGCGGCGGCCTATGACGGGCTCCCCGCCTGCCGGGCGAGAACGGACGTCGCGCGGCCGTACGCCGTGACCCAATTGGCCGACAGCCAATTCTCGTAGGTCCGGCCGGCCGCCTCCTGCAAGACGGCACAGATGGGATGCAGCAGCCGGCTCGGGCCGCCATTGAGTCCGCCATGCATCAGGATGACGTTGTGTCCCAAGACGAAGTCGAACTGCTCCGTCCGCAGGCCCTGCTCGGTCAGCTCGCACACCGCCGGCCAGGGCAGCCCCGTCGTCTCGACGATCATCTCCTCGAACAATGACTGCACCGGACTTGGCGAGCCGTTCCGGATCTCGGGAAACGCGGCAAGCTCGGCGTCATTGAAGGGAGCGTCCGTATTGTGCAGATTCACCAGAATATGTTTGGGGTCGCTCGCCCCCAACAACGCTCCGAGCTGAATGTATCCGCCTCCTTGGGCCTGGATCAGTCCGATGCTGCGACGGAGGTCTCGCGCGCACTTCTCTTGCAGCTCCGGCAGGGATGGCCACTCGACACCGTTCTGATGGCGATACGCGAGCATCAGCATCGTCACCAGATCGTAATAGGGCGTGATGCTGTCGCCCTCTCCGGTCTGCAGCACCACGAAGCCCTGATAGAGCTTGTGGGCACGCGTGGTCGAAATCCGGCGGGGCTCGGTTCTTCTGAGCCCGGCCGCCCAGGTCGCGACGTCGGCGCAACTCGGCGTCAGGTACGAGCTGTTGCCGCCGTCGTGATGAGGAAGCAGGCTGCGCGTTCGCTTGCCCGGCGCCACTTCGGTCACCTGGTCGGCGCCTATCTCCGGCGTCAGATCATCGAGCGACCACCTTCTCCGCCAAGACGCGACGAGATGCTTCGCGACTGCGCGCGCGGCAAGCATCGCCGTGGCCTGATCTCGGCACAGCTCTCCGAGCGGGATGATGACACCGTGTGCCGCGCCGTCGATCGCGGACGTGACGCCATCTGCCCACGCGGCACATCCGTCGTCGGATCGTCCCGCGACAAGCGCCTCGAGGAGTACGCGCGAGAGCGGCATTCTGACATTTTCGGCAAGTCGTACGCCCACGCCTCCCCCCTTGCGGTCTGCCTTCATGCCGCGTCCTTCTGCCAATCGACGAAGAGGAACTCGTAGAGAAGCCGCGCGACGATCGCACTCGTACGACCAGACACGTCGCGATTCGGGTTGACCTCGACGACGTCGATCGCGCGGACGGGATAATCCTGCAGGATCGCGCCAATCATCAGGAGTTCTTCCGCCGAGATTCCGCCGACGGTGACATGGCCCGTGCCCGGCGCAGCAGAATTCTCGCACACGTCAATATCGATGGACACGTAGAGGCCGTCGGGCGTAGCCGCCGATACCGCATCCAAGGTTTCACGGAGCGCGGCGGCGAAGCCGATCCGACGAATGTCACGACGATGGCGGATCGTGCATCCGCCGCTCGTAAGCCCGGCGAGCTGCTGCGAACCGGTGATGTCTCCCTGGCCGACGAAGCCGATCTGGTCGAGCCGCAGCCCGGGAAGCTCGGAGATGCGTCGCGCGTTGGAGCCGTGATAAAAGGCGCCATGCAGGCTGGAGTGCTCGCCAAAATCGAAATGATGGTCGATCTGGACGTAGCCCAGGGTCCTGCCTGCCGCCCGCATCGCTTCCCTCACGCCGGCAAAGCACGGGTAGCTGATCGTGTGCTCGCCGCCGAGAACGACGAGAAGGTCGCATCGATGCGCCAGTTCGTACGCTTCTGCGGCCGTCGCCTCGACCTGGCGCGCGGGGTTGCTCGGAAAGACATGAAGATCGCCAAAATCCGCAATGTCCGGCGCCCTGGCCACGCCCGATAATCCCGTCCGCAGATTTGTGACCTCGCTGAGCCTGCGTGAGTTCATTTGGCTGCTGAAGCCGAGGCTCTCTTTCCGGATCGACAGCGGTCCGTCCCGCGCACCGATGTGGGTCGATGCGGTGCCATCGAACCCCACCGAACAGACGGCGACATCGCATGTCTCGGACTCGTCGACCAGCGCGAGCGTCTTGGCGCCGAATAACCCCGGACCTCCGGTACACCATGGCGGAAGCGAATAGGCCTGCCAAGCGCGCCAGCTATCCCGGTTCAATTCATCGAGCCAATTCCGCGCCATGATCGCCGGCGAACCTTTCATGCCCTGGCTTCGAGCCGGCTGCTCACGAGATCGTCGCAATGGCGCACGAGATCGATGAACTGAGCCCAGAGTTCGTCGGCCGTCTGATGAAATGGAGCGAACACCACTGGCCGGTCCTCCCGCCAGTTGGCGAAGTTCCAGTCGACGATTCTTGGTCGCAACGACGAGAAGATCGGTGTCTTCGGGTAAGGGACGAAATTGTACAGATTGTACAGCTTGGCGTGGTGCGCAGCGCTCTTGAGAAAGGACAGCGTCTGCTGATGTGCGGCGGCCGTCGCATGAGGTAAGCCGCCCAGCAGATTGAGAACGACATGAATTCCGCGCGCACTCAACTTTTCGATCCACGCAAGATAGCGATCGGGATCGTTTCTTTTTCTGACGCTGCGAAGCACCTCTGGATCCGCAGTTTCGAACCCCATCTCCACGACGAGAACGCCGAGCTCTTCCATACGATCGATCAGCCACTCCGACATCGCCTGTACGTGCGTCTGAATGACGAAGCGATATCTGGGGGACCGCGCGGCGATGAGGTTCTGTACCGCCTCCTTCGATTGGCCGAACGTCTTGTCGCCGACATAGACGAGCCGGACGTCGGGGAAATAACGCGCAATATCCTCGAATTCGGCGATGAGACATGGGAGCGGCACGACATGAAGCTGCCGACTCCACGCATCGCCGCAGAACGAGCAGTCATAGAGGCAGCCATGGCTCGCATTGACGCGTACGAGAGGAACCCGATTGGCGAAGCGCGCGAGATGGCGATAGTTCGGACGATAGCCGAAGTCCGCAACCTGCCGGCCAAGCCGGATGTCGTCCGCCGTATCGCCGTTCAACAGCTTGCGCAGGACTCCGTGTTGCGCATGCCCAGCATAGACGCTGGAGAACGATTGAGGACGTTCCAGGCCGACCATGTTGCCGCCCATCGCCGTCCGATGTCCCTTGCGCATGAGCCGCATCGAAACATCCATCGCGAGGTCGAGGTTCTGCGCCAGAGGCGAGAACAGAAAAAGGAGCGGCCGTTTCGCGTGCCGCACGAGATGCTCGGCCAGGCATTCACCGTCGGCATGCATCAGACTGAGATCTTCGAACTCCGTATCGTCTCGCCCAACTGCAGCGTCGAGATGGGCGACCCAGAGCGGCGCTTCCCAAAGGTCTCCGGAATGCAGACAGAAGCGCGGCTCGATCGATGCAAGATAAGCGGAATAGGACCGGTAGTATCGATCGAGGACCGGCTCAGGATCCGACTGCGACGGAAATGGCAGCTGGACGATCACACATTTCATTTCCGGAGTATCGTTCGCCATCGTCGCGCGACGTTGCCTCTGAAAATTGGCCCGCGTTCCGAGCAATGAAAAAACTTGCCGTACAGTTATACAATCTTAGGTTGGAATACAACCTGTTGCAAGCGAAGTCTTGCATGTGCGAGACAACTTCCATCGAGACCTCAGGTGGCATCGCCATGGCCATGAACACCGACCTCAGATGCTTGCAGTGCAATAACCTCGAGCGAACATTGGCGCGACCGGTCGAGGTCCTGCTGGTCGATTTTGGCGGCGTGCTCTGCAATTTCGAGGAAACGCCGGAGATCCGCGCCTTGATGCGGCGACACCGTCTCGACGTTCAAGCCAGCCTGACCTCGCTGCTCTTCGAGAACGTGGCCTCCTACGCCGGGCTTCTCGGGCGGATCACTGCAGATCAGGTTCTGGACGAGATCGGCAGAAGCCTCGGCATTTCCGAACGGGCGATGCGCGAGATCTGGGACGCCTTTCTTGCGGCGAACGTCGCCGATCAGCCCCTTCTCGATGTACTGAGCCGCACGCGCCGGCACACGCGGCTCTTCGTCCTGAGCAACTACTGGTCCAACGGGCGCGAGGTGATCGGCCACAAGGTGCCGATGGCGACATTCGACGGCCTCTATATCTCGGCCGAACTTGGCCTTCGCAAGCCCGATCAAGCAATCTGGAACTATCTCATCCGTACTTTGGCGGTGCCGCCCGGCGCGATTGCGCTGCTCGACGACGATGCGGCGAATGTCCGTTCGGCATGCGAGGCGGGTCTAGAGGCCTATCTCTGGGTAGGTCGCTAGATGCCTTGCGGTCTGAGCCGCAATCCAGCCGTCGACCGCAGTCTGGCTGATCGCGGCGAGAGGATGAATCGCACACATGATCGGGACGCCCCGAAACCCATAGGCCAGCTTGATCGGGTAAGGAGACCTCCCGCCCTGGATTTCGGTGATTCCGAGATTTGCGGCTCGCCTGATCGCATGCTGATAGAGAAAGTCGGACGGATAGAATGGCTTGGCCAGATCTTTCCGATTTCCGGAGAGCCAGAGATAGTAGGTCTCGCGCCACCGGAAGTTCAACGCGATGGCTGCGACCTCGTCGTTCGGCGTGACGGCAAGCAGGACCTCCATACCGGGAAGATCGGCCTGGAGCACACCGCGAAGGAACGTGGCCGGCAAGATGTCCCGTTGATCGTTCGACGGGGACACGCCGGATCTGATGAGTTCGGCAAGCGGAACCGCTTGTGACGGTGTCACGATTCTGAGCCTCAGGCCAGCCTCGTCGGCACGACGCATGACCCGCCTGCGTTCCGCACGTTCCTTTCTCTTGAGCCGCGTGACCGGATCGATCGCATGGTCGGGATGGATGTCCAGGACCATGTTGGTCTGCAGACGGCCGAGACGGTAGCCGATGCCGGCCAGTTCTTGGAGCAGATGATGGGCGCGTCCATCGATCCCGAAGAGAAACGACATTGCATTGTTGTCACGGCAAAGATCGAGATGAATTTCGAGGGCTTCGATCAACGCCGCCCCATGACGTGCAATGGGCCCTCCCAGCCAGCCGACCAGGGCGTGAGAGCCGATGATCTCTCCCGCCAGAGCGGGCACGACGTTGGCGCGATAATAGTCGAGACGCGGACAGGCGCCGTAGAGGAAGCCGGGTACCACCGCCTGGCAAATGCCGCCATTGTTGACGACGACATGGCGCGCCTGGTCTGCCCCCGGCCAATGCCGTTGTACGACCGAACAGAACGCGGCCGTATGGAATGGCGAGCCGACCTCCCGGCAGAGAGACTCCCAGCCTTCAAGGGCGTCGGACTCGTCCACCGGACCGCTCATCCATCGTCGCTGACGTTCCGCAACTGCGCCAACAAATCCCGCAGCCTTGCGACCTTCATCGCAGCGAGGTCTGGATCTGGGGCCTCCGACAGGAACACGACGGCCAGCATCGCGGCCGTATAGAGACGGCAGCAAAGCCCGAGCGGACTTTGCAGCTCCGCCAGCAGCATCGGCGAATCGTAACCTTCGGCAAAGCGCTCCGTCAGTTCGCCATATTCCTCCAACCGTGCGAGCTCCAGCAAGGGATGAGCGACGAGGGCGTTGGACCAGTCGATGAGGCCCAGCAGATGCCCCTGTCGGGAGAGATAGTTTGCCGGCCGAAGGTCCATGTGCAGCAAGCACGCGGATTGGTCGATGGGGCGCAGCCGGCGGGAGAGAAACTCCTCGCTTGGAAGCGGCTCCGGTAGCCCTGCCGACCTCGCGACCACTCCAAGCCGGGCCGCAGTGAGTTGGGCCACGGTGATCGCAGCCGGTTGCCCCCGTTGCGCGATCGGGCTCAGGCCGTGCGACGGCAGTTCGTGCAGCCGTCTTACGATCCGTCCGAGTTCAAACGGATCGACCGGGACGGCATCCGTGTCGATGAATTCGAGGATCAGCACGTGAGGTCCGCGAACTGGACGAAGATATGCGACGACATGCGGCGCGGGAATGCCATGCTGGCGTGACCGGCCGAGCAATGCATGCTCCTGATCGAGCAATTGGAAGCTGTCGAGCCCCTGGTCGTTGTCGTTGAAGATCCACCGCTCACCGGGAAACTTCAGGACGACCGGTTCGCGCCCTTTCAGGCGGGCCAGGAACACCTGAAATTCGATGCCGCCTCCCAGCACTTCGGTGCTCTCGACGGCAAGATCGAGATTCGCGGCACGAACTTCCCGCAGCACGTCATCGAGAGACCATTTCATATGTGACAACGACGGTGTCATGGGCCGAAGAGCCCCAATCCTGGCGTGCGCGACAGTTGCACATCTTCACCGCCACCTCAACCTAAGGTTACCTGAGCCATGATGCGCTGGCGGACCGGCCGGGGCTCCATGGAAAGCGCCGTCCGTGCTTGGGCGGACGAACGCTCTTCACCGGCCCTGCCCGCCTCAGCGCGCCGCGGCCGAGCCGCCGCCGTCGATCTGGCGGCCCATCAGCGCGATTGCCTTCTGATAGACACCGGCGGCGTTCCAGGCTTCGATCGCAACAAAGTTCGGCTCGCCCGGCTGATAGCCGGCGCCCGCCTTCCAGCCATTGGCGCGCAGGAAGTTGGCGGTCGAGGCCAGCGCGTTGGCTGCGACGTCGAGATTGCCGACGCCATAGGCCAGAATGTTCTTCGGCATGAACTGGGTCTGCCCGACCTCGCCATGCATCGAGCCGCGGGTGTTGCCCGAGAGCACGCCGCGGTCGATCAGCTTCAACGCCGCATAGAGCTGGTCGGTGAAGAACTCCGGCCGGCGGCAGTCATAGGCGAGCGTCGCGATCGACGACAGCATGTGCTGGTTGCCGCGCTGGCTGCCGAACGCGCTCTCCATGCCCCAGATCGCGATCAGCGGCCCGGGCGGCACGCCGTAACGCTGCTCGATCGAGGCGAACATCGCCGCCTGCGACTGCTTCAACTGCCGGCCGCGCGCGACGATCGCAGGCGCCCCGCGCTTGGCCAGGAACTGATCGAGCGACAGCTGGAAGCTGCGCTGGCCGCGATCGGCCGCGATGGTGGCGGACGCGTAGTTGGTCTGCATCAGCGCCGCGATCGCGGTGCCGCCGACACCCTTGGCCCGCGCCTCCTCGCTGAACTCGCGCTTCCAGGTCTCGAAGCCCGCGGGGGAGCTGCCGCACTGCGCCGCCTGCGCACCGCTGCCGAAGGCTGCGAACAACGCAGCCACGGTGAAGGTGAAGGTAGTCATGGCCCGGCGCTTGGTCATCGATACTCCTTTGATCGCGTCCCGCGCCTGCGGCTTGCTCGGCTGCACTGGCGTGAGATGGGACGCTCGGCGCGGCAATATTGGCCGCTATGGTTGAAACGTCGCCAACCTATCGGAAATGAGAAAAAATCATAGCCGGTCGCGCCGGCCGGCAGGAATGACCGCCCCTGTCCGCTTGCGCTGATCGCACCGCCCGCGACATGCGCCACGGGTTCCTACGCCACGGCTCCCGCAATCGTGATCATCTGCCGCCTTGCTCATCGCAGCCGCCTCCGATGGCAAGCCGATCGAGGGCATGAAGAGCAAGCGCGCGATCCAGAGGCATCTTTCGGCGACCTACCAGTTTGCCAGGCACAACAGGCTGGCGTTCAACATGATGGCGATCGGCCCGTCCGTTCCGGAAGGCCAGGAGGTGGGGCTTCGACACCGACGACAGGCACGCGCTCGACGCCGGCGGCCATGCCAGCGCCCGCTCCGGTCGCTTCCGGGTCCAGACACCTCCCGTTCCCCGAGGCTTGACGGACACCGCCGACGCGATTATAGAACGATACAGTTTCGTTTTTTACGACCTTTTAATCAGGAATGCTCTAGAAGTACGGTTCGAATCTGAGGCACCAGGACGCCCATGAGACGCATCATCCTCCTCACCCTCATCCTGTTGTCATCGACCCCGCTGGCGCACGCCGTGGCCGGCGCCTCGGCGACCGACACGCCGGAGGCCAGCAGCTCGCAAGCCCCCAGCGATCCGGCCCTCAGCCAGGTCGCGATCGACCGCGAGCTCGAGCGGTTCCGCCGGACGGAGGTGTCGCTGCACCAGGCGCTGCGGATCGCGGAGAAGATTCATCCGGGCTCCAGGACCGCCGACATCAGCTTCGAGGGCGGGCTCGACGCGCCCGTCTACAAGGTCCGCACCCTGCAGAGTGGCCAGATCTGGGAATCCGATATCGACGGCTCGACCGCCAAGGTCTTGAACACCGTCCTGTTCTCGACCGTGCAGGGCCTCAGCGAAAGCGACCGCTCGAGCCTGGCTGCGCTCACCACCGTGTCACTGAGAATGTCGGACGCGATCCGGATCGCGGAACGCTCCGCGGCCGGCAAGGCGATCAGCGGCGGCCTCATCAGCAAGGACGGCAAGCTCGCCTTCATCGTCGTCGTGGTCAGCGGCAAGGACCTGAAGCAGGTCACGCTCGAGCCGACATCGATGCGGCGGCGCTGAAGCGCCGCCACATCGCGGCCTCAGGAAACCGGAGCTGCGGCCTTATGCCTTGGCGTGGAGGGCGAGGAATATCTTGACCCGCTCGCGGACGAAGCCGGGCATCTCCTTGCGAATGGTCCTTTCCTTCATTCCCATCAGCGCGCGCATCAGCAGCGGCAGCACGATCAGGTCGATGAAGATCTCGGCGTACGCCTCCGACGCCTTCGACGGCCCGCGCCTGGCGGGCAGACCGGCCGAGCCGAGCGTGTCGGCAAGCAGCACCGCCACCACCTGGACCGTCCGCTTGCGCGAGACCTCGTGAAATTGGCAGCTGAGATCGGGAAAGCGATAGGCTTCGCCGATCGTAACCCGCAACAATCCGATCGACTCCTTGAAGGCGCGGTCGACGATCGCCATCGCGAGTCCCACCAGCTGCTCCTGAACGGTGCCGACCGGGGGTGTATAGGACGAGCGCAAACTCACCAGCTCGCCGATCGAGCGCTCGACGATGGCGGCAAACAAGGCCGGCTTGCCGGCGTAGCGCGCATAGATGGTCGGCTTGCTGGCCGGCGCGCGCTCGGCGATCTCATCGATGCTGGTGCCGTCGAATCCGCGCTCGAGAAACACCTCACGCGCCGCGTCCAGGATCCGCTCTTCGATATTGCCGGCCAACGCCTTCGGCGGCCGCCCGACCCGCCCGCGCAGCGCGACCGTGCGCGCGGTGTCACTCCGTTTCACCTTGGCCTGCGTGCGGGCCATACTCTACGACCTCGACTCGACATGTCAGCATGTCGTCAAGGGATTACACGTTCTCGGCTGAACGGCAATAGAACGGCTGTTGCGAGGCAGCTATGCGCATCCTGGTGTACATAATTAGCCGTGCAGAACTTGCTCGACCATCAAAACACCTCAGGGAGCAAGCTCGCTGAGATCATCGAGCACCGCTAATGCACCGTCAAATACATCATCGTGAAAATAGAGACTGCGGGTGATGAGCACGGGAACGCCGGCGCGCGTCGCCGCCATCAGCCCGTTACCGGAATCCTCGACGGCGATGCAGCTGGCGGCGGGCAGATCCAGCTGCGACAACACCTCCAGGTAGACATCCGGCGCGGGCTTCTTGCGCGCGACGTCATCGGCCGCGACGACCGCGGCAAATCTGGCCTCCCACTCCTTGCCGAGCACGGGTGCCAGCAGCGCATCGATGTTGACCCGCGTCGTGGTCGTCGCAATGGCGATCCGTTGCTCGCGCGCCCAGGCGGCGTCGAGCAGCGCCCTGATTCCGGGGCGCAACGGGCAGCCCTTTTCCGACATGATGGCGGCAAACCGCTCCGTCTTGATCCGATGCAGCTTGGCGATCACCGCATCGCTGAGGGGCGGGCCGGAGCGCCGCATCTGATCGAAGGCGCGGATGCGCTCCTTGCCGCCGGCGACGCGCAGCAGCTCCTTGTAGATCCGGCGGCCCCAATGCCAGTCGATGCCGCCCGCAACGAAGGCCTCGTTGAAGGCCTCGCGATGGATCTCCTCGGTTTCCGCGAGCGTCCCGTCGACATCGAGGATCAATGCGCCGGCGTCGGCAATGCGGCGTCTGAGATCTTCAAGAGGTGAATTCTTCACCAATGCGAGGCTCATCACGTCTACTCCGCCTTTACGTCGCCCTTGCTGTCACCCTTGGCAAACACGCGGCTCGCCAGCACGTCGCTGGCCTCGATCGACATCACGTCGTCGGATGTCAGCACGCGGTCGAGCCGCGACACCAGCCGGTTGGCTTGCCGCAGACGGATCCGATCCAGCGCATTGCGGATCGAGCGCGCGTTCGAGAACAATGGCTGGGTGCGCCGGACCGTGATGTACTTCTCGAACGCTGCACGCGCCTCCGGCGTGAAGCGATAGTTCTGCCCCTCCAGCATCCTCTCGGAGATCGTCAAGAGCTCCCCTTCGGAGTAGTCCGGGAAATCGATGTGATGGGCGATGCGCGAGCGGAAGCCGGGGTTGCTCTGGAAGAACTTCTCCATGCGGTCGGCATAGCCGGCAAGAATGACGACGAGGTCCTCGCGCTGCGACTCCATGATCTGCAGCAGGATCTCGATCGACTCCTGGCCATAGTCGCGCTCGTTCTCAGGCCGGTAGAGATAATAGGCCTCGTCGATGAAGAGGACGCCGCCCATCGCCTTCTTCAGCACCTCCTTGGTCTTCGGTGCGGTGTGGCCGATGTACTGGCCGACGAGATCGTCACGGGTGACGCTGATGACGTGGCCGCGCCGGACGAAGCCGAGCCGGTGCAGGATGCCCGCCATGCGCAGCGCGACCGTGGTCTTGCCGGTGCCGGGATTGCCGGTGAACGACATGTGCAGGGTCGGGAACGTGGTCGTCAGACCCATTTTCTGACGGATGCGCTCCATCAGCAGCAAGGAGGCGATCTCGCGGATTCGTGTCTTCACCGGGGTGAGGCCGACCAGTTCGCGGTCGAGCTGCTCCAGCACCGACGCGATGTCGACGCTCTCGAACTCGCGGCGCAGATCGATCGCTTCGACCGGCGAGGCCTTGTCGGCATCCGCCTGCGTGGCCTGCATCATGGGCTGGTGCTCCGCTTGGCCGAAGTTCGCACGCGCTGGCGGCAGGTCCTCCCGCGAACTCCGGCAAGCGGGGGACACCGTCGAATCGGACTTGATCAATGCGGCAGGGCCGGCGCTGAAGTCCCGCCAGGACCGGGACTCCAGCGCAGCCGCTTTTTATGAGTAGCGCTCGCCTTCGGGGCGCTCCGCGGCGTAGGACCGCGTCGAATACCGCTGATTGCGTCCGACTGTTTCCTGGCGATCGAGCCGGAAGCCGGGCTCGTTCTGCGGCCGGTTGACGATGAAGGACAGCCGGATCGATTCCCAGCCATGGGAGGAATCGAATGCCGAGATGCGGATGTAGCGGTCGCCATAGATCTTCCGGCATTCGGAAAGCTCTCGCATGATGCCCGCGGCGTCGCGCAGGTCGAACATCGGCAGGCCCCACATCTCCCAATAGGTGTTGCGGGGATGCGGATCGTCAGTGAACTCGATGTTCACCGCCCAGCCCTTCTCGAGGCAGTACTGGATCTGGGCCGTGATCTGCTCGTCGGTCAGATCGGGCAGGAAGGAAAAGCAGCCTTGAGTCACGCGCATGTTGAGAGCTCCTGATGTTTTGCGGCCGGGCGGGCCGGTGTCCGGCCCGCAGCGCGGCGACGCATCGAACGAGGTTAAGCGGCGGGGGTGACGGTCGGCACGAAGTCCGGCGTATCCGTCGATTCGTAGTTGAAGGTGACGTCCTTCCAGATCTCCAGCGCCTCGCGCAGCGGCGTGCAGGTCTGCGCCGCCTTGGCGAGGATCTCCGGACCCTCATGCACGTAGTCGCGACCCTCGTTGCGGGCGAGGATCATCGCCTCCAGCGCGACGCGATTGGCGGTCGCACCGGCGGCGATACCGCGGGGGTGACCGATGGTGCCGCCGCCGAACTGCAGCACGACGTCCTCGCCAAGCAGGTCGAGCAGCTGATGCATCTGGCCGGCATGGATGCCGCCCGACGCCACCGGCATCAGCTTGTTGAGGCTCGCCCAATGCTGGTCGAAGAACACGCCGTGCTCCAGCCGCATCGGATTGAAGTCCTCGCGGCAGATGTCGTAATAGCCGCGCGTCGTGTTCGGGTCGCCCTCGAGCTTGCCGACGACGGTACCGGCGTGGATGTGGTCGACGCCCGCGAGCCGCATCCATTTGGCGATGACGCGGAACGAGACGCCGTGCGAGCGCTGCCGCGTGTAGGTCGAATGGCCCGCACGATGCAGATGCAGGATCATGTCGTTGCGGCGCGCCCATTTCGCCATCGACTGGATCGCGGTGTAGCCGATCACGAGGTCGATCATGATGATGGTCGAGCCGAGCTCCTTGGCGAACTCGGCGCGCTCATACATGTCCTCCATCGTCGCCGCGGTGACGTTGAGATAGGTGCCCTTGATCTCGCCGGTTCCGGCCTGCGCCTTGTTGACGGCTTCCATGCAGTACAGGAAGCGCTCGCGCCAATGCATGAAGGGCTGCGAATTGATGTTCTCGTCGTCCTTGGTGAAGTCGAGGCCGCCCTTGAGCGCCTCGTAGACGACGCGGCCGTAATTGCGCCCCGAGAGACCGAGCTTCGGCTTGACGGTGGCGCCGAGCAGCGGCCGGCCGAACTTGTCGAGCCGTTCGCGCTCGACGACAATGCCGGTCGCCGGCCCCTGGAACGTCTTCACATAGGCCACCGGCAGCCGCATGTCCTCCAGCCGCAGCGCCTTCAGCGGCTTGAAGCCGAACACGTTGCCGATGATCGAGGCTGTGAGGTTGGCGATCGAGCCGGGCTCGAACAGATCGAGATCATAGGCGATATAGGCGAAGTAGCTGCCCGGCGAGCCCGGCACCGGCTCGACCCGATAGCACTTGGCGCGATACTTTTCCGCGGCGGTCAGCCGGTCGGTCCACACCACGGTCCAGGTCGCCGTAGAGGATTCGCCAGCGACCGCCGCGCAGGCCTCGACCGGATCGACGCCATCCTGCGGCGTGACGCGGAACAGCGCGATCACGTCGGTGTCCTTGGGCTGATAGGACGGCTCCCAATAGCCCATCTTCTTGTATTCCATTACGCCGGACTTGTAGCGATCCTTGCCGCGCACCGTGATCGATGGGTCGTTCATGTGTTCCTCCTGGCTTTTCGTTGTGGCTGTGGACGTCACGCAGCTTCGGTCATTCCCCCAATTCGCGGATCGAGCGCACCGGAGCGATAGCGCTTGGCCATCTCCGACAGCGGCAGCACCTTGATCCTGGATGCGTTGCCGGCGGCGCCGAATTGCTCGAAGCGCTCGCGGCAGAGATCGCGCATCGAATCCATCGCCGGCTTTAGGAATTTGCGCGGATCGAACTCGACCTTCGACTGTGCGCCGACCTTGCGGAAGATCGCGGTCATCGCCAGCCGGCAGTCGGTGTCGATGTTGACCTTGCGCACCCCGTGGCGGATGCCGCGCACGATCTCCTCGACCGGGACGCCCCAGGTCTGCGGCATCTCGCCGCCGAACTGGTTAAACATGTCCTGCAGGCTCTGCGGCACCGACGACGAGCCATGCATCACCAGATGCGTGTTGGGCAGCCGGCGATGGATCTCCTCGATGACGTTCATGGCGAGGATTTCGCCGTCCGGCTTGCGCGAGAACTTGTAGGCGCCGTGCGAGGTGCCCATCGCGATCGCCAGCGCATCGACCTTGGTGGTGCGGACGAAATCGACCGCCTGGTCGGGATCGGTCAGCAGCTGGTCGCGGCTGACCTTGCCTTCGAGGCCGTGGCCGTCCTCCTGCTCGCCGCCACCATGTTCGAGCGAGCCGAGCACGCCGAGCTCGCCCTCGACGGAGGCGCCGACCCAATGCGCCATGTCGGTGACGCGGCGGGTGATGTCGACGTTGTACTCATAGTCCGCGGCGGTTTTGGCATCGGCCTTGAGCGAGCCGTCCATCATCACGGACGTAAAGCCGTATTTGATCGCGGTGGCGCAGGTCGCCTCGTCATTGCCGTGGTCCTGATGCAGGCACAGCGGGATCTGCGGATACATTTCCTCCAGCGCGTCGATCATCTTCGACAGCATGATGTCGCCAGCATAGGAGCGCGCGCCGCGCGAGGCCTGGATGATGACGGGGGCATCGACGGCGGCGGCCGCCTCCATGATCGCGAGCCCCTGCTCCATGTTGTTGATGTTGAACGCCGGCACGCCGTAGCCGCGCTCGGCGGCATGGTCCAGCAATTGTCTGAGCGTGATCCGCGCCATGGTGGGTCTCCGTCCCTTGTTTCGATGTTCTGTCGTGTCGTGCGCCGTCAGTTGGCGCGCGCCCGGATGATGTTGCGCATGGCGGCATCGGCCACGGCCGCCGGCGTGATGCCGAATTCGCGGTAGAGCACATCGGCCGGCGCCGACGCGCCGAAGCCGTGCATGCCGACGAACTCGCCGGCATCGCCGAGCCAGCGCGCCCACTCGCCCTCGATCGCGGCTTCGACCCCGATGCGCGGAGCGTTGCCGAGCACCTCGGCGCGATACTCCGTGGTCTGCTTGCGGAACAATTCGAAGCACGGTGCCGACACGACCGCCGCCTGCACGCCCTCCGCGGCCAGCAGCTTGGCCGCCTCCAGCGCAATCGCCACCTCCGAGCCGGTCGCAATCAAGGTGACGTCGCGGCCGGCTTCGGGCTCGACCACCACGTAAGCGCCGAGCGCCACCTTGTTGTGGTCGGACGTCTCGGTGCGGAAGGCCGGCAGCGTCTGTCGTGACAGGCAGAGCACCGAAGGCGAGGTCTCGGCGCGCAGCGCGCAGTCCCAGGCTTCCGCCGTCTCGACCGCGTCGGCCGGACGGAACACGAGAAGATTGGGAATGGCGCGCAGGCTCGGAACGTGCTCGACCGGCTGATGCGTCGGGCCGTCCTCGCCGAGGCCGATGGAGTCGTGCGTCATCACATGAATGACACGGATGCCCATCAGCGCCGCGAGTCGGATCGCCGGACGGTTGTAGTCGGCGAACGCGAGGAAAGTGCCGCCATAGGGAATGAAGCCGCCATGCAGCGCGACGCCGTTCATGGCCGCGGCCATCGCGTGCTCGCGCACGCCATAGTGAATGTAGTTGCCGTCCATGGTCGACGGCGTGACGGATTTGTGCGTCTTCGCCTTGGTCAGGTTGGAGTGAGTCAGGTCCGCGGAGCCGCCGAGCAGGTTCGGCAGCACGGTCGCGATCACGTCGATGACGTTCTGCGACGCCTGGCGCGTGGCGATCTTCGGCTTCTCGGCCGTGAGCTGCGCAATGAATTGCGCCATGCGCTCGGTGTAGGCCGCCGGCAGCTTCTTGTTCAGCGCATCATGACAGGGCGAGCGATCGGCGCTGCAGAGTTTTCTCGCGCGTTCCTTCCAGGCCTGCCGCACGCTGCTGCCACGCGCGCCGATCTCGCGCCAGCTCACCAGCACGTCGGCGGGAACCTCGAACGGCCGGTGCGGCCAATGCAGCGCGGCGCGGGTCTTCTCGACCTCCTCCGGCCCGAGCGGCGCGCCGTGCGCCTTCTCCGAGCCCTGCCGTCCGGGCGAGCCGAAGCCGATGGTCGTGCGGCACGCGATCATGGTCGGGCGATCGCTCTGCCGCGCCGCCGCGATGGCCATTTCGATCGCCTGGGGATCGTGGCCGTCGATGCGGCTGGTCGCCCAGCCCGAGGCCGCAAACCGCGCGAGTTGATCATCGGAGCAGGCAAGCCCGGTCGAGCCGTCGATAGAAATGCCGTTGTCATCGAACAGTACGATCAGCCGATTGAGCCTGAGATGCCCGGCGAGCGAGATCGCCTCGTGGCTGATGCCCTCCATCAGGCAGCCGTCGCCCGCGATCACATAGGTGTAGTGATCGACGAGATCGTCGCCGTAGCGCGCGTGCATCAGGCGTTCGGCGAGCGCCATGCCGACCGCGGTCGCGATGCCCTGCCCGAGCGGACCGGTCGTGGTCTCGACACCAGGCGTATGGCCATACTCGGGATGGCCCGGCGTCTTGGCGCCCCACTGCCGGAACTTCTTCAGCTCGTCGAGCGTGACGGACTCGTAGCCGGTGAGATGCAACAGCGCATAGAGCAGCATCGAGCCGTGGCCGGCCGACAGCACGAAGCGGTCGCGATCGGGCCAGGCCGGATCGGTGGGATCGAACTTCATGAAGCGGGAAAACAGCACGGTCGCGACGTCGGCCATGCCCATCGGCATGCCGGGGTGACCCGACTTCGCCTTTTCGACGGCGTCGATCGCGAGGAAGCGGATGGCGTTCGCCATCTCGGCATGGCTGGGATCGGCCTTGAGATCGGTCTTGGGGGCCAGCGTCTGCACGGCGGTGGCGGTCATAGCGTGCGCCTCTTTCGGTCCATCAGTTGCATGATCATGGGGGTGAGGATGAGCTGCATGGCGAGATCGAGCTTCGAGCCATGGATCACGATCGAGTTGGCGCGCGACATGAAGCTGCCCTGGATCATCGAGAGCAGATAGGGGAAGTCGATCCCGCGGGGGTTCTTCAGGCGGATCACGACCATCGATTCGTCGGGTGTCGGGATCCACCGCGCAATGAACGGGTTCGACGTGTCGACCGTCGGCACGCGCTGGAAGTTGATGTCGGTCTCCGAGAATTGCGGGATGATGTAGTTCACATAGTCGGGCATGCGCCGCAGGATGGTGTCGGTGACCGCCTCGGTGGTGTAGCCGCGCGAGGCGCGGTCGCGGTGCAGCTTCTGGATCCATTCGAGATTCATCACCGGCACGACACCAATCTTCAGGTCGGCATGCTGCGCGATGTTGACCTTCTCGGTGACGACGGCGCCATGCAGGCCTTCGTAGAACAGCAGGTCGGAGTCTTCCGGCAGCCGGCTCCATTTGGTGAAATTGCCGGGCCTCGTATCGTAGAGCCGCGCTTCCTCCTCGTCGTGAACGTAGTGGCGCGTGGTCCCGGTGCCGGTTTCGGAATAGTCTCGAAACGTCTTCTCGAGCTCTTCGAACAGATTCGTCTCGGGGCTGAAATGGCTGAAATGCTTGTTGCCGCGCTCGGCCTCCTCGACCATCTTGCGGCGCATCTCCTCGCGGTTGTAGCGATGGAACGCATCGCCCTCGATATAGGCCGCCTTGACGTTCTCGCGGCGGAAGATGTTCTCGAAGGTCTTCTTGACCGACGTGGTGCCGGCGCCCGACGAGCCCGTGATCGAGATGATGGGATGACGACGTGACATGACTTTTCTCCGGAAGGCGCGCTGAGCAGCGCTGGCTCAGCGAAACAGACCGCGCCGCGCGAACAGCGGCGCATCGCTGGTTTCGAACAGCGGCTCGACGCCCTCATGCAGCTGGTCGACATCGCGGACGAGCCGGACGTCCCCCATGATGAGGGGCGCACGCTGATGCGGCGAGCGCGCCGACAATTCGAGGATGCGGGCGCGGCCGCTCGATGCCGAGCCGCCGGCCCATTCCATGATCAGCGCCATCGGGTGCGCTTCGTACACCAGCCGCAGCCGGCCCTCGCGATAGCCTGGACGGGAATCAGCCGGGTAGAGGAACACGCCGCCGCGCATCAGGATGCGATAGGCCTCGGCGACGAGCGAGGCGATCCAGCGCATGTTGAAGTCGCGGCCGCGCGGGCCCGCGGCGCCGGACAGGCACTCGTCGACATAGTTGCGCACCGTGCCGCTCCAGTGCCGACGGTTCGAGGCGTTGATCGCGAACTCCGGCGTATCCTGCGGGATGCGGATCCCCGACTTGGCGAGGATAAATTCGTGCAACGTCGGATGCAGCACATAGAGGTCGACGCGGCGGTCGATCGCGAGCACGAGACAGGTCTGCGGTCCGTAGACGAAGAAGCCGGCGGCGAGCTGCGCGGTGCCGGGCTCGAAGAAGCTGGAGAGCACGTCGCGGCCGCGCGGGCGGATCGAGAAGATGGTGCCGACCGAGATGTTGTTCTGCAGGTTCGACGAGCCGTCGAGCGGATCGATCGCGACGCAAAGTGGGGCAGCCTCATTGACCGTTTCCGGACGATCGCCCTCCTCGGACAGGATGCCGGCGACGGGGGCCCGACGCAGCGCGTCGCGCATGAGATTGTCGGCGACAATGTCGAGCGCCTTCTGGATGTCGCCGTCGGTGTTGACCGTGGCGGCGCCTTCGTCGACGCCCGACAGCGGGGCGATGGCGATCTGGCGGGCAAGCTCGCGTGCAGCGTCGGCAAGGGCCTCGATGACCGCGGCGCAGTCGGCGTCGGCGCCTTGCGATGCAAGATGAGCCTGCAATGTCTGATGATGATCCGGCTGAGTCATGGGCCACTCCCTCGCCATCAGCTCCTCTGTCGGGAACTTGATGAAGCTGCACGAAAGCGTCGTGCCGCGCCGCTATCAACACTCGATTTGCGTGATTAGGGAAATTTCGATATCTTTGGACTGACCAAAGTTTTCCTTATGCGAACGATCTCATCGAGGGTTCCATGAGCCGGCACTTCTCTCGTGACCTCACCATCCGCCAGCTTCGCGCGCTGGTGGCTGTGCAGAATTCCGGATCGGTGACCTCCGCGGCCAGCCGCCTGAACCTCACCCAGCCTGCGGTCACCCTGCAGATTCGCAATCTCCAGGAACTGGCCGGGCTGCCGCTGATCCAGCGCACCACGGACGGCATGATCCTGACGGAAGCAGGCCGCAGCGTGCTGGCGCTCGCCGAGCGCGTCGAGGCCGCCTTGCAGGATTGCGAGCAGGCGCTGGACATTCTCGCGGGACGCAGCGGCGGACGCGTCGCGATCGGCGCGGTCAGCACCGCGAAATATTTCGTGCCGTTTGCGATTGCGGAGTTCTCGCGGCGGTTCCCGAAGATCGACGTGACGCTGCGAATCGGCAACCGCGACAGCCTGCGCGAGGCGCTGCGCGGCTATGATCTCGATATCGCCATCATGGGCCGGCCGCCCGCCGACGTACCGGTCGACATGCGGCCGTTCGGCAAGCACCCGCACATCATCATCGCGCCGGCCAATCACCGGCTGGCCCGTCGCAAGCGGATCGCGGCCGAGGATCTCGCCGGCGAGGTGTTCATCACCCGAGAGCCGGGATCGGGCACCCGGCTGCTGATGGAGACCTTCTTCGAGAAGCATGGTCTGAAGCCGAAGACCAGCATGGAGATGGACAGCAACGAGACCATCAAGCAGGCCGTCATCGCCGGCCTCGGCATCGCCTTCATCTCGCAGCACACGGTGGCCCATGAGCTCGGCGAGGGCCGGCTGGTGACGTTGAAGGTTGCAGGCCTTCCGATCATCCGGCAGTGGCACGCGGTCCGGCGCGCCGACAAGCTGCTGCTGCCGCCGGCGCAGGCGATGCTGGATTTCCTCGGCAAGGAGGGCGCTCGGTTTCTGCCGAGCTGAGCGCGACACCCGAAGCCGTGACGGTGTCGCCTCGCGCATGGGCCGATATCACCAGTCGATCACGAAACGGCAGGCGGATGCGCCCGCCGCTTCGCAGCTGATCTCGCGCGCGCGGGCGTTCCGGTGCACCAGCCTTGCAAACAGCGTCTCGAAGGTCGCTGCGTAGAAGTCGCAAATCGAGTGATCGGTCCCCTGCCCGCGGCACAACGGGCAATGTCTGATCTCGTACACCGTCGGCCGCCCCGGACGGGAGGTGAAGATGCCGGTGCCGGCGAAGGTCCAGGCATGGGCCGAGATCGCGCGCGACAGCGCATGGCTGGCGAGGCGCGCCGGCAGCACGCGAAGCACGCGCTGGGCGGGTTTGGGAATGCGGTGGGCGAGCAGATAGAGCGCGGTCAATTGCCCCGCCTTGAGGCTGACCGCGCGGGCAGCATCGTCGTCCAGCGTGGCCCTGAGGGCGCGATACAGACGGATGACTTCCGTCTCATCCACCATGTCGGCAGGCGGCGACGCGAGATATGGCTCAAGCCGCGCGGCCGCGAAGACACCGCGCGCGTCCCGCCCGCCGCGCAGCAGCCGCAAGGCCTCCGCGGTCTGGATGATCGCATTGGGGCCGATGCGGCCCGTCTCTGACTGATGGTTGAAGCTGGCCGTGTGCCTGCCACCGTCCTTCGAGACGCCCGCCTCCGGCGGGCTCCTCAGGACGAGGTCTGAATGTGAGGCGCGGTCCACAGCGCTCACGGGACTGCTCCCCTCATGGTGAGGAGCGCCGGTTGCGGCGCGTCTCGAACCATGAGGCCCCGAATGGTGCTGCATTCATGGACGCTTTCAGCGGCGCGATCCGAGGCGGCGGCAGCGCGCGGCAGCTCGAGGTGCTGGGCGCGCGCGCCGCGCATCTCAGTGCACTCTCGTCTCGGCCTCTTCGCTCATCTGCTCGGTGCCGCCGCCGCAGGCCATCACCTGCGCCTGCTGCGGTCCGGTCAGCTTGCGATTGTGGCTCGTCTTCCATTCGACCTTGCCGGGCTCGGCGCGCTTGCGCGAGGTGTCGAAGCCGAAATCGACCTTGCCCTTGGATTGCGGCCCCCAATAATTGACGCGGCCGAGATCGTAGAATTTGCGCTCGAATCCGGACTTGAGGAACGCCTTGAGGCAGCCGAGCAGATAGCGGCGGCGCTCGCCGGAGCCGGCCCAGGGATATGAGAACAGCGCCTTGTGCATGTAGAAGCGGCGGTAGTTGTTCATGACGCCGTCGAGCAGCTCGCCGCGATCCATCGCGTCGGGCTTCATGATCGGGGTGACGAAATTGTACTTCTCGTAGTCGAAGATTTCGACCTTGTCGCCGAGATCGCGGAACAGGTCGGAGAACGGCCACGGCGTGTACATCGCCCAGTTGGCGAGATCAGGCTTCCAGTCGCGCGCCATCTGGTAGGTCTCTTCCAGCGTCTCGCGCGTCTCGTTCTCGAGGCCGACGATGAACTGAGCCTCGACGACGATGCCGGCGTCGCGCAAAAGCTGGATCGCCTTCTTGTTCTGCGCGACCGTGGTCTCCTTGTTGAAGCGGTCGAGCTTCATCTGCGCCGCGGCCTCGGTGCCCAGCGAGACGTGGATCAGGCCGGCCTTGCGATAGAGTGGCAATAGCGCCTCGTCGCGCAGGATGTCGGTGACGCGGGTGTTGATGCCCCAGAGGATCTTGAGGTCGCGGCGGATCAGCTCCTCGCAGAAGGCGACGAACTTCTTCTTGTTGATGGTTGGCTCCTCGTCGGCGAGGATGAAGAAGCCGACATCATGCTCGCGCATCAGGGTCTCGATCTCGTCGACCACCTTCTTCGGGTCGCGGATGCGATAGTCGCGCCAGAATTTCCACTGCGAGCAGAAGCTGCAGGTGAAGGGACAGCCGCGCGCCATGTTGGGGATGGCGACGCGCTTGTTCATCGGGATGTAGATGTACTTGCTCCATTCGAGCACGCTCCAGTCGGGCGTGATCGCGTCGAGATTCTTCACGGTCGGCGCCGCGACTGTGGCAACCACCTCGGTGCCATCGCGATAGGCGATGCCCTTGATGCTGCGGCGGTCGCTCTCCCAGCGGCCGTCCTCGCGGGCGCGCATCAAATCGACGATGATCTCCTCGCCCTCGCCGCGCACGATCGCGTCGATCCACGGCGCTTCCGTCAGCACCTGCTGATACATGAAGGTGGCGTGGATGCCGCCGAGCACGGTCAGCGCGTCCGGATGCTCCTCCTTGGCGATCTCCAGAAGACGCTCGGCCTTGTAGATCGAGGGCGTGATCGCGGTGCAGCCGATGACATCGGGCTTCTCACTGCGGAGGATGGCGCGGACCTGCTCCTCGGAGAGGTCGTTGGTCATCGCATCGATGAAGCGGAGATCGGTGAAGCCGGCCGCCTTGAGCGCGCCGGAGATGTAGGCCGCCCATGCGGGCGGCCAATTGCCGGCGATCTCCGCGCCGCCGGAGTGATAGTTGGGATGCAGCAACAAGATCCGCACGGCGTTCTCCCCCGGTTATCAATTTGTCACTACATCCTAACGTCAAGTTAGATTGACAAATTGATCTGGCGCAAACGCCGCGCGGATCGCACGCCGTTCAAGCCGCCTGCGCGAGTCCCATCTCGGCCCAGATCTCCGACAACGCCGACACCAGATGCTCGATGTCCTCGTCGGAGTGATACGGCGACGGCGTGATGCGCAGCCGCTCGGTGCCGCGCGGCACGGTCGGATAGTTGATCGGCTGCACATAGATGCCGTAGCGGTCGAGCAGGATGTCGCTGATCCGCTTGCACAGCACGGGGTCGCGCACCATCACCGGCACGATATGGCTGGGATTGTCGAGATGGCTGACGCCGGCTTCATCGAGCCTGCGGCGCAGCCGCGCGACGCGGTCCTGATGCCGGGCGCGCTCATGATCGCTGGCCTTGAGATGCCGGATGCTGGTCAGCGCACCGGCCGCCACTGCCGGCGGCAGCGAGCTGGAGAAGATGAAGCCGGAGGCGAAGCTGCGGACGAAGTCGCAGACGGTGTTGGAGGCCGTGATGTAGCCGCCGATCACGCCGAACGCCTTGGCCAGCGTCCCTTCGATCACCGTCAGGCGATCAGCGACACCGTCGCGCTCGGAGATGCCGCCGCCGCGCGGGCCGTACAGGCCGACGGCATGGACCTCGTCGAGATAGGTCATCGCGTTGAACTCGTCGGCGACGTCGCAGATGTCGGAGATCGGCGAGATGTCGCCGTCCATCGAATAGACGCTCTCGAACGCAATCAGCTTCGGCACCTTCGGGTCGAGATCCGACAGCTTGTCGCGGAGATCGGCGACGTCGTTGTGGCGCCAGATCCGGGTCTCGCAGCGGCTGTGGCGGATGCCCTCGATCATAGAGGCGTGATTGAGCTCGTCCGACAGGATCACGCAGCCGGGCATGCGTCCCGCGAGCGTCGACAGCGACGTCCAGTTCGAGACGTAGCCGGAGTTGAACAAGAGCGCCGCCTGCTTGCCGTGGAGATCGGCAAGCTCGTCCTCGAGCAGGATGTGATAGTGGTTGGTGCCGCTGATGTTGCGGGTGCCGCCGGCGCCGGCGCCGCAGCGGTCGAGCGCCTCATGCATGACCTCGAGCACCTTGGGATGCTGGCCCATGCCGAGATAGTCGTTGGAGCACCACACCGAGACCTCGCGCTCGCCATGCGGGCCGCGATAGGTCGCACGCGGGAAGGCGCCGGCCTTGCGCTCGAGATCGGCGAACACGCGATAGCGTCCTTCGCGCCGGAGGCCGTCGAGCTGGCGGCGGAAATAGTCTTCGTAGTTCATGGTACTCCCCCCTGTGCTGTCGTGTTCGGATCGACCGGCGGCGTGACCGACACCGCGGCCAGTCCGGTGATGGTTTGCGCCTGCGCATCGGCGCGGGCTTGGCGATAGGCCTGGCGGAACTGCTCCTCGAGCCGCTGCCGCGCCAGCGCGGCGGCCGTCTTCTGCGCCGACATCGACGTCTTGGGCGCGGGCATGGGACGCTCCGCCTCGGGCGTGGCCGGCACGACGGCGAGCACCGGCCGCGCGATCGGCGTGACCGGCAGGGATGCCGGGAGGGCGGCGACGGCCGCCATGACCGGCTCCGCCGGCGCGCTCCAGCGCCAGAGATTGATGACCGGCATCGGCAGCGCCATAAAGCCGTGCTCGAGCAGGCCAAGCGCAATCAGCGATGCCAGCAGCGACAGCGCCACGCCATCGAAGGTTGATTTCGCGCCGAGCGCGGCAGCGGCGACGAGCACGGTCGCGGTGGTCGCAGCGGCGATCGAGAACGGAAACAGCAGGTTGATCGACTTCTTGGCGAAATAGCTGCGCATGAAGCGGACCTGCTGCGGCAGCAGCTCGTCGTTCAGGGTGCGCACGCCCAGAAACAGGTTGATCTTGGCGCTCTGCCTGAGCACCAGCAGCGCCGCGAAGGTCCACCAGCTCAGCCGGTTCGGCGCGCCGGATGTCACCGCGAACACGAGTCCCGCCGTCGCGATCAGCGCCAGTTCATGATAGGCGATCGCCTGCAGCGCGAAGCCGACGCGCGAGGCCGGCGTGCAATCCCGCGGGCACGGCTCGGGCCGCGGCCCGGTGATCCAGCCGGCGAGCAGCGACATCTCCACCGTGCCCCACAGCAGGATCGCGCAGGTGAAGGCGCAATAGGCGTTGGCATCCTCGGCGGCCTGGCTCGACACCGCGACGCCCGACAGGGCCGCGACGAAGGCCGCGGCCGTGCCCCATTTGAACGCGGCCGGATGGCGGGCGGCGAGCCCGACCAGCGCCAGCACGGCGCCGGTCGAGAACCACCAGACGAACACGACATAGGGAATGGCAATCGCGGTCGCGCCCATGTCCGGCTCCTTGTCACCAGGCGGGTTGCAGCCTGATCTCCCGTGGCAACTCGTTGCTCTTGGCCGGCAGCATGTACAGCCGGCCGAAGGTCAGCGCCGCCTTGAGCGGCAGCACCGCGCGCTTCAGCGTGCCCATGATGCCGCCTTGCGCCTTGGCGTCGGCAATTGCTTCCGATATCTGGCGCAGCTGCTTCAAGCCTTCCCAGAACCGCGGGTTGTCGATGTCGAGCATCACCGGGAAGACTTGACGCGAAATCTCCGAGGTGATCCGGAACACGCGCATGTCGTACTCGTCCACGGGCATGCCGAGCGCCTCGTAGAAGGCCGGCCGCATGTGGTCGCGGACGTGCATGGTGGCGAACACCGCGAGCAGGAAGAACTTGATCCAGAGCTTGTTGTACCCGCTCAAGAGCTTCGGATCGGCGCGCATCAGCAGCGCGAACGCCTCGCCGTGCCGGAACTCGTCATTGCACCACCTCTCGAACCACTTGAAGATCGGGTGGAACTGGCGCTCCGGATTGCGCTCCATCTGGCGATAGATGGTGATGTAGCGAGCGTAGCCGATCTTCTCCGACAGGTAGGTCGCGTAGAAGATGAACTTCGGCTTGAAGTAGGTGTACTTCTTCGTCTTGGTGAGGAAGCTGAGATCGACCCCGATGCCGTGATCCTTGAGGATCTCGTTGATGAAGCCGGCATGGCGCGCCTCGTCACGGCTCATGAACTGGAACAGCTCGCGGATGTCGGGATTGGTGATCCGCTTCTTGATCTCGGCATAGAGCACGCAGCCGGAGAACTCGGCCGTCAGCGACGACACCAGGAAGTCCTTGAACTCGGCGCGAAGCGCCTCGGGCAGCTCGTTGAGATCCTTGTCGAACTCCGGCGTGCGCACGAAGTGCTTGCGGTTGTGGTCGGCGCGCAGCTCGGCCATGACGGCATCCCATTCACGGCGGACGAGATCGACGTTGAGCCGGTCCATGGCCGCGAAATCGGTGGTGTAGAAGCGTGGCGTGAGGATCGTGTCCTCCAGCGCCATCTTGGTGGAGATGTTGCCGGAACCGCCTTCCATTGCGATCATCTGACCCTCCCATCCGAAAAGCTGACGTCGTACAATTCCGTGAGTTCGAGATAGCCCGCGACATGCATCATCATGCGCTTCAACGGGCCGGCCCGCACCACGGTCGCGGTCCGGCGCAGGTTGAGCTGCTCGCCGAACTTGACCGTAATCGGCTCGCCATGGATGACCACCTCGTCGCCCGGTCGGATGTTGACGTCGCGGTCGAGCGTGACATGGGCGTGCAGGGTCTCGGAGGTCTGCTCGACCTCGATGCTGCAGCCGATGTCGAAGCGGCGGGGCTCATTGGCCCATATTGCTCTCATTGCGTTTCTCCCATGCTCATCAGCTCCGTGAACCGGCGCTTGTTGTTGTCACCGAACGGCCCGAGATCGACGCGCCGCCCCGTCGCCGGATCGTCCAGGCTCATGCGGCCGTCGGCCCAGCGGTTGATCGTGAAGGCCGGCCCCGAGCCAATCGCGTGACGCTGGCGGTCGAATGCCATGCTGCGCAGGACCGTGCGCAAGAAGCCGTCGCCGCCGGCCTCGACGATGCCGACGACCTTGCCGCTGTCGGGCGACACGACGGAGATGCCGCCATCGGGACGGTCCTCGAACCGCAGCGCCACCGTCTGTACGGCAGCGGCGTGATCGGTGTGGACAATGCCCACCCCCGTCCAGCGGCCGACGCCGGCCGCAACCAGGGAGAAAATGACAAGGGCGAAGGCCGCGCGCAGCGCGCCCTTGGGAATGACGATCTCGGGTTCGGCGTGATGCTCGACATAGTGTCCGGCATGGCCCTCGGCTTGGCTCATGACATCCTCCTCATCACGCCGCGCTGGCGACCGCGCCCGCAGGCGTGCCCTGCGGTTGACCATTGACGGCCGCGATCGGCTGCGTAGCGACCGCGCCATCCGATGCCGCGACCAGCGCCTTGGCAAGGATCTCGGCCACCTCTCTTGCGTTTGCCACCCCGCGCAACATCGGCTCGACCTCGTTCAGCCGCCACGGACGGGCATGCGGCCACAGCAGCAGATAGGACAACCGCTGCTGGGCGGTGACGCCGAGCGGCAGATCGCCGGAGCCGTCCGAGAACAGCTTCACGTCGGCGCGCGAGACCTGCTTGAACGGCACGTTCAAGGTCATCGGCAACACGGCGCCGAACTGCAGCAGCACGCGCCTGGAGGTGATCGTGTAGCGCGTGGTCCGGCTGTAGAGCACCGCGAGCCCGATGAGCAGCACCGTCGCGATCGCCACTGGAATGACCAGCGACGACGCGCTGGCCAGCGACGCGGCGAGCGGCTGGTGATCCAGCGTGCCCGTCACCACGCGGGCGCCGAACAGCGCCGCGAAGTAGGCGAGCACCAGGCGCAGGTGGAAGACGCGCAGCAGCAGCGCCTTCACCGTGGGCTGTCCCTGCCACATCAGGCGCTCGCCTGCCGGCAGCATCAGCTGATCCTGGTCGCGACGCGTGCTCACAGCAGCGGCTCCTGGCGCGCAGCGGTCGCATAGAGATGGCCGCCGCCATAGTAGCCGACGATCTTGTCCTCCTCGAGCTTGGTGACCTGGTCGGGCTTGGCGAGGCCGGGCACGTTGGCGAATTGCGAGCCGAGGATGGCGTCGACCAGCACCGCCTTGCGCGACTTGTCGACCACGCACATCGTCATCGGCAGCAGAACGTGGCGACCGACGATGCCGTCGACCTCGACTTCGAGATAGCGGATCAGCATCTCGGCGCGGTCGACCCACACTTCACGAATCTTGCCGCCGAGCCTGCCGTCGCAGCCGAACACCGGCATGCCGCGCGGATCCGGATCCTCCGAGGCGATGAAGATGCTGCCGTCGACGCGCAGCGGCACGATCGCCGGGATGTTGTCCATCGTCAGCTCCGGCTCGTCCTTGCGCGCGGCGTAGGAGCCCGGGCCGACGCCGTCGAGCATCGGATTGCCGGTCGGCAGATAGGGCGTGCCCGGCCAGGGATACATCGGCGTGACCGGCGCATCGGCGCGGTCGTTGTCCCAATTCGGCAGGGACGCGGTGCGGCCGCCATGCATGTGATAGGTCTTGCGGCTCGGCGGCGTCGGGAAGCCGTTGCCGCTCGAAGGGACCTGCCGGCCGATCCGGCCTTCGAACTGCAACGGATAGCCTTCGCGCTTGTCCTCGGTGCGCAGGTAGAAGATCAGGCCTGCGAAGAACACCCAGAAGCCGTAAAGCACGACCTGGGCGACATCGATGTAGCTCGTGAATGACGTCATGGCTTCCTCCCCGACTGGGCTAACCTGGAAATTCCGCTATTCCGAATTGCAGCTGTTGCGACGGCTCAGCCCGCCGCCGGACCAGGGGTCCGATGACGGCCAACGTCGCAAACAGCAGCGCGATCTCGACGTGGTAGACGATGCTGTAGCCGGTCGCCGGCCCCGCCAACGCCACGCCGAGGCGTCCGTCCAGCGCCAGCTGCGACATCACATCGCGAATGGCGCCGCCGCCAGCGATCGCTATCCCCGCTGACGTCGCCTGCACCGCGCCCCAGGCGCCGAGCGCGAGCCCGCTCTCGCCGTTCTGCACCAGCGCCATCGCCGCCGTCAGCGTGCCGACCGCGAACAGGCCGCCGCCGAATCCGATCAGCGTCGTGCCGATCCGGAACAGCAACGGCGAGGCGAGCGGCGCCGAGAAAATCACCGCGACGAACGCAAACAGTCCGATGCAGCCGCCGAGCGCCGCCACGCGATAGGGATCGGAACCCTTCGCGAGGCGCCGCGCGGACAGGCCGAAGCCTGCGAGCGTGCCTGCCGCGAACAGGGCCGTGAGCGCCGTGGTCTCGCCGACGGTCAGATGCAGGATCTCCGCGCCATACGGCTCGAGCAGAATGTCCTGCATGGTGAAGCCGGCGGTGCCGAGCCCGACCGCGACCAGCACGCGCATCGAGCCACCGGCCTCGCGGAACTGCCGCCAGGAATCGCCGAAGCGCGGACGCTCGCGGGCAGCCGACGTGCGCGAGGGATCACGCGCCTCCTGCTTCCACAGCGCGATGACGTTGAGCACCATCTCGGTCAGCGCGGCGCCCTGGATGACCTGGATGAGCCGCATTTCGCTGAAATCGGCGAGCAGCCCGCCGAAGGTCAGCGCGCTCGCCATCATGCCGAACATCAGCATCACGTAGAGGAAGGCAACGACGCGCGGCCGCGAATGCTCGGGTGCGATGTCGGTGGCCAGCGACAGGCCTGCGGTCTGCGTCGTGTGCAGCCCGGCGCCGACCAACAGGAAAGCGAGCGCCGCGCCCACGCGGCCCGCGATGACCTGGCCCGGCGCGTCGCCCGCGGACAGCAGGAGCAGCGCGAACGGCATGATCGCGAGGCCACCGAACTGCAGCAAGGTCCCCATCCAGATGTAGGGCACGCGGCGCCAGCCGAGCACGGAGCGGTGATGATCCGACTTGAAGCCGATCAGCACGCGCAGCGGCGCGAACACCAGCGGCAGCGCCACCATGGTGGCGACGAGCCATGAGGGAACGCCGAGTTCGACGATCATCACGCGGTTGAGCGTACCGTTCAGCAGCACCACCGACATGCCGATCGAGACCTGGAACAGCGACAGCCGCATCAGGCGCGACAGCGGCAGCTCGGTCGAGGCGGCATCCGCAAACGGCAGATAGCGCGACGACAGCCGCGTCCACAGTTGCAGGACCGATGATGCGCGCGCGCTCATGACGGGCGGAGCTCCAGCGCTTGCGAGATGTAGAAGCCGTTGGCGATGCGGCTGCTGCGCGCGCACCGCCAGTCGGCGAGATCCGGATGATCGGCGATCAGGCGGGACAGCTTCTGCTCCGCGACCGGCTCGATCGACGGCGCGCGATTGCCGCGCGGGAACAGGCCACCGACGGCATGCATGACCGCCAGCAGCGGCGTGCGCGGCGCGTAGGTCATCAGGATCGCATCGGAGGTGCGATTGGCGAGGCCGGCGACGATACGCACGGCATCCTCGGCGCGGTAGTGGATGAACGAGTCCATCGCCACCACGAAGTTGAAACCGCCATGCCGGGGATCGAGCATATCGCCGGCGACGAACTGGATCGCGCTGCGGCTGATGTCGTCGGGCAATCGGCGCTGCGCGATCTCGATCAGCGTCGGCGAGATGTCGACGGCGACCACATCGGCGCCACGGCGCGCCGCCTCGATCGAGAAGCTGCCGGTGCCGCAGCCGGCATCGAGAATGCGTGCACCGCGCAGGTCGAGCGGCAGCCATGACAGCAGCGTCCGCCGCATCTCGTCGCGGCCGGCGCGCACTGTGGCGCGGATGCGGCCCACGGGCGCGTCCGAGGTCAGCCGCGTCCAGGCGGCCACCGCGGTGCGGTCGAAATAGGTCTCCACTTCACTGCGGCGGGCGAGATATTCCGCTGTCGTCATCGTTGAGCCTCACTCAATCGAAGCCAAGGAGATCAAAAATATCGCGGTCCTTGAGCGGCACCGCATGGATCGGCTCGACGCCGGCGAGGAGCGAGGCGGCCAGGCGCAGATATTCGTTCTGGGCGCGCTCGACATCGGGCGACGGCTCCATCTCGAACAAGGTGCACTTCTTCAGCCGGCTCTTGCGGATGACGTCGAGATCCGGGAAGTGCGCCAGCGTCTTCATGCCGATGCGCTCGTTGAACTTGTCGATCTGATCAGTCGCCGCGCTGCGATTGGCGATCACGCCACCGAGCCGCACCGGATAGTTCCGCGACTTCGCCTGGATCGCCGCGACGATGCGGTTCATGGCGAAGATCGAGTCGAAGTCGTTGGCAGCGACGATCAGCGCGCGATCGGCGTGCTGCAGCGGCGACGCAAAGCCGCCGCAGACGACGTCGCCGAGCACGTCGAAGATCACCACGTCAGTGTCCTCGAGAAGATGATGCTCCTTCAGCAGCTTCACGGTCTGGCCGACGACGTAGCCGCCGCAGCCGGTGCCGGCCGGCGGCCCGCCGGCCTCGACGCACATCACGCCATTGTAGCCCTGGTAGACGAAGTCGTCGGGGCGCAGCTCCTCGGAGTGGAAGTTCACCTGCTCGAGGATGTCGATGACGGTCGGCACCAGCCGCTTGGTCAGCGTGAAGGTCGAGTCATGCTTGGGATCGCAGCCGATCTGCAGCACGCGCTTGCCGAGCTTCGACAGCGCGACCGAGAGGTTCGACGAGGTCGTGCTCTTGCCGATGCCGCCCTTGCCATAGACCGAGAACACTTTTGCAGTGCCGATCACCACGTTCGGATCGAGCTGCACCTGAACGCTACCGGCCCCGTCAGGGCGGCGCGGGGCCGTCGTCAGCGGCGGTCTCAAGGTCACATTCATGCGGCAACTCCCACGCCTTCGAGGCGATCTTCGAGTTCTTCCCCGGCCTTGCGCAGGACATCGAGCATCTCGGCATCCGGGGTCCAGTAATTGCGCTCATGCGCTTCGATCAGACGGTTGGCGATCTTCGCGGACGCCGCCGGATTGAGCGAGGCGAGCCGCTCGCGCATCGCGGGGTCGAGCACGAAGGTCGTGGTGATCTGCTGATAGACCCAGGGAGCTACCTGCCCCGTGGTCGCCGACCAGCCAACCGTGTTGGTCACATGCGACTCGATCTGGCGGACGCCCTCGTAGCCATGGGCGAGCAGCGCCTCGTACCATTTCGGATTGAGCGTGCGGGTGCGGGTCTCCAGCGCGACCTGCTCCGACAGCGTCCGCACGGTGCCCTCGCCCCGGGTCTGGTCGCCGATGTAGACCGGTGCCGCCTCGCCCTTGGCGCGCTTCACCGCGCGGCTGATGCCGCCGAGCGTATCGAAATAATGATCGATCGTGGTGACGCCGAGCTCGACGGAGTCGACGTTCTGATAGGCGGCGTCGACGCCGGCGAGCACATGGCCGAGCAGCGCGTCGCGGCGGACGGGCCGGCCGTCGGTGCCATAGGCGAAGCCCTTACGGCGGGTATAGACGTCGGCGAGCTCGTCCTCGTCGGTCCAGGCGCCGCAATCGATCAGATGGTTGACGTTGGCGCCATAGGCGCCCTCGGCATTGCCGAACACGCGGAGCGCGGCATCGGCGATCTCACCGCCATGCGCGGCCTGGAAGGCCAGCGCGTGCTTGCGCACATAGTTGAATTCCGCGGACTCATCCGCCGACGCGACGAGTAGCGCGGCTTCGGCGAGCAGCTTGGTCTGCAATGGCATCAGATCGCGGAAGATGCCGGACAGCGTGATCACGACGTCGATGCGCGGGCGTCCCAACTGCTCCAGCGGGATCAGCTTGGCGCCGCAGAGCCGGCCATAGCTGTCATGGCGCGGCGCGGCGCCCATCAGCCACAGCGCCTGCGCGATCGGACCGCCCTCGGTCTTGAGATTGTCGGTGCCCCACAGCACCAGCGCGATCGTCTCCGGCAGCTTGTGGCCCTCGTCGGCATGGCGGGCGAGCAGCCGGGCGACCTGGCGCTCGGCATCCTTGAGCGCGAAGGCGCTGGGAATACGGAACGGATCGAAGCCATGGAGGTTGCGGCCCGTGGGCAGCACGTCGGTGTTGCGCAGCAGGTCGCCGCCGGGGACGGGGCGGATGTAGCCGCCGTCCAGCGCATGCAGGATCGCCGGCGTCTCGCTGTCGGTCGCTAGCAGTCTGTCGAGCTCAGTGCGCTTGGCGGCGTCGGTGATCCCTGCGAGGTCGAGCAGCTCGGCGCGCTGCTCTTGCGGCGGCGGGGCGCCGACCACATGCAGGCCGTGCGGGATCAGCGAATACTCCAGCTCCAACACGCTGGCCGAGAGCGTTGTGATCCGCGTGTCGCGCTCATCGCCCCAGAGCGGCTCGGCCACGGCGAGATCGACCGCTGCCGCCTGCGCCTGGATCAGCGCCGCGCTGTCGTCCCTCACCTGCTCCGTCGCGTCCGGCGACAGACTACGCCAGGCATCGAGCGACGATTTCAGCTCGGCGAGGCCCTTGTAGAGACCGGCACTCGTGATCGACGGCGTGAGATAGCTGATCAAGGTAGCGCCGCCGCGGCGCTTGGCGAGCGCGCCCTCAGAGGGATTATTGGAGGCATAGATGTAGAAGTTCGGGAGATCGCCGATCAGCCGCTCCGGCCAGCACTCGGCCGAGAGACCGGCCTGCTTGCCCGGCATGAATTCGAGCGCGCCGTGGGTGCCGAAATGCAGCACGGCATGGGCGCGATACTCCTCGCGCAGCCAGCGATAGAACGCGGCGAAGGCATGGGTCGGCGCGAAGCTGTGCTCGAACAGCAGCCGCATCGGGTCGCCCTCGTAGCCGAAGGCGGGCTGCAGGCCGACGAACAAATTGCCGAACTGCTCGCCCAGCACCATCAGGCTGGACCCGTCGGTCTGGTGACGGCCGGGCGCCGGTCCCCATTGCTTCTCGATCTCGGCCAGATGCCGCTCGCGGCGGACATGCTGGTCGACGGGAATGCGGACAGCGACATTGGCTGCGGTGCCGAAGCGCTCGGCATTGCCCTTGAGCACGCGGGCGCGCAGCTCATCGACCGTGGCTGGGACGTCGATCGTGTAGCCCGCCGCACGCAGCGAGGTCATGACGTTGTGCAGCGACTCGAACACCGAGAGATAGGCTGCGGTGCCGGCGCTGCCGCCGTTCGGCGGGAAGTTGAACAGCACGGCCGCGATCTTGCGCTCAGCCCGTGCGGAGCGGCGCAGCTCGACGAGTCGGGCGACGCGCGATGCGAGCTGTGCAGCCCGTTCCGGCAGGCTCGCCATGTCGCGCCCCGCGTCGGCCATCGCCGAGCGGCCGCCGAACACGGTCGGGCCGACGGCGCCGTCGAGCTCGGGGATGGCGACCATCATCGTCGCTTCGACCGGCGTGAGGCCGCGCGCATCGTCATGCCACTGCTCGACGGTCTGAAATTCCAGCGGATGCGCCGCGATCAAGGGCACATCAAGGCCAGCCATGACCTCCTCGGCGGCGCGCGCGTCATTGTAAGCGGGGCCGCCGACGAGCGAGAAGCCGGTGAGCGAAACAACCGCATCGACGGTCGAGACGCCGTCCTTCTGGAAATAGCGCTCGATCGCCGGGCGCGAGTCCAGTCCGCAGGCGAACACCGGAACGACCGCGAGCCCGCGCGCCTCCAGCGCCGCGATCACGCCATCATAATGCGCGGTGTTGGCGGCGAGCAGATAGGAGCGCATCAGAATGACGCCGACGCGGCCGACCGGCTTCGCCAGGACCGGCAGCTGATCGGCGCGTTCGACGATCCGTTGCGGCAGCCGCGGATGATAAAGCCCGACATCCGGATAGGTCACCGGCTCGGCGGCAGTGAGCTTGCCGCGCAGCGCGGCGCGCGGGCCATCGGCGTAGCGGCCGACCAGGAAGCGCACCATGTTCGCAAAATTCTGCTCGGAGCCGGCGAGCCAGTATTGCAGCGTCAGGAAATAGGCGCGCAGGTCCTGCGCGGTACCGGGGATGTAGCGCAGCAGGCGCGGCATCCGCTGCAGCATCTTCATCTGGCCCTGGCCGCTGGAATTGCCGGAGCGATTGCTGCCGCGCAGCCGCTTCAACAGGCCGAGCACGCCGGTTGCGGAGCCCGACATCGTGAGCTTGCCGAGGCGCGTCAGCCGCACGACCTCGCCGGCCGACAGGCAGCCGATCATCGCGTCGCAATGATCGCGGCGGGCCTGCAGCGCCGGGAGCACCGGCTGGATGTGGTCTTCCATGAACAGCATGGTGGCGACGACGATGTCGCCGGTCGCGATGTCGGCGAGGCAATGCGCCAGCGCGTCCGGATTGCAGCCCCACTCGTCGGCCGCGTGCACCTTGAGATCGAGCCCGGGCAGCTCCGCCTGCAGGGTCGTGCGCGCGCGCACGGCTGCCGAGGCGAGATGGCTGTCCATCGTCACGATCACCACCCGGATGGGTGTGACGTCAGCGACCGAAATGCGCTTTGGCATCGTACAAGGTCTCGAGCGTGATCAGGTTGACGTTGCGCTCGCGCGCGAAGCGTTCGGTGTTGCGGCGTGCCTTGCCGCGCACGAAGAACGGAATCTTGGTCAGCTCGCGCTCAGCGTCGGAGGCCCAGGCGAGCTCGGTGGTGACACTGGTTTCGACGACGCGGAGCTGCGGCTGCTGCGGCGGCGCGGCCGGAGCTGCGCCAAGATGTGACGGTGCGTGATCGGCGAACTCGTGATCCTCGCGGAACATGCCGAGCAGATGCTCCTCCAGGCCCATCATCAGCGGATGCACCCAGGTGTCGAACAACACGTTGGCGCCTTCGAACCCCATCTGCGGCGAGTAGCGCGCCGGGAAATCCTGCACATGGGTCGGCGCCGAGATCACGGCGCAGGGAATGCCGAGGCGCTTGGCGATGTGGCGCTCCATCTGCGTGCCGAGCACGAGCTCAGGACGGAGTTCGCTGACGCGGGCCTCGACTTCCAGGTAGTCATCCGTGATCAGTGGCTCGACGCCGTAGAGCGCGGCGGCCTCGCGGATCTCGCGGGCGAATTCGCGGGCATAGGTGCCAAGGCCGACGACCTCGAACCCAAGCTCCTGCGTCGCGACGCGCGCGGCCGCGACGGCATGAGTGGCATCGCCGAAGATGAAGACGCGCTTGCCGGTGAGATAGGTCGAGTCGACCGAGCGCGAATACCAGGGCAGCCGGCTCTCGGCGCGTGACAGAACGGGCTCCGCATCGACGCCGGCAAGGCCTGCGACCTCCTTGATGAAGTCGCGCGTCGCGCCGACGCCGATCGGGATCGTCTTCGTATAGGGCTGGCCGAACTGTCGATTCAGCCATTGTGCCGCCGTCAGCGCGATCTCCGGATACAGCACGATGTTGAAATCGGCCTCCGGCAGGCGGGCGAGATCAGCCGGCGTCGCGTTCCACGGCGCCACCACATTGATCTCGATGCCGAGCTCCACAACCTGCCTGGTCACTTCCGCGAGGTCGTCGCGGTGACGGAAGCCGAGCGCCGTCGGACCAAGCAGGTTGCAGACTGGACGAGCGCCTGTCTCCTTCTCACGGCGGGGGGAGCCATCAGCGGAAGACGCAGCCAACGCCCGTACAATCCGGTAGAACGTTTCCGAGGCGCCCCAATTCTCCTTGCGCTGATAGGCCGGCAGCTCGAGCGGGATCACCGGAATCGGAAGCCTCAAGGCCAGCGCCAGCCCGCCGGGATCGTCCTGGATCAACTCGGCGGTGCAGGACGCGCCGACCAGCATCGCCTGCGGCTGGAAGCGCTCGTAGGCCGCGCGCGCCGCGCTCTGTAGCAGATCGGCAGTGTCGCCGCCGAGATCGCGCGCCTGGAAGGTGGTGTAGGTGACCGGCGGCCTTCGGTCGCGGCGCTCGATCATCGTGAACAGCAGATCGGCGTAGGTGTCGCCCTGAGGGGCGTGCAGCACGTAGTGCACGTCGCGCATGGCGGCCGCGATGCGCATCGCGCCGATGTGTGGGGGGCCTTCATATGTCCAGACCGAGAGCTGCATCTCACACCGCCAGTCGCGTTTGCCGCAGCAAGGGCCGCGCGAACAGCTCGGCGAGATCGCCGGCCTGCTCGAAGCCCTGGATGGGCGTGAAGATCAGCTCGATCGACCATTTGGTGGTGAGGCCCTCGGCCTCCAGCGGATTGGCGAGGCCGAGACCGCAGACGACGAGATCGGGCCGCGCTTGACGGCAGCGATCGAGCTGGCGCTCGACGTCCTGGCCTTCGCTGAGCTGCGTGCCGGCGGGCAGCATCGCAAGCTCGGCGACGAGATGATCGCGGTGCAGATAGGGCGTACCGACTTCGACCAGCTCCATGCCGATCTCGCGCGACAGAAAACGCGCCAGGGGAATCTCGATCTGCGAATCCGGAAACAGGAAGACGCGCTTGCCGGCGAGCTGCGCACGGTAACGCGCCAGCGCCTTTTCGGCCCGCGCCTTCAACGGCGCCAGGGTGCGCTCGACGTGAGCACGCGACACGCCGAACGCTTCGGCGGCGGCGGCGAGCCACAGCGCGGTGCCTTCCCCGCCCAACGGGAAAGGCGCTGCGATCCTGCGGCAGCCGCGCTCTTCCAATGCGCGCGCGGTGTCACCCAGGAACGGCTGCGCCAGCAGCACGCGCGTCTCCGGCCCGATCGCCGGCAACTCCGACGAGCGCCGTGGCGGCAGGAAGGCGACATTGTCGACGCCGAGCGCTGCGAAGGTCCGCTTGAACTGATCCTCGACGACATCAGCGAGGGCGCCAACCACGAGCAGCGACGGCGGCGCGGTCCGATCGGCCTGCGGCAACACCGGCACCAGCGACGCGAGGCAGGCATCTTCGCCTTGCGTGAACGTCGTCTCGATGCCGCTGCCGGAGTAGTTAAGCACGCGGACGCCGGGCGAGAAGCGCTGCGACAGCCGCAGCGCGGCGCGCGACAGATCGAGCTTGATCACCTCAGACGGGCACGAGCCGACCAGGAACAAGAGCTTGATGTCCGGCCGACGCGCGAGCAGCTGCGCGACGATGCGGTCGAGCTCGTCATTGGCGTCGACCAGGCCGGCAAGATCGCGCTCTTCCATGATCGCGGTGGCGAAACGCGGCTCGGCGAAGATCATCACGCCGGCGGCCGACTGAATCAGATGCGCGCAGGTGCGCGAGCCGACTACGAGGAAGAACGCGTCCTGAATTTTCCTGTGCAGCCAGACTATGCCGGTGAGGCCACAGAACACCTCGCGCTGCCCGCGCTCGCGCAGCACGCCGTCCGGCGAAGCGGCTGATGTCACGGCACAGGCTTGCGCGGACAGGCTCATGACGCGCGCTCCGTCGTAGCTGCGGCCATCGCCTCGTCCTGCAGCCGCGCCGCGCGCAGCTTCAGCAGGAATTGCGCGGCGTTGATCGCGTAGGCGGTGTAGGCGGCGAGCACGAGCAGCATCTGCTGCTGAGCGCTGCCGATGTGGCCGACGATCGCGGCCAGATAAGCCGTATGCAGCGCGATCACCAGCATCGAGAACACGTCCTCCCAGAAGAAGGCCGCGGCGAACAAATAACGTCCGAACACGACCCGTTCCCAGATCGAGCCGGTGATCATGATGGTGTAGAGCAGCGCCGTCTTCAGCACGACCGAGGCGGTGGCGAGCCAGAGGCCCTCGCCCGTCGCGAGATAGCGCGCCACGAGGCCGAGGCTGATCAGGAAGACGAGAAATTGCAGCGGCGCCAGGATGCCCTGCACCAGCGTCCACGGCGTGGCGTCGCGCCTGCGCTTTTCCTCAGGCGTGTAAAGCGCTTGCCGCTTTGCACGCGGCGCCTTTTCGGGGGTGAAGCAGAGCAGGCTCCACAGCGACGGATCAGTAGCGGATGTGAACTGCGCATCACACGATGTGTAAAGATGATTTGACAACATCGGTGCCCAGTGATGCGATGACGACAACCACAGGGGGATTTGTGGTGCACCGCACTTGGTTTGGTCAACGCTACGTTGTAGAGTTCGCCGGTGGCGCATCGCAAATCCCCGAGTGCGAGCCCGATGGGGAAACGCTAGACCCGGGCAGGAAGAGTGTCAATCAAAATTGACGTCAAATAATATTGACGCAGCGAGCGACGTGCGCTCATATGGAGGGGAGGCGCTGATGACCGAGCTCAATGAGACAGCCCGATTTCCGCGAGCACGCTTTCGGACGAAGCGTGGACGGTCCGGCTTTCATCCGCCGGCATCGCCACGCGTCAACGTGCCCTTGCACAGCACCCGCCATCCCCAGCTCAACGGCGCGATCGAGGCCGAGATCATTCCGCGACTGGTGATGGCGCATGCCTCCACCCTCGAACGCATGCCCGCGATCATCACGGCCTCGGCGCAGGAAGCTGCCGACTTCGCCGAGCTGGTGCTGGAGGCGGACGATGATCGCGCCGTGGCCTGCATCCAGGCGCATCGCGATCACGGCGAGACGCTGGAGCGGATCTATCTCGATCTGCTGGTGCCGACCGCAAACCATCTGCGCCATCTCTGGGCCGACGACGAGCGCGACTTTGCCGATGTCACGCTCGCGCTGTGGCGGCTCCAGCAGCTGCTGCGCCATTTCAGCCCGGCATTCTGCGCCGAGGTCGCGGTTGCACCGAGCGGCCTGCGCGTGCTCTTGACCACCGCACCGGGTGATCGGCGCGAGATGGGCCACATGATGTTCGGACTCGTGCTGGCAGGCGAGTTCTTCCGCCGCGACGGCTTCGAGACCTGGATCGAGCCCGACACTGCGGATCGCGGTTTCGTCGATGCGCTGCGCACCCAATGGTTCAACGTCGTCGAGTTCTTCGCCAACAGCGACAAGAAGCTTGACGATCTCGCCTCAAACATAAGGATGGTCCGGCGCGAGTCCTCCAACCAGGACATCGGCGTGCTGGTCTGCGGTCCTGCGTTTATTGAACGGCCTGAACTCGTTCTTCTGGTCGGCGGCGACGGTGTCGTCTCCGATCCGAGCAGAGAGGCTTCGCAAGCCCGGCACGTCGTCAGTCTTCTGACCGAACGGCGATAGCTGAGGGTGCAGTGAAGATGAATGCTGGAACGAGACTTGCCGCGCGAAGGCTCCTTGATTGGGAGGACAACGGCGTTGGTGAGGGCGTTCAGAGCTCCGAAAGAGTCGCTTGGCGATCTCAATGCGGATGTTGCGGCCATGCTGGTGGCCGCAGCCTCCGACATTGCGCTCGCGCTCGACGCCGACGGCAACATTCAGGACCTGGCTTTTCAACAAGCCGGACTGCCGCTTGAATTGAGAAACACAGACGAGTGGATCGGCCGATCCTGGCAAGCAACAGTGTCCGAGGAAAGCCAGACCAAGCCAGAGCTGCTGCTTGCCGAAGCATCCGAGCGCAAGGTGTCGCGCTGGCGCGAGGTGCGCTATCCGGCCGCGCGGGGGCCCGACATCCCGATTCTGTTCGCGGTGGTCGCGATCAAGGGTGCGGCGCGCTTCATCGCGGTCGGCCGCGACGTCCGCGCCACGGCGGCGCTCCAGCAGAAGCTGATCGAGGCCCAGGTCACGATCGAGCGCGATTATTCGCGCATGCGCAACGCCGAATCGCGCTACCGGATCCTGTTCCAGATCACCTCCGAACCGGTGCTGATCATCGACGCCGTGAGCCACCGCATCGTCGAGGCCAATCCGGCTGCTGCCGATCTGCTCGACCACGGCGCCACCAATCTGATCGGCAAGCTGTTTCCGGACGCGCTGCTGCTGGACGACCTGTCGACGTCGCAATCGCTGTCGCTGGCGATTCGCTCCCAAGGCAAGATCGAACGCACCAAGATCAGGCTCGACGGCGGCCGCGACTATCTGCTCGACGGCACCTTCTTCCGGCAGGACACCTCGTCGCTGTTCCTGCTGCGGTTCTCGCCGCAGTCCTCCTCGCAGCCCGCGATCGCGAAATCCTCCGATGTCAACACCCAGCTGGTTCAGTTCGTCGAATCGGCGCCCGACGGTTTCGTCATCACCGACATGGACGGCCGGCTGCTGCACGCCAACGCGACCTTCCTGCAGCTCGCCCAGATCGAGAACATGCATCAGATCCTCGGCGAGACCATCGACCGCTGGATCGGCAAGTCGGCGATCGACTTCTCGGTGATGCTGACCAATCTGCGCCAGCATGGCACCTTGAAGCTGTTCTCCAGCGTCGTCCGCGGCGAGCACGGCTCGCCGGTCGATGTCGAGATCTCGGCCACGACCGTCGGCGCCCCCGGCCAGGCGCGGCTCGGCTTCACCATCCGCAACGTCGGCCCGCGCATCTCGGGCGATGGCAGCGATCACGCGCTGATTCCGCGCTCGCGCGAGCAGCTCGCCGAGCTGATCGGCCGCGTGCCGCTCAAGGAGCTGGTGCGCGAGACCACCGACGTGATCGAGCGCATGTGCATCGAGACCGCGCTCAAGCTCACCGGCGACAATCGCGCCACCGCCGCCGAGATGCTCGGCCTCAGCCGTCAAAGCCTCTACGTCAAGCTCAGGCGCTACGGCATGGCCGAGCCGACCGAAGAAGACAGTCAGTTGGAATAGTGGGAAGAGTTCTGCAATGACCGAGATCGCGCCCGTCCCGCTCGCCCCAAAGCTTCGTTCGAGGCTTCCTTCAAGGCTTCAGCCCTCGGCCGTTCTCGAGCTGCTGAAGCCGATCACCTGGTTTCCGCCGATCTGGGCGTTCGGCTGCGGCGTGGTGTCGTCGGGCGCACCGCTGGCGCCGCGCTGGCCGGTCGTGGTCGCGGGTCTCGTGCTCGCCGGGCCGATGGTGTGCGCCACCAGCCAGGCGGTCAACGACTGGTTCGACCGCCATGTCGACGCGATCAACGAGCCGGACCGGCCGATTCCGTCGGGCCGCATTCCCGGCCGATGGGGTCTCACCATCGCGCTGATCTGGACCGTGCTGTCGCTCGCCGTCGCCACCCTGCTCGGCACCTGGGGCTTTGCCGCCGCCGCGCTCGGCCTCGCGCTGGCCTGGGCCTACAGCGCGCCGCCGATCCGGCTGAAGCAGAACGGCTGGCTGGGCAACAGCGCCGTCGGCCTCTGCTATGAAGGGCTGCCCTGGATCACGGCGGCGGCGATCATGAGCGCGCAGGCGCCGTCCTGGCCGGTGCTGTCGATCGCGCTGCTCTATAGCGCGGGCGCACACGGCATCATGACCCTGAACGACTTCAAGTCGATCAACGGCGATCGCGTCAGCGGCGTCAACTCGCTGCCGGTGCTGCTCGGACCCGAGCGCGCCGCCCGCCTTGCCTGCATCACGATGGCGCTGGCGCAGGTCGCCGTGCTGGCGCTGCTGGTCGTCTGGAGCCGGCCGGCCCATGCCTCGATCGTCGCTGCGCTGATCGCGGCCCAGCTGGTGCTGATGCGACGCTTGATGACGAATCCGCGCGAGCTCGCGCCCTGGTACAACGGCACGGGCGTGCTGCTCTATGTGCTGGGCATGCTGGTGACAGCCTTCGCGCTGGCGGGGATGTCGGCATGAGCAACGCTGCGCCTGCCCCCCTGTCCTGGTTCGGCATCGTCAGGCTGGGCCTGGTGCAGACCGCGCTCGGCGCGGTCGTGGTGCTGACCACGTCGACCTTGAACCGCGTGATGGTGATCGAGCTCGCTCTGCCCGCCATGATCCCCGGGCTGCTGGTCGCAATCCACTACGCGATGCAGGTGCTCAGGCCCTGGCTCGGCCACGGCTCCGATGTCGGAGGGCGTCGTTTCGCCTGGATCGTCGGCGGCATGGCCGTGCTCGCCGCCGGCGGCCTGCTCGCCGCAGCCGCCACTGCGCTGATGGCGAGTCATCTCGTTGTGGGCCTCGCCATCGCCGTGATCGCCTTCATCATGATCGGCATCGGCGTCGGCGCTGCCGGCACCTCGCTCTTGGTGCTGCTCGCCAAGCGCACCGCGCCGGGGCGGCGCAGCGCCGCGGCTTCGATCGCCTGGATTATGATGATCGCCGGCTTCATCGTCACGACCGCGGTCGCCGGCAAGGCGCTCGATCCGTTCTCCGGTGAGCGGCTGATGCTGGTGTCCGGCACGGTCTCGGCGATCGCGATGGTGCTGACCCTGCTCGGCGTCTGGGGCATCGAGCAGCCGGAGGTTCCCTCGGAGGGCGTCTCGGCGAAAGCCGAGCGCGGCGGCTTCATGGAGGATTTCCGCGAGATCTGCCGGGAGCCGCAGGCGCGGCGCTTTGCGATCTTCATCTTCGTCTCGATGCTGGCCTACAGCGCCCAGGACCTGATCCTGGAGCCGTTCGCCGGCAGCGTGTTCGGCATGACACCGGGCCAGACCACGCAGCTGTCCTCGGTCCAGCACATGGGCGCGCTGATCGGCATGATCCTGATGCCGGCGATGGCGAGCCTGCATGCCGACTGGCGGACACGGCCGCAGCCCTGGATCATCGGCGGCTGCCTCGCCTCGGCGCTGGCGCTGCTCAGCCTCGTCGCCGCCGCCACGGTCGGCCCGGCCTGGCCGCTGCGCGGCTCGGTGCTGCTGCTCGGCATCACCAACGGCGTCTACGCGATCGCCGCGATCGGCGCGATGATGAACATGGTCAGCGAAGGCCGCGACAATCGCGAAGGCACGCGGATGGGCCTGTGGGGCGCCTCGCAGGCGATCTCGTTCGGCATCGGCGGCTTCGTCGGCACCGCGGCGGCCGACGCCGCGCGAGCTTTCATGCCGTCGACCGCCTCGGCCTATGCGGCGGTGTTCGCCGCGGAGGCCGCGTTGTTCGTTCTCTCCGCCTGGCTCGCGATCTGGATCAAGCGCCCGCGGGAACAGGCCTCGACACTGCAGGTGCAACCGGCCAACCAGGGAGCCTAGTGCGATGAGCACCTCGACCTCCTCCGAGACGTTCGATGTCGTGGTCGTCGGCGGCGGCCCCGCCGGCGCCACCGCGGCCAATGACCTCGCTCGCCAGGGCCACCAGGTGCTGCTGCTCGACAGAGCCGGCCGCATCAAGCCGTGCGGCGGCGCCATTCCGCCGCGGCTGATCAGCGAGTTCGAGATCCCCGACCATCTGCTGGTGGCGCGGATCTCGTCGGCCCGCATGGTGTCGCCGAGCAACCGCGATGTCGACATGCCGATCGATGGAGGCTTCGTCGGCATGGTCGACCGTGAGCATTACGACGAATGGCTGCGGACGCGTGCCGCGGACGGCGGCGCGATCCGGCGCACCGGAACGTTCAGCCGGATCACACGTGATCGCGACGGCACGGCCATTGTTCACTACAGCAGGCGCATGGACGACGGCAGCATGCGAGACCACAACGTGCGAGCTCGGGCCGTGATCGGCGCCGATGGTGCGGTCTCCGCGGTCGCGCGGCAATGCATCCCTCAAGCCAGCGAGATCCGCTACGTCTTCGCCTATCACGAGATCATCCGCTCGCCGGACCGCGGCCATCCGCTGTTCGACGCCACCCGCTGCGACGTCGTCTACCGCGGCCAGCTGTCGCCGGACTTCTACAGCTGGGTGTTTCCGCACGGCCCGACCACCAGCATCGGCACGGGCAGCGCGCACAAGGGCTTTTCGCTGCGCGGCTCGGTCGCCGAATTCCGCAAGGTGGCCGCGCTCGATGACCTCGAAACGGTCCGCCGCGAGGGCGCGCCGATTCCGTTGAAGCCGCTGTCGCGCTGGGACAATGGCCGCGACGTCGTGCTCGCCGGCGATGCATCGGGCGTGGTGGCCCCGGCCTCCGGCGAAGGCATCTACTATGCGATGGCGGGCGGCCGGGCCGCGGCTGATGCCGTCGCCCTGTTCCTGAAGACCGGTGACGCCGCGGCGCTCGCCACCGCCCGCAAGTCCTTCATGCGCAAGCACGGTGCCGTGTTCTTCATCCTCGGCATGATGCAGCGCTACTGGTACACGAACGACGCCCGCCGCGAGCGCTTCGTCGCGATCTGCCGTGACAAGGACGTGCAGCAATTGACCTGGGACGCCTACATGAACAAGGAGCTGGTGCGCGCCAAGCCGCTGTCGCATGTGCGCATCTTCTTCAAGAACATCGCCCACCTCACCGGGCTCGCCAAGGCGGCCTAGCAGCTCACACGATGGATGAGCTCTACCGCAGCCCGCATCTCGTCGACGCGATCCTCGCGATCGTCGCATTGGAGTTCGCGGTCATCGCCTGGATCTGGCGGCGCACGCACCGCGGCATCAACCCGCGGGCGCTGCTGACCAATCTGCTCGCCGGCGTCTTCCTGCTGCTCGCGTTACGCTGCGCACTCGCCGATGCGCCCTGGTTCTGGCTGGCCGGCTGCCTCGCCGCGTCCGGCGTCGCCAACGCGGCGGATCTCAAGCAGCGGTGGCGATAGATCTCTCCGGAGCAGCCGGCGGGCTCTCAGTTTGCGGCTCGTGGGTACCCGGCGGCTGACCACACCAACGGCGTCATCCCGGCGAACGCCGGGATCCATAACCACCGCCGCCTGTCGTGGGCAAGACCGGTTACTCAGACCTTTTCCGCCAGCACGCATCACGCGGTATGGGTCCCGGCGTTCGCCGGGACGACATTGGTGCGTGTATGCTGCGGTGATCGGCACTCAAGACCTGAGCGCCGATCCACCTCCCCTCACTTCTTCTCCGAGAACGTCTTCAGATAGGCGATGACGTCCTTGCGTTGCTGCTCGTTGGCGAGCTTGAACACCATCTTGGTCGAGCCGGTGGCTTGGTCCGCCTTGCCCTTCCCGGTGAGGTATTTCTTGAGGAACGCGCTGGGGTCGGCGAGGTATTCGAAGATGTTGTCGTCGGTCCATACCAGCCCGGCCTCGCCGGCATGCTTGTTCAGCTCGGAATAGGAAAAGCCCGGATAGGTCCCGGTGGCACGGCCGACCACCCCCGTCAGCACCGGCCCGACTGCATTCTTCGCCTCGGGACCAATGCGGTGGCAGGTCATGCATTGTTTGAAGACCTGCTCGCCCTTGGCAGCGTCCCCACCGTCCAACGCAAATGCGGCGCCTGCCGACATTGCAATCATGACCGCTGCAACCAAACCAGATCTCACCATATGCGACCTCCCGGTACGTCGTTTCGTTAGCCCATGTGATTGGCACCTTACAGGTAACAATGTCATGCTGTCTTGTCATGCCCCTGTCAGGCAAAAGTGAGCGAATAAGTCGCAGTTCGAACATGCATCCGGCGCAGGAATACCAACGAAAGTTGGATGCTCGTAAATAAGCCTTGACACCGAAGGCGCTGCGTGGACTAACAACATTCTCAAGACTCTCAATACGTTAGCGGGATGCGGCGCAACACCTTCAAGATGCGCGCCAAATGAACTGGCCGCGATCCCCCGAGCGTCTCAAGAGGGTGCCAAGATAACGGGTGCCAAGACCATGGCCGAGTTTCACGGTCCACGACCCGACGTGACATTGCTGCTCGACATGGACGGCGTGATCCGTGAGGCAACGCTGTCTCCCAACATGTCTGCGGAGAATGTCGACGTATGGCTCGGCCGTCTCTGGTCCGAAATCGTCGATGATGCGACCGAGAAGGTCGAACGCATCATGCAGGACACCAAGCGGACCGGCATTTCCGCCTTCCGCCAGCTCACCCAGCGATTTCCCAGCGGCCTCGAGTTGCCGATGGAATTCACCACGGTCCTGCTCGGCGGCCGCGCCGGCATGCTGGCGATCGGCAAGAACCTGCAGGCGGTGGCGGAGCTGCAGGCGCGGCTGATCTCGGCGCAGCAGACCATCGAGCGCGACTATTGGAAGCTGCGCGAGATTGAAACGCGCTACCGACTGGTGATCGAGGATTCGAACGAGGCGGTGCTGCTGACGAAGGTGTCGGACCTGCGCATCGTCGAAGCCAACCGGACCGCGGCAGCGGCGCTCGGCGTGTCCAGCCGGCGTCGGGACAATCTGGTGGGGCGCGAGTTCCTGCAGGAGATTCCGCAAAAGGACCGCGAGCCGGTGGAACTGATGCTGAGGCGGGTCCGCGATCAGGGCAAGGCGCCTGGCATCGTGATCCATCTTGGCGAGGACGCTGCGCCATGGATGCTGCGGGGATCGCTGATGACCAGCGAGACCGCGCCGATGTTCCTTCTGCAGATGGCGCCGATCGGCAAGGCCGCGCAGCCGGGCTTGGCGTCGGATGATGCCGAAGGGCTGATCGACAATCTTCCCGATGCGGTCATCAGCATCGACGGCACAGGCGCCATCAAACGCGCCAACCGGGCGTTCCTGGAACTGGTCGAGATCGGCTCGAAGGAGGCCCTGATCGGCGAGAAGCTCAGCCGCTGGTTGACCCGCCCTGGTGCCGACCTTTCGGTGCTGATTTCGAACGTCGAGCGCCATGGGGCCGTCCGGCTGCTGTCCACCACCATCCAGGGCGAACTCGGAACCGAGACGGAGGTCGAGATCTCGGCTGCAGCGCATGGCCACGACGGCCAGCGCCGGATCGGCCTCGTGCTGCGGAACATCGCCCGGCGGTTGTCCCCGGCCGCGGAGCATGACAATCTGCGGGCGGCGCTCGCAGGCCTCAACGAATCGGTCGGCAAGACACCGCTGCGCGACCTCGTGAGGAGCACGGTCGAAGTCGTCGAGCAGCATTACGTCCGCGCCGCGCTCGAGCTCGCCAATGGGAACCGAACGTCGGCCGCCGAAATTCTCGGCCTCAGCCGGCAAAGTCTTTACGCCAAGCTCGATCGGTATAATCTGAGCCAACTAGAAGAAAGCGACGAGGAAACCGAAAAGGGGAGATAGTTGCCCGTTCCGCTGACAACGCCGGCCTTCGGCCACGCTACTCTTGCGGATTGCGAGCGTGAACAAATTCATCTCGCAGGCTCGATCCAGCCGCATGGCGTTCTGCTGGCGATCAAGGAGCCCGACAACATCGTCATCCAGGCCAGCACCAATGCCGCGGCCTTCCTCAACACCAGCTCCGTGGTCGGACGTCCGTTGCGCGATCTCGGCGGCAACGTGGCGCTGCAGATCTTGCCGCATCTGAGCGGACCGCTGCACCTGTCACCGATGACCCTGCGCTGCACCGCCGGCTCGCCGCCGCGCCGCGTCGATTGCACGGTGCATCGCCCGTCGAATGGCGGCCTGATCATCGAGCTCGAGCCGGCGACGAAGATCACCAACATCGCACCGGCCCTGGACGGCGCCTTTCACCGCATCACGTCGGCTTCCTCCCTGCTCGGCCTTTGCGACGAGACGGCCACGATCTTCCGGGAGATTACCGGCTACGACCGCGTGATGGTCTACCGATTCGACGAAGAAGGTCATGGCGAGGTGCTCTCCGAGCGGCGGCGGCCGGATCTCGAGGCGTTTCTCGGCAACCGCTACCCGGCCTCCGACATTCCGCAGATCGCGCGCCGGCTGTACGAGCGCAACCGCGTGCGTCTGCTGGTCGACGTCAACTACATGCCGGTGCCGCTGCAGCCGCGCATCTCGCCGCTCAACGGCCGCGACCTCGACATGTCCTTGAGCTGCCTGCGCAGCATGTCGCCGATCCATCAGAAATATCTGCAGAACATGGGGGTCGGCGCAACCTTGGTCTGCTCGCTGATGGTCAGCGGCCGGCTGTGGGGACTGATCGCCTGCCACCATTATGAGCCGCGCTTCGTGCCGTTCGACATCCGCGCCGCGGGGGAGGCGTTGGCCGAGACCTGCGCGATCCGGATCGCAGCACTGGAGAGCTTTGCCCAGAGCCAGTCCGAGCTGGTCGTGCGTCGATTGGAGCAACGGCTGGTCGAGGCGGTGTCGCGGGATGGCGATTGGCAGGCTGCGCTGTTCGACGGCTCGCAATCCCTGTTGCAGCCGCTGGGCGCCAGCGGCGCGGCGCTGCTGTTCGAAGGCCAGGTCATGACCGCCGGCGACGTGCCGTCGACGCAGCGCATCCGCGATCTCGCCGCATGGCTCGACCGCCGGCGCACGGCGGCGGGCGCAATGGCACCAGGGCTGACGGTGACCGCGTCGCTGACCCTCGACGAGCCGACCTTTGCCGACATCCGCCCGATCGCCAGCGGCCTGATCGCGGCTCCGCTGTCGGCGAGCGAAGGCGAGTATCTGCTGTGGTTCAGGCCGGAGCAGGTCCGGACCGTGACCTGGGGCGGCGATCCGCTGAAAGCCGTCATCATCGGCGATGATCCATCGGATCTGTCGCCGCGCCGCTCCTTTGCGCAATGGCACCAGCTCGTCGAAGGCAAGTCAGAGCCCTGGTCGACGGCCGAGCTTGCCTCGGCCCGGGCGGTCAGCGAGACCGTCGCCGACGTGGCGCTGCAGCTGCGCTCGGTGCGCATGGTGATCGCGCAGGACCAGCTCGCCACGATCAGCGCCCAGGTGCTGCGCTCCGAGCAGCCGGTCATCATCGCCGACGTCGAGGGTCGCATCCTGCTCATGAACGAAGCATTCGAGCAGCAGCTGCGCGCTTCGCATCCACACATCCCGTATCTGCGCGACCTCGGCGCCTATTGCACGGCGCCGGCCGAATTCCGCGCCAATCTCGACGACCTCATGCGCAACAAGCGCAGCTGGCGCGGCGAGCTGACGCTGACCGGCGGCACGTCGCCGCAGCGGCCCTTGATGGTGCGCGCCGATCCGGTGATCGCGCCTTACGACCGCGTGCTCGGCTTCGTGCTGATCTTCTCCGACCTGACCGAGCGCAAGACCGCCGAGGAGGCACGCGCACGCTTCCAGGAGGAGATCGACGGCGCGCGACGGCCGAGCCTGCGGCTCGATCAGAGCGCCAGCCTGATCTACAAGGAGCTCGCGGCATCCACGGTCGAGAATGCGCAACTCGCAGCACTCGAGGTGACGCACGGCGCCCAGGCCGGCAGCATGCCGGAGATGCTGGAGAGCATCCGCAGCTCGACGGCGCGCACACTGGGCATCCTCGAGCACCTCGTATGGTATCGCTCGCAGGGTGAGGAGTGACGGCGGGAGCTCAGATCTCCTACGCGGTCCGGCTTCCTGCAGACGGGCTGTTCGCGCGGGTTATCGATCTCTCCACGCCTCATTCCGGAGTGCGCGAAGCGCGAGCCCGGACTCCATAGCCACATCGGTCATGAGGACCCGAGACGCACGCGGCGCTCATCTTCAGACGAATCTGGTCCTGTGGTTATGGATTCCGGGCTCATTCGCACTGCTTCAAAATGGCCGCGCCATTTTGCGCGCAAATGCCCGGGAATGACCGCACAGGGAGAGCCTGCACCCGCGAGCACTCTGCGCACAACTCTCAGCGATCGAGCGCGGACTTTACTCCCGCTCGCGCGCGCCGAGCCCGGACGCCTCCTGCAGCGCTTGCGACAGTGCGATGTTCAGCTGGAACGCCGTGGCGGCCTCCTCGATCACCGCCGCGTGCTCGGCGATGGCCGCGCCGGCCTGCTCCAGCGCGCCGCGGTACTCGTCCTTGAACAGCGGGATGTCGCCGATCGCCGAAAATTCGTAGAACGACAGCGCCTGCGGCTGCAAACCGAGCGAACGCGCGAGAATCTTCTTGATGATCTGGCCGCCGCTGAGGTCGCCGAGATAACGCGTATAGGCGTGCGCCAGCAGCGGATGGCCGGAGCCTGATCCCGCCTCCCGGATGGCACGCACATAGGCGATCGCTTCGGGCAACACGGTCAGATCGGTTGCAAAGAGCTGGGCAAGATCAGCTCTGATCGCAGCACTGCGATGCAGCTCGGGCCGCACGATGTGGCCGACTACGGCAGATGCCTGATGACGGATGAGCTCCGCTTCGAGCGTCTCATAGACCGGCAGCAGATTGCGCAGCAGCAGCGCGTAGGCCTGCACCGTGCCGCGACCGCGCAGCAGCTCGGCGACGAGGCCGGTCCGCTCGGCGGTGACGTGGAGCGCCTTGGTACGGTCGCGCATCGCCTCCAAGAGAGAGGCCGGACGCGTGCTGCGCCCGGCCATCTCGACGTGATCAGTTTCAACTCGGTCCAACATCTCTCAACCTGCGGGACTTCAGCGCGCCGGCGCCAGCCCGTGTTTCACGCCCCACTCGAACCAATTGTCGACGACGGTGCCCGACAGTAGGATACCGATGCCGCCGGTCAAGGTGCAAAGCACGGCGAACCACCAGGCCCAGCGATGGATCGACTCGGCCGTCGCATTGAAGCCCATCGTCCAGCGCCAGAACAGCGCACCACGTTCGAACGCCGTGCCGCGATCGACGATCTGCTCCAGCTCGCGCTCGCCGCCGTAGCGGCTGATCGCCAGCACCGTCGCGCCATGCATCGCGAACAGCAGCGCCGACCCATACAGGAAGGCGATCGAGAGCATGTGGAACGGGTTGTAGAACAGGTTGCCGTGGGTGATGGAGAAGTTGTTGGTCCAGTCGAGGTGCGGGAAGATGCCGAACGGCACGGCCTCGCTCCAGCTGCCCATGAAGATCGGCCGGATGAAGCCGAGCACCAGATACAGCCAGATCGCCGAGGCGAACGCCCACGACACGTGTGTGCCGAGGCCGAGCGCCCGGGCGCGGCGATAGGTGCGCGCCCACCACAGCAGGATCGACGTCGTCAGGAAGAAGCCGGCCATCAGCCACCAGCCGCCCTCCTGCAGCGGCGGGAAGATCTGCAGGCCGTATTCCGGCGCCGGCGGCTGCAAGGACAGCCAGAAGAACTGGCGAATGAACTCCAGCGGACTCCAGTTCACCGAGGCCAGCATGTTGAGACCGATGATCTCGATCGCAACGAAGCCCGACATCAGCGAGGCCAGGCCGAGGAAGCCGAGATAGACCGGACCAACCTGCGCGTCGCCGAGCTTGCCGAACCAGTAGTTGAAGCTGCCCTTGCCGAGCCGCTCCCAGACGCCGGGCTCGATCGGAATGCCCGGATAGATCGCACTACGGACTTGGATCTGCGTGAAGATGTTCTGGTATTGGGCCATGACGACCTCTCCTTCAACTCATTGCGGCGACCAGATCGGGACCCTGCGCCACCATTCCCACCAATCCGACCAGGCGTTGCCTTCCGGCAGCAGCCAGGCGGGGCCGGAGATGACGATGCAGACGGCGCTGAAGAACACGGCCGACAGCGCCAGAAACAGGCCTAGTCGGTGGATGCCGAGCGTGCCGATGGAGTAGCCCAGGAGGTCTCGGAACATGGTGTTCTCATGCTCCGGCGACTTCATCTCCTGGCCGCGGCCGGGATTGGCGGCCGACAGGATCAGCGAGCCGTGCAGCGCGAGCGCAAGACACGTCGTGAAGAAGAACGTGATCGCGATCATGTGCGCGGGATTGTAGTGGAAGTTGCCGAACTGATAGCCGGTGTTCGACACCCAATCGAGATGGGTGATGATGCCGTAGGGGAAGGCGTAGCTCCACGAACCCATCAGCACCGGACGGATCACCTCCAGCGTGAAATAGGCGAAGATCGCAAAGCCGAAGGCCACCGGCACGTGGTAGCCGATCGCGAGCTTGCGGCAGATCTCGACCTCGCGCAGCGCCCAGGAGACGAACGCGCCATGCGCGCACACCGTGATGAGCTGCCAGAAGCCGCCCTCCGTCAGTGGTGCGAAGGAGAGTCCGTATTTGGCGTCCGGCGGATTGATGCTGATCTGCCAGAGATTCCACGTCGGTCCGAGCGCCGTTGCGTAGAGGATCAGCGCCACGCCGACGAAGGTGAAGAAGATCGTCGTCACGCCGAAGAAGCCGACGTAGAACGGTCCGATCCAGAAATCGAAGAGATCGCCGCCGATCAACGTGCCGCCGCGGACGCGGTATTTTCGTTCAAAGCTGAGCATTGCCATCGGTCCTGCCTCCGCTGCCCGTCGCTCGATATGCTAGGTGTCGTGTCGTACGGTGGGTCGTGTCGTGACCGCCAGGAATCCCGGCGCCCGAGAGATTTGGGAAGCGGGCGGACAAGGTCTGCCGCCGAGCGATCGCCCGCCTCCCATTGATGATGCCGAAGCTCTAGGTGAGCTTCACCGGCGTTGCCGGATCGGAGATCGACGACGTCTTCGCCGCACGAGGTCCCTCCAGCCAGTTGAACCGGTTCGTGCTGAGCAGGATGAAGTGAATCACCAATGCCAGTCCGAACAGGAAAACCCCGAGAGCCACGAGAACTCTGCGCGGATCGAACAACAACCACAAGCGCCACATAGTTTTCTCCTTTCGATCAGGTCAGGTAGGAGAGCACGAGAGTGGCGTAGTGGGTTGCCCCATCCAGCGCCGCCGCCTTGTAGCCAGTCGGCCCGGGCAGCCAGGGACGCCACATCCATGCGAGAATGTGGGCGACGATCGCGACCGCCGTGAAGACCACAAAGCTCGTCATGAAGATGCTATGGAATTCCCTCGCCTCCGATTCGGTCAGCCCCGACAGAGAGCCTCCCTTGTTTGGTTCCACCATAGTAGTACCTCCTGGTGTTGGCCTTTCGGCCGGAAGCCGCTCACCGAGATGAGCGGCGTCGAAGCGCCATCCCGTTGCCGGGATGACATCCATGCGGCGAACCGCACGAATTCCCTAAGAACTCACCGGGCTGCAACTCGCAGCCCTGAAACTCACAATCCCATGAAGGACGAGGTCGCGCAGTTCGCGGCCTTGATCCTCGCCTCGCCGAAGATCGCGCCGAGCGGCGCGGGCCTGTGGCCGGTGACGACGGAGCCGATCCGGCGCAGCACGCCCTCGACCATCAGCACGACGAAGCACACCGCGTAGACCAGGAGATATTCGATCCGCTCGCGCGATCTCGGCGCGACGTCACGATCCATGCGTTCGTATAACGACATCGTCCTCTCCCTCTCCGCTATCCCCGTGTCTACGCGGCCTGGCCCGTTGCGAGCTGCGACCGCGCATGCGCGAGAACGTCCTCCGTCACCTTGTCGAGCCCGGCCTGGCGCGCACCGCGCTCCGCCGCATCCCGTAGCCGCTTGGCTGCGGAAATCCGCACCAGCACCGGCTGCGTCTCGATGATCTGGTCCAGCGCCAGCTTGGCGCCGTCGTCCCATGGCAGCTCGCGCTCGAGCCGCGCCGGCGTCGCCGCGATCTGGTCGAGTTGCGTCGCGAGCGGCAGGATGTTGAACAGCGCATCGAACAGCGCGTTGCAGACCTCCTGCACGACGTAGGTCGCCCCCGCATAGCCCATGAACGGCGTGCCGGTATGGCGGCGGATCACCGTGCCCGGGAAGCTTGCCGGGACGTAGATCGCGCGGTTGCCGGCTTCCGCGGCATACATGCGCTCGTTGTAGCTGCCGAACAGCACCAGCGGCGGCCGCTCGTGGATCAGCTTGCGGATGGCGTCATTGTCGGTCTTGGCGCCGGCGCAGCGGGAGATCGCGAAGTGGCAAGGCAGCCCGAGCTCGGTCTCCAGGAAATTGCGCAAGCCACGCGCGTAGGTCTCGGAGGCGACGATGCCGAAGCTCGCGGTGCCGAAGAAGTCCTGCGTCACCGAACGCCAGAGATCCCACACCGGCTTGATCGTGGTGTGCTTCTCGCTGATGATGAACGGCTCGGGATCGAGCCCGAGCATCTCGCCCAGCATGCGCAGGAATTTCGTGGTCGAATGCAGCCCGATCGGCGCCTGCAGATAGGGCCGCTCCAATGTCTCGCACAGCATGCGGCCGAACTCGCGGTACATGCAAATGTTGACGTCGGCATTCACCAGCTTCGGCACGTCGGCGAGATGGCTGCCGAGCGGGAACACCATGTTGATCTCGGCGCCGATGCCTTCGACCAGGCGGCGGATCTCGGCGAGATCCGACGGCATGTTGAAGGTGCCGTAGATCGGCCCGATGATATTCACGCGAGGCTTCTCGCCCTCCGCGCGCGGCTTGCGCTCCGGAATCTTTCGCAGGCCGTATTCGCTCCACAGCCAGCTGAGCGCACGGTTGGCGCTCTGCCACTGGTCCTCGTCGATGGTGCGCGGCAGGAAGCGCTTGATGTTGGAACCTTCCGGCGTGACACCGCCGCCGATCATCTCGGCGATCGAGCCGGTGACGACGACTGCGGGAAGATCCGGATCGAGCGCGGCGCGGGCGCGCTTCATCGCCTGCTCGGTGCCCTTCTGACCGAGCTCGTCCTCGCCGAGGCCGGTGACGACGATCGGCAGCTCGTGCGGTGGCAGGCCGTCGGTGTAGTGCAGCACCGAGGTCACCGGCAGGTTCTCACAGCCGACGGGGCCGTCGATGATGACCTGCAGGCCCTTGATTGCGGTGAACGCGTAAACCGCCCCCCAATAGCCGCCGGCGCGATCGTGGTCGAGGATCAGCATCACACCATCTCCTCGGACTTGCGCTTCTTGGCCTGCGCCGCGACCGCCTTGCGGTACTTGTCGCGAAAATCAGGACGCGCGACAGGAGTGCCCTGCCACACGCCCGCGGTGTCGCCCTCACCGACGCCTTCGAAGAACTCGCGCATCTCGTCGAAGCGCGCCTTGCCTGCGATCGCCGCATTGACGACCTGCGCCAGCGAGCCGGCGCCGGAGACGCCGAACAGCGGCCGCGCCGAAATGAGATTGGTGAAGTACAACGACGGGATCGCGCGCGCCTTGGCCTTCTGCACCACCGGCGTGGTGCCGATGGCGAGATCGGGCGCGAACTCGTCGACCGCCGCGAGATCCTGCTCCAGCGAGGCACGATACTGCACGCGGACGCCGCGTTGTTCGAGCCAGGCGCGGTCCGCCTCCGACCAGCGCGTGCGCGGGCAGGCGGTGCCGACATAGCGCAGGTCCGCGCCGCTCTCGACCAGAAGACGCCCGACCAGCAGCTCCGAGCCTTCGTAGCCCGACAATGTGATGCGGCCACGAATGGGCGCGGCCGCAAGCGCGCCACGGATCGCGGGCAGCACCGCATTCTTCGCCGCGTCAATCTGCGCGCGGCCGACGCCACAAGTCATGCCGATCGCTTCGAGCCAGTCTGCGGTGCCGTCGCAGCCGACCGGCGCCGAGCCGATGATGGGGCGCCCGGCCGCCTCGAACTCGCGGATCGAGGCCGTATAGAACGGATGGATCGCCGCCACGGCCGCGCAATCCAGCGCGCCATACAGCTCGCGCCATTCGCGCGTCGGCACGGTCGGGCCTGCGGCGAGACCGAGCGGTGCCAAGAGCATGCCGATCCCGACGGGATCGGCCGGGAACATCTCGCCGAGCAAGGTGATGGTCGGCTTGTCGCCGCGCGGCGCGCGCGGCGCCTGCACCGGGCCCTGCTCCGCCTCGCGCCGCGCGTAGTTCAGCATCGCGCCGGCGAGCACGTCCTTGGCCTCGGCATGGGTGGGCACGCCGAAGCCGGGGACGTCGATGCCTATGACACGGACGCCATTGATCTCCTTCGGGAGAATCTGCAGCGGCACGCCCGAGGCGGTGGGGACGCAGAGATTGATGATGACGACGCAGTCGTAGTTCGCAGGGTCAGCGAGCTTGAACACCGCGTCGCGGATGTCCTCGAACAGCTTGCCGGTGACCAGCGTCTCAGAGTTGAACGGGACGTAGCCGACACTGCGCCGCGCGCCGTAGAAGTGCGAGGTGAAGGTGAGGCCATAGACGCAGCAGGCAGAGCCCGACAGCACGGTCGCGGTGCGGCGCATGCGCAGGCCGACGCGCAGCGAGCCGAACGCCGGGCACATGCTCTGTGGCTGGTCGTGCGGCCCGGCCGGGTAATCGGCTGCATAGCGCGCCAGAACCTCGCTCTTGCCGGCGGCATCGGCCGCCTTCCTGAGTTCGGCCTTGCCGGCGTGGCAGCCGAGCGCCTCCGGCTGCACGGGCATGCCTGCCGCCGCGGGACTCTCCGCGCTCACTGCCTGATGGACCACCGCATCGCTCATTGCACTAGATTCCGCTGCTCAGCACGCGCCGATCACACATTGTCGTAGATCACTTCGAGCGACGGCTTAGCTACCGCCGTGCTGCCGCACATGTCCTCGAGCGTCGCCTGCTCCAGCACCACGTCGCGACCGACTTCCGAGGCCTTGAACAGGCCGAGCAGGCCGTCCTGGGTCAGAGGATGCGGATGCTGCGGCGGCGCCTCGGCGACATTGGTCGCCAGCAGTTCGAACAGCGGTGCCCAGGCCGTGCCGGGCCGACCGATGATCTGATAGCTCGCGCTCTTCCGCCGAATGTCGTCGTCGGCTGGGATCGAGGCCAGCACCGGGATGCCGACCGCATCCGCAAAGGCCTGCGCCTCGCCGGTGCCGTCGTCCTTGTTGATGACGATTCCGGCGACGCCGACGTTGCCGCCGAGCTTGCGGAAATACTCAACCGCCGAGCAGACATTGTTGGCGACGTACAGCGACTGCAAATCGTTGGAACCGACGATGATCACCTTCTGGCACATGTCGCGCGCGATCGGCAGGCCGAAGCCGCCGCAGACGACGTCGCCGAGGAAGTCGAGCAGCACGTAGTCGAAGCCCCAGTCGTGAAAACCGAGCTTCTCGATCAGCTCGAAGCCATGGATGATGCCACGACCGCCACAGCCGCGGCCGACTTCGGGGCCACCGAGCTCCATCGCAAACACCCCGTCGCGTTTGAAGCAGACGTCGCCGATCTTGACCTCCTCGCCGGCGAGCTTCTTCTTCGACGAGGTCTCCAGGATGGTCGGGCAGGCACGGCCGCCGAACAGCAGTGAAGTCGTATCGCTCTTGGGATCGCAGCCGATCAAGAGCACCTTCTTGCCCTGCTGCGCCATCATGTAGGACAGATTGGCGAGCGTGAAACTCTTGCCGATGCCGCCCTTGCCGTAGATGGCGATGATCTGCGTCGTCTTCTTGGGCGCAGCCGTCACCGGCGCATCCGGCGCGATCGCGGCCTCGGCACGCAGGGCATCCGTCATTGCAGCCAAGTTGGCACTGATCTTGGTCGGGGCATTCATCGTGCAGCTCTCCAGTCCAGGACCATCTTGAGACATGACGAATCGTCGAACGCGATCCGGTAGGCGCTCTCTGCCGATGTCGCGTCGGCGTGATGCGTGATCAGCCCGTCCAGCGACAGCCGGCCGGTATCGATCAGGTTACGCACCGCGAGCAGATCCTCGTGCTTCCATTCGGCGGCGACGCGGATTGCCGCCTCGCGCATGAAGGCCGGCGGATAGGAGAAGGTCAGCGGCGCGCTGTAGAAGCCGGCGAGGATGATTTCGCCGCGCGGCGCCAGGCGCGCGATCAAACTGTCGAGCAGCCCGGCATCGCCGCTGGCATCGAAGATCAGGCGATAGTCGCGCCGATCATCGTGAGCTGGATCGACGACGCAATAGCCCATGGCGCCAGCCGCGCGTTCGGGATTGCTCTCCCAGACGACCGGCGGATCTCCGCCCATCGCCATGATCAACCGTGCCAGCAGACGGCCGAGCACGCCATGACCGACTACGCACTCGGCCTGGCCATCACCGCCGATCGACAGAGCATGATAGGCGGTAGCGGCCAGCGCCAGCAGCACGCCGCGCTCGCCGTTGGCTTCGTCGATTGCGACGACGCGTTGAGGGGGCACGCTGAGCCGCGAGGCGGCGGCCCCAAACAGGCTCTTGACCTCGCCGAAGCAGCGCGCCGCACCCGGCACGAAGACGCGCTCGCCCTTACGAAAACCAGAATGCGGCGCCGCGTGCGCGACACGGCCGACCGCCTCGTAGCCGGGCACGAGTGGATAGCCCATGCCGGGAAACTGCGGCATGCGGCCTTCGTACAGCAGCCGCTCGGTGCCGGTGCTGATCGCGCTCCATTCGATGTCGACGGTCAGGCAGTCCGGGGCATCCGCCAGCAGCAGATGCTGCAGCGACAACTCCCTCGGCCTCCCCAGCACCACGGCGATCGCGTCCATAGCCCAAACTCCCCGGCGACGCCCGCTTAGTTACGGGTGTCAGGTTAGTCCGACTGCGGAGAGTGTCAATATTTATTTACAGTCCGAGTGTCAGCTTTTCGCGACAATCACGCCCGCGATCAACGGGATGCGCGTGCGAAGCACTCGCACCTGCGAAAAACCTGCCAGATTGAGCAGCTCGCGCAGCCGTTGCGCGCTGCGCGGCCGGCCCTGCCCCATCGCGCGCAAATAGATCTCGAAATAGGCGCTGACCCCGTCGGCGCCTTTCGCCGTGTCGCGCATCGGCTCGCCGAGCAACAGCACGCCGTTCTCGGGCAGCGCAGCGCGCACCTTTGCCAGCAGTTGCGTCACCGCGTCGTCGTCGTGATCGTGCACGACTCGAATCAGCGAGATCACGTCAGCCCCGGTCGGCAGCGGATCGGTGTAGAAACTTCCGGGGGTAATCATGACTCGATCGGCGAGCCCGGCCTTGGCGAGTCGCTCTCGCGCTATCGCGGCGACCTCGGGCAGATCGAACAGCCCAAGCGCAAGCTGCGGCGCCTGCCGCGCGGCGGCCGCGAGGAAGCTGCCATCGCCGCCGCCGACATCGAGCAGGCAGCGATGGCCGCTCAAGGGATAGGCCGCAAGCACGATATCGGCGATCATCGGCTGCGACGCCGCCATCAACGCCGTGTAGGACGTAACGCTGTCGCGCGTCAGCGTCGCGCCGCTCTTGTCGAGCGCATAGGGCCAGTAATGTGCAAGGCGGCGCTCGCGGCCCTGGCCGCGCAGCAGCGCCACGGGATCGCCGAGATCGGCATAGAGCGCGGCGTGATGGCGGACCATCGCGGCGATGCCGGGATTGCCGAGCAGCGCCGCGCCGAGCGGCCCGAGCCCATAGCGCGCGCCGCCGCGGCGCTCGAGCAGTTGCAGCGCGGACGCCGCTTCGCACAGGCTGAGCATCGCATCAGGCGGCATTGCCGCATGCGATGCCAGCGCCGCAACCTCGCAGGGCCCGGCGCGCAGGGCCTCGAACACATCGAGCTGCACGCAGGCCGCAAGGGTCTGCGAGTAGACGAAGCCGGCGCACAGATCGAACAGCTCCGCCGCCCGCTTGCGCGCAATCGGCCGCGTCAACGGAAACGCCGCCGCCCAGCGCTGAAACGCTGCACTCGCCAGCAGCGCATCGCGCCACCCGCGCCATCGGTCACTGAGGCTGATCGGGGGCGAAGTGTCGTGGCGAACAACCGCGGGCATGGCCGTCAGAGCTCCCATGGCCGAGCAAATGCGCACCGACACGCCGCGCCGCCCACCCTCCCCTGGAGGGGGAGGGTCACTGCGCGCAAGGCGCGCGGTGGGGTGGGGTGGGCTCGGAAAGAGGTGCGGATGGGTCGGACGGCTCCCAGGCTTGCCTGCATCGGCTTTCGAAAAGGCGACAGCACCGCGCGCGCCGAGGGTCTGTCACCCCACCCCGCCGCACCTGCCGCTGCGCGCATGCGCGGCGACCCTCCCCCTCCAGCGGAGGGTGAGCGTTGGGCGCGCGGCGCGAGCGTTGCCATTCAACGCGGCCGAAAGCTCACGCCGCCGACGCCGCCAAGCGGCGCGGGACCAGACGCTTGGCTTCCTGTTCCATCAGCATGCGCAGCTCGTGCGCATGGGCGCAGGGCGGCATGGTGCGGATGCCGTCGGCGACGAGGTCGTGCAGATAGCTGACCGCTCCGGTGAGGCCATAGATCAGCACGGCGTTGGGCCGGCCAAGCGCAGCATCCTGCCCGACCGGCTTACCAGCTTCCTCCTCATCACTGGCCGCGTCGCGGATATCGTCGGCAACCTGATAGGCCTCGCCGATGGTCTCGCCGAGCGTGCGCCAGGCCTCAGGATTCTCATGCCCCGCCGCAGCAGCGCCCGAGACAGTGGCAGCCGCAAACAGCGCGCCGGTCTTGGAGCGGTGATAGCGCGACAGATCGATCTGCGGCTCGCACTCCCAGGCCTGCCCGGCTGCGATGCCATGCGGCACACCGACGGCGTCGCCGATGGTCGCGATCAGCTGCGCCAGCCGCAGCGGCGAGCATCTGGACTTGGCCAGCGTCTGGAACGCGAGCACGATCAGCGCATCGCCGGCGAGGACGGCGAGCGGCTCACCGAACGCGGCATGCACCGAGGGACGACCGCGGCGCAGCGAGGCGTTGTCGAAGCACGGCAGATCGTCATGCACCAGCGAGGCGCAATGCAGCAGCTCGATCGCCGATCCCGCCGCGTCGGTCGCGGCCGGCTCGTCGTCGCCGCAAGCGCTGGCTACTGCATGACAAAGACGGGGACGAACGCGCGCGCCCTTGGGAAAGACCGCAGCCTGCATGGCGGCCGAGAGGCGCGGCGGGCATCCGGGCCGGTCGGCCAGAGCGACCGCTGTGACGAGGGATTTCTCGATCCGGGCCATCACGTCCATGCCAGCCTCCCTTGTCGCGAGGCCTTCGGGCCCGCTCATGTAAATTTCAACTTACACCCAAACTGTAAATCATGCTAGACATTTCACACGTCAGGTCCGATGGACGGGAGTGCACGAAATGGCCGAGCACCGCGTGATCGTGGTTGGCGCCGGCATCGCCGGCCTCAGCGCCGCGCTCACCCTCGCCGCGCGCGGCGCCGCCGTAACGGTGATCGAGCGCGCGCCGGCGCCCGGCGGCAAGATGCGTCAGATCACGATCGGCCCTGCCCGCATCGATTCCGGTCCGACCGTGTTTACGATGCGCTGGGTGTTCGACGAGTTGTTCGCCGAGATCGGCGCATCGCTCGACGATCACCTCACCCTCACCCCGCTCGACGTCCTCGCCCGCCACGCCTGGACCGATCGCCGCACGCTCGACCTGTTCGCCGACGAGGACAGGTCGGCCGATGCGATCGGTCAGTTCGCCGGACGCAGCGAGGCCGAGGGCTATCGCGCGTTCTGCCGCGATGCGCGGCGCATCTTCGAGGTGCTGCGCGATCCCTTCATCCGCACGCCGACGCCGAGCATGACACATCTGTTGCGCAGCGCCGGCTTCCGCGATCTCACCGCGATCCGCCCGTTCCAGACGCTATGGAAGGCGCTCGGCGGCTATTTTCGCGACGCCCGTCTGCAGCAGCTGTTCGGCCGCTACGCCACCTATTGCGGCTCCTCGCCGTTCCATGCGCCGGCCACACTGATGCTGGTCGCCCATGTCGAGCAGGCCGGCGTCTGGCTGATCGACGGCGGCATGCATGAGCTCGCCGCGTGCCTCGCCGCGTTGGCGCGGCGCCATGGCGTCACCATCCGCTATGGCGCCGAGGTCGCCGCCGTCGTCAGCCAGGCCGGCCGCGCCACGGGCGTGCAGCTCGCCGATGGCGAGCAGATCGCAGCCGATGCCGTCGTTGCGACTGCCGATGTCGGGGCCCTTGCGCAGGGACTGTTCGGTGCGGACGCGGCCCGTGCGCTGCCGTCGATCCCGGAGTCCGCGCGCTCGCTGTCGGCGATGACCTGGAGCTGCCTGGCGCGCGCCGACGGCTTTCCGCTCGTGCGCCACAACGTGTTCTTCTCGCGCGACTACGGCGCCGAGTTCAATCAGTTGATCGACCGCCGCGCGATGCCGCAGGAGCCGACCGTCTATGTCTGCGCGCAGGACCGCGACGACCGGCCGCGCGATGCCGGCACGAACGAGCCGCTGTTCGTGCTGATCAACGCGCCCGCCACCGGCGACCGCCACAGCTTTGCTCCCTCGGAGATCAGCCAATGTGCCCGCCAGACCTTCGACCTGCTGCAGCGCTGCGGCCTCAGCATCGCGACGACGCCGGAACTGACCCGCGTGACGACGCCGACGGATTTCAACCGGATGTTTCCGGGCGCGGGGGGCGCGCTCTACGGCCGCAGCTCGCACGGCTGGATGGCCTCGTTCCAGCGGCCGGGCGCGCAGACGAAGCTGCCGGGACTTTACGTGGCCGGAGGCAGCGCGCATCCGGGACCGGGCGTGCCGATGGCGGCGCTCTCGGGGCGGATGGCAGCCAACAGGGCGATTGCGGACCTCGCTTCGACCGCGCCGTCCCCAAGGACGGCTATGCGTGGTGGTATGTCGACGCGCTGAGCGACGACGGCCGCTTCGGCATCACGCTCATTGCCTTCGTCGGCAGCGTGTTCTCGCCGTACTACGCATGGGCCAGACGGCGCGGACCCGCCGATCCCGAAAATCATTGCGCGCTCAACGTCGCGCTGTATGGCGCGCGCGCGCGCCGCTGGGCCATGACCGAGCGTGGACGCGGCGCGATCGCCCGCGACGAGCAGCATCTTGCCGTGGGGCCGAGCAGCTTGGCCTGGACCGGTCGCGAGCTCACGATCGACGTCGACGAGGTCACCGTGCCCTGGCCGCTGCCGCTGCGCGGCAAGGTGAGGGTGGTGCCGACCGAGCTGAACGAGATCGCGTTCAGGCTCGATGCCGAAGGACGCCATCGCTGGCAGCCGATCGCGCCGTGCTGCCGCGTGTCGGTCGACTTCGATCATCCCGACCTGCACTGGCGCGGCGACGGCTATTTCGACATCAACCATGGCGATGCGCCGCTGGAGCGCGACTTCCGGAGCTGGCAATGGTCGCGCGCCGCGACGCGCACCGGCACCGTGGTCTCCTACGACACCGTCGCGCGCGCCGGCATGGACAAGACGATCGCGCTGCACGTCGATCCCGACGGCAAGCTGGAGCGGATCGCCCCACTCGTCGAATCACCGTTGCGCAAGACGCTGTGGCGCGTCGACCGCAGCGCCCGGGCCGACGCTGATACATCCGTGCGCGTCGTGAGCACACTGGAGGACGCTCCCTTCTATGCCCGCAGCCACCTCGCCGCGCGCATCCGTGGCGAGGACGCCGCCGTCATGCACGAGAGCCTGTCGCTCGACCGGTTCCAGATGCCGATCGTGCAGGCCATGCTGCCGTTCCGGATGCCGCGGTGGTGAGGGATCGATAGGCGCAACGTTAGCCATAGTCGCAGGCGAACGCGCGGATTTGCAGCGGCCGCGCGACAGCATACGGTGTCGTCCCGGACAAGCCACGACGCGCGCGAGCGCGGCGGCGCGCCGATCCGGCACCCACGCCGCGGCGGACATGACGGGCAAAATGCCAATCGCCTGTCTGCCTCAAACCGCTCCCTGGGGGTATGGGTCCCGGCTCAAGGCCGGGACGACAGCGGTGTTTGTCGATGCGTTTGCGATCCAATCGACAATTCCGAACGCGCTGCCGTAGGGTGGGCAAAGGCGCGAACGCGGCGGGACGCCGCGGGCCCACCATCCGCATCCCGCACGCGGGGCGGTGGGCACGGCGAGCACGGTCATCTTTGCTCGTCGCGACGACGTAGGCGCGCCTTTGGCCGCCCTACTGCTACCGCTCCTCCTCCGCGCGCTCCCGGGCCTCACGCTCGGCGCGCCGGCGGTCGAGGCGGCGGCCTTGCCATTCGAGCACGAGCCAGCCGAGCACGCACATCGCAACGACGACGAATTCGAGCAGGCCGCCCATCTCGCTCATGGCGTCTCACTCATCACGTCTCACTCGTGACGTCTCGCTCATCGCGCTTCGCTACGACGCCCGTCCCGAGCGCGACAGCTGGTCGCGTCGCTCCAGCCGCTCGAACAGATCGATCACCCACAGCGCGCGGTCCTGCAGCGTACGGCGCGGCCGAGCGATCGCATGCGGGCGCTGTGCATCCGCAGCGATCACGGCTTCGATCAGGATGCGCGCCTCGGGCCGCAGCGGCGCCAACGATGGCTGCACCGGAGCGAGCGACACCACCGCGGCCTTGCCGAGCAGCTGCAGCTTGCGCGGCATCGAGACGAAGGCGCGCTGCGACAGCGAATCGAACTCTGCCCGCGCGACCTCGCGCCCGATTTCGGCATAGATCAGCCGCGCAGCGTTGATGCCCGGACGGCAGGTCGGGGGCAGATCGGCGATGCCGGCCGCGGCGCGTGCGTAGAACACGTCGGCCATTGCGAGCAGCCGCGCGGTGACGCGGCCGACGCGGTCGTCGAAATAGGGCGCGGCCAGCCAGGTGTCGACGTCGAGTCCCGCCTCGCGCAGCCATTGCCGCGGCAGATAGAGCCGGCCGGCACGCGCGTCCTCGCCGACGTCGCGGGCAATGTTGGTGAGCTGCATGGCGATGCCGAGATCGCAGGCGCGCCCGATGGTCTCCGGAGCGCGCCGGTGCATCAACAGCGACATCATCACGCCGACGGTGCCGGCGACGCGCACGGCATAGGCGAGCACGTCGCTCAGCGTCTCGTAGCGGCGGCCCTGGGCGTCCCAGGCAAGGCCTTCGAGCAGCGCATCCGGCAGCGCGCGTGGAATCGCGAACTGCGCGACCACGCCGGCGAGGGCGCGATCGACGGGACGATCCTCGGGCCGATCGGCGTAGATCCGGTCGAGCCGCTCATGCAGCACCTCGATGGCGTCGACGCGGCGACCGGGACCATCGATCGCGTCATCTGCCTCGCGGCAGAACGCATAGAGCGCAATGGCGGGATCGCCGACCGCCCGCGGCAGAACCTTCGAGGCGGCGAAGAACGTCTTCGATCCGCCCCGCAACAGCCGACGACAGATCGCGATGTCCTCGTCCCGGCTCATCGGCGCTCCAGCTCATGCGGCGCGGGCACGAGCTCATCGAGCACGCGCGCTGACGACAACACGCCCGGCAGTCCGGCTCCGGGATGCGTTCCGGCCCCGACCAGATACAGCCGGTCGACCTCTTCGCTCTTATTGTGCGGCCTGAACCAAGCGCTCTGCATCAGCACCGGCTCGAGCCCGAACGCCGCGCCGCGATAGGAGGACAGGCGATGCTCGAAATCGTCCGGCGTCAGCAGCCGCGACGTGGCGATCTGCCTCACGAGATCCGGCAACAGCGATTCGCTCAGCGCCCGCTCGATCCGCCTGCGGAACGGCTCGGCGGTGGCTGCCCAGTCGATGCCGCTCTGCTGATGCGGCACCGGCGACAGCACGTAGAACGCATCGCAACCCTCGGGCGCCAGCGACGGATCGGTCGCGGTCGGCCGGTGCAGGTACAGGCTGAAATCATCCGCCAGCACCTTGCGGCGGAAGATGTCGTCGAGCAGCCCGCGATAGCGCGGGCCGAGCAGGATGGTGTGATGCTCGACGTCGTCGTAGCGGCGCTTCGTGCCGAAGTACCAGACGAACAGGCTCATCGAGTAGCGCGCGCGATCGATGCGGGCATCTGTCCAGCGCCGGCGCGGCACGGATGGCAGCAGGTGCTTGTAGGTCCAGGCGGCGCAGCCATTGGACACGACGACGTCGGCGGCGACGGTCTCGCCGGAGGCCAGACGCACGCCGGTGGCAACGCCATTCTTCGTGGTGATCTCGGCGACGGGCGCCGAGCAGCGCACCTGGCCGCCCTGCCCTTCGATCAAGCTGACGAGACCGGTGACCAGTGCGCCGGTGCCGCCCATCGCAAAATGCACGCCCCAGCGGCGCTCGAGATAGGCGATCAGGCAATAGATCGACGTGGTCGTGAACGGATTGCCGCCGATCAGCAGCGGATGGAAGCTCAGGACGACGCGCAGCCGCTCGTCGCGCACATGCTGCGAGACGAGACCATAGACCGAGCGAAAGCTCTGCAGCTTGATCATCGCCGGCGCGATCTTCGCCATGTCGAGCAGCGACAGGAACGGCACATCGCCAAGCTCCTCGAAGCCCTTTCTGAAGATCGCCTCGCTCGCCTTCATGAAGCGCTCGTAGCCGTCGACATCGCCGGGTGAAATTCGCGCGACTTCGGCGCGCATCGCCACCGGATCCGCCGAGCAGTCGAACGCGGTGCCGTCGTCGAACCGGATCCGATAGAACGGCGAGATCGGCTTGAGCGTGACGTCGTCGGACATCTTCCGCCCGCACAGCTGCCACAGCTCCTCGAACAGGAACGGTGCCGTGACGATGGTCGGGCCGGCGTCGAAGGTGAAGCCGTCCTGGCGATGCACATAGGCGCGGCCGCCGGGCGCATCGAGCTGCTCGAACACGGTGACGCGATAGCCGCGCGCGCCGAGCCGGACCGCCGCGGCGAGGCCGCCGAAGCCGGAGCCGATCACGACCGCATGCGGCCGGTCTCCGAGCGCAGCCGGAATAGCGGCCTTGATGGTGGAGACGTCGAGCATGGCGAAAAGCGTAAATTGAAATTGACGCTTTCGCCAGTCAAAAATGTCAACCTAGTTTGACATTTCCTGCTGCACTGCAAGGACGCCGAGCCGCTCGGCGGCCGCGACGATCAGCTCCGCGATCCGCGCCGGCTGCTCCTCGTGAGCCAAATGGCCAAGCCCATCAAGCAGTTCGAGCTGTGCCTGCGGCACCAATTGGCGCACGCGCCGGGCGACGTCGGGGGTGATGGCGTGGTCGTGGGTCGCGGCGATGAGCAGCAGCGCGGTGCTCAGTCGCGGCAGGTCGCGCACCAGAGGGTTGAGGTCCCAATTTGCCATCATCTCCAGCGCGGCACCGACATGACCGGGACTGCCGACGAGGCGGCGATACAGCCGCTCGCCATTGGCATCGAGCGTCGATCCCGTCGCCTTGAGCAGCCGATGCACCGCTGCCGGATCGCGGCCGCGCCAGGCGAACAGCCGTGGCACCAGCGGATTCAGCGCCATCATCTTGGCGAGCGGCGACAGGAACTGCGCTGCAACGCCGCCGAACGGCAGATAGGCGCCATTGAGGCTGACGATCAGTTTCGGCGCGATCAAGCCGTCGAGCGTCATCCGCGTGAGGATCGCCGCGCCCGCGGAATGGCCGATGGCGATCGCGGGCGTGATCGCGAGCTGCTCGCACAGCGTGGCGAGATCACGCGACATGCCCGGGAGCGACAGCCGCTGCCAATTCGGCGTGGAGGTGAAGCCGTGGCCGGAGAGATCCGGCGCCACGACCGTGACATGCCTGGCGAGCAGCGGCGCGAGATCGCGCCAGGAATGGGTTGCTGCTCCCGTGCCATGGGCCAGTAGCGCGACCGGCCCCTCGCCCATGACCTGGACGTGCCAGCGGATCCCGCCGGCGTCGACGAAACGGCTCGCCTCGCGATTGGGCCAGGTGCGCCCGTCGATGCTCCAGCTCGGCTTGTCGCTCATGCCGACGACGACCATTGCAGGCGGCGCCTCAGCCCGCGCCGGAGCGGCTCACGCGCCGGCGGCGCGCGCCAGGAAATCATCGTAGCCTGCGATGACTTTATCAAGCTGCTCGAAATGCGGCATCGCCCCGGTCTGCATGACGTCGATCCGCCAGTTCGGCAGCCCTTTGACGGCGTGCTTGCCCTGGTAATCGACGAAATCGCCACGGACGCCGTGCACCATCCAGACCGGCATCGCCAGCGCCTGGTAGAGCTTTAGGGCATTGGTGCTGAACAGGTAGCCGGAGACGAAGGAATACGGTGCGTTCTCGGCGCCCGGCTGATGCGTGGTGATATAGTCATACTCCAGCAGCCCCTCGTCGATGTCCTTGCGGCCAAAGGTCTTCTGCAGGAAGAAGCGGATGCTGGCACGCGAGGTCAGCAGGGTGAAGAAGCCGTGCTTCCACAGGGGCACGTTGAGGATGTTGCGCACCCACGGCATGGCGCGGGTCGAGTCCCTGTTGCCGGTCGTCTTCGCTGCGGCCTCGGCGCGGCGGTCGAAGCCGGTCGGGCTGAGCAGCGCCAAGGTGCGAAACAGGTTCGGCGCCTCGGTGCCGGCACGCGCCGCGAACTCGCAGCCGAGCGACAGCGCGATCGCATCGATTGCGACATCGCCATGACGGCGACGAACCTCGTCGGCAGCGAGCAGGACCGCATCGGTCATGATGCGCGGCGTGTAGATGCGGTCGGCGCGGTCCGACAGCCCGAAGCCGGGCAGATCGAGCGCATAGACCGGACGGACGTTGCGATAATGCTCGAACAGCGGCTTCATCTCATAGGCCGTCGCCGCCGCGTTGACGCTGTGAATGAGCAGCAGCGGGCGCGCGGTGGACGCGGCTGGACCATCGCCATAGCAGGTGATGCGGCCGGTGCGGGCGTCGGCAAGCTCGAAGCGCGGCGCCGTCAGGGGCGGCGGCATCGTCACGGCGCGCGCGACGGCCGCGTGATCACTCTGTGTGGTCGAGGCCACCTGCATGGCGTGCTCCTGTGTGACGATTGGATGTCGAAAGGCGCGGCCGTCTGCTGGCATCCGGCGGGGATCGAGCATAGCGATGACCGGCGCTCTTGTCAGTCGCCGTTGGGAACGCCGCTTGACGCCAGGGGTTCCCCCCTCGCTAGCCGCGGCCCGCTTCAGCCATCACGGCCCGCGACAACCGTGTCGCATCGGCGTGAGGCAGTGCGATGTAGCGGGCCTGCATGGCGCCTGCGAGCTGCGAAGCCTTGTCCTGGGGCCGTGGCGAGGAATCGACCAGCACGACGGGAATGCCCGTCAGCGCGAGCTGCTTCGCTGCCACCAGCGCCTCCGCCTCGGCCTCGCTGCGGCCGCCGCCGTTGCGCGCAACATTGGCGCGGCCGTCGGTCATCAGCACGATCGTCGGCGCCTGCCCCTTGGCTTTCACCGCGAGCGCAAGCTCGGTCGCAGCGAAGATCGCGGCCGACAGCGGCGTGCCGCCGCCGCCGGGCAAGCCCGCAAGGCTGCGCTTGGCGCGGGTCAACGAGCGCGTCGGCGGCAGCAGCAGCTCCGCGCCTTTGCCGCGGAACGCGATCAGCGCCACCTCATCGCGACGGACATAGCACTCGGCGAGCAGCAGCTCGACGGCGCCCTTCACCTCGGCGAGCCGCTGCAGCGCCGAGGAGCCGGAGGCATCGACGACGAAGATCGTGGTGGTGCCCGAGCGTTGCTTGAAGCGGGTGATGCGAATGTCGTCCTTGTGCACGATCAGCCGGCTGCTCTTGCCGGCGGATTGTGTCCGCCGCCGCAACGGCTGCCACGGCGCCGCCGCGCGCAACGTCTCGAGCACGTTGAGCCGCGCGCCCGCCCGCCACTCGCCACGGCGCGAGCCGATCGGGCGGCCACGCTGCGGCGCCTTCTGCGCGGAGCCCTGCCGGCCTGCGCTGCTCGCCCGCGTCCGCGCCGCGCGCTCGTCCTGCAAGCGCTTCAACAGATCGGCAGGAATAGCGGCCTGTGCCGCCTCGAGCACACGGTCTTCGAGCGGGCCGTCGTTGCTGTGATCCTCCTCGCTCTCAGGCTGATCGTCCCGCGGCTCCGGCGCGTCGTTGCTGCCAGCGTCATCCTCCGTCGCCGGCAGCCGCGTGGCGCGCGGCGCCAGCACCAGCCGCGCAGCGCAGGCGATGTGGGACTCGGCGACATCAGTCCCGCCATCAAGGGCCGCCGCGATGCGCGCCACGCGACACGCCAGCAGCGGCGCCCGTAGCGAGTCGATGCCGAGCACGACGGCCGTCGTCGTCAGCGCAGCGATCGCGTCGTCGGACAGACGAACCTGCGGCAGCAATTCGCGTGCGGCCGCGATGTCCGTCGATTTGAACAGGCTCTCGCCGAGATCGGCGCGCGCGACCGCGCCGAAGTCGAGATGACAGGCAAGACGATCGGCGAGCGCCGGCGACACGCATTCGTCATCGATGCCCTCGTCGAGCGCGATCAGGCCGAACCGCGCCGGCGCGCGCAACGAGAGGCCGTCCCGCTCGATACTGATCGAGCCAGTGTCGAGCGCGGCGGTGAGATGAGCAATCGTCGACGGCGCGATGCGCTCGGCCATCACCGCGATCAATATGCCGCCATCGGCCTCGGCAAGCAGCCCGCGCTGCATCACGGGGCGTCCCGCCTGCAGGGTCGCGGCCAGATCGAGGCCACCGAGCAGGCGATCGTCGGAGATCGACGGCGGCAGCTTGCGAACGGCCGTCGTGCTCGGCGTCAGTTCGCGCAACAGATCGAGCCATTGCTCGCGCACCGGGCCGGCGCCTGCACGCAACAGCAAAGACGCAGCCCCCGGATCGATCGCAACCAGCGCGGCCGCGATCATCGCATCGGCCCAGATCGCGGCGCCGTCGCTCACGATGCAAACAGCTCGTTGAGCGCGCGTTCGACCCGCACCGACGAGCCGGAATCGTCGAGCGGATTGCGCCTGAGACGGTGTCGCAGCGCCATCGGCGCGACCGTCTTGAGATGGCCGTCATCTACCGCCTTGGCGCCGTCGAGCGCCGCTGCCGCGCGCGCCGCGCGCATCAAGGTGAGCTCGCCGCGCAGGCCGTCGGTGCCGAGCGACATGCACAGACGCGCCGCCTGCTCCAGCTCGCGATCGGAGACTTTCACTGAGCCGATGTGCGCGCGGCCCGCCAGGATGCGCTTGCGCTGCTTCGCCTCCTCTTTTTCCCACTGCGCGACGAAAGCAACAGGATCCGTCTCGAACGCATCGCGGCGCTTGATAACCTCGATGCGCGTCGGCAGATCGCTGGGAGTCTTGACCTCGACCGAGAGCCCGAACCGATCCAGCAGCTGCGGCCGCAGCTCGCCCTCCTCCGGATTGCCGGTGCCGACCAGCACCACGCGCGCGGGATGGCGGATGCTGAGACCGTCGCGCTCGACGACGTTCTCGCCGGACGCCGCGACGTCGAGCAGGAGATCGACGAGGTGATCCTCCAGCAGGTTGACCTCGTCGATGTAGAGAAAGCCTCTGTTGGCGCGCGCGAGCAGCCCGGGCTCGAACGACTTCTCGCCATGGGCCAGCGCGCGCTCGAGATCGAGCGCGCCGACGACGCGATCCTCGGTGGCGCCAAGCGGAAGGTCGATCACCGGCACCGGCACCTCGTGCGCCTTCAACGCGGCCGGCTTCTTGCCCTTGCCGCCCGGCTTGGAGCGCACGCGGCAGTCGGCGCATTGCGCGGCGGCATCGGCGGGATCGCATTGATAGGGACAGCCGACCACCGCGCTCATCGGCGGCAGCAGCGCGGCGAGCGCGCGCACCGCGGTGGACTTGCCGGCGCCGCGATCACCGAAGGCCAGCACGCCGCCGACCTTTGGATCGACGGCGGCGATCATCAGCGCCAGCTTCATCTCGTCCTGGCCGACAATGGCCGAGAACGGAAAGGCGATTCCCATGAGCGTCCCCTGCATCGCGGCGTCTCGGCCACGTTGGCGGCATGAGACCACAATCAGGGGCCGCTCTTCAACCCATCAGCGGTTAACGCGCGAGGCTCGGCAGGTCGAGGCCGTTGGCCTCGGCGCAGGCGATGGCGTCGTCGTAGCCGGCGTCGGCGTGGCGCATCACGCCGGTCGCGGGATCATTCCACAGCACGCGCTCCAGCCGCCGCGCCGCGTCATCCGTGCCGTCGGCGACGATCACCATGCCCGCATGCTGCGAATAGCCGATGCCGACGCCGCCGCCATGATGCAGCGACACCCAGGTCGCGCCGCTGGCGCAATTGAGCAGCGCGTTCAAGAGCGGCCAGTCCGACACAGCATCCGAGCCGTCCTTCATCGCCTCGGTCTCGCGATTCGGGCTCGCGACCGAGCCGGAATCGAGATGATCGCGGCCGATCACGATCGGCGCCTTCAATTCACCGCGAGCCACCATCTCGTTGAAGGCGAGCCCGAGGCGATGGCGGTCGCCGAGCCCGACCCAGCAGATCCGCGCCGGCAGCCCCTGGAACTTGATACGCTGCCTCGCCATGTCGAGCCAATTGTGGAGATGCTTGTTGTCGGGCAGCAGCTCCTTCACCTTGGCGTCGGTCTTGTAGATGTCATCGGGATCGCCCGACAAAGCCGCCCAGCGGAACGGACCGATGCCGCGGCAGAACAGCGGGCGAATGTACGCCGGCACAAAGCCGGGAAAATCGAACGCATTGGCGAGGCCCATGTCCTGCGCCATCTGGCGGATGTTGTTGCCGTAGTCGAGCGTCGGAATGCCCATGGCGTGGAAATCCAGCATCGCCTGGACGTGGCTGACCATCGAGGTCTTGGAGGCCTGCTCCACGGCCTTCGGATCGGACGCGCGCTTGGCTTCCCATTCGGCCAGCGTCCATCCTTTCGGCAGATAGCCGTTGATCGGATCATGCGCGCTGGTCTGGTCGGTGACGATGTCCGGACGCACGCCGCGCCGCACGAGCTCGGGGAAGATCTCCGCGGCATTGCCGAGCAGGCCGACCGACACCGCCTTCTTGGTCTTGGCGGCCTCTTCCATCAGCGCCAGCGCCTCATCGAGCGAGCCGGCCTGGCGATCAAGATAGCCGGTGCGCAGCCGCATCTCAATGCGGCTCGGCTGGCATTCGACGGCGAGCATCGAGGCGCCGGCCATGGTCGCGGCCAGCGGCTGCGCGCCGCCCATGCCGCCGAGGCCTGCGGTGAGAATCCATTTGCCGGCGAGATCGCCATTGTAGTGGCGGCGACCGACCTCCACAAAAGTCTCGTAGGTGCCCTGCACGATGCCCTGGCTGCCGATGTAGATCCAGGAGCCGGCCGTCATCTGGCCGTACATCATCAGGCCCATTTTATCGAGCGCGTTGAAATGATCGAGCGTCGCCCAATGCGGCACGATATTGGAGTTCGCTATCAGGACGCGCGGCGCATCCGGGTGCGTGCGGAAGATGCCGACCGGCTTGCCCGACTGCACCACCAAGGTCTGATCCGCCTCGAGCTTGCGCAACGACGCGACGATGCGGTCAAAACTGTCCCAGTCGCGCGCCGCGCGGCCGATGCCGCCATAGACGATCAACTCGCTCGGCTTCTCCGCGACGTCGGGATCGAGATTGTTCATCAGCATGCGCAAGGGCGCTTCCGTGAGCCAGCTCTTGGCGCTGATGTCGCTGCCATGGGGGGCGCGGATCACCCGTTCATTGTCGAGACGTCGGTTCATGGGTCCCTCTCATCGAAGCCTAGGAAACGGGTCGCGCCCGAGTGCATCGGCGGCAGCGCGGGCCAAGGCGCCGGCAGCGACGAGCGCGGCGGCCTTGGCGAGATCGTCGGCCATGTAGCGGTCACTCGCCAGCGCCGGAACGTGCAGGCGCAAGGCACCGATCACGGCCGAGAGCGCGGCGCTGGTGCCGTGCGGCACGCGCAGCTCGATGCCCTGCGCGGCAACCAGCAGCTCGATGCCGATGATATGCGCGAGATTGTCAGCCATGTCGTGCAGCCGCCGCGCCGCATGCGCGGCCATCGAGACGTGGTCTTCCTGATTGGCGCTGGTCGGCGTGGAGTCGATCGAGCATGGCAGCGCGCGCTGCTTGTTCTCGGCGAACAGCGCCGCGGCCGTGACCTCGGCAATCATGAAGCCGGAGTTCAGGCCGGGCTCCGGGGTGAGGAACGGCGGCAGACCGAAATTCAGCGCGGGATCGACCAGCGTCGCGATGCGACGCTCGCTGATCGCACCAAGTTCGGACAGCGCCAGCGCGATCTGATCGGCGGCGAAGGCCACCGGCTCGGCGTGGAAATTGCCGCCGGAGATGATCTCGCCGGTCTCGACCAGCACCAGCGGATTGTCGGTGACGGCATTGGCTTCGGTGACGAGCGTGCGCGCCGCCTGGCTCAGCAGATCGAGCGCGGCGCCCGCGACCTGCGGCTGGCAGCGCAGGCAATACGGATCCTGCACGCGCTCGTCGCCTTCGAGATGCGACAGGCGGATGGCGCTGCCGTCGAGCAGCTCGGTGAGCACGCGGCCGGCCTCGATCTGCCCCGGATGCCCGCGCAGCGCCTGGATCTCCGGCCGGAACGGCGCCGTCGAGGCCATCGCGGCGTCGACCGACAGCGCGCCGGTCACCAGCGCGGCGTTGAGCAGATCATGCGCGCGTAACAGGCCGGCGAGTGCGTAGGCCGTCGAGAACTGCGTGCCGTTGATGAGCGCCAGGCCTTCCTTCGGCCCGAGCGTGACCGGGCTGAGACCCGCGCGCGCCAGCGCCTCACGGCCCGGCGCCAGCCGGCCATCGACAAAGGCCTGCCCCTCTCCAATCATCACCGCGGTCATATGCGCGAGCGGCGCGAGGTCGCCGGACGCGCCAACCGAGCCCTGCTGCGGCACGAACGGACAGACGCCGTGCGCCAGCATCGCCTGCAACTGCGCGATGATCTCTCGCCGCACGCCGGAGGCACCGCGGCCGAGCGAGATGATCTTCAGCGCGATCATCAGGCGGACGACCGGCTCCGGCGTCGCGGGACCGACTCCGCAGCAATGCGAGAGAATCAGGTTGCGCTGCAGCTGCGCCGTCTGGTCCGGCGGGATGCGCTTGGACGCCAGCTTGCCGAAGCCGGTGTTGATGCCATAGACCGGCTCGGCGCCCTGCGCCGCCTTGGCCACGATTGCCGCAGCGGCTTCGACGCGCGGCCAATACGCCGGATCGAGCGTGAGCGATGCGCCGGTGTAGACGCGCGCGAGATCATCGAAGCTGACGCGGCCCGGCTCGGCGATGATCGTGCTCATTGCCCTCTCCACACACGCTGACGCAGCGGATTGAAGCCCATGCGATAGACCAGCTCCGCCGGACGGCCAATGTCCCAGATCGCGAGATCGCACCATTTGCCGGCTTCGAGCGTGCCGGTCTCGGCCAACAAGCCCAAGGCGCGCGCGCCTTCGCGCGTGACGCCGGCGATGCATTCATCGACGGTCATCCGGAACAAGGTCGCGGCCATGTTCATCGTGAGAAGCAGCGAGGTCAGCGGCGATGAACCGGGATTGCAGTCCGTCGCCAGCGCGAGCTTGACGCCGTGTCTGCGGAACAGCTCGACCGGCGGCTTCTGCGTCTCGCGGATGAAGTAGTACGCGCCGGGCAGCAGGACGGCGACCGTGCCGCTCCGTGCCATCGCGGCAGCGCCAGCATCGTCGGTGTGTTCGAGATGATCGGCCGACAGCGCGCCGAACTCAGCCGCGAGCGCCGCACCGCCGAGGTTGGAGAGCTGGTCGGCATGCAGCTTGACCCTCAGCCCCAACGCCTTGGCTGCAGCAAATACACGCGAGGTCTGCTCCGCTGAGAAGGCAATGTTTTCCATGAACGCGTCGACCGCATCCGCGAGACCTGATTCCGCGACCGCCGGCAGCATCTCGTTGCAGACGAGATCGATGTAGCGGTCCTTGTCGCCGCCCGCCTCCACCGGCAGCGCGTGAGCGCCGAGGAAGCTGGTGCGCACGCCGACCTGTCGCTTGCTGCCGAGCGCGCGGGCGGCGGACAATTGCCGCAGCTCCGTCGCGGTTTCCAGGCCATAGCCGGACTTGATCTCGATTGTGGTGACGCCTTCCGCGAGCAGCGCATCGAGCCGCGGCAGCGCGCTGGCGATCAGGTCCTGTTCGCTGGCGGCACGCGTGGCCGCCACGGTGGACACGATGCCGCCGCCGGCGCGCGCGATTTCCTCGTAGCTCGCACCAGCCAGGCGCAGCTCGAACTCATGAGCGCGGTCGCCGCCATAGACGAGATGGGTGTGACAATCGACGAGGCCCGGCGTGATCCAGCGTCCCCCGCAATCGATGCGCTCCGGCGCATCGGCATCCGCAGGGAAATCGTACTGCGGTCCGGCAAAGGCGATGCGCCCGCCCCGCGCCGCGACCACGCCCTGCTCGACCACGCCGAGGCCCGGCTGCCCTTCGCGCAAGGTTGCGAGCCGCGCATTGTGCCAGATCCGGTCGAAACGCTGGGCCATGCTGCCTCCCACCTTCACGAAAGCTTGACGGGCGATATGTCTATACATAAACTCGCTTCCGTCGTCCTGTCCAGCGGGTTGATCGATCATGGCGTCACTGCACTTCGCATCCGCGCTTCTGCCCGCAGGTTGGGCCGAGGACGTGCAGGTCGTCATCAACAACGGCGCGATCACCCAGGTCTCCGCGGGTGTGCCTCCGACCTCCGACGATGAGCAGCATGAGGTCGCGATCCCCGGCATCGCCAGCCTGCACAGCCACGCCTTCCAGCGCGGCATGGCTGGGCTTGCCGAGACCAGCGGCCATTCCACCGACACGTTCTGGACCTGGCGCGAGACGATGTATCGCTTCGCGTTGTCGATGCGCCCGGAGGACGTCGAGGCTGTCGCGACCTTGCTCTATGTCGAGATGCTGGAGCGCGGCTTCACGCGCGTCGGCGAATTCCATTATCTGCATCACGATCGCGACGGCACGCCTTACGCCGATATCGCCGAGATGGCCGTGCGCATTGCCGCTGCGGCCCAGTCCTCCGGCATCGGCCTGACCCTGCTGCCGAGCTTCTACGCGCATGGCGGCTTCGGCGGCGCGGCGCCGCATGACGGCCAGCGGCGCTTCATCTGCGATGTCGATCGGTTCGCCAAGCTGCTGGCGGCCTGCCGCAAGGCAATCAGCTCGCTTCCCGGCTCCAATCTCGGCATCGCGCCGCACAGCCTGCGGGCGGTGGCGCCGGACGAGTTGACAGCCGTGCTGCCGCTCGCCGACGGCGGCCCGGTCCACATTCACGCCGCCGAGCAGGTCAAGGAGGTCGAGGACTGCCTCGCCTGGTCAGGCCGGCGTCCCGTGCAATGGCTGCTCGATCATCACGCCGTCGATGCCCGTTGGTGCCTGATCCATGCGACGCATATGACGGCGGACGAAACGGCGGTGCTCGCGAACAGCGGCGCGACGGCCGGCCTCTGCCCGGTCACCGAAGCCAGCCTCGGCGACGGCATCTTCCCGGCGCGCGAGTTCTTGCGCGCGCGTGGCCGCATCGGCATCGGCACCGACTCCAACGTGCTGGTCGGCGTCAGCGACGAGTTGCGCCAGCTCGAATATGGCCAGCGGCTGACACATCGCGAGCGCAACGTGCTGACGTCAGGTCCCGAGGCGTCGACGGGCCGCACGCTGTTCGATGCCGCTCTCGCCGGCGGCGCGCAGGCGCTGGCGCAATCATTCGCCGGCCTGCAGGTCGGCGCCCGGGCCGATATCGTCACGCTCGATCTGTCGCATCCGTCGCTCGCGGGGCGGACACAGGATGTGTTGCTCGACGGCTGGATCTTCGCGACGTCGTCCGAGGCCGTCGACTGCGTCTGGGCCGGCGGCGCCAAGGTCGTCCAGGGCGGCCATCACCGGTCGCGCGAGGCGGCCCGGCGCGGCTTCAATCGGGCCGTGCGGAGGCTGCTCGCATGAGCCTCGCCGAGGATCGCGCCAAGGACCGCACCAAGCCGGGAGCCGGCACGCTCTACAAGACGATCCGCCAGGACATCGAGCGCCGCATCCTCACCGGCGAATGGCCGCCGGGCCATCGCATCCCGTTCGAGCACGAGATCATGGAGCACTATGGCTGCTCGCGCATGACCGTGAACAAGGCGCTGTCGGAACTCGCGCAGGCCGACCTGATCGAGCGGCGTCGTCGTGCCGGCACGTTCGTGCGGCGGCCGCAATTCCTGTCGGCGGTGCTGAAGATCCCGGACATCCGTGCCGAGATCGGGGCGCTCGGCCGCGCCTATGGTTATGAGTTGATCTCGTCGGCGCGCCGGACCGCCAACAGCGCCGATCGCGAGCGCCTCGGTGTCAAGACGCCGTGCAAGGTGATCGCGATCCGCTGCCGTCACAGCGCCGATGGCCTGCCGTTCGCGATCGAGGACCGCCTGATCGATCTCGATGCCGTTCCCGACGCGGCGAAGGCCAATTTCAAGATCGATCCGCCAGGCTCGTGGCTGCTGCATCACGTGCCCTGGACCGAGGCGGAGCATGCGATCAGCGCCATCATTGCCGACGATGCGATCGCAGCTGGCCTCGGCATCGCCGTCGGCGCGCCCTGCCTCGTCATCGAGCGCCACACCTGGCGCCAGGGCCAGCCACTTACCGCTGTCAGGCTGGTCTATCCCGGCGAACAGCATCGGCTGGTCGCGCGCTTCAGAGGCAGCGAATGAGCATGGCAATCGCGCCGGATCTGAGCACGAGATTTGCAAGCCAGCGGACAGCTCTTGCAGAGACATGCGGTCACCGCGGGCGACCGCGGACCGCTCCAACACCTTCTTTCAACAGCAAAGGATGACGACGATGCGCAAACTTGGACTACTTGCAGTAACGGCCGCGCTCCTGGCCTCCACCGCCGCTCTTGCCGACGACGTCAAGGTCGGCATCGGCATTTCCGGCTGGACGGGCTTCGCGCCGCTGACGCTGGCGAAGGAAGCCGGCATCTTCAAGAAGAACGGCCTCGATGTCACCATCAAGAAGATCCCGCAGAAGGACCGTCACCTCGCGATCGCCGCCGGCGACGTGCAGTGCGCGGCGACCACGGTCGAGACCTGGATCTCCTGGAACGCCAACGGCGTCGCCACCAAGCAGATCTTCCAGCTCGACAAGAGCTACGGCGCCGACGGCATGGCCGTGCGCAACGACATCGCCTCGATCAAGGACCTGAAGGGCAAGACGGTCGCCGCGTCCGCACCGGGCACCTCGCCCTATTTCGGGCTGGCCTGGATGCTGAAGAAGAACGGGCTGACGGTGAAGGACGTCACCGTCGTCAACATGGAGCCTGGCCCGGCAGCGCAGGCTTTCGTCGCCGGCCAGAACGACGCGGCGATGACCTACGAGCCGTATCTCTCGACCGTGCGCGCCGCGCCCGACAAGGGCAAGATCATCGCCACCACGCTGGACTATCCGATGGTGATGGACACGTTTGGCTGTACGCCGAAATTCCTGACCGAGAACCCGAAGGCCGCCAAGGCGCTCGCCGACAGCTATTACGAGGCGCTCGACATGATCGCGAAGGACCAGGCCAAGGCCTACGAGATCATGGGCGCCGACGTGAAACAGAGCGGCGAGCAGTTCGGCAACTCGGCGAAGTATCTGCGCTGGCAGGACAAGGCCGCGAGCCAGAAGTTCTTCGAGACCGAGTTCAAGACCTTCAACAAGGAGGCCGCTGAACTGCTGCTCGAGGTCGGCATCATCAAGCAGATCCCGAAGGTCGAGGATCTGTACGATGCGAGCTTCATCAAGTAGCCGAGAAACTCGCTCGATGTAGAGTCGTCATTGCAAGCGCAGCGAAGCAATCCAGGGGCTCAGGGTGCGACTCTGGATTGCTTCGTCGCGGAGCCTGTCATCGGGCCGCGCTTTGCGCGGACCCGTTGGCTCCTCGCAATGACGGTGTTGATGCATCCTGCTCAAAACTGCGTCTGCCTACTCTGAATTCAACTTCTATGAACGAACCGCACCAGCCCACGAAGGCCTTCTCCGTGATCCGACCTCTCGACCCCGTCAGCGCCAGATCCCGAACAGCGCTCGGCCTCGCCTTCTTCGTCGTGTTCGTCGCCGCGTGGTCGTTGGCGACGTTCGGCGGCTATGTGCCGAGGACGTTCCTCGCCGATCCCCTGACCATGCTGCGCGAGGGCTGGGACCTCCTCGTCAAGTTCGGCTTCCTCTACGACATCGGCATGACCGTCTGGCGGGTCGTGGGCGGCTTCGTGCTCGCGGCCGTCATCGCCGTTCCGCTCGGCCTCTTGATGGGCGCCTACAAGCCAATCGAGGCGTTCCTCGAGCCGTTCGTCTCCTTCGCGCGCTACCTGCCGGCGTCCGCCTTCATTCCGCTGCTGATCCTGTGGGCCGGCATCGGCGAGTTGCAGAAGCTGCTGATCATCTTCATCGGCTCGGTGTTCCAGATCATCCTGATGATCACCGTCACCGTCGGCAATACCAGGCGCGACCTGGTCGAGGCCGCCTATACGCTCGGCGCCAGCGATCGCGGCATCATCGCCCGCGTGCTGCTGCCCTCGGCCGCGCCTGACATCGCCGAGGTCCTGCGGCTCGTGCTCGGCTGGGCCTGGACCTACGTCATCGTCGCGGAGTTGATCGGCTCCTCCTCCGGCATCGGCCACATGATCACCGACAGCCAGGCGCTGCTCAACACCGGGCAGATCATCTTCGGCATCATCATCATCGGCCTGATCGGGCTGATCTCCGATTTCCTGTTCAAGGCGTTCAACGCCTGGCTGTTCCCATGGAAGCTCGCATGACCACGCTCGTCATCGATCAGGTCACGCGCACCTTCCCGGCCCGCCAAGGCCACGCGCCGACGCGCGCGCTGGAGCCGGTCGCGCTCACCATCGGCAACAACGACTTCGTCACCATCCTCGGCCCCTCCGGCTGCGGCAAGTCCACCCTGCTGCGCATCGTCGCCGGGCTCGACCATCCGACCAGCGGCAAGGTGCTGCTCGACGGAAGCGAGGTCAAAGGCCCCGGCGCCGATCGCGGCATGGTGTTCCAATCCTACACGCTGTTTCCCTGGCTGACCGTGCGCGAGAACATCGCCTTTGGCCTCCGCGAGCGCGGGGTGCCGGAGGACAAGCGCAATGCCGTCGCCGACCGCTTCATCCAGCAGATCGGCCTGAAGGGGTTCGAGAACCACTGGCCGAAGCAGCTCTCGGGCGGCATGCAGCAGCGCTGCGCCATCGCGCGCGCGCTCGCCAATGATCCGAAGATCCTGCTGCTCGACGAGCCGTTCGGCGCGCTCGACAACCAGACCCGCGTGCTGATGCAGGAGATGCTGCTCGGCATCTGGGAGCGCGACCAGAAGACGGTGCTGTTCGTCACCCATGACATCGAGGAGGCGATCTTCCTCGGCAGCCGCGTGCTGGTGATGAGCGCCCGCCCCGGCCGCATCAAGGCGGATATCAAGATCGATTTGCCGCACCCGCGGTCGTACAAGATCAAGACTTCGCCGGAGTTCGTCGCGCTGAAGGAGCGCCTGGTGGAGGAGATCCGCGCGGAAGCGTTGAAGGTGGCGGCGGAGGCGTGAGGCTGGCGCAGGTGGCTGCGCGACATCTCAGATGAGCGCGGTCACTTGCAGCAGTGGATGCGGAGAGAGACCCCTCACCCTACCGAACTTGCCGATCTGCCCTACATGCCCTCTCCCACAAGGGGCGAGGGCGCAGTCACGGGCACCGAGGTGGCTCAAACCGAGAGCTGTGCTTTGCAACGACCGCAGCCACGAGGCTGCCAAATGCAGCGCCCTCGCCCCTTGTGGGAGAGGGCATCGCCGGCCGATCCGCGGGCTGGCTCGGGTGAGGGGTCTCTCTCCGCGAGTAACGCTGCTCGCCAACTAACTTCCAGGCTGCTGCACGCGAACATTCTCCGAGCGCGCCTCCGTTGCCCCCCGCCGCATCCGCCTCACCCACGGCGTCAGGTGAAACACACTCATCAGCAGATACATCACCGTCATGTCGCCGAGCGGGGCCCCCGCCGGCATGGCGGAGCAGAAGACATCTGAGCGCCCGTCGCGGGCCATGGCGTTCAGGACTGACATCAGCGCGAAGGTCGGCGCCGCCGCGAGGCGCAGGGCATCAGCGAGGTCCGGCATGACTCGCCGCTTGGACAGGAAGAACGCCATGGCTTCACTCCGTGCTCTCAGCGCGCCGCGTATTCGTCGCGCCGTCGCCACCACACGCCCTGCTCGTTGCGCCCCCTCGGCGCGCGGTCGAGCCATTGATAGGCGCCCCACAGGCCGTCGAGGCCGCGCGCGTAAGCCGAATAGGTGTGATAGACGACACCGTCCTCGATGATGAACGCGCTCATGCCGGGGCGGTCGCGCATGAACGTCGCACCATCCGTGCCGGCGGCCGCAGCGATCTCAGAGACCATCGGCGGCACATCGCCGGCGCCCAGCGGCGGACTGGTGCGGTAGTTGTATTCGGTGCCGCCCTGGCGCTGCTGCTGCTCGGTGATGGCGACGTTGAAGTCGAAATTGAAGTCGCTGCTGGCCGAGGACGCCCAGGGAAAGCTCCAGCCCATGCGGCTCTTGTACGCCTTCAGCTTGGCCAGCGGCGCGCGCGACACCGCCCACAGCATCACGTCGTGGTTGGCGAGGTGGACCTGGAAGCCGTTGAAGCCGTCGGCGATCATGGAGCAGGACGGACACCCGGCCTGGAAGTCCGGCCCGAACATGAAATGATAGACGAGCAGTTGCGAGCGGCCCTTGAACAGATCGGGCAGCGTGACGGGGCCGTCCTCCGTATCGAAACGATAGGCCTTGTCGACGCGCACCCAGGGCAACGCCTGGCGCCGCTGCGCCAGCTCGTCGCCGCGGCGGGTGAAGTCCTTCTCGGCGGCAAGCAGGTCGAGCCGAGCCTTGAGCCAGTCTTCGCGAGTTCCGGTGAGATGCTTGGTCATGTCTGTGTTCCCTTTTGCGTGTTGACCGCGAGACAGACTAGGATCGGGGCGGGAGACACCGGGAGTGACAAGTGTGGCGGGATTTGCATGGACTCGCTGATCTCGGCGGCAGCGCAGGCGCTTGCCGGCGGTGATCCGCTCGGCGCGCTGAACCGCGTCGCGCTGCGCGATGATCCTCCCGCCCTGGCGCTGCGCGGCATCGCCATGGCGCGGCTCGGCGATGTCATCAGGGCGAAGGCGCTGCTGCGGCGGGCGGCGCGAGGCTTCGGCCCCAAGGCGGCCATGGCGCGCGCCCGCTGCGCCGTCGCCGAGGCCGAGATCGCGCTCGCGGCGCGTGATCTGTCGTGGCCGACAAAGGCGCTGGCCGAGGCACGCACGACGCTGGAGCAGCACGGCGACCGCGCCAATGCCGCCTACGCGCGCAGCCTCGAGATCCGGCGCATGGTCCTCGTCGGCCACCTCGACGAGGCCGAGCGCGGACTGGCCGATCTCGATCCCGCGCCGCTGCAGCCGGCGGCGCGTACGATCTACGAGCTGATCGTCGCGGGATTGGCCTTGCGCCGTCTGCAGACGAAGGCCGCGCGATCGGCCCTGGAACGCGCGTCGCGCACGGCGCATCGCACGCGCAGCCCTGAGCTGCACGCCGAGATCGAGCGCGCCGCGACGACGTTGTCGGCGCCGGCTGCGCGCCTGACCCGGGATGGCGAGGACCATCTGTTGCAGCTCGACGAGGTCGAGGCGCTGTTTCGATCGGACATGCTGATCCTCGACGCATGCCGGCTGTCGATCCGGCAGGGCAGCCAGATCGTGCCGCTGGCGCGACGACCGGTGCTGTTTGCACTGGCTCGCAGACTGGTCGAGAAGTCGCCTGATGGCGTACCGCGCGCGGAGCTGATTGCGCATGCGTTCCGCGGCAAGGATGCCGACGAGTCGCACCGCGCGCGCCTGCGCGTCGAGATCGGGCGCTTGCGCCACCTGCTTCGGGGACTGGCCGAGGTCAATGCGACCAAGGACGGCTTTGCGCTGCGGCCCGGGGGAAATCGGGACGTCGTGGTGCTGGCGCCACCGGTCGAGGACGAGAACGCGCCGGTTCTCGCCTGCCTCGCCGACGGCGAGGCGTGGTCGAGCTCGGGCCTCGCCGTTGCGCTGGGTGAAAGCCAGCGCACGGTGCAGCGCGCGCTCGAGTCGCTGGCCTCGTCGGGCAAGGTCCAGTCGTTCGGGCGCGGCCGCGCGCAACGCTGGACGTGCACGGTCGTGACCGAATTCGCGACCGCGTTGTTACTCCCGGCGTGGTCCTCACTCGACTAGCGTGCTCCCGTCACAATCGATTGGAAGACCAGCATGACACGAGCAGTAGCAGAGATCATCCGCGAGTACGGACCGTTCGAGGATGTCGAGCGCGTCAATGGCGTCAGCTATGACGGCGAGCAGGTCTGGATCGCGACCGGCCCCAGCATCAAGGCGATCGATCCCACCGATGGCACGGTGCGCAAATCACTCGACATGCCCTCGCATGCCGGCACCGCCTTCGACGGCCGGCACCTCTATCAGATCGCCGAGGATCGCATCCACAAGGTCGATCCCGACAGCGGGCGGGTGCTGGCGACGATTCCCGCGCCATCAGGCGGTGGCGATTCAGGGTTGGCCTGGGCGGAAGGATCGCTCTGGGTCGGCGCCTATCAGGATCGCAAGATCCACCAGATCGATCCGGCGACGGGACAGATCCTGCGCAGCATTCCCTGTACGCGCTTCGTCACCGGCGTCACCTGGGTCGACGGCGAGCTCTGGCACGGCACCTGGGAGGACGACGTCAGCGACATCAGGCGCATCGATCCCGCGACGGGCGAGGTGCTCGATCAGCTCGACATGCCCGCAGGCACCGGCGTCTCCGGCATGGAGTCCGATGGCGGCGACACGCTGTATTGCGGCGGCGGTGGCAGCGGCAAGGTGCGCGCCGTCAGGCGCCCGAAGCGGGCGAGCGGTTAGCGCGCAGGCTCATGCCGTGGAGAGTCCGCGCCTGCGCGCCGACGCCTATTTGCTGAGCGACGTATAGGCCGCTTTACGGAAGTTGGCGTTGGCCTCCTCGCGCGTCTGCAATTGCTGGCCACCGCCACCGACGGGCTTGGTCGGCGTGATCACCGAGAACAGGACGAAGCCGCCGGCCTTGCGCGGGAAGATGAAGTACTCGGAGATATCCGACTTCTCGCTGTCCTCGCAGGAGGACATGCCGCGGAACACGACCGCACTGTCGACCAGCTCGCTGTTACGCGCCGAGATGAACTTGCCCTTGCAGTCGCGCGCGTCGTTGCCGACGATGGTGGCCGCGACCTCCAGCCCGTCGAGATTGCGCTGCGGCGGCACGATCCGTACGAAGCCCGTCGCACCGTCCGCCTTCCAGGCGACCCCACCCGCTGTCAGCCACACCGGCCGCTCGCCGCTGCCCAGGATCGAGGGGTGCGACAGCGCGGCCTTGAGAATGAAATTGGAGGCGATCTGCATCGCTTCCAGCTGCAGCTCGGGCGAGTCCTCCGACGCGCGCGAAGGCTGCACGCTGGCGGTCGAGGCCGGGGCCGTCGCCGCCGGGCGCTGCGCCGAGGCGGCGCCCGGCTGCACCGTGAAATTCGTCGCCGCCGCCAGGCCGCCGGCATTGATCATGCGCACGCAATTGGCGAGCGACGGCAGCAGCACGGACGTGCCGTTCAGATCGAACTGGAACAGGTTGCCCTGCGCGAACGCCGACATCGTCCGCGCCGCCCGGAACGACTTGATCAGCCTGGAGTCGTTCGGCATCGGCACCACGACCATGTTGGCCGACCAGACCGAGCCCTCGACATTGTAGGAATTGCGGCCGTCGAAGCTCAGGACGATCGGAAATTTCTCTCCCTTCGAGAGCGACCACGTCGGATGAATGAAGGCGAGAGCCCAGTGGTAGGTCGGCAGAGCGAGAACGCCGAAATTGATGCCGCTCTTGTAGCTCGCCGATGCGATGCAGCTCGAGAACTTGCCGGTGCTGTCGTCGGTGTAGGCGCCGCCGGACCAGCCCGCGACGGAGACGGTCCCGAATGGTCCTTTCGCCTGCGCGGGAGCATTCTGCAGGAGCAGGCTCAGCGCAGAGATCGCGAACACAGAGATCAACAACTTCGGGATCGACAACATCGGAACCGACAACATCCTGCCAAGCATCGCACGCCGTACCGTCATCCCAATTCCCCTTTTTTCGCCGCATTGTTGCAATTCCCGCGGCTACGTCAAGTAGAACTCAGCGACGACCGGCGACCTCAGGGATACGACAGATGGCGTCGATGACGGCCGAGGTACACGACATGTCGCGGCAGCCGTCCACAGCCCTTCATGGCGGCGTCATCGAACTCCGCTAGCGCTCACGAGGTATTCAAGCCAAGGGATCTCGCCATGACCACCACGCTGCCCATCCTGGGCGCCGCCCTCTCCGTCAAATCGATTCCGGCCCATACCGACTGGCTGCTGGAGCGCCAGCGCGATCTCGAGATCCAGGACTTCTTCCGCGCCGATCTGCTCGACAGCGACTGGCGCAGCACCGCCAAGGAAATCAAGTCGATGCTGTCGGGCCATACCGGCCGGCTCGGCATCCACGGCCCGTTCTGGGGCTTCACCATCGCCAGCCACGACCCGATGATCCGCCGCGCCGTCACCAAGCGGCTGTTGCAGGGCCTGGAAGTCGCGGAATTTCTCGGCGCCACGCAGATGGTGATCCACTCGCCCTATACGACATGGGACTACAACAACATCGACATGCTGCCTGACAATCGCGAGGCGCTGATCGATCGTGTCAGGGCGACGCTGTCGGATGTCATCGCCTCCGCCGAGCAGGCCAATTGCGAGCTGGTGATCGAGAACATCGAGGACAAGAATCCGCTGGATCGCGTCGGCCTCGCCAAGGCGCTCGGCAGCAGCAAGGTCCGGGTGTCGCTCGACACCGGCCATGCCAACTACGCGCATCATTCCACCGGCGCGCCGCCGGTCGACTACTATGTCGATGCCGCCGGTGACATGCTGACCCACGTCCATCTGCAGGACACCGACGGCTATGCCGACCGCCACTGGGCGCCGGGCGAAGGCAACATCCGCTGGATCGCCGTATTCCGCGCGCTGGCGAAACTCAACTCCAATCCGCGCCTGATCCTCGAACTGCGCAACCACGATCACGTCAGGGCCGGCGCCGCGTATCTCGCCTCGCTCGACGTCGCACAATAAGCCCACGACCTCATTCATTTCTGACAACCTCGCACCATAGAGAGATTGCCATGACCAAGCTCACCCGCCGCGGCCTGCTCGGCGCCGGCGCCGCCATTGGCGGCAGCTTCATCCTGCCGCGCGTCTCGATCGCGCAAGCCGACAGCCGTCCCTCCGTCACCATCGCCGTGCAGAAGGTAACCAACTCCAACGTGCTCGACGTGCTGCGCGAGCAGTCCAATGTCGGCGAGCGCGTATTCTACTCGTCGCTGTGGGAAGGCCTGATCTCCAAGAACTTCCGCGGCAATCTCGAAGCAGTCCCCGGCCTCGCCACCGAATGGAAGCGGATCGACGACCAGACCGTCGAGCTGAAGCTGCGCCAGGGCGTCAGGTTCCACAATGGCGACGAGATGACGGCCGAGGACGTCGTGTTCTCGTTCAGCCGCGAGCGCATGTTCGGTGACAGCGAGGCAAAGAGCCGCAGCACCATCAAGGCGTTCGAGAAGATTCCGGCGCCGCGCCCGGGCAAAGAGCTGCCGCCGGACGTGATCGGCGTCGCCCGCCGCATCTGGCCCGACCTCGTCCGCGTCGACGCCGTGGACAAATATACCGTGCGCTTCGTCAACGCGACGCCGGACGTCACCATCGAAGGCCGCCTGATGCGCTACGGCTCCGACATCATGAGCCGGCGCGGCTGGGAGGAGGCTGCGAGCTATCTCGACTGGGCACGCAAGCCGATCACCACCGGCCCCTACAAGATCGTCGAGTTCAAGCCCGACGTGTCGCTGACCCTGGAAGCCCACGACGAATATTGGGGCGGCCGTCCGCCGCTGAAGCGCATCCGCTTCCTGGAAGTGCCGGAGGTCGCGAGCCGCATCAACGGGCTGCTGTCGGGCGAGTATCAGTTCGCCTGCGACATCCCGCCGGACCAGATCGCGGGCATCGAGAAGAACACGGCGTTCGAGGTCCAGGGCGGCACCATCCTCAACCATCGCCTGACCGTGTTCGACAAGAACCATCCGCAGCTCGCCAACCCCCTGGTGCGCCGCGCCTTCACCCACGCGATCGACCGCCAGGCGATTGTCGACAGCCTGTGGGCCGGCCGCACCCGCGTGCCGAAGGGCCTCCAGTGGGAGTTCTACGACGACATGTTCATCGCCGACTGGAGCGTGCCGGCGTTCGATCCGAAGCTGGCGCAGGACCTGCTGAAGCAGGCCGGCTACAAGGGCGATCCGATCCCCTACCGCCTGCTCAACAACTACTACACCAACCAGGTCGCGACCGCGCAGGTGCTGGTCGAGATGTGGCAGGCGGTCGGGCTCAACGTGCAGATCGAGACCAAGGAGAACTGGTCGCAGATCATGGAGCGCAGCCCGACCCGCGCGGTGCGCGACTGGTCCAACTCGGCCGCCTTCAACGATCCGGTCTCCTCGCTCGTCGCCCAGCACGGCCCGAACGGACAGCAGCAGCAGATCGGCGAATGGACCAACGCCGAGCTGAACAAGCTGTCGGAGTTCCTGGAGACCTCGACCGATCGCGCCGCGCGCAAGAAGGCGTTCGGCCGCATGCTGGAGATCGCCGAGCGCGAGGACCCGGCCTACACGGTGCTGCATCAGAACGCGACCTTCACGGCCAAGCCGAAGTCGATCAAGTGGAAGGCTGCGCCGGCCTTCGCGATGGACTTCCGCACCGGCAACTACGGAGCGTGATGCCGTGACGCCGCTGGTCAGCATCTCCGACCTCAGGGTCGCCTTCGACGGCACGCACGTGCTGCACGGCATCGATCTCGACATCAGCAAAGGCGAGGCCGTCGGCCTCGTCGGCGAGTCCGGATCCGGCAAGTCGGTGACCTGGCTCGCGGCGCTCGGCCTCCTGCCATCCAAGGCCAAAGTCGCGGGCTCGGTGCAGCTCGAAGGCCGCGAGCTGCTCAACGCTCCCGGTGCGCTGCTCGATTCCGTGCGCGGCCGGCGCATCGCGATGATCTTCCAGGATCCCGCCAGCGCGCTGAATCCGGTGCTGACCATCCGTCGCCAGCTGTGTGAAAGCCTCGCATTGCATCGCGGACTGCGCGGCGACGCGGCACGCATCGAGGCGCTGCGTCTGCTCGATCTGGTCGGCATTCCCGATGCGTCCAGGCGGCTGTCGGCCTATCCGCACGAATTCTCCGGCGGCCAGGTCCAGCGCATCATGATCGCGATGGCGCTCGCGGGGCAGCCTGACCTGCTGATCGCCGACGAGCCGACCACCGCGCTCGACGCCACCATCCAGGCGCAGATCCTCGACCTGCTGGCCGCCGTGCGCCGCGAGTTCAACATGGCAATGGTGCTGATCAGCCACGATCTCGGCGTCGTCGCCGAAAACTGCGACCGCGTCTGCGTGATGTATGCCGGCCGCATCGTCGAGCGCGCCCCCGCCACGCGTCTGTTCGATGATCCCTGGCATCCCTACGCGCAGGGCCTGATCGGCGCGCTGCCGCCGCTCGACGGCGCGCGCCGGCGGCTGCAGGCGATTCCCGGCACGGTGCCGGATCCGCGCGCGTTGCCGAGCGGCTGCGCCTTCGCGCCGCGCTGCAGCTTCGCCGGCGACGGCTGTCATGCCGGCATACCGCCGCTGGCGCCGTTCGAGCAGGACCGCGCGGTGGCCTGCCTGCGGCCGCAGCGCGTGCCGGTGGAGCTCGCCGCCGAATGACCGCCCCGCTGGTCGAGGTCCTCGGGATCTCGCGCACCTACCGGATGCGGTCGGGCCTGTTCGGGCGTGCCGCATCCGTCCGCGCCGTCGATGGCTTGAGCTTCGGCATCGCCAAAGGCGAAACGCTCGGCATCGTCGGCGAATCCGGCTCCGGCAAATCCACCACCGGGCGAATGGTGCTCGGGCTGGAGTCCCCGGACCAGGGCAGCGTGCGCTTCGACGGCGCGCCGATCGCAACGCCGGGATCGTCCGCCTGGCGCGCCCAGCGCGCGCGCATGCAGATGATCTTCCAGGACCCGCTCGGCGCGCTCGATCGCCGTCTGCCCGTCGCAGATCAGATCCGCGAGCCGCTCGACATCCACAGGATCGGCACCGCCGCCGAGCGCGACGCGCGCGTGCACGAGCTGCTGCAATCGGTCGATCTCAACGACAGCCATGGCGCCCGCTATCCCGGCGCATTGTCCGGCGGCCAGCGCCAGCGCATCGTGCTGGCGCGGGCGCTGGCGACCAGGCCGGACTTCCTCGTCTGCGACGAGCCGGTCTCCGCGCTCGACGTCTCGATCCAGGCCCAGGTCGTCAACCTGCTGATCGATCTCCAGGCGCGGCTCGGACTGACCATGCTGTTCATCAGCCACGATCTGCGCGTCGTCAGGCAGATCAGCCGCAAGGTCGCGGTGATGTATCTCGGCCGGATCGTCGAATATGGCGATGCGGACGACCTGTTCGCGCGACCGCAGCATCCTTACACGCAGGCGCTGGTGTCGGCCTCGCCGGCTCCCGGCCGCCGCAGCACGAACCGCATCGTGCTGACGGGCGATCCGCCCAATCCGGCCGCGCGCCCTTCCGGCTGCGCCTTCCACCCGCGCTGCCGCCATGCCACGGCCCGCTGCACAGCCGAGGTGCCCGAGCTCGTTGCGCTCGACGATCAGCGGCAGGTGGCTTGCCATCTCGTGACCGGCGCGCAGCCGAAGACCCAGGATGCCGCCTGATGCTGCGCTATTTCGCCGTCCGCCTGTCGCGCGCGTTGCTGACGATCGCGCTCGTCGTCACCTTCGCCTTCATCGTGCTCCGGATGTCGGGCGATCCGGCGCTGATGATCATGGGGCCGGAAGCGCCGCCCGAGGTGATCGCCGCATTCCGCAAGGCCTGGGGCCTCGATCATCCGATCTGGGTGCAATATCTCGACTACTTCAAGGCGATCGGTCAGGGCGAGCTCGGCCGCTCGATGCGCGACGGCCGCCCCGCGATTCAGCTCGTGCTCGAGCGCATCCCGGCGACCTTGGCGCTGACCATCCCGGCTTTCCTGATGAAGGTGCTGCTCGGCATTCCCGCGGGCATCTATGCAGCGCTGCATCGCGGCTCCGCGATCGACCGCGCGGTGATGATCACCGCGGTCGCCGGCTTCACCGTGCCGAGCTTCGTGCTGGCGCTGCTGCTGGTGCTGATCTTCGCCGTGCAGTTCGGCTGGCTGCCCTCAGGCGGACAGGATTCATGGCGCCATGCCATCCTGCCGATCGTGACCCTCGGCTTCGGCGGCGCCGCCGTGCTCGCCCGCTTCACGCGCAGCGCGATGCTGGAGATCCTGGGCCAGCCCTATATCCGCACCGCCTCCGCCAAGGGCGTGCCGTGGCGCCGTGTCATCACGGATCACGCGCTGCCGAACGCCGCCATCCCGACGGTCACCATCCTCGGCTTCATGGTCGGCAGCCTGATTGCCGGCGCCGTCGTGGTCGAGAGCGTGTTCTCGTGGCCCGGCGTCGGCCGGCTGCTGGTCGTCGCCGTCGCCAATCGCGACCTCGCCGTCGTGCAATGCATCCTGCTGCTGGTGGCAATGACGATGGTGACCTCGAACCTGATCGTCGATTTTCTCTACGGCCTGCTCGATCCGCGGCTGCGCAGCAAGGGGGCCGAGGCATGACCGACGTCGCAATGAAGGCACCGGCCGCGCGGCGGCTGCGCTGGCCGAACGTTCCCGTCTCCGTCGTGATCGCCGCGGGCTGGATCGCAGCGATGCTCGTGCTTGCGGCGTTCGCCGATCAGCTCGCGCCCTACGGCTTCACCAAATTCGACCTGCGCAATCGCCTGTCCCTCCCGGGCAATCCGGCGCATTGGCTCGGCACCGACGAGCTCGGCCGCGACGTGCTGTCGCGCCTGATCGTCTCGATCCGGATCTCGCTGCTGATCGCGTTCGGCGCGACCGCGATCTCCGCAATCGCCGGCACCACGCTCGGCTTCCTCGCTGCGCATTTCCGCGGCCTGGTCGAGCAGGCGGTGCTGATGCTGGCCGACTTCCAGGCCAGCATGCCGTTCCTGATCCTGGCGCTCGCGGTGCTCGCCTTCTTCGGCAACTCGCTGCCGCTGTTGATCGGGCTGATGGGACTGTTCGGCTGGGAGCGCTATGCGCGCATCGCGCGGGGCCTCGCCATCTCGGCCAATGCGCAGGGCTATGCCGCCGCGGTGCGCCAGCTCGGCGCGACGCCGCGGCGCGTCTATCTGAAGCACATCCTGCCGAACATCGCCTCGACCCTGATCGTGTCGATGACTCTGGTGTTTCCCGAGGTCATCCTGCTGGAGTCCGGCCTCTCCTTCCTCGGCCTCGGCGTGCAGCCGCCGATGACCAGCCTCGGCAACATGGTCGGCTATGGCCGCGAATACCTCACGCGCGCGCCGTGGATCATGCTGGCGCCGGCGATCACCATCGTGGTGACGACGCTCGCGGTGTCCGTGATCGGCGACTGGCTGCGTGACAGGCTGGATCCGACGCTGCAATAGCGCCCTTCAGTAGCGGACATCGTCGCTTGCAGGAGCGCCGTGCTCGCAGACGATCAGCGTATGCCCGGTCTGCTCGCACGCGAGCGCGGCCCATTTCGAGGCTTCCTGCAGCCAGAGATGGCGGCGCGCCGGATCGCGCTCAGCTTCCTCGCGACAGCTGGACGCTGCCGCCAAACATGCCGATTTCCTGTCCATGCGCCAACGTCCGACAGATCAACGCCCCCGGCACTAACGCAGGATAACGCGCCCTGAGGTTGTGATCAACGCCGCCCGGCATCGGACGCGTCCGCATAGCGCATCGGCAATGAATGATGCGCGTGACAGGCGGCCACCGCAGCGTGACCGAACGCGACCGCAATCTGGTGCAGGTCGGTGACGACGTCTCCGATCCCGTAAAGCGCGTCCACACCGCAGCGCTGCTTGGCATCGACCTCCAGAAACCCGTCGGCGGTGTGACGCGCGCCGAGCGCGATCGCGAGTTCCGAGCGAACATCGGCGCCCATTGCAGGGTAGACGATCTCGAACCGTTCGCTGCCGCCGTCGACGAACGACGCTTCGATCGCACCGCCGCAGCGCTGCAGCGCATGAAGCGGCGGCGTCACCCGCACGCCGGCTGCGGCCAGCTCTCGTCTCTTGGCGTCGTCACGCGCGTCGCCGACCGGGATCAAGGCGACATCGGAACTATAGACGCGCATGAACAGCGCCTTGCCGGCAGCGTGGCCGATTTCGCCGACGATCGCAATCTTGCGGCCGATCGTTTCGAACCCGTCGCAGACCGGGCAATAGCGCAGCTCGCCCGCACGGACGGCTGCGGTCCAGTCCGCCAGCGGCGTCTGCCTGTCGACGATCCCGGTCGCGAGGATCACCCGCTGCGCTGTGATTGTTCCCCGTTCATGCGCAGCGATGATGCCGCCGTCGCGCTTCTCGATGACGTCGACCGTGCCCCTGATGATGGGCACGTCGAGCTGCTCCACCTGCTGCTGCATCCGTTTCAGCAGCTCGCCTCCAGGAAGGCCGTTCGGGAACCCCGGCAGGTTATGACTCCGCGGGATCAACGCTGCGCGCGATGCGCCGCTATCCACCACGACGGCACGACGCCGGAACCGTGCCAGATAGATCGCGGCCATCAACCCGGCCGGCCCCCCGCCGACAATGAGAATCTCCGCCTGCATCGCCGCACTCGTGTTTGTCAGATCCGACGTGGGTCCCCGCGGCAAAAGGTTTCGAGCAGGAAGGGTTCCTGCAGAGCGTCGATCCGCTACGGGAACTTGCACGAGCCCGGAACGCAGATGGAACCGTTTATGGCGATCCGGCGTTAACTTATGTCGCTGCCGCGGCGGAAAAGCCGTGCAAACTTGGCAGCGAGGGGGATTTTCTGCGAGGGCGCGTGGATGCGATTTGTGAATTCGACTGACGAGAGCTTGATGGCGTACTACGAAAGCGTCCGCAAGCAGGTCGCCGCCGATAGCCGGATCGGCGGTCCCTATCGACTGATTGGCGAGCGCGCCAAGCAATATGCCCAGGAGCTCCAGGCCGAGATGCGGCGGCGGCAATTGCGCTTCACGCCTATCGAGTGGCCGAACTGACTGAATGATTTAAACCGGAGCATGCATCACATCGATGCACGCCTTCGAAACGCGCTGATACGCCGGTGTTAGTTATTGCGCCCTCTCCCCTTGTGGGAGAGGGCATGTAGGACCGCTCGGCAAACTCGGTTGGGTGAGGGGTCTCTCACAACGAGCGCATTTTTGGAGAGAAACCCCTCACCCAACCACGTTCGGGAATAGGCCCGCGCTGCCCTCTCCCACAAGGGGAGAGGGCGCTGTATTGGGCAGGGTCAGTGCGGACCCAATTGGACGCGTAGCGCCGCTCACTCCCAACTCCAGCTCGCAAAATCGTTCTCGAACTGCGGCACGTCCTTCCAGACGCCCTTGAGCTTCTTGTTGATGATCGTGATCCATTGCGGCTGGAACAGGAAGCCGGCGGCAGCATCGGTCGCCAGCATGCGCTGAGCGTCGCCGAGCAGCTTGGCGCGCCCGGCCTCGTCAGGCGTGTCGACGATCGACTGATAGAGCTTGTCGAAGGCCTCCGACTGATAGCCGAAATAGTAGTTCTTCTCGGTGAACTTCACGAGATCGAACGGCTCGACGTGCGAGACGATCGTCAGGTCGAAATCGTGCGGGCCGTTGAAGACCTGCGACAGCCACGCCGCCCATTCGAGGTTCTCGATCTTGGCGACGATGCCGACCTTGGCCAGTTGCGCCGCAAGCACCTCGCCGCCCTGCCGCGCATAGGCCGGTGGGGGCAGCCGCAGCGAGAGTTGCAGCGGCGTGGTCACGCCGGCCTCGGCGAGCAGCTTCTTGGCCTTCTCCGGGTCGTAGGGATTGATGTCGGTGGTGTCGACATAGCCGAGCGAGCCCGGCACGTAGAAGCTGCCGATCGGCGTGCCCAGCCCGTCGACGGCGCCCTCGATCATCGCCTTGCGGTCGATCGCGGCGAGGATGGCGCGGCGGACGCGGACGTCGTCGAGCGGCTTCTTCTTGTTGTTGATGGTGACGATGGTCTTCGCCTTGGAGCCGCCGATCAGCACCGTGAAGCGCGGGTCCGCCTTGAACTGCGCGAGCGTGCGGGCCGAGGTGCCGCGGGGAAACGCATCGACGTCGCCGGACAGCAAGGCCGCGACCTGCGCCGCCGGATCGGAGATGAAGCGGATGGTGACCTTGGACAGCTTGACGGCCGCAGCGTTGCGATAGTCGGGCCATTTGTTCAGGGTCAGCGAGGAGCCCTTGGCCCAGGCGCCCAGCGAATAGGGACCAGTGCCAACCGGCTGCGTCGCATTGGTCGGCGCGCTCTTCGGCTCGACGATCGATGCGGTGGCCTGTCCGAGCAGGAACGGCAGATTGGGCTCGGAATGTTTCAGCTTGATCTCGATCGTCTCGGCATCGGGGGCCGCCACCTGCTCCATCGCCTGGAACAGCGCCTTGTCCTTGTTGGTGCTGTTGGCGGCGCCGGCGCGCTCGAAGGAAAACTTCACCGCGGCGGAATCGAACGCCTCGCCGTTCTGGAATTTCACGCCCTTGACGAGCTTGAACGTGTAGCTCTTGAGGTCGGAGGACGCTTTCCAGCTCGAGGCCAGCAGCGGTGACACCGAGCCGTCCTCGTTGATCTTGGTCAGCGTCTCGTAGACGTTGTAGAGCGTGACCTCGGCGATCGCCGCCGCGGCGGCGCTGGTCGGATCCAGCCCCGGCGGCTCCAGCGTCATGCCGACGACGACGCTGTCCTTCTTGCTCTGCGCCGAGGCGGGCGCAACCGCCGCGACGAGCGCGGCCAAAGCGATGATCGTTAGTCTTTTCAACATTGTTTTGTTTCTCCCGGGGCGGAACAAAATACGCGTCAAAGCGGCTTCGAGACAAGGGGCTGGTGCGGTTCTGAAACGAGCGGAGGCAGCGCCATCACGCTCTCCGCCTTGTGGCAGGCCGCAGAATGATGTGCCGTGAGCGCCCGCAGGGCGGGAGCGAGCTCCCGGCAATGCGCATCGGCGAGCGGACAGCGCGGCGCATAGGCGCATCCCGCCGAGCCGAAGGATTGCGAGGCGATCGCGACGCTCTCGCCGCGACGCCTGACCGCGCCCGCCTGCGCCCGCGGCACCACGTCCAGGAGCGCGCGCGTATACGGATGCGCGCATTGCCCGAACAGATCCTCCGGCCGCCCCCGCTCGACGATGCGGCCGAGATACATCACGGCCACCTCGTCGCAGAGATAGTCGACGACGGCGAGATCGTGGCTGATCAGCACGTAGCTGAGGCCGAACTGCTCCTGCAGATCCTGCATCAGGTTGAGCACCTGCGCCTGGACCGAGACGTCGAGCGCGCTGACCGGCTCGTCTGCGACGATCAGTTTCGGCTGGGTGATCAGCGCGCGCGCGATCGCGATGCGCTGGCGCTGGCCGCCGGAGAATTCGTGCGGATATTTGTCGATGTCGGCGTCGCGCAACCCGACCTGACGCAGCACGCCGGCGACCCTCGCGCGCAAGGTTTCGCGGTCCGGCTTTTCCAGGGCTGTCAGCGGCTCCGCGACGATGCGGGCGACGGTCTGGCGCGGATCGAGCGACCCATACGGGTCCTGGAACACCATCTGGAAGTCGCGGCGGGCGCGGCGCAACTCATCCGCCGAAAGACGATGGAGATCGCGTCCGGCCATCAGCACCGATCCCGATGACGGCGTCTCCAGCGCCATGATCAGCCGCGCCAGGGTCGACTTGCCGGAGCCGGACTCGCCGACGATGCCGAGGCTCTGGCCCGCCATCAACGACAGCGACACGCCGTTCAGCGCGAGCACCTCGCCGGGCGACCGCAGCAGACTCTCGCGCGGCAGCGTGTAGCGCTGCACGAGATCCCTGACCTCGAGCAGCGGCGTCGCCGCCGACATCTGCGCCGCGGTGCTCAAGCGATCATTCCTGCCGGGTCACGCGCGAGAGCGGCATCGGTGCGGATGCAGCGGACGCCGTGCCCGGCGCCGATCTCGCTCAGCGACGGCAGCGCCACGCGGCAGGCATCGACGACCAGCGTGCAGCGATCGGCGAACGGACAGCCGGTCGGCAGATCGGCGAGTTCCGGCACGGTGCCCGCGATGGTCGCGAGCCGCGTGCCCCTGCGGGCGCCGAGCCGCGGCCGCGCCCGGAACAGGCCCTGGGTGTAGGGATGCCCCATACGCGAGAACACGGCATCGGTCGTGCCGCTCTCCACCACCGTGCCGCCATACATCACGATCATGCGCTGGACGTTCTCGGCGATGACGCCGAGATCGTGCGAGATCAGGATCATCGCCATGCCACGCTCGGCGACGAGATCGGCGATGAGATCGAGGATCTGGCGCTGGATGGTGACATCGAGCGCGGTGGTCGGCTCGTCGGCAATCAGCACGTCGGGACTGCAGGCGAGCGCCATCGCGATGGTGACGCGCTGGCGCTGGCCGCCGGAGAACTGATGCGGATAGGCGTCGTAGCGCCGGGCCGCATCGGGCAGTCCGACGCGGTCGAGCAGCGCGATCGCCTGCCGCTTTGCCTCCGTCGCCGAGCAGCCGGTGTGCCGCAAAAGCGGCTCCGCCACCTGGTGGCCGATCGTGTGCATCGGGTTGAGCGCGGTCATCGGCTCCTGGAAGATCATGCTGATACGGTTGCCGCGCAGCTTGCAATAGTCGGCATCAGCGAGACCGACCAGCTCGCGGCCATCGAGCCTGATGCTGCCGCCGACGACGGCGCTGTCCGGCAGCAGTCCGAGCAGCGCCAGCGCCGTGATCGACTTGCCGCAGCCGGATTCGCCGACGATGCCGAGCGTCTCGCCGCGCCGGAGCGTGAAGGAGACCTCGCGCACCGCCTTGGCCGGGCCGCGACTGGTGGTGAGCTGAATGCCGAGATCGGCGACATCGAGCAGAGGCGCATCGCCGGCCATCATCGCTGCCTCGCCAGCCGGGGATCGAGCAGGTCGCGCAGACCGTCGCCGAGCAGATTGAGGCCGAGCACGGCCAGCGCAATCGCGGCGCCCGGATACACCGCAAGGCTCGGCGACTGGAACAGCAGGGTCTGCGCGTCGTTCAGCATGCGCCCCCAGGACGGCTGCGGCGGCTGCGTGCCCAGGCCAAGATAGGACAGCGCGGCTTCCGCCAGGATCGCGAGCGCGAACTGGATCGTCGCCTGCACGATCAGGATCGACAGGATGTTCGGCAGCACGTGCTCGATGGTGATGCGGACGCGGCCCTTGCCGGCGGCGCGTGCCGCCAGGATGAACTCGCGCGCCCAGATCGCGCCGGCCGAGCCGCGGGTGACGCGCACGAACACCGGGATCTGGAAGATGCCGATGGCGGTGATCGAGGTCACCATGCCCGGCCCGATCACCGCCGCCAGCATGATCGCCGACAGCACCGCGGGAAAGGCGAAGGTGAAGTCGCTGAAGCGCATGATCAGCTCCTCGGTCCAGCCGCGCCGTGCGGCGGCGATCAGCCCGAGGCAGACGCCGCAGGTGAGGCCGATGCCGACCGCGATGATGCCGACCAGAATGGTCGCGCGCGCGCCGACCAGCAGCAGCGAGACGATGTCGCGGCCGAGCACGTCGGTGCCGAGCCAATGCGCCGCCGACGGCGGCCGCAGCTTCGATGCGACGTCGATCTCATAGGCCGACCACGGCGTCCAGACCAGCGACAACAGCGCGGCGCCGAGCACCAGCAGGCAGAGCAGACTGCCCATGACGAAGCTGCGATGGCGCAGCGCGCGCCGCCAGAACGCGTTCGGCGCAGCCGCAGCGCCCGCTTGCACGATCACCGACGACCTCACAGCTCGTGCACCTTGATGCGCGGATCGATCACCGCGTAGAGCACGTCGACCACGAAGTTGACGACGATGACCATCGCCGCCAGCAGCATCACGCAGTTGCGGACCACGATGAGATCGCGATTGGCGATCGACTGGAAGATGAGACGCCCAAGACCCGGCAGATAGAACACGTTCTCGATGACGATCGTGCCGGCCAGCAGATTGGCGAATTGCAGGCCCATCACCGTCAGCACCGGGATCATCGCGTTGCGCAGCACGTGCTGCCACAGCACCTCGCGTTTCGTCAGGCCCTTGGCGCGCGCGGTGCGGACGAAATCCTCGCGCAGCACGTCGAGCACGGCCGAGCGCGTCACCCGCGCCAGGATCGCGGCCTGCACCACCGCGAGCGCCACCGCCGGCAGCAACAGCGAGCGCAAGCCGGGCCAGATGCCGTCCTCCCAGCCGGGGAAGCCGCCGGCCGACAGCCATTGCAGCTTCACCGCGAACAGCAGGATCAGCAGGATCGCGAACCAGAAGTTCGGCAAGGCGATGCCGATCTGGGTCAGCGACATCACGCCGACATCGCCGACCCGGTTGTGATTGGCGGCGGTGTAGATGCCGGCCGCCAGCGCCAGCACGGTGGTCAGCCCCATCGCCAGGATCGCGAGCGGAATGGTCATCGTCAGCCGCTCACCGATCAGCTCGGCCACCGGCGTGCCATAGGCGTAGCTGTTGCCGAGATTGCCGCTCACCAGGCCGCCCAGCCAGTGCAGATAGCGCAGCGCCAGCGGCTGATCGAGCCCGAGCTTGACCGTGAGCGCCCTGACCGCGTCGGGCGAGGCATCCGCGCCCATCAGCATCTGGGCGGCGTTGCCCGGCAGGGCGTCGAGCACCAGGAAAATGATCAACGACGCGCCGACCAGGGTCGCGAGCAAGGTCAGGCATCGCCGCAGCAGAAACACGCTCATTCGCGCCGGGACTCCCGTTTTCGGCGGCCGCACGTTCCACAGCTTTCGGTTCTGATGCAAGCCCGTTGCCTGCATGATCGTCCCTCGCCGGCGCAGGGCACCGCCCTGACGGCCCATGGCAGCGCCGGCTTGATCCCGGTCAACGGCCGGCGGCCTGCAACCTGCATCATGCGATCCAGCGCAACCGAGCAGGACGCCTCACGTCATGACCAACCGTCCGAGCTTCCTCTGGGGCGCGTCGACCTCGGCCTTTCAGATCGAGGGCGCCGCCCATCTCGACGGTCGCGCCGACAGCATCTGGGATGTCTATTTGCACGTCCCCGGCCGGATCAAGACCAACGACACCGCGGAGACCGCCTGCGATCACTACCACCGCTTCGCTGAGGACGTTGCGCTGATGCGCGACCTCGGCCTGAACGCGTACCGGTTTTCGACCGCCTGGCCGCGGCTGCTGCCGCAGGGACGAGGCGCTGCCAACGAAGCCGGTCTTGCCTTCTACGACCGCCTGATCGACACGTTGTTGGCCGCGGAGATAGAGCCGTGGCTCTGCCTCTATCATTGGGACCTGCCGCAGGCGCTCGAGGCGCTCGGCGGCTGGCAGAACCGCGACATCGCCGGCTGGTTCGCCGACTACGCCGCGCTGGTGGCGCGGCGCTATGGCGACCGTGTCAAGCGCTTTGCAACCTTCAACGAGCCCTGCGTGTTCACGCTGTTCGGCTACGGCCTCGGATGGCATGCGCCGGGAATCGCCGACAAGGCGGCGCTGCACAAGGCGATCCACCACGTCAATCTCAGCCATGGCCGCGCCGTCGATGTGCTGCGCAGAGACGTGGCCGGCGCCTCCATCGGCGCGATTCACAACCGCCAGCCCTGCTATCCCTGCACGAGCAGTCCCGCCGACGCTGCGGCGGCCCTGCGGCTCGCGGCCTATTGGAACGACGCCTTTCCGTTCCCGCAAGCCTTTGCCAGCTACCCGCCGGAGCTGCTCGACGCGATTTCGCCTTATATCGCGCCCGGCGACATGGCGCAGATCGCCCGGCCGGTCGACTGGTTCGGGCTCAATCACTACTCGCCGCATTACGTCAGGGACGGCACCAACCTGATCGGCGCCAGCTTCGGCCCGGCGCCGGAGACCGTGCCGCGCAGCACGATCGGCTGGCCGGTCGTGCCCGAGGCGTTCCGCGACACGCTGCTGGACATCCACCAGCGGTTCCACCTGCCGATCTACGTGCTGGAGAACGGCACCGCGGCGAACGACGTGATCGATGCCTCCGGCCACATCCAGGACGACGACCGGACCAGCTACCTCAAGGCCTATACGGCGGCCATGGAACAGGCGATCCGAGCGGGCGCCGACGTGCGCGGCTATTTCGTGTGGTCGCTCTTGGATAATTTTGAATGGGGGGCAGGCTATTCGCAGCGTTTCGGCATTGTCTATGTCGACCACGCCACGCAGCGCCGCATTCCCAAGGCATCGGCGCGATGGTATGCGGAGATGATTGCGGCTCGGCGGGCCCTGGCGCACGCTGCCGAGCCGCACAAATGGACGGAAAGCGGCTAAAGGAATGAGCGATCGCGTTCTTCTGGGAGACATCGGCGGCACCAATGCGCGCTTCGCGCTGCTCGACGGCAGCACGATCGGAGACGTCGCGCACCTGAAGGTCGCGGACTTCCCGACCATCACCGACGCGATCGCCGATTTCCTGGCGCGCAACGCGGCCGGCGGCGCGCCGTCCACGGCCGTGCTCGACATCGCCGGCCCGATCGAGCGCAATCGCGGCATGCTGACCAACTCGACCTGGGTCATCGACGGCGCCGAGCTGGCCGCCCGGTTCAATCTGCGCTCGGCAAAGCTCCTCAACGATTTCGAGGCGGTGGGCTGGTCCCTGCCCGCGCTGCATCCGGACGATCTGTTTCCGCTCGGCGGCAGCGCGGCAGTCGACGGCGCGCCGATGCTGGTGATCGGCCCGGGCACCGGTTTTGGTGCGGCCTGCTATCTGCCCGGCGACGGCCGCCCCACGGTGGCCGTCACCGAGGCGGGTCACGCGACCCTGCCGGCGACGACGGCGCGCGAGGCTCTGGTGCTGGCGAAGATGCGCGAGCGCTTCGGCCATGTCTCGATCGAGCGCGCCTTGTCCGGCATGGGGCTCGAGAACGTCTACCGGGCGGTCGCCGCCGTCGACGGCGTCACGGTGCCATCGCGCGATGCTGCCGCGATCACCCACGCCGCGCTCGACGGCAGCTGCGCCACCTGCCGCGCCACGCTCGACATGTTCTGCGCCTGGCTCGGTGCCGTCGCCGGCAATCTCGCGCTGACCTTCTGCGCCCGTGGCGGCGTCTACATCGCCGGCGGCATCCCGCCGCGTTTTCCGGACTATTTTGCAAAATCCGATTTCCGCAGGCAGTTCGAGAGCAAGGGGCGCTATGACAGCTATCTGCGGCCGATCCCCGTGCATCTCGTCACCAAGCCCGACATCAGCTTCCTCGGCCTCAAATCGTTCCATGAGTCCGGCATCACCGCGAGCGGCGGCGCGTCCACGCACTGACATCCCATGAGCGACATCGTCACGATCACGCCGAACCCGGCCGTCGACGTCTCGACGACCGTCGAGCGAATCGTGCCGGTGGCCAAGCTGCGCGGCACGACGCAGCGGCGTGATCCCGGCGGCGGCGGCATCAACGTCGCCCGCGTCATCACCCGTCTCGGCGGCGATGTCGCCGCGCTCTATCCGGTGGGCGGACCGACCGGCGTGCTGCTGAGGCAGCTCGTCGACACGGAAGGCGTCAGCAGCCTGACCTGGACCACGGCCGAGGACACGCGCGAGGACTTCTTCGTGCAGGAGCGCGCGACCGGCCAGCCCTATCGCTTCATCCTGCCCGGGCCTGCGCTGACCGAGCCCGAGTGGCAGGCGGGTCTCGCGCTGCTCGGCGGGCTCGATCCGTTTCCGCGCTTCGTGGTCGGCAGCGGCAGCCTGCCGCGCGGCGTGCCGGCCGACTACTACGCCCGCTTGGCCGCGGTCGCACGAGCGCGCGGCGCGCAATTCATCCTGGATACGTCGGGCCCGGCGCTGGCCGCGGCCGTTGCCGGCGGCGTCGATCTGATCAAGCCGTCGCTGCACGAGATGCGCGACCTCGTCGGCGGCGAGCCGTCGGACGCGACCGCGTGGGAGCAGGCCGCCCGCATCCTGATCATGAACGGCAAGGTCGGAATGATCGCCCTGACCATGGGTCATCTCGGCGCGCTGCTCGTCACGCCCGAGCGCGTGCTGCGTGCCCAGCCGCTGACGATGGTGCCGGTCAATGCCGTCGGCGCCGGCGACAGCTTTCTCGGCGCGCTGGTGGCGAAGCTTGCCGCGAGCGAGCCGCTCGAGGACGCGTTTCGCTTCGCCGTCGCCGCCGGGGCCGCCGCGCTGCTGCGCACCGGGACGGCGCTGTGCGACCCCGCCGATGTCAGCCGTCTGCTGGCTGACGTGCGGCTCGAGACGGCGTGACCTCCGTCTCCACATCCCCGTTGAGCCGGTCGAGCGACAGCAGCAGGCCGCCGACGCGCTCCAGCGACGACATCCAGTCGGCGACCCGGCTGTAATTGTCGACCAGCCAGTTGAACGAGCCCTGCACCAGCGTGAACGCGGCCGCAGCCTGCGTCAGTTCGCCGAGCGTCATCTCACCGCCGAGGAATTTCGGCGCGCACAGCACCAGCCCGATGATCGGCGCGAGCAGGCTGTTGGTGTGCGAGACCAGCGTCGTGCGCATGAGCTGCCAGCACAGCCGCTTCCACTGCCGGATGGCGCGATCGAGCGCCAGCCACAGCCCGGCGATGACGCTGCGCTCCTCCCGCTTCGACGTGACGCCTTCGCCGATGTCGCGCAGCAGATGCGCCGCCGTGATCAGCTCCGACTCGGCCTGGTTCTTGACCTGGATGACGTGCGTCAGCGGCCGGCCCACCCACAGCATCGCGCCGGTGACGAGCCCGGAATAGACGGCGACGCTGACCACCAGATAGCCGGGAATCCACAGCTGGATTCCCGCGACCGCAAAGCTGATGGGGCCGCCGACCTGCCACAGCACCTGCACGAAGATGATCGCGGTCAGCACCGACGAGATCAGGTTGACGGCGAAATCGACCGGCGCGTCGGTGGCGATGCGGACGTCCTCGGCGATCCGGTATTCGGGAATCTTCTGCCCCCCCTGCACCGTGGCGAGCCGCGCGTAGCGGTCGTTCTCGACCCAATAGTCGATCACCTTGGCCGCCATCCATTGCCGCCAGTTGCGCTGCATCGCCATGCGGCCCCACACCGAGGCGACCGCCAGCACGACGCTCGCGGCACATAACGGGACGAGCAGAATCGCCTGGTGACGCAGCCGCGCCGGATCGCGGCTCTCCAGCGCGTCGAAGAAATCCCTGTTCCAATAGTTGAAGCGAAACTGGACATAGAGCTGCAGCACGACGATGCCGACCAGCACCGCGCACAGCAGCCACACGCGCCAGGCCGCCCATCCGCGCCAGAAGTTCCGCGCGGTCAGCCAGAAGCGCGACCACTGCCGATCGCCGTCCTCGTTCTCGTCGTCGGCCATCTCAGCGGGTCGGAGATCGTCGGGTTCATCGGCAGCGAACGGTTGCCGCTGGGGAACTTCTGTCATGGAATCATCTAAGGAGCCGCGGCCCCATCCCGCTTGATCTTGCGCAAGGCCGGCGCCGCGCGGCAGGACAAACTGAGCTTTGCAGTGCGGGAGACACGTCATGACGGCATCCGGCTACATCCGCTGGTTCAAGGACCTTCGCATCGAGGACGTGCCGGAGGTCGGCGGCAAGACCGCCTCGCTCGGCGAGCTCTATTCGGCGCTGGCACCGCAGGGCGTGCGGGTGCCCAACGGCTTTGCGCTGACGGCCGCGAGCTATCGCGACGCGCTGCGCGCAACCGGCGCCGACGACGAGCTGCGCAAGCTGCTCGACGGCCTCGACAAGCGCCGCATCGCCGATCTTGCCAGGCGCGCGGCGAAGGCCCGCGCGATCGTGTTCGCGGCGACCGACCGCGACGACCTGCGGCGCGAGGTCACCAAGGCCTACAAGCAGCTGGAGCAGGAATATGGCCGCGGCGTCGCCGTCGCGGTGCGCAGCTCGGCCACGGCCGAGGACCTGCCGAATGCCAGCTTCGCGGGTCAGCACGAGAGCTTCCTCAACATCCGCGGGCCGAAGGATCTGTTCGAGACCTGTCGCCGCTGCTTCGCCTCGCTCTACACGGATCGCGCGATCTCCTACCGCATCGACAACGGCTTTGCGCACGACAAGGTCGCGCTGTCGGTCGCGGTCATGAAGATGGTGCGTTCGGATCTCGCGGCCAGCGGCGTGATGTTCTCGCTCGACACCGAGAGCGGCTTTCGCGACGTCGCCTTCATCACCGGCGTCTATGGTCTCGGCGAGACCATCGTGCAGGGCACGGTCGACCCGGACGAGTTCTACGTCCACAAGCCGACCTTCGCCGCGGGCTTTCGCAGCGTGCTGTCGCGCCGGCTCGGCGCCAAGGACAAGCGCATGGTCTACGCCAAGGCGGGCGCGCGCGGCGCGCCGACGCGCACGGAGGCGACGCCGCCGGCCGACCGGGCCAAATTCTGCATCGGTGATTCCGACGTGCTGGAGCTGGCGCAGGCCACCATCACGGTCGAGCAGCACTACTCGCAGAAGGCGGGCCGACCGACCCCGATGGATATCGAATGGGCGAAGGACGGCCGCGACGGCGCGCTCTACATCATCCAGGCGCGCCCCGAGACGGTGGCGTCGCAGCGGCGGCCGGAGGCGATCGAGACCTTCGCGCTGAAGAAGAGCGGCAAGGTACTGGCGACCGGCCGCGCCGTCGGCGAAAAGATCGCCGCCGGCAAGATCCGCCTGATCCGCACGGCCAAGGATCTGAGCGCCTTCCGGCCCGGCGAGGTGCTGGTGGCGGCCTCGACCAGCCCGGACTGGGAGCCTGTCATGAAGACGGCCGCCGCGATCGTCACCGATCATGGCGGACGCACCTGTCATGCCGCGATCATCGCCCGCGAGCTCGGCGTTCCCGCGGTGGTCGGAACCGAAGACTTCAGCAAGCGCGCAAAGACCGGAACGGCCGTCACGGTGTGTTGCGCCGAAGGCGATGTCGGCCATGTCTATGACGGCGCCCTGCCGTTCGAGGTCGAGCGCCTCGCGATCGACGAGCTCGACAAGCCGCGGACCGAGATCATGGTCAATCTCGGCAATCCCGAGCTTGCCTTCAAAACCGCGGCTCTCCCGAACGACGGCGTCGGCCTGGCGCGCATGGAGTTCATCATCAACCAGTCGATCGGCATCCATCCGATGGCGCTGGCCGCGCCTGACAAGGTGAATTCGGCAAAGGACCGCGCGACCATCAAGCGCCTGACCGCGCGCTACAAGAAGCCCGCCGACTTCTTCGTCGAACGGCTGTCGGAGGGCGTCGGCACCATCGCCGCCGCGTTCTACCCGCGTCCGGTGATCGTGCGCCTGTCCGATTTCAAGACCAACGAATATGCCAGCCTGATCGGTGGCCGCGACTTCGAGCCCAAGGAAGAGAACCCCATGCTCGGCTTCCGCGGCGCCTCGCGCTACGCACATCCGGCCTATGCCGCCGGCTTCGCGCTGGAATGCGCGGCCTTGAAGCGCGTGCGCGACGGGATGGGCCTGTCCAACCTGAAGATCATGATCCCGTTCTGCCGCCGCGTCGAGGAGGCGCGCAAGGTGATCGCGGCGATGGCCGGACACGGCCTGGTCCGCGGCGAGAACGGACTCGAGATCTACATGATGTGCGAGATCCCGAACAACGTGATCCTGATCGACGAGTTCGCAAGGCATTTCGACGGCTTCTCGATCGGCTCCAACGATCTCACCCAGCTCACGCTCGGCGTCGATCGCGATTCCGACATCGTCGCGTTCGACTTCGACGAGCGCGATCCCGGCCTGCTGGCGATGCTGAAGCTCGCGGTCGAAGGCGCGCATCGCAACCATCGCCATGTCGGCATCTGCGGCGAGGCGCCGGCCAATTATCCGGAGGTCGCGCGCTATCTCGCCGGGCTCGGCATCGACTCCATCAGCGTCAATCCGGCCAGCGTCGTGCGCACGATGGATATCGTCCGCACGGCAGAGCGGGAGCTGGCATCGCCGGCGCCGCAGGCGCTGGCGAGTTAGTCCGGAGCGCGATTCCCGTCGGAGGCCGCGCCCTCGCAAGCCTGGAAATGGGCGATGGCGCGTTCGGCGTCGGCCATCAGCTCGCGGATATGCCGCGACTGCTCGCTCAGCTGGCCGGCGTCGTCAGGCTGCGCCAGCTGATCCAGCCGGTGCAGAATCTGCCGCCACGATTCCAGCGTGCGCTTGAGCTGCACCAGCTGGATCCCGACCGACACGGCGAGCGCGATGTCCGCCTGCGCGGCGCGCAGCACCGTCGGGAATTTGATGATGTCGGCCACGATTCACCGATCAGTCCCGGCGGCGCCGCCGCCCATCCATCGCAACCCGAGCGCCATCGGCATCTGCATGTCCGCATTCTCCGTTGAAGCGGCCCCATGGCCAGAACGCGCCGCATTGTCGCGATGGACCACCTTAAGGAAGTCTGTACTTTCGCCATCCGTGGAACTCCGGGCGGCTGCCGACGTCCCGATCACCCCCCGTAGCTTCGCGGGCTCATGGCGGTGAGCTGGTAAGCACGGCACTCACCGCGCCGCTTCGAACCCGCCGAGCACCGCGGTCAGGTTCTGGCCGAGAATATCGGAGAGATAGCCGCCTTCCTGCACGAACACCGTGGGCAGGCCGAGCCGCGCGATGGCGCCGCCGATGCGGCGGAAGCCCGGCGTCGTCACCGAGAGGCCCTTGAGCGGATCGTGCTCGGAGGCATCGAGGCCGAGCGCCACGACGAGCGCGCCGGGCGCGAAGGCATGGATGGTCTTCGCCGCGGTCTCGAAGGCCTTGAGGTAGGTGTCGTCGCCGCTCTTCAGGGCTAAGGGAATGTTGAGGTTCGCGCCCAGGCCTGCGCCGGCGCCGCGCTCATGCGCATAGCCCCACACGAACGGGTAATAGTGCGTCGGGTCCGCATGGATCGAAATGGTGAGCACGTCGGAGCGATCGTAGAAGATGCCCTGCGTGCCGTTGCCGTGATGGACGTCGACATCGAGGATCGCGACGCGCTCGTGGCGCTGGCGCAGATGCGCCGCCGCGATGGCCGAATTGTTCATGAAGCAGAAGCCCGACGCGATGTCGCGATAGGCATGGTGCCCGGGAGGCCGGCACAACGCATACGCCGCATCCTCGCCATCGAGCAGCAGCTGGGCCGCGGTCGCCGCGACATCCGTGGCGGCGCAGGCGCCGGCCCATGTCCCCGGCCCGATCGGCGCCGACGTGTCGGTGGTGTGCCAGCCCAGCCGTCCGACGATGTGACTGGGATAGGTCGCCGCGTTGCGCACCGGGTGAATGTTCGGAATCATCTCCGCGCCGGCGTCGCCGAGCGCGGCCCAGGCGTCCCAGGCCTCCTCCAGGAAGTTGAGATATTCCGGGCTGTGCACGCGCGCGCGGGCCTCCTGGCCGAACAGCGTCGGTGCCACCAATTCGTGATTGCCGGCCTTGACTCCCGCAAGCAGACGATCCGCCCGCTCGGGCTGCTCGGTGGTGCGCTTGACCACGCCGCGCACCAGATAGAATTGCGGATCGTGGCTGCGGTGCAGCTCGGTGTAGACGGCCTTCACGCGTCGTAGCTCCTGTTCGCTTTGCGCAAGCGATTGTGCATGCAGCAGCGGTGGATACAAGCACAGATGGTTTGCATCTCCATCGTTCCGGGCGCGCAATTCCCAGCGGGCGGAACGGATCGCTGCGCTTCGTATGTTGTCAGCAGCGAGTTCGCCGGGATCAAGGCGATCCGGCGCATGGGGCGCGGTGGATGTGAGGAGAACTCCACCTGCCATTCGGCCGGTTGCGGCAGCGATCATCGCAAATGCGCCGAGACCTCGGCAAAACCTGAGCGTGCAAGCCTGATCAGCTCATGCATGGCGCGGCAGAAAAAGGCCGGACGTCGCAACCGCGATTTGCCGGCCGCCGCATGCAGAGGCCAGCATCGATCCAAAATTCGCATCGATCGATACAGGCTTCGGTTTGGACCGCAACCCTGCATCTCCTCTAGGACAGTCCGCGAGGAACGTACAAGAGAGGTGGTGCGCATGAGCGCAATCGTAACCACGGCCGAATTGCGCCGATCGCGCGTGCGGCTGTTCATCGTGACCATGCTATTCCTGGTCACCACCGTGAACTACGCCGACCGCGCCACGCTGTCGATTGCAGGGCCCGCGCTTTCCAAGGAGTTGCACCTCGATTCGGTCGCGATGGGCTATGTGTTTTCGGCCTTCGGCTGGTCCTATGTGCTCGCGCAGGTGCCGGGCGGCTGGCTGCTCGACCGCTTCGGCTCGCGCTGGGTCTATGCATGCAGCATCGTCGTCTGGTCCCTCTTCACCATGATGCAGGGCTGGATCGGCTTCTTCTCCGGCGCCGCCGCCGTCACCGCGCTGTTCGCACTGCGCTTCCTGGTCGGCCTCGCCGAGGCGCCGAGCTTCCCGGCCAATGCCCGCATCGTCGCCTCCTGGTTTCCGAGCAGCGAGCGCGGCACCGCCTCGGCCTTCTTCAACTCCGGGCAATATTTCGCGACGGTGATCTTCGCGCCACTGATGGGCTGGATCGCGCATCAATTCGGCTGGCGCCACGTCTTTACGGTCATGGGCGCGCTCGGCGTCATCATGGGACTGGTCTGGATCAAGACCATGTACGGCCCGAAGGAGCATCCTGATGTCAACCAGGCCGAGCTCGACTACATCAAGGACGGCGGCGCGCTGGTCGACATGGAAGGCGCGCGCGAGGGCAAGGCTGCAACCGGCGGCCCGACCTGGTCGCATGTCGGACAGCTGTTGTCGAACCGGATGATGCTCGGCGTCTATATCGGCCAGTACTGCATCAACACGTTGACCTATTTCTTCCTGACCTGGTTTCCGGTCTACCTGGTCAAGGAGCGTGGCCTGTCGATCCTGCAGGCGGGCTTCGTCGCCACGCTGCCCGCGCTGTGCGGCTTCATCGGCGGCGTGCTCGGCGGCTTCATCTCCGACGCCATCCTGCGCAAGACGGGATCGCTGACCCTGGCACGCAAGATCCCGATCGTCGGCGGCATGCTGCTCTCGATGGCGATCATCGGCTGCAACTATGTCGACGGCCAGGCGCTCGTGGTCGGCCTGATGGCGCTCGCCTTCTTCGGCAAGGGCATCGGCGCGCTCGGCTGGGCGGTGGTCTCCGACACCTCGCCAAAGGAGGCCGGCGGCGTCTCCGGCGGGCTGTTCAACACCTTCGGCAACCTCTCCAGCATCACCACGCCGATCGTGATCGGCTACATCCTGTCGGCCACCGGCTCGTTCAACGGCGCGCTGGTGTTCGTCGGCCTCAACGCGCTGGTGGCAGCCTTCGCCTATCTCTTCATCGTCGGCCGCATCCAGCGCGTCGAACTCCGAGCCTCCTGAGCACCACGCCCCCTTGCGTGGTCTCGACTTGAACGGCGGCCTCGGGCCGCCGTTTTTTTTTGCGCGTCTTCATTGCCGATAGGGAGCGCAGTCAGCGCCTCAAACTCCGCGGTCATTCCGGGGCGCGCGCAGCGCGAGCCCGGAATCCATTTCGCCGCACGTTCTGCCGCACGATGGATTCCGGGCTCGCGCTGCGCGCGCCCCGGAATGACGGAGGAGAGAGCCCGCGGATCACTCGAACCCTTCGCGGGGCGGGTCGCCCAGACTTCTAAAAAAAATAAATCTCTTGCGCTTTTACGGAATTCATGATTATCTCCCCGCATCCCGCCTCACCGCAGAGGGGCGTTGCGCGCGATCGTCACGACACGCGAGGCGGGGATGCGGTGGCCGCGAGGGATCGCAGCGTCTTCGGCAACGAGGGCGCGGACGAACGATCGATCGCGGACGTGAAGTCGCAGCGTCCTGACACCCCGAAGCTGGTGTCGACAGCGCAAGGCGCAAGCCTTGTCGCGGCATGGTGGCCAACAAGCCGGTGCACCAGGGAGACTGCGTATAAGCGTGAAGACCATCGCGCAGGGAATGCCGGCGTGTTCGGCTTTGCCTGTGGTACCTGCCGCCTGCATTTTTTTCGCAGGCGGGCCATGGGTGAGGCCCTCACCCGGCATTCCCTGCGCCCTCTGCACTGTTTGCGAGGGCGAACTGATCGCAAGACTCGGGCATGATGTGCCGCGGGAACGCGAGGACGTGTCTCTCACCTGCCGCTAGCTACTTGAAGCCGTGAGCCCGCCACGCCCACTGTCGTCGTCCCGGACAAGCATCGACGCGCGCCAGCGCGGCGATGCGCTGATCCGGGATCCATACGCCGCAGCAGGCGTGAAGCGCGAGCTGATTATGACCAGGGTGCCTCAAAGTTCTCCCTGTGATTATGGGTCCCGGCGTTCGCCGGGACGACGACCGAGGTTGCTGATGCAGTCCGGCACCATCCAGACAGCCGTTGAAGCCGTTCCCACCCTACCCGATCGATGCTACTACACCCACATCACCCACCCCATTCATACCTCGGATGCATCGATGTTCGACCTCAACCAGCTGCGCTGCTTCGTCACCGTGGCCGAGGAGCTGCATTTCGGCCGCGCCGCCGTCCGGCTGAACATGACGCAGCCGCCGCTGTCGCGGCAGATCCAGGTGCTGGAGCACATCATCGACGCGGTGCTGCTCGAGCGCACCAGCCGCTCGGTGAAGCTGACGCCGGCCGGGCGCAGCTTCCTCCCGGAGGCGCGGCGCATCCTGAAGATGGCCGAGAGCGCGGCGCAGGTGGCGCAGCGCATCGCCAGCGGCAAGAGCGGCTCGCTCAAGATCGGCTTCACGGCAGCGGCCGCCTACAGTTTCCTGCCCGACCTCGTCGCCGCCTGCCGCAGCGAGCTGCCCGAGGCCGATCTGTCGCTGAAGGAGATGGTCTCGGGCGACCAGATCGAAGCGCTGGCCTCCGGCCAGATCGACGCCGGCCTGCTGCGTCCCCCGATCGCGCGCCCCGAATTCGCCACCCGCCGCGTCGTCGCCGAGCCGCTCTGTGCCGCGCTGCCGCGCCGGCACCGCCTCGCCTCCGCCGAGAGCGTGTCGATCCGCGATTTCGACGGCCAGCCGTTCGTCATGTATTCGCAGACCGAGGCGCGCTATTTCCACGATTTGCTGGTGTCGCAATTCATGCGCGCCGAGGTGCTCCCGCGCTACGTCCAGCACCTCAGCCAGATTCACTCCATCCTGGCCATGGTGCGCGCGGGCCTCGGCCTGGCCATCGTGCCGGAAGCCGCCTCCAGCCTGAAGATCGCCGACGTCAGACTGCGTCCGCTGAAGCTGCGCAACCCGACGCCGGCCGAGCTGTTCCTGGTCTGGCGGCGCGATCACGACAATCCGCTGCTGCCGGCGCTGGTCGATCTCGCCGGCAACCTGGCTGTCCAGCAGGCCGAGGATTGATATCCGATCCGTATCAATCGATACCGTCATTAGCTTGGACCGGCATCGAACTTGGTCCTACGACATCGCCGGGGGAATGCGCGCCGGCGCCTGCCGCGTCCGTTCCCAAGGACATTCGTGAAGGACCCGCGCGATGAGCAAGATGACCCCGAAGGAAATGGCTGCGAAGATCGGCAGCGGCCTGCTCTCCTTTCCCGTGACGCCGTTCAAAGCCGACTATTCGTTCGACGAGGCCACCTATCGCGCCAACATGGACTGGCTGTGCGGCTACGAGGTCGCGGGCCTGTTCGCCGCCGGCGGCACCGGCGAGTTCTTCTCGCTCACCGCGGCCGAGGTGCCCGAGGTGGTCAAGGTCGCGGTCGAGGAGACCCGCGGCCGCGTGCCCGTGCTGGCAGGCACCGGCTACGGCACCGCGATCGCGCGCGAGATCGCTGTTGGCGCGGAGAAGGCCGGCGCCGACGGCCTGCTGCTTCTGCCGCCCTATCTGATGCATGCCGAGCAGGAGGGCCTCGCCGCCCATGTCGAGGCGATCTGCAAATCGGTGAAGATCGGCGTCATCGTCTACAATCGCGACAACGCCATCCTGCAGCCGGACACCCTGGCGCGGCTGTGCGAGCGCTGCCCGAACCTGGTCGGCTACAAGGACGGCATCGGCGACATCGAGCTGATGACCCGCGTCTACAGCAAGATGGGCGACCGCCTGACCTATATCGGCGGCCTGCCGACCGCCGAGACCTTCGCCCTGCCCTATCTCGACATGGGCGTGACCACCTACTCCTCGGCAGTGTTCAACTTCGTGCCGGAGTTCGCGACCAACTTCTATGCCGCAGTGCGCAAGCGCGACCATGCCACCATCCATGCCGGATTGAAGGATTTCATTTTGCCGCTGATCGCGATACGCAACCGCAAGAAGGGCTACGCGGTCTCGATCATCAAGGCCGGCATGAAGGTGATCGGCCGCGATTCCGGCCCGGTCCGCCTGCCGCTGACCGACCTCACCGAGGCCGAGATGACTGAGTTGACCGCGCTGGTGAAGGCGCTGCCAAAAGCGGCGGTGAGCCAGGCAGCGGAGTGATCTAGCCGTCATTCCGGGGCAAGGCCGCAAGGCCTTGAACCCGGAATCTCGAAGTGAAGGACAAGATGCGGCGCAAGCCAATCTCTGGATTCCGGGTTCAGCCCTGACGGGCTGCCCCGGAATGACAGCGAAAAAACGAGACGACGACGGAGGAGCATGATGAGTCACGACGCCACCAGCACCAGAATTTCCGGCGCGCCGGTCGTCACCGGCATGGAGGTCATTCCGGTCGCGGGCCGTGACAGCATGCTGCTCAATCTCTCGGGCGCGCATGGACCGTTCTTCACCCGCAACCTCGTCATCCTGACCGACAATTCCGGCCATACCGGCGTCGGCGAGGTGCCGGGCGGCGAGAAGATCCGGCAGACCTTAGAGGATGCGAAGAGCCTGATCGTTGGCCAGAGCATCGGCGCCTGCAACACCATCCTCGCCACCATGCGCACCACGTTCGCGGACCGTGATGCCGGGGGACGCGGCAAGCAGACCTTCGACCTGCGCGTGATGATCCACGCCGTGACAGCCGTCGAATCCGCTGTTCTCGACCTGCTCGGCCAGCATCTCGGCCTGCCCGTCGCGGCGCTGCTCGGCGAGGGCCAGCAGCGCACGTCGGTGGAGGCGCTCGGCTATCTGTTCTTCGTCGGCGACCGCAGGAAGACCGACCTGCCCTACGCCACCGGCGAGGGCGAGCGTGAGGGCTGGTATACGCTGCGACATCAGGAGGCGATGACGCCCGAAGCTGTGGTGCGGCTCGCCGAGGCCACTCATGACGCCTACGGCTTTGCCGACTTCAAGCTCAAGGGCGGCGTGCTCAAGGGCGAGGCCGAGATCGAGGCGGTGACCGCCATCGCCAAGCGCTTTCCACAGGCGCGCGTCACGCTCGATCCGAATGGCGCCTGGTCGCTCGATGAGGCGATCCGGCTGTGCAAGGACATGCACGGCATCCTCGCTTATGCCGAGGACCCCTGCGGCGCCGAGGCCGGCTTCTCCGGCCGCGAGATCATGGCGGAGTTCCGCCGCGCCACGGGCCTGCCGACGGCGACCAACATGATCGCCACCGACTGGCGACAGCTCAGCCATGCGCTGCGGCTCGGCGCGGTCGACATTCCCCTGGCCGACCCCCATTTCTGGACCATGCAGGGCTCGGTGCGTGTCGCCCAGACCTGCAAGGACAACGGCCTGACCTGGGGTTCACACTCCAACAACCATTTCGACATTTCGCTGGCGATGTTCACCCACGTCGCCGCGGCCGCCCCGGGCAAGGTCACCGCGATCGACACCCACTGGATCTGGCAGGACGGCCAGGCGCTGACCAAGGCGCCGCTGCAGATCAAGGGCGGCCGGATCGCGGTCCCGGAGCAACCCGGGCTCGGCATCGAGGTCGACCGCGACGCCATCGAAAAGGCCAACGCGCTGTACAAGAGCCACGGGCTCGGCGCACGCGACGACGCCGTCGCAATGCAGTATCTGATCCCCGGCTGGACCTTCGACGACAAGCGCCCCTGTCTCGTGCGATGACGGGGGCGATCGGTTAGATTGTCCGAGCAATCGCGCAAAGTCTGGAGAACAACATGAACGCGATCCTCAAGAATTTCATTGCCGGCGAGTGGGTCGACGGCAGCGGGGTGACCCGCAACATCAATCCCTCGAACACCAACGACGTCGTCGGCGAATACGCCAAGGCCGACAAGGCGCAGACCGAGAAGGCGATCGCCGCAGCCAAGGCCGCTTTCCCGGCCTGGTCGCGCTCGACCCCGCAGGAGCGCTATGACGCGCTGAACAAGATCTCGGCGGAGATCCTGTCGCGCAAGGAGGAGCTCGGCCGCCTGCTCGCGCGCGAGGAAGGCAAGACCCTGCCGGAAGGCATCGGCGAGGTCGCCCGCGCCGGCCAGATTTTTGCGTTCTTCGCCGGCGAGGCGCTGCGCCTGACCGGCGAGAAGGGCGCCTCGGTGCGTCCGGGCCTCGACGTCGAGATCACCCGCGAGGCGGTCGGCGTGGTCGGCATGATCACGCCCTGGAATTTCCCGATCGCCATCCCCGCCTGGAAGATCGCGCCCGCGCTCTGTTACGGCAACACTGTCGTGTTCAAGCCGGCTGAGCTGGTGCCCGGCTCTGCGCATGCGCTCTCCGAGATCATCGCGCGCTCCGGCATTCCCGCCGGCGTGTTCAACCTCGTCGTCGGCTCCGGCTCGGTGGTCGGCCAGACGCTGCTCGAGCACCCGGACGTTGCCGCGATCTCCTTCACAGGTTCGGTGGGCACGGGCCGCAAGATCGCGCAGGCTTGCGTGCTGTCGAACCCGATGAAGAAGTTCCAGCTCGAGATGGGCGGCAAGAATCCGCTGGTCGTGCTCGATGACGCCGACGTCAAGGTCGCCGTCGAAGCCGCCGCCAACGGCGCCTATTTCTCGACCGGCCAGCGCTGCACGGCGTCCTCGCGCCTGATCGTCACCGAGGGCATCCACGACAAGTTCGTCGAAGCACTGACCGAACGTCTGAAGGGCCTCGTCGTCGACGACGCCGTCAAGCAGGGCACGCATATCGGCCCGGTCGTCGATAGCAACCAGCTCGAGCAGGACCAGCGCTATCTCAAGATCGGCCAGGACGAAGGCGCCAAGCTGGCCTGGGGCGGCGAGCTCTTGAACCGCGAGTCTCCCGGCTTCTACATGCAGCCGGCGCTGTTCACCGAAGCCAACAACAACATGCGCATCGCGCGTGAGGAGATTTTTGGACCGGTGGCCTGCGTCATCCGCGCCAAGAACTACGACGAGGCACTGGCGATCTCCAACGACACCGAGTTCGGCCTCGCCGCCGGCGTCTGCACCACCAGCCTGAAATACGCCTCGCACTTCAAGCGCAACAGCGAGGCCGGCATGGTAATGGTCAACCTGCCGACCGCCGGCGTCGACTACCATGTCCCGTTCGGCGGCCGCAAAGGCTCGAGCTACGGCGCCCGCGAGCAGGGCTCCTACGCACGCGAGTTCTACACCACGGTGAAGACGGCCTACACCTACCCGGTGTGAGCCTGACGATCGTGACCTAACAGCCGGGCCGCATCCGCGGTCCACTCCCTCTCCCCGTTCTTCACGGGGAGAGCGTCGGGGTGAGGGGCAGCCGCACGGGAAGTGCTCGCGGTGAGACCTGTACCCCCTCACCCGGATTGCATCTTCGATGCAATCCGACCTCCCCCCGCAAGCGGGGCGAGGTACACCGAGCCCGCCGATGCGGACTCGCGAATATCGTACGGTGAGCAATGTTAAGCGTGCCCACCGACGGACGAAGAAAACGAACAGGTGGACACGACACCATGCGTGGGCGTCGCCCACCTTATGGAGCGAAACGGAGCCAGCATGAACCAGCAGGTCGTGAACCAGGAGCCGCGGGTCATCAAGCTCAACGCGCGCGACAACGTCGCGATCGTGGTGAACGATTTCGGCCTGCCTGCCGGCACCAAGCTTCCCGACGGCCTGACGCTGAAGACCTTCGTCCCGCAGGGCCACAAGACCGCGCTGGTCGACATTCCCCTGGGCGCGCCGATCGTCCGTTACGGCGAGATCATCGGCACCGCAAAGTCGCCGATCGCAGCCGGCGAATGGGTCGATGAAGCCCGCATCGACATGCCCGAAGCCCCTGCCCTCGACCAGCTGGAAATCTCAACCGCCGTGCCGGCACCGCTGCCGCCGCTCGAGGGCTACACCTTCGAGGGCTATCGCAACGCCGACGGCTCGGTCGGCACCCGCAACGTGCTCGGCATCTCGACCTCGGTTCAATGCGTGAAGGGCACGCTCGAATTCGCGATCAAGCGCATCAAGAGCGAGCTCTTGCCGAAGTACCCCAACGTCGACGACGTCGTCGCGCTCACTCACGCCTATGGCTGCGGCGTCGCGATCACGGCGCCCGACGCCGTGGTGCCGATCCGCACGCTTCAGAACCTCGCGCTGAATCCAAACTTCGGCGGCGAAATCCTGGTGGTCGGCCTCGGCTGCGAGAAGCTCGCGCCGGAGCGGCTGCTTCCGGAAGGCACTGAAGACTCGATCGTGCGCATGCAGGACGAGGCCTTCGACGGCTTCGGCGCCATCGTCGACGCGATCATGACGCAGGCCGATCGCCGCCTCGCCGAGCTCAACAAGCGCACGCGCCAGACCTGCCCGGCCTCCGACCTCGTCATCGGCCTGCAATGCGGCGGCAGCGACGCGTTCTCCGGCGTCACCGCCAATCCCGCCGTCGGCTTCGCCGCCGACCTGCTGGTCCGCGCCGGCGCCACGGTGATGTTCTCCGAAGTCACCGAAGTTCGCGACGCCATCCAGCTGTTGACGCGACGCGCCATCAACGAAGAGGTCGGCCACGCACTGATCCGCGAGATGGATTGGTACGATTCCTATCTCGCACGCGGCGGTGCCGATCGCAGCGCCAACACGACGCCGGGCAACAAGAAGGGCGGCCTCGCCAACATCGTCGAGAAGTCGCTCGGCTCGATCGTGAAGTCCGGCTCCGGACCGATCCACGGCGTGCTGGCGCCGGGCGAGAAGGCCAAGCAGAAGGGCATGCTGTTCGCGGCGACGCCGGCCTCCGACTTCATCTGCGGCACCTTGCAACTCGCCTCCGGCATGACGCTTCAGGTGTTCACGACGGGCCGCGGCACGCCCTACGGCCTCGCCGCCGCGCCGGTCATCAAGGTCGCGACACGTACGGAACTTGCGCGGCGCTGGAAGGACCTGATCGACTTCGACGCCGGCCGCATCGCCACCGGCGAGATGACCATCGAGGAGACCGGCTGGGAGCTGTTCAAGCTGATCCTCGACGTCGCCTCCGGCCGCACCAAGCCGTGGTCGGACCGCTGGGGCATCCACAATGATTTGACGCTGTTCAATCCGGCGCCGGTGACCTGAGGGGGCGCTCGCTGACCCGGCCATGATAGTTGCTAAGCTCGAACCCATCCCCGTCATTGCGAGCGAAGCGAAGCAATCCAGGGTTCCGCCCACCATCCTGGATTGCTTCGCTTCGCTCGCAATGACGCGTATGCTGAGGCAGCGAGCCTAGATAACGAATGGCCGGGAGGAAGAGCCAGATGTTCAAGTTCAGCCGCTTCGCCGCAATCGCCGCAGCAGCCCTCCTCCTCTCGACCGCCCCCTCCCGCGCCGACGACGCCATCCCCGGCGTCCCGCGCGAGCTGCTCGAGGACATCGCCACCGGCAGCCGGGTGCTCGCCGATCTCGGTGTCGTCGATGCCTTCGGCCATGTCAGCGCACGCAGTCCCGCCAATCCGCGCCACTTCCTGATGGCGCGCTCGATTGCGCCGGCGCAGGTCACCGCCGCCGACATCATGGAGTTCGACGAGAACGGCGAGCCGGTCGACGCGAAGAACCGCGCCGTCTTCCTCGAACGCTTCATCCATGCCGAGATCTACAAGGCGCGTGCCGACGTCAACGCCGTCGTGCACACGCATTCACCGGGCGTCGTTCCTTTCAGCGTCAGCCGCACGCCGCTGAAGCCGCTCTATCACAACGCCGCGTTCCTCGGCGAAGGCGCGCCGGTGTGGGACATCGGCAAGGAGTTCGGCGCCACCGACATGCTGGTGCGCAACAACGCGATCGGCAAATCGCTCGCAGCCGCGCTCGGCGACAAATCGGTCGTGCTGATGCGCGGCCATGGCGACGTCACCGTCGGCCCTGCGGTGCAGGCCGCCGTGTTCCGCGCCTACTACACCGACGTCAATGCCCGACTGCAAGCGCAGGCGCTCGGGCTCGGCTCCGATGTGACCTATCTCAGCGCCGAGGAAGCCGCCAAGGCCGACGGCGTCAACATGGTGATCATGGACCGCGCCTGGGTGCTGTGGAAGCAGAAGGTGCAGGCGGGGAAATAGTCGGGAGCAATGGCGCTGCAGGCGACACCATCGAAGATCGTTCCGGAGCGCCCCGGGGTTCGCTCCGGAATTCTCTGCAGCGCCGACGCCGTTCTACAGCGCGCCTTCCGTCTCGACATACAGCGCGTACAGCGAATGCGACGCCGCCATGTAGAGCCGGTTGTTCTTCGGCCCGCCGAACGTCAGGTTGGCGCAGCGCTCGGGCAGCCGGATGAAGCCGATCGGCTTGCCCTGCGGGTTGAACACCATGACGCCATCGAGATCCTCCGGCTTGCCCTTGAGCGGAAACACCTTGCGGCCGTTGACGTCGACCGGCTCCGACGCCAGCGCGCCGTTCGATCCCCAGCCGCACCAGAGATTGCCGTCACGGTCGACGCGGAAACCGTCGAGCGAGCCCTGGTCGGCGGCGTCGATCAGCTTGGTCTTGTTGCCGACCGTGCCGTCGGCATTGACGTCGTAGCTCCAGATGCTGCGGTTCGGCGTGCCCTTCCACTCCACGACGTAGAGCTTCTTCTCGTCCGGCGAAAAGGCGAGCCCGTTCGGATTGACGAGATCGGTAATGACGGCGGTCAGCTTGCCGTCGGTGCCGATGCGGAACACGTTGGTGCCGGCCTGCTCGGATTTGGCCTTGAAGCCCTCCCAATTGCCATTGATGCCGAACAGGGGATCGGTGAACCAGATCGTGTCGTCCGACTTCACCACGATGTCGTTCGGCGCGTTCAGCCGCTTGCCTTCGAAGCTGTCGGCGAGCACGGTCACGGTGCCGTTCTTCTCCGTCCGGGTGATGCGGCGCGTCACCGAATGTTCGCAGCTGACGAGCCGCCCCTGGCGGTCGCGCGTGTTGCCGTTGGCGTAGTTCGAAGGGCTGCGGACGACGGTGAAGCTGCCGTCGTCCTCGCTGTACTTCATGATCCGGTTGTTGGGGATGTCGCTGACCAGAACACAGCGTTCTTCGGGAAAATAGACCGGCCCCTCCGCCCAGCGCATGCCGCTGGCGACCTGCTCGACGGTCGAGCTGTAGAGGCGATACTTGGCGAAGCTCGGATCGAGGATCTCGACCGCGGGATCGGGATAGCGCTGGTTCGGCTTGAACGCGAAGGATTGCGCCTTCGCCTGCCCCGAGATCGCCAGCGCCGCTCCGCTGAGCGCGGCCGAAAGCATGCCGCGACGCGACAATATCATCAGTCTCCTCCGTATCGTTCTTGTGTTGGGCCGGGGACCGGCCATGTTCTTCCCATAGAAGGTGCGCGCGGAACTTTCCATTGCTTTTGCGGTATCGATCGGCGCACGGCCATTCCCGCGCTGCAGCGGACGGGTCGTGCCGGCGCTGCTCGGGCCTCTTTTCGCCGCAAAGCTGACACAACGCTAATTCCCGCGCAGACATGATTCCCACGAGGCTCACCCCGCGGATGCCCCTGCATTTTACCCGTCTCCTCGCCGTGGCGTTCGGTCTGTGCCTCGGCACGCCGTGCCTGGCCGAACCGCCGCTTCCGGCCGCCGGCTCGCTCGAGGACAAGCCCGACATCGATCTCTACGCGCTGATGTCCGGCACCTGTCGCACCGTGAAGGTCGACGGCCGCGAATTCCCGTGCAAGACCGTGGCATTCTTTCACAGCGAAAAGGGCCGCGCGCATTTTACCGTCGCGCTCGACGATCCCTCCGACGAGAGCCACATCATCGCCTTCTCCGGCATCAACGGCCGTCGATCGATCCAGAACGTCTACGAGCTCCCGATCGATCGCATGCTGTTGAACTCGAAGCACCGCCCGAAGGTGGACGGCATTCCGGTGCCCGCAGCGCAGATCTCGTCGGGCGTGTGCCGGCAGATCGGCAATTTCGCCATGCTCAAGGTGACGAGCGTGACCTGCTCCGCCAAGGACGAGTCCGGCCGCGCCTACGAGCTGCAATTCGTCTCCGACGGCACGCCCATCATCCTGCGCCGCGTACGCCAGACCATGACCAACGCGGAGCACAATCCCTACCAGTAAGCCTGCCGGCTCGGCAGTCCGGCGCCGTTGCTTGTGCTGGATGCAAAAAAATTCGTCATCCCGTTGAACGTGTGCCCGTCCCCCCCGACCTATCGGCAAAGGGGAGGACCGTCATGCCGACCGAGCCGACCGACCTCGAAGCCGCAAGCGCGCAGCACGAAGACGGCGTGACGCTGTCTCTGTCCGGCGGCGGCTACCGCGCGATGCTGTTTCACATCGGCGCGCTGTGGCGGCTCAACGAAGTCGGACTGCTGAGCCGGCTCAAGCGCATTTCCAGCGTGTCCGGCGGTTCGATCACCGCCGCCTATCTCGGCCTCCGTTGGAAGGACCTTCGTTTCGACGCTGCGGGCAAGGCGGACAACCTCACCATCATCGTCGATGGTCTTCGCAGGATGGCGGACACATCGGTCGATGTCGGCGCGGTGATCGGCGGGATCCTGCTGCCCGGCACGATCAGCGATCGTGTGGCGGCCGCGTATGACGGCGTTCTGTTCGGCGGCAAGAAGCTCGCCGACCTTCCAGACGATGGCGGCGGCAAGGCGCCGCGCTTCGTCATCAACGCGACCAACGTCCAGTCCGCCGTGCTATGGCGGTTCTCGCGTCGTTACATGGGCGATTATCGCGTCGGGCTGGTCGATGCACCCGACGTGACGCTTGCCACTGCGGTCGCGGCCTCCTCGGCTTTCCCTCCCATCCTTTCGCCGCTGACGCTGCCGATCCGACAGCCGGTTCGGAAGGTGGATGGCGCCGATCTCAATCATCCACCTTATACGACGAGCGCCGTGCTCAGCGACGGCGGCGTCTACGACAATCTGGGCCTCGAGACCGTGAAGCGCTTCTCGACGCTGCTCGTCAGTGATGCCGGGCAGCAGATTGCTGCGGAGGACGATCCGCATCACGATTGGGCCCGCCATGCCGTTCGCATCCTCGGCGTCATCGACAATCAGGTCCGGAGCCTGCGCAAGCGTCAGTTGATCGACGCCTATCGGCGGGGCGATCACACCGGCACCTACTGGGGCATCCGCACCAGCTTCGCGGACTACGGGCTGGCCGCGGATCCGCTGGACTGCCTGCACCGAAACCCCGCTGCGCTGGCGGCCATTCCGACCCGGCTCGAGAAGATGCCGCACGACCTACAGAACCGGCTGATGAACTGGGGCTACGCGGTCTGCGACGCAGCGCTGCGCGCCCATATCGACACAGCGCTGCAACAGAAGCTCGGAATTCAGATCGCAGATCCGACCGGCTTCCCGTTCCCGGGCGCCTACTGATCGAGCGACCTCGTGTCCAACCAACATTAGCGGGCGTCCCGCAGAGGTGAGGATGACCTATCCATCGCGGTTCAAATGCGACGACGTCACGTCCAGGAGCGAAGCAACCACCGCGCAGGCCGAGACGCCGGAGGACATCTTCTCAACGACGGAAATCCCCTTTCCCTCGGAGCGTCCGCTCAACGTCTATGCGTTCGATCCGAGCCTCGGCAAGTTCGTCAGCAATCAGATGGTCACGCGTGTCCGCTACGAGAACCTCGCAGCCGGTCCAGTCGGCGAGCGCTTCGCGGTGATCGACTACGACGGCAGCCAGAAGACCTTTTACAAGCCGGTCGATCTCGACGATCCGAAACTGCTGATGACGCACGGGCTGCTTCCCTCGGAGGCGGACCCGCGCTTTCATCAGCAGATGGTGTATGCCGTCGCGAGCGAGACCCTGCAGCGCTTCGAATATGCCCTGGGTCGCCGGGTGCGCTGGCGGACCCGGCTCGACCGCAGTCAACCGCCCGCGCCCAGAGGCGCCTCCCGGCGACTGAACCTGTTTCCGCACGCCATGTGCGAGGCGAATGCCTTCTACAGTCCGGACGCGCACGGCATCCTGTTCGGCTACTTCAAAGCCAGCCGCACCAATCCAGGCCGCAACCTGCCGGGCCAGACCGTGTTCACCTGCCTGTCGCACGACATCATCGTGCACGAGACCACGCACGCGATCGTCGACGGCATCCGCGAGCATTTCATGGAGCCGACCAATGTCGACGTGGCGGCCTTTCACGAGGCATTCGCCGATCTCGCCGCGCTATTCCTGCATTTCTCGCATAAGGAGGTGCTGGTCGATACGCTGCAGAAGACCGGCGGCAAGCTGTTCGAGTTCAAGCTGAAGGGAGACGCCGAACTGGCGCCTGGGGCCACGCCGGCAATCCAGTCGCAGCTCAGCGCTGAAAACCCGCTGATCGCGCTGGCCACTCAGTTCGGCGAAGCCGCAGGGCGACAGTCCTGCCTGCGCAGCGCCCTGATGACGCCGGCGACTCCCGAAGGGGCCAAGGAGATCTCGACCAAGATCGAACCGCATGAGCGCGGCTCGATACTGGTCGCCGCGGTCTTCGACGCCTACTTCACCGTCTACGGCCGCAGAACCTTCGACCTGTTCCGGATCTTTCGAGCCGGCGGCGGAAATATCGACAAGGCCGATCTGCCGGCGCCGCTCGCGAACCGGCTGGCGATGGAGGCAAGCCGGACGGCCGAGGAGTTCTTCACCATCTGCGCTCGTGCGCTGGACTACTGCCCGCCGGTCGACATCACCTTCGGCGACTTCCTCCGTGCGCTGCTCACGGCACATCTGGACTACACACCCGATGACCCGGACCACATCCGTGACGCCTTGATGCAGGCCTTTCGTCTGCGCGGCATCATCGCCGAGAACGCAAGCGCCTTTTCCGAGGAGGCGCTGTTCTGGCCGAAGGTGGTGCGCGGGAAGCTGGAGGTAGAAGACCTTATCTTCGGTGATCCCAACGGCCTCACCAAGGCGGAGAAGGACCACAATGGCGACGTGCTGCGCGCCTTTGCCGTCGAGAAAGCGGACAAGCTCGGCTTCGATCCGAAGGTCGCCAAGATCGAGGCCCCTTCCTTTCATCCGATGTTCTCGACCGGAAAGGACGGCAAGCTCTATGTCAGCATGATCGTGGAGCTGGTGCAGACCATGCGCGTCCCGTTCGGCCACGGCATCCCCGGCACATTCCCGCTGCGCAACGGCGTCACGCTGCTGATTGCGCAGGATCCACCCGAGCATGACAAGCGCCCCACTCCGCGCGTGCGCTTCGTCATTCCCAAGCTCTACCATCCCGACCGCGAGGAACGCGTGCGCAATTTCTACGTCGGCAGCGGACGCGCCACCACGACGCCGTCCGAACATGACGAGGACAAGCGCTTCCGGCTGGACTTCGCGCTGCTCCATGCGGGAGTCTGACATGCCTGGTCGCCAGAGGTCCGAACCATCCAGCCCCTCGCGCACGCGGAAGCCTGCCCGCAGCGGCGGATCTGTCCGCAAGCGGACGACGCCCGCGGCCAAGGCCGCGCCCTCGCCAACCGCCGCGGCGCCACAGGCCGCCCGCGGCCTGCGCGTGCGCATGTACCGCATCGGCTTCGGCGACTTCTTCCTGCTCAGCGTGCCGACCGGTGGCGGCGCCAGCCATATCCTGATCGATTGCGGCGTTCACGCCAAGGATCTCGGCAGCATGCGCGCGGCCGTCATGCAGATGGCGAAGGATTGCGGCAACCGGCTTGCGCTGGTGATCATGACGCACCGTCATGCCGATCACATCTCGGGCTTCGGCAGCTGTGCCGACATTTTCGCTGAGATCGAGGTGGAGCGGGTGTGGATGCCCTGGTTCGAGAACCCGGACGATCAGAAAGCCGTGGCATTTCAGGCAAGCCTGGTCGCGATGGCTGGCCAACTCGGACGGCAGTTCCAGGCGCGGCTGGCGGCAGCGCCGGATCCCGCGGTGGAGCAATTGCTGAGCATGGCCGAGAACATCACCGGAGGCCTCGGCGTTGCGGGCATCGCCGCGAACCAGAAGGCGCTGAACGTGCTGCATGGCGGCTTCAAGAACAGCCAGCCAAAGCCTGATTACTACAAGGCCGGCGACGTGCCGATGCTTCCTGCGGCTCTCGCCGCGGCGGGCCTCACCGCCGAGATCCTGGGACCGCCGATCGACGACGCCCTGATCCGCCAGATGACCAACAAGAACCAGCAATATCTGGCGGGCGCTACCGAGATCAGCGACCAGCCGGAGCGATTGAAGCCGTTCGGGAATGCCTTCCGCGGCAGGCGCGAGGACTACGGCGACAAGGCCTTCGCGCCCTACGGCTACGATCGGCTCAAGAGCATGCTCGATGGCGCGCAGCCGGATGTGCTGGCCGCGCAGGCGAAAGCCGCCGACAAGACGCTGAATAATCAGAGCCTCGTCATCCTGTTCTCGTTCGCCGGCAAGAACCTGTTGTTTGCAGGCGACGCGCAATGGGGCAATTGGGAGAACTTTCTCTATGGCGGCGCCTATGGCACGCCAGGCCATACCCAGCTCACCGCCAGGGCCCGGGACATTCTGGGCAAGATCGATTTCTACAAGGTCGGTCATCACGGCAGCGCGAATGCGACCCCGAAGGATGCCGTCAAGGCGATGCGCATCGGCTGCGTCGGGATGTGCTCGACCCAGGAGCACGCCTACAACGAGGTGCCGCGCGCACCGCTTCTCGACGCGCTCCGCCAGCGCATGAACGATCAGCTGGCGCGCAGCGACCAGGTCGCCGCCGCCCCGGACAAGCCTGCAAACCCCGATGCCGGCCCGCTGCCCCCTGCTTTCAGCGCGCCGGGACAGCAGCTCTTCATCGACTATGATTTCTGAGCTCGCCGAGATCCCAGGTCACGCAGAACCTCCTGCGCTGCGCGGCCGAGCCGCCTCGCGGCATCGGCGAGATCCTTCGGTGGAAAGCCGGCATAGCCGAGAATGAAGCCGTCCGGCCCGCGCTGCACGATCCGCGCATCGGACAGGAGACGACATTCGATATCGGCGCGTTCGCGGATCAGCCGCGCTGCGCCTCTCGGCGCTCCCGGTGGCAGCGTCGCCAGGAGATGCAGCCCCTGCGCGGGCGCGGACAATTCCAGTGATCCCTTCGCGTACTTGCCGAGCGCCTCCGCGACCACATCGCGCGCCTGGCGATAGCGCGGCCGCATCCGCCGCATGTGCGCGGCGATCACGCCGTCGGCCATCAGATCCGCCAGCGCCTCCTGCATGAAGGCGGGCGGAAAGCGGTCCTGCGCGGCGCGCGCGGCGACGACGCGGGCCACGAGCGCGGGCGGCACCACGAGATAGCCGAGCCGCAGCCCGGCAAACAACGTCTTGGCGAAGGTGCCGAGATAGATCACCCGCTCGCCGCCGATCCCGGCAAGCGCCGTCAACGGCGGCCCGGCGAAACGATACTCGCTGTCGTAGTCGTCCTCGAAGATGTAGGCGCCAGCCTTGCGCGCCCATTCCAGCAGCGCGATGCGCCGCGCCATGCTCATCGCGACGCCGGTCGGAAACTGATGCGAAGGCGTGACATAGGCGGCTTTGGCTCTTGCCCAAGCCTTTTCTCCAGCGCTCACGACGATGCCTTCGCCGTCGACCGGCACCGGCACAAGCTTCGCGCCGGTCGTGCTCAGGGTATGGCGCGAGGCGACATAGCCGGGATCCTCGAACCAGACGGCGTCTCCCGATGCAAGCAGCGCATCGATGCACAGGCGCAGCCCGTGCTGCGTGCCGCTCACGATCAGGATGCAGCTCGGATCGCAGCGGACACCGCGATTGGCGGCGAGATAGTGCGCAATCCGGGTGCGCAGATGCAGGCTGCCGCGCGGATCGCCATAGCCGAGCTCGTCGGGGGCGGCCTGCGCTATCGTTCGACGGCTGACCGCGGCGAGCCGCTTCAGGAGCCCTGGATCGACCAGCGTGCAGCCGAGCGCGAATGGCCGTCGCGGCGGAATGCGGATCTCCAACTCGGCCGCCGGCGCGGCCGCTTGCGGCGCGGGCAGCTGAGCGGCGACATAGGTGCCGGCACCATGCCGCGCCTCCACCAGGCCGTCGGACAGCAGCGCCTCATAAGCAGCAACGATCGCGTTACGACGAACGCCAAGCTGCTCGGCGAGCGCGCGCGACGACGGCAGCCGCAGACCGGGCGCGAGCAGCCCGTCGACGATTCCGCTCCGCAGGGCCGCGTGCACCTGCTGCGACTGCCCCCGAATGGCGCGATCGAGCCGGATCGGCAGCGCCAGAACATCGTCCCGGCGCCGAGAAGTGGTTGCTGGATTTGGCATCGAAGTGGAACTCCCCGCAACCACTTTGCCATGGCATGACCTTGCTCGCAAACAGGAGACCGACCATGTCCGAGCAACAGGTGGGGAGCTACCCCGTCGACGACACCAACCGCGTCAAGCGGAGGCACCAACGTGCGCACTACGATCACGCCACCGTGCACGCCCTGCTCGACTCAGGCACCCTCTGCCACGTGTCGTACGTCATCGACGGCCAACCCTACTGCACGCCGACACTGTATTGGCGCGAGGGGACGACGCTGTACTGGCATGGCTCGAGCGCGAGCCGGATGCTGCGCAATCTGTCCGAGGGACAGCCGGCCTGCCTGACCGTGACGCATCTCGACAGCCTGGTGCTGGCGCGCAGCGCCTTCCATCACTCTGCCGACTACCGATCGGTGATGGCGTTCGGCCATAGCAGGCTGATCGAGGACCAGACCGAGAAGGCGCGGGCCTTGACCATGATGGTCGACCGTCTGTTCCCGGGCCGCACCGCAACGTTGCGCCCGACCACGGAGCAGGAGCTCAAGGCGACGTCGGTGGTGACCATGGAGATCGAGAAAGCCTCCGCCAAGATCCGCGCCGCCGGAATCATCGATGACGACGAGGACTATGCGCTGCCGATCTATGCCGAGCGGATTCCGGTGCGGACCGTGATCGAGCCGCCGGAGCCATGCTCCCGGCTACTACCCGGCCTAACGCGCCCGGCAACGCTCGCCGGATTCAGCGCCGGGCGGCTGCTCGATGAGGCGCTGACGGAGGCCTATGCGATGAGCTATCCGGCGGGGTAGTTGCAGTGCCACTATCGCAGATGCCGGTTGTCGATTCTGGACCGTCGACGATGATGCACAGCCGTCTCGACAACCACCGCCGTCATCCCGGCGAAAGCCGGGATCCATAACCACAGGAAGTGGTTTGAGGCAGAAGGGCAACGACCAGCTCGCGCCTCATGTCTGCTGCGGCGTATGGGTCCCGGATCAGCGCCCCACCGCGCTCTCGCGCGCCGGGGCTTGTCCGGGACGACAGCGGAATTCATCATGCGCAGAGGCTCCCGTGGAAGCATAGACGCGCCGGCTCCCCTCACGTCATCGCGAGCGCCAGCGAAGCGATCCAGGGGCTGCACGAATGATCTGGATGCTCCGCTCGCACGAACGGCGTACCGAAGCCAGCCTTACTTTTCGATCATCCGGTTCCAGCGCGTGTTCCACTCTGGGCGCTTGGCGTTGATGACGTCCCAGTCGAGCGTGATCGCGGTCTTCATGTAGGTGTGGAAGGTCGCGAGCTTCTGCTCGGCGGCGGGCGTCGTGGCCTTGGCCAGGGTGTTGGACGGCACGATGTTGCCGGCCGCCAGCGCCTTGGCCTGTGCTTCCGGCGACAGCAGATAGGCGGCAAGCTTCTGCGCCAGCTCGGCGTCCGAATTGTTGGCGATCACGCATTGCGCGACCATCAGCACGACGGAGCCTTCCTTCGGCTGCGCATACTCCACCGCAATGCCCTTCTCCTTCAAGGTCGACACCGCCGTCGGCGTCAGCGGGAAGATCGCGGCCTCGCCGGTCTGAACCATCTCGGAGATCTTGGCCGAGTTCGGGATGTATTCGAGCACGTTCTTGCCGATCGTCTCGGGAAACGCCTTGAAGCCCGGCTCGACATTGGCCTCGCTGCCGCCCTTGATGCGGTTGAACATCAGGAAGGCGTGCAAGCCGAAGGTCGAGACCGAGGCCGACTGGAACACGACCTTGTCCTTGTATTTGGGATCGGCGAGATCGAGCCAGGAGGTCGGTGCCGCCCAGCCCTTCTCGTCGAACAGCTTCTTGTTGTAGGCGAGCCCGGTCATGCCGATGTCGATGCCGGCGGCAATGTCGTCCTTCAGCCGCGCAAACGGCTCGAGCTGGCCGAGCGCCTCGCTCGGCCTCAGCTTCTCGCACAGGCCGAGGCCGGCCGCGCGGATCATCACGCCGTCGTCGAGAAACATCACATGCATCTGCGGCTTGTCCTTGGCGGCGATCGCCTTGGCGAGGATCTCCGAGGACGTGCCGGGCACGACGACGATCTTGACGTCGTTGGCCTTCTCGAAATCCGGGAACACCGCCTGCGTATAGGTGCGCTCGAAATTGCCGCCGTTCATGCCGACATAGAGCGTCTTGGTTTCGGCGTGCGCAACTGATGTGGCGAGCATCAGCGCGACGGCTGAGCCGAGCGCGGCGCGGGCATTGATCATGGCGAGGTCTCCTTATCCTGTCGTCGTTGGGTAGGGAGCATCGCCCGGCTGCGATGCGGGTGAGAAACGGGTGACCGCGAAAGCGTCGATCGGAGTCACAGTCCGGCCATCGCGCACCAGTTCGGCGAGGACTTCGCCGACACCCGGCGCGATCTGGAAGCCGGCACCGGAGAAGCCGAAGGCGTGAATGAGTCCCGGCGTCGTGGAGCTCGGCCCAATCACCGGATTGCGATCGGGCATCGTTGCCTCGGTGCCGCTCCAGAACCGGATCGCCTGGGCGTGGCGCAGCGGACCGAACAGCTCGCTCGCGCGCTGCATGATCGTGAGCGCGCCGTCGCTGCGCGGGCGTGAATAGTCGGGATCGGGAAGCGGCGCGGCGCGCTCGCCGCCGACCACGACGTTGCCGCGCGCGACCTGCCGCGCATAGATGCCGCCGCCTTCGATGCCGATGTTGACGCCGAGAAACGGATCGAGCGGCTCGGTCACGATCATCGACGGATAGGTGCGCTTCAGCGGCACCGGCTCGCGGAACGCGGCAGCAAAGTTGTCGGCCCAGGCGCCGGCGCTGTTGATGACCGTGCGCGCCTTGATGGCGACGTCGCCGGCCTCCAGCGCAAAGCCTTCGAACGTCCTGCTGGCGCCGGTAACCTTCGTCCTCTCCAACACCTCTGCGCCGGCCCGGCGGGCCGCTGCGGCAAAGGCCGTTGCGACGAGCCGAGGATTGGCATGACCGTCGCCCGGGCAGAACGAGCCGCCGACGATATCGCCTGCGATGCCGAAGCGCTCGCGCAGCTGATTGTGGCCGATGAGTTCGAGATCGAGCCCGAAGGCTGCGACCTCCGCGGCATAGTGCTCGAGACTTGCCATGTCAGCCGCACTGCGTGCCAGCTTGAGATGGCCCGAGCGCAGGAACTCGCCGTCGATGCCGATCAGCTGTTGCAGTCGCGGCCAGATCGCGTGCGAGCGCTGCGACAGCGGCAACTGCTCCGGCGGCCTGCCCTGGCGGCGCACGCCGCCATAGTTCACGCCGCTCGCCTGCGCGCCGCAAAAGCCCTTGTCGAGCAGCGTGACCGAAAAACCCATGCCGCGCAGCGCCAGCGCCGCGGAGCTGCCGACCAGCCCGCCGCCGATGATCGCGACATCGCAGTCAATGCGCCGGGTCATGCTGCCTCTCATCGACGGACAGGCTCACGGCCAGCGGGATCGGCTTGATCGGCGCCTGCGCGCGGAGCCGGCCGACGGCCCCGATGTCGCGATTTGCTTGCGCCGCCAGCAGCTCGGCGGCAGCTACGCCGCACATGCGGCCCTGGCAACGGCCCATGCCGATGCGCGTCACCGCCTTGAGCCGGTTCATTTCGGTGAGTGCGAAGTCGTCGATCGCGCGCCGCGCCTCGCCAGCGCTGATGTCCTCGCAACGGCAGAGCAGCGTGTCATCGGCAATGCCGTCGGCCCAATGCGCCGGAAAGGGAAACGCGGCTTCGAGCGCATCGCGCAGGCGATCGATTCTCGCGAGCGTGTGTTCGAGGGCGGCGGCCCGCGCGGCCTCATGCGGCAGGCGACGGTCTTCCAGCAGCGCCAGCGCGGCGCGTTCGCCGGCCGCTTCCGCCGCGTCGGCGCCGGCGATGCGCGCGCCGTCGCCGGCGAGATAGACCCCCGGCACGCTGCTGCGGCCGCTGGGATCGCGCAGCGGCAGATGTGCACGGTCGCGCGGATCGAAGCGGAACGCGCAGCCGGCGAGATCGGCGGCCTGCGTCTCCGAGCGCAGGTTCAAGCCATAGCCCACGCCGTCGCAGGCGATCGCGTGCTCGCGTCCTCCGGCCCGATAGAGGATGCGTGCAACCCGACCCTCGCCTTCGATGCGAAGAGCGCAGACGCCGAGTTGCACGCGCGTGCCGCGCAGCGCCAGCTCCGCCGCCATGCGTATGCCACGCAGCACGATGTCAGGCGCGAGCAGCAACGCGCGCAGCAGATTGAGTTTCGCCGACAGCGGCGCCGCGTCGAGCACCGCCGCGACCTCGACACCGGCCTTCATGTATTGCCAGGCGACGAGATAGAGCAGCGGGCCGGAGCCGGCGAACACCACCCGCCCGCCGATCGCGCAGCCCTGTGCCTTGAGCGCGACCTGCGCGCCGCCGAGCGTGAACACGCCGGGCAAGGTCCAGCCGGGAATCGGCAGCACGCGATCGGTCGCGCCGGTGGCGAGGATCAGCCCGTCATAGCTCACGCGGTGATTGACGCCGTCGCGGAGAAGATCGGCGGCACCGTCGCGCAGATTCCACAACAATGTATTCGGACGGTAGTCGACATCGTTGCCGAGCCCCGCGAAGTCGCGATGCAGCCGCGAGGCCTTGGCGGCCTCGGAGCCGTAGCGGGCGCGGTCATCGCGGCCGTCGGGAGTAAGCGGCTGGCGATAGATCTGGCCGCCGCAGGCGTGGGCCTCATCGATGACCGTCGGCCGCAGGCCGGCGGCGGCGAGCGTGATCGCCGCGCGGATGCCGGCCGGGCCGGCGCCGACGATCAAGGGCGGCGCGCGCTCAGCCATGGCCGCGCCCCCGCTGCGTGACGATGTGCATGCCCTCGGTCAGCGGAGTCGTACAGGCGCGCAGCCGCTCGCCGCCGGCGAGCTGCACCCAGCAATCCTGGCACGCGCCCATCTGGCAGAAGCCGGCGCGGGCTGAGCCGGAGAACTCGCTCTCACGCAGCCGCTCGCCGTGACAGAGCACGGCCGTCAGCACGGTGTCGCCGGCGCGACCTTCGCAGGGCACGCCGTCGAGGGTGAAGAAGATCACCGGGCTGTCGGTACGGACGAGGCGATGCAGCAGCGGCATGTGTCAGCCCTGCCCTACGAGGATCTTGTCGAGGCCGAAGATGCGGTCGAGCAGCAGCATCGCCGCCGCCGTCACCGCAATCATCAGCGCCGACACCGCGGCCATCATCGGGTCGATCGACTCGGTCGCGTACATGTACATGCGCACCGGCAGAGTCACAGTGGCCGGCGAGGTGATGAAGATCGACATCGTGAGCTCGTCGAAGGAATTGATGAAGGCGAGCAGCCAGCCGCCGGTGATGCCCGGCAGGATCATCGGCACGGTGATGCGGCGGAACACGATCCAGCTGGAGGCGCCGAGTGTCACGGCGGCCTGCTCGGCGCTGCGGTCGAGCCCGGAGAGCGCGGCCAGCACGAGGCGCAGCACGTAAGGGGTGACGACGACGATGTGGCCCGCGGTCAGCCAGGCGAGGCTGCCGGTCGCGCCGAGCAGCGCGAACAACCGCAGCAGCGCGACGCCGAGCACGAGATGCGGGATCATCAGCGGCGACAGGAACAGCGCGTTCAGCGCCGCACGGCCGCGGAACTCGTAGCGGTCGAGCGCGAGGCCGGCGGCGACCGCGAGCACCACCGCGATCGTCGCCGCTATTGCTGCCACCCACAGGCTGTTGAGGAAGGAGGCGACGAAGTCGGGATGTTCGAACACGGCGCTGAACCAGCGCAGCGAAAATTGCGTCGTCGGCAAGGTCAGCGTGTTGGCGGGCGTGAACGCGACGAGGCAGATCACGATGAGCGGCGCCAGCACGAAGCCAACGACGAGCGTGTGAAACAGCAACGCGATCGGACCGTTGCGGTGCATGCTGATCACCCCAACGTCCGTCGCGCGCGGGCTTCGACCACGCGCTGATAAGCGAGCATGATGACGAGATTGATGACCAGCACCAGGATCGCGATCGCCGCGCCGAGCGGCCAGTTCAGCTCATGCATGTATTCGTCATAGACAAGGGTCGCCGCCATCTTCAGCCGGCGGCCGCCGAGCAGCGCGGGGATCGCGAAGGCCGAGGCCGAGAGGCCGAACACGACGAGGCTGCCGGACAACAGCCCCATCGTCACCTGCGGCAGCACCACGCGGCGCAGCGCGGTGAAGCGCGAGGCGCCGAGCGTCCAGGCGGCAGCTTCCACCATCGGGTCGAGCTTCTGCAGCGAGGTCCACACCGGGATCACCATGAACGGCAGCATCACATGGACCAGCGCGATGACGATCGCGGTCTCGGTGTAGAGGATCTTGATCGTGCCCAGGCCGAGCGCGCGGAACGCCTCGTTGACCAAGCCGGTGGGCCCGAGCAGCATGCTCCAGCCGAAGGCGCGCACCACGACCGAGACCAGCAGCGGACCGATGATCGCGAGCAGGAAGATCGAGCGCCAGGGCTCGCGCATGCGCGACAGGATGTAGGCCTCGGGCGCGCCGATGACGGCGCAGATCAAGGTCGTCAGCGCGGCGAGCCGCAGCGTGCGCCAGAAAATGTTGAGGAAGTAGCTATCGGTGAGGATCGTCGTGTAGTGCGAGAGCGTCGTCTCATCCTTCACGCCGCTCGCCGGGTCGTAGACGTGGAACGAGAGGATCAAGGTGAGCGCCAGCGGCACGAGCACGAGCGCCGTGAACAGCAGCGCGCCGGGCGCGGCCAACAGCCAGGGCGTCGTGGCGGCGCGCGCGTTGCTCATGCCGACTTCGCTCCCTCGTGCTCGAGGGCCTTGGCGCTGGCACTGCTCCAGACGAGCCCGACGGCATCGCCCTCTCGGGCCGGCTCCTCACCGGCATTCGGCACCGACACGCCGACGAGTCCGGCCGGCGTCTCCACGGTGAAGAACCAGGCGCTGCCGAGAAAGAAGCGCGCCTTGACGCGGCCGTCGAGCACGCCGGCGCCCGGCGAGGTCAGCATGATCTTCTCCGGCCGGATCGTCAGCACGGCGGCAGCGCCCTCGACGAGACCGGCGCCGTCGCACGGCAGCAGGCGGCCGCCGGCCTCGACACCGCCGATACGCCACACGCCGGGCAGCCGGTTCATCTTGCCGACGAAGGAGGAGATGAAGGGCGTCGCCGGACGCTCATACAACCGGTATGGCGCGTCGACCTGCATGATGCGGCCCTGCTCCATCACCACGACGCGGTCGCTCATCGACAGCGCCTCGCTTTGGTCGTGCGTGACCATGATGGTGGTGGTGCCGACCCGCTGCTGGATGCCGCGCAGTTCGAACTGCATCTCCTCGCGCAGCTTGGCATCGAGATTGGACAAGGGCTCGTCGAGCAGCAGCACCGGCGGATCGATCACCAGCGCACGCGCCACGGCGACGCGCTGGCGCTGCCCGCCGGAGAGCTGGCGCGGGTAGCGGTCGGCGAGCGCTGCGAGCTGTACCAGCGCCAGCGCCTGCTTGACGCGCGCCTCGCGCTCGGCCCTGGCGACCTTGCGCATCTCCAGGCCGAAGGAGACATTCTGCGCCACCGTCATGTGCGGGAACAGCGCATAGCTCTGGAAGACGATGCCGAGGCCGCGCCGGTCGGGCTTCTCATGGGTGATGTCGCGGCCGTCGAGCGTAATGCGCCCTGCGCTCGGTTCGACGAGGCCGGCGATCATCTGGAGGGTGGTGGTCTTGCCGCAGCCGGAGGGACCGAGCAGCGAGATGAACTCGCCCTTGGCGACGCTGAGATTGACGTCGCTGACCGCAGCGGCCTCGCCATAGCGCTTCGTCAGACCGTCGAGCGTCAGGAAACCCATGCGTCCTCGCGCGGGAGGCTCCCTGGGCCATCACCAGGGATTGCCGCCCTGGGGCTCTTTCATGCCGGGGAGCGGCCGGGAGGGTCAATCAGGAATTCCGGCATCCTGAATTTATCTTTTCATAATTCTGATATATGAAATATTATCTCACGATGAGGCCACTCAATTCTTCGGACGACATGACCACACCCGACTCGGAGTCCGCCTCCAGCCTTCGTCGCGCCCTGAAGCTGCTGCGCATCCTCAGCCAGGGCGACCCGGAGGGGCTACGGCTGAAGGACATCGCCGAGGCCGCCGGCTGCAGTCAGCCGACCGCGCATCGCATGCTGCAGGATCTCGCCGCGGAGGGCTTCGCCGAGCAGGCTGCCGGCAAGCGCTATCGGCTCGCGCTCGACTTCTACGTGCTCGCCGCCCGCGCCGGGCAGGCCAGCGGATTGCGCGACGCGGCGCGGCCGGCGCTGCTGCGGCTGTCCGCGACCTTGAGCGACACGATCTTCCTGCTGGTGCGCAACGGCTTCGATGCGGTGTGCCTGGATCGCGTCGAGGGGCCGTTCCCGATCCGCTCCTTCACCGGCGACATCGGCGGCAAGGTGCCGCTCGGCCTCGGCCAGGGCAGCCTCGCCATTCTCGCCAATTTGCCGGAGGACGAGCAGGAGGCGGTGATCCGCTTCAACATCCCGCGCCTGCTCGACCGCGGCTTTCTCGACGAGGCCTCGCTGCGCAGCGCGCTGGCGCAGGCCCGCGTGCAGGGCTGGGTCAACACCAGCACCGGCCTCATTCCCGGCATGGCCGGCGTCGGCGTCCCCGTGCTCGACGCGCAGGGCCGCGCCGTCGCGGCGCTCAGCGTGGGGACCTTGGCGGAGCGGCTGAATGCGGAGCGGCTGCCGCATGTCGTGAGGATCCTGCAAAGCGAGGCGCAAGCGCTCGCAGAGAAGCTCAACCCGTTCGATGTGGCGCTGCGCTATCCCTCGCGGAGCCTGAGCACGATCGGTGGCAGTTGATTGCTTTACACAACTGCCACCGTCATTCCGGGGCAAGGCCGCAGGCCTTGAACCCGGAATCCCGAGCTTGGCTTGCGTTCGCTTTCAACCACCTCGGGATTCCGGGTTCAATCGCGCACACGCGAGCGCGTGTGCACGATTGCCCCGGAATGACGGCGGGTGGCTCGGGGCGGTGCGGCTGTGACCAGCCGTTCAGGTCACCCACTCCGCGCGAATGCCACGTGGCGCGTTTCTGCTCTCGGGCTCGCGCCAGGAGAACGTGAACAACCCCTTCGGCTCGACCTGCTCCAGTTCGGCGCGGTCGATGTCGCGCGCGATCACGACGATGAAGGGCGCTGGCGGATTGTCGGCCCTCAATTGCCGTGGCGGCGAGAACATCGTGCCGACGCTTTCGACCAGCAGCGGCCGCGGCGCCTCGGGCACCTTCACGAGGCCCTTGATCCGCAGCAGGCGTTCACCGAGACGGCCGGCGACATTGTCGAGCCAACCGGCGAGATCGGCGTAGGCCATCTCGCCGCGCGGACGGACGAGACAGAGTGCGAGACGCGGATGCGCGGCGGCCAGAGCGGGCGCGAGTTCGCGCAGTGGCGGTGCTGATGACAACGGCGCGAACGCCGCCGCTACGATGGCAGCGCGATTCCCATCGGCGATGGCCTCGGCGACCGGATTGAGCTGGGCGATCGCAAGTGGCGCATCGGCGAGCGCATCGGGCGCGAGATCCGCCTTGGTCGCGACGATGCGGTGCGCCGCGGCCCATTGCGCAGCGGCTTCCTCGAAGGTCGCGACGTCCAGGCCGCGGGTGAGATCATAGGTCGCGACGACGGCGACGCGCATGCGGTGCTCGGCCAGGGTCGCGAGCTGGCGCAGCACCGGGCCGGGCATCGACAGCCCGGACGTTTCCAGGATGATCCTACGCAACGGCGGCAGCCCATCCGGCCGCGGCGCCATGATCAGGCGGTCGATGGTGAAAGCGAGATCGCTGCCGATCTGGCAGCAGACGCAGCCGTTCGACAGCATCGCCATCGGCACATCGTCACCACTCTCGCGCAACAGCACGCCGTCGAGCCCGACCTCGCCGGCCTCGTTGACGATGACAGCCGTATCCGTCGCGGTCTCCGCGCTGAGCACGTCGCGCAGCAGCGTCGTCTTGCCGGAGCCGAGGAAGCCGGTGAGGACGAAGAAGTCGATTGTCGGGGCGCTCATGGCGCCGCGGCGTCCTTGTCTTTATCCCTAGCGGCGTATTTCTCCGGCACGTCGCTCTCCCAGCTGGCCTTCACCAGCTCGCGCACGTCGGCCAGCAGCTCCTCGGTGTCGTAGATGATGCCGTCCTTGATGGTGTATTTCAGGCCGCGATGCCACTCGACCGCGTTGGTGGCGTCGTTGAAGCGCATCGCGCCGGTGCCGTAGAGCAGCTTGAAGTCGGTCAGCGGATTGTGGTCGTGCACCAGCAGGTCGGCGCGCATGCCGACGTCGACGGTGCCGATCTCGTTTTCGAGCCCGCACAGCGCGGCGCCTTGCGAGGTCGCCGAGCGGAGCACTTCGAGCGGATGGAAGCCGGCCTCCTGCAGCAGCTCGAGCTCACGGACATAGCCGAAGCCGAAGATCTGGTAGATGAAGCCGGAATCCGAGCCGGTGCAGACGCGGCCGCCGCGGTTCTTGTACTCGTTGATGAACGCCATCCAGAGCCGGTAGTTCTCCTTCCACTCGATCTCGTTCTGGGTCGACCAGCGATACCAGTACGAGCCGTGGCCGCCGCGCTGCGGCGTGAAGTAGTCCCACATCGACTTCCAGGTGTACTCCTTGTGCCAATAGGCCTGCCGCGCCCGCATCAGATCGCGGTTGGCGTCGTAGATCGTGAAGGTCGGCACGAAGGTGAAGCCGATCTCCAGGAACTGCTCCAGTACCTCGTTCCACTTGGCGGAGCCCGGCTCGGCGCCCTGCCTGAACATCTGGCCCGAGACCGAGAAGCGGAAATATTCATCGGTGTAGTTGTAGTCGAGCGGGAAGTTCTGGATGACCCGGTCCTCGAACAGCGCCTCCGGCAGGCCGTAATAGTGCTCGGCGCTGGTCAGGCCCCATTTCGCGGTCGTCAGCGCATTCATGCGCGACACCGCCATCTGGGCGTGATGGCAACCGGTGCGCAGGCCGATCTGCTTGCACTCGTCGAGCGCGGCTTCCATGATCGCGGGCGGGGCTCCGAAGAACTTGATGCCGTCGGCGCCACGCTGCTTGACCTGACGCAGCCACTCCCGTCCCTGCTCGGGCGTGTAGATCGTCTTGACCATGTCGTTGACGGCCGGGAAATAGGCATAGGCGAGCAGCCGCGGCGCGGCGATCGTGTTGTTCTCGGCGCGCTGCTTCTGGTCGAGCATCCAGGACAGGCCGTTCATCGAGCCCATCTCGCGCACCGTGGTGACGCCATGCGCGAGCCAGAGCTTGTAGACGTAGTCGACCGGCGGCACCCAGCCATTGGCGGAGTGATAGGCGACGCCGGCATGGGCGTGGCAGTCGACGAAGCCCGGCGTCACCCATTTGCCGCGACAGTCGATCTCGTGATCGGCGGGCTCGCCGGAGTTGCCGGCATAGCCGTAGCCGACGACCTTCTTGATGCTGACGATGCGGCCATTCTCGACGATGATGTCCACGGGCCCGATCGGCGGCGCGCCGGTGCCGTCGATCACGGTGGCGCCGCGCAGCGCCAGCCGCTTGAACGGCCCCATGCCGCGATCCCGCGTCGTCGCCTTCGGCACGATCGGCGCGGCGCCCTTGTTCCGGATGAAGGCGAGCTCATCGCCGGGCAGTGTGGCTTGGTCGGTCATGCCGTTTCTATCCTTGTTATACCGAACTACCAGCGAAGGAGACGGTGCGCTCCCTCTCCCCGTCCTTCACGGGGAGAGGGTTGGGGTGAGGGGCAGCCGCGCGGGAAGTGTTCGGGGTGAGACCTGTACCCCCTCACGCGGATGGCATCTGGCGATGCCATCCGACCTCTCCCCGCAAGCGGGGCGAGGTTGCACCGCGTCCGCGGCGAGGCCTTCGCCCACTCATTTCGCACCTCATCCCGTCCTATACTTCCGCGCGAACGCGACGCTGCCGAACACGGTGAAGGCCATGGTCACCGCGAGCAGCATGAAGGCGAGCGCGGCGCCCATCGGCCAGTTGTTGCCGCGCACGAACTGGTCGTACACCGCGGGCGCCATCATCTTGAATCGTGGGCCGCCGAGAAGCACCGCCGTTGCATAGGTGTTCATGCACAAAACGAACACCAGGATCGAGCCGGCGGCGACGCCGGGGCCGGACAGCGGCAGGATCACCCGCCAGAACACGCGCGCGCCGGACGCGCCGAGATTGGCGGCGGCGTATTCGAGATCGCGCGGAATGCTCTCGATCACGGCCGACAGCGTCAGGATCATGTAGGGCAGCACGACCGCGATGATCCCGATGATGACCGCCTTGGTCGTGTACATGATTTCCAGCGGCGCCGAGATCAGGCCGAGCTTCAGCAGGCCCGTGTTGACGAGGCCGTCGCGCGCGAACAGCGCCATCCAGCCGGCGGAGCGCACGACATTGCCGACCAGCAGCGGGAACAAGGTCGCGATCACGACCAGGCTCTTCCAGCGGCTCTCCATGCGCCCCAGCCAATAGGCCGCCGGAAACGCCAGGATCAGGGTCAGCAGCGTGCACAGCAGCGCGATGCCGAGCGTGGCCAGGATGATCTGCTGGTAGTACGGATCGGTCGCGGCCTTGATGTAATTGTCCGGCGACAGCGCCTGCATCATCAGCTGGGTCGGGCTGAACTGGTTCAGCGAGATCCGGAACATCAGGATCATCGGCCCGATCAGCAGCGCCAGGACCAGGAGACAGGCAGGGACGACCAGCAGCGCCATCGCGCGAGCTCCGATTGCGAAAGTATCGGCTGTTCAGCCGCGACTCCTGCGGCGAAGCCGCAGGAGCGCATTGTCCAAGGCTCAGGCCTTGAACTCCTTGTTCCAGAAGTCGAGCGTGCGCTGCGAGCGCCCGGCGGCATAGGCATAGTCCGGCTTCAGCAGCCGCGCGCGCTCCGCCTCGGTGAGGCTGACCTGCTTGGCGAGATCCTCCGGCAGCGGCGCGTCGGTGACGGTCGGGACATAGCCCATCTTGTCGGCGAAGCCGCCTTGCGCCTTGGCGTCGAGCATCGCGTCGAGATAGGCGAAGCCGCCGGCCTTGTTCTTGGCGTTCTTCGGCACCGAGGCCTGGAACACGATCGCCGGCGTCCCCTCCTTCGGCACGACATGGGCGAGCGGAATGCCGGACTTCTTCCACATGAAGCCGCGGGCGAGCCACATCGTGGTCAGCCATACCTCCTCCGACTTCAGCGCCGCCGCCAGGGCCTCGTTAGACGGATAGATCTTCACGTCGAGCGAGCGCCATTCCATCAGCTTCTTTTCGGCCGGATCGAGATTGCTGACGCCGCCGCCGCCGGCGAGCGCCGCCGCCAGCGTGTTGTTGGGATAGAGGATGTCGGCGAGGCCGATCTTGCCGCGCCATTTCGGATCCCAGAGATCGGCGAAGGATTGCGGCGGCGTCTTCACCTGGTTGGTGTTGTAGAGGATGACCTGGGCCGAATAGATGTGCGGGATCGCGATGTCGCTTCTCAGCTCGGGGAAGACCTTGTCGAGCCGCTTCACCTGCGCCGCGTCGACCTTCTCGAACACGTCCGACTGCGACACGATGTAGGCATCGTTGTCGGACAGACAGGCGACATCCATCGAGCCGCGCCGGCTCTGCCGCTCGGCGAGCAGCTTGGTCTTGCGCGGATCGGCGTTGCCGACGTCCTGCACGATCTCGAAGCCCTTCGGCGTCATGATCGGCTTGTCGATGATATCCGAGAGCAGCTGACCATAGTCGCCGCCCCAGGTGCCGACCACGACCTGCCCGCCCTCGGCGCGAGCCGTCGGCATGCCGGAGGCCAGCGCGGCGACACCGGCGCTGGCGGAGAGAAAATGACGTCGCGAAATCATGGGAGAACCTCTCGCTTGGGATGATCAGGACGATGTTTGCGGCACCAGCCGCGGGGCCTTGCGGTCCCACTGCAAAGACACCGGATCGTTGGTTTTGAGCGATGCCAGCGGCTCGCCGGCGTCGGGTGTCGGCCGGACGGCGACCAGCGTCTCGTCACCGAGAGCCACGACGTATTCGGTCTGCGCGCCCATATAGGTGATCGCCTGAACGCGGCCATGCACCTCGCCGGAGTCGCCGGGCACGATATCAATCCGTTCCGGGCGCAGCGCGAAGGCGTCGGCATCGTCGCGCTCGCAATTGACGACATCGACCGGAAGCAGCAACCCGCCGCTGGTGCGAAACTGACTAGCACTCGCGCGCCGGCCCGCCAGGATGTTGCAGCGGCCGACGAAGTCGGCGACGAACGCATCGACCGGCGAATCATAAAGCTCCTGCGGCGTGCCGATCTGGCGGACGCGGCCGCCCTCCATGACGACGAGACGGTCGGCCATGGTCAGCGCCTCCTCGCGGTCATGCGTCACCATCAGCGTGGTCAGGCCGAGCCGCTGCTGCAGCGCGCGGATCTCCAGCCGCACCTCGGCGCGCAGCTTGGCGTCGAGATTGGACAGGGGCTCGTCGAGCAGGAAGATGCGCGGATTGATCACCAGCGCGCGCGCCAGCGCCACGCGCTGCTGCTGGCCGCCGGACAATTGCCGCGGCAGCCGGTCGGCGAGATGCGACAGCCGCACCAGCTTGAGCGCCTCTTCGATCCTGGTCTTGCGCTCCGCCGCGTTGAGGCCGCGCATCTCCAGGCCGAAGCCGACATTGTCGGCCGCGCACATATGCGGAAACAGCGCGTAGGACTGGAACACCATGCCGGTGGCGCGCTTGTAGGCCGGCAGATCAGTGACGTCCTCGCGGTCGAACAGCACGCGGCCGCTGGTCGGCGGCAGGAAGCCCGCCACCATGCGCAACGTCGTCGTCTTGCCGCAGCCGGAGGGCCCGAGCAGCGCGACCAGTTCGCCCTGGTTGACCGAGAGATCGAGGCCCTCGACGCCGATCGACGTGCCGAAGCGCTTGGTGAGCTTCTCGAGAGTGAGCTGCGCCATCACACCACCCGCGACAATTTGACGAAGCGGTCGGTGATCACCATCAGCAGGCCGACCAGCGCGATCTGGACGGTGGCGACGGCGGCGAGCGTCGGATCGATGCGGAATTCGAGATAGTTCAGCATGGCGACAGGGAGCGTGATCCGTCCGGGCCCGACCAGCAGCATCGACAAATCGAGATTTTCAAAGCTTTGAATGAAGGAGAACATCGCAGCCGCGACGATACCGGAGCGCATCATCGGCAGGGTGATGCGGCGGAACACCGTGAACGGACTGGCGCCGAGATTCGCGGCTGCCTCCTCGGCGGCACGGTCGAGGCCTTGCAGGCTTGCGACGACGAGACGCACAGTCCACGGGATCGCGAGCAGCGTATGCGCGGCGACGAGTCCCTCCGTGGTCGCCTTGATGTCGCGGTCGAGCAGATCCTCGGCCAGCACGTAAAACATGTAGAGGCCGGAGCCGGCGACCACACCGGGCACCGCGAGCGGCGCCAGCAGGAACGATGACAGCGCCTGCCGCCCGCGGAATTCGCCGCGCACGATGGCGAGCGCCGCGGCGGTGCCGAGCGGCACGCCGATCGCCGTGGCAAGCAGCGCCACCTGGAAGCTCGTCATCAGGCCGCGCAAAAATTCCGGCTTGCTCAGCGCGTTCGCGTACCACTTCAACGACAGCCCCGACGGCGGGAAACTGACGATCTCCTGCGCGAAGAAGCTGGTCATCACGATCATGACGACCGGCGCGAAGATGATGGCGTAGGCAACGACGATCAGTGTCCGCACTGCGAATGAACCGAAAGACAGTTGTCCCGTAAAACGGAACAGCATTGCAGACACCTCAACAAACAAAGGGCAGGTTGTGCGGCGGCATCGTAGTCGCCAGCTCCGCTGTCGCCAAGCCCGCGAGGGGACTTATCGCAATGCACATGTGCATGGGCGAGCCGGCATGCGGTGCCACGATCCTAACGCGTGAAACTCTGGCCGCTCCATCTCGGCGCTAGACTTAGAACCGGTTGTTTCCCTGTCGAGGTCTCGTCAGCCTCACCGTTGTCATGCTCCGCGAAAGCGGGGCATCCAGTACTCCGCGGCAGAAGAGATTCACCGAGGCGTCACGGCGTACTGGATCGTCCGCCTTCGCGGACGAAGACAGCCGGAGTACCATGATCAATGTGCCAGGACGTCGGAAACGGCCGTCTCGCGAGGCAAACAATTTCTGATTATCGTCATTTTTCATGACGGCGCGAGAGATCGCCCCCCGAGCAGCACCCACTCCGCAGCGGCGTCGTTTTGGGCAACGCGTGCTCAATTCTTGTACCGGCGCGATCCAATATTTCGTGCGCCCACGGACAAGTCATCCGCGCAGGCGCGCACCTAAGCTTGCCTTCGAGCTTGGACCGGGGCGACGGCACCAATGCACCGCCGGACCAGCGCGACACCATCGTTCGAAGGAGCTGGCAACATGCAGACGAGGCTATTCACTGGGGCGCGGCGCGCGTGGCTTGCCGCGCTCGGCGCCATCATCGCGGCAACACTGCTCGCACCCATCGATGCGAGCGCGGCGACACCGGCGGGCTGCGCGGCACTGAAGGAGAAATACCCGGACTGGAAGGGCAAGACGCTCGTCAACGCCATCAATCCGCACACCCCAGGCTACGAGTCGATCGACCCGAAGGACCCGAGCAAATATGTCGGATTCGACATCGACCTCGGCGAAGCGATCGGCGACTGCCTGGGCTTCAAGCTGACTTACAAGGCGGTGACGTTCGCCGCGCTGCTGACCACTCTGGCGAGCGGCCAGGCCGACATCGTGATCTCCGACATCTACGCCACCAAGGAGCGCGCCAAGGCCGCCGACTTCATCACCTATTCCAAGGTGTTCGACGGCGTGCTGGTCGCCAAGGGCAATCCGAAGGGCATCAACGGCATCAACATGTCGATGTGCGGCGCGGCCGCGGCCGAGAACACCGGCTATGTCGAGGTGCCGCTGATCCAGGATCTCGCGCCGAAATGCAAGGAAGCCGGCAAGCCTGAGCCGACGATCCAGCTCTACGACAACAACGCCAACTGCATCCAGGCGATCCTGGCGGGCCGTGCCGACACCTATGTCAACGACGTCAACACCGTCGACCAGGCGGTGAAGGCCTATCCGGACAAGCTGGAAAAGGCGATCGCCGTGACCATCCCCTATTCGGTCGGCATCGCCGTGCCGAAGGACAAGCCGAAGTTCCGCGACGCCGTGATGGCCGCGCTGATCGAGGTGCAGAAGGAAGGCATCCACCAGGAGCTCTTGAAGAAGTGGCAGCTCGATCCGGCGAACTTCAAGGAGCCGGATATTCTGACGGCGGACTAATAGCGCCGCGGTTTCGAAAGCGAAGCTGCTGCCCCAGCGACGGTGCGCTCCCCTCCCCCTTGCGGGGAGGGGTCGGGGGTGGGGGTCCCACACAAAGACTATTTGCTGGGTACCCCCCTCCCCACCCCTCCCCCGCAAGGGGGGAGGGAGCGCACCATTTCCTTGGCGGCACATGCGTGAGCCACATTCGTAGGGTTGGCAAAGCGCAGCGTGCCCACCGTCTTACTTCCGCAGCACCGCGGTGGGCACGGCGCCTCGCGCCTTTGCCCACCCTACGCACCTCCCGGGTCGACCACATGTCCCTCTTCCTGCACTATCTCAGCATGCCGTACCTGCTGCAGGGCATCGAGCTGACCCTGCAGGTCACCGCGCTCGGCCTGGTCGGCGGACTGATCCTTGGCCTGGTCCTCGCCGCGATGCAGCTCAGCCGGTTCTGGCTGCTGGCGGCGATCGCGCGCGGCTACACGGTGATCTTCCGCGGCACGCCGCTGATCCTGCAGATGGTGTTCGCCTACGATGCCCTGCCGCATATCGGCATCAAGCTGCCGGCGGTGCTGGCGGCCGGCCTCGCGCTCGCCTGCAACGAGGCGCCGTTCATTGCCGAGATGCTGCGCTCCGGCGTGCTTGGCGTCGATCGCGGCCAACTGCTCGCCGGCCAGGCGCTCGGCATGACGCCGGGTGTGCTGATGCGCCGGATCATCGCGCCGCAGGCGATTCGCACCATGATCCCCGCCTTCGGCAACGAAGCCGTGAGCGCGCTGAAGAACTCATCGCTCGCCTCCGTCATCGCCGTTCAGGAGCTGACGCTGCGCTCGACGCAGCTCGCCTCCTCCACCTTCGACTTCTTTTCGATCTTCTTCGCGTCCGGCCTGCTCTATCTGGTGCTGACCGGCGCGATCAGCGTCATCCAGCTCGCCCTGGAATGGCTGCTCGATCTCGACCGCACGGCGAGGCAGCGCAAGCTGGCGGACTACTTGCCATGGCGCCGCGTCGATCTCGCGACCAAGCTGGAGCTCGCGGACAAGACAGCGCCCGCCGTCGAGGCCGCTCCGCCCGAACCCGCGGAATTGAAGGAAACGCCACCGCTTGCCCTTTCGATCGAGGACCGTGCGCGGCGCGCCGCGACGATCGCCCGCAACAACGTCGCCGTCGAAGTCAAGGAGCTCCGCAAGGCCTATCACGGCAACACCGTGCTCGACGGCCTCGATCTCACCGTGCGCATCGGCGAGGTGATCGCGCTGCTCGGCCCCTCCGGCTCCGGCAAGAGCACCCTGCTTCGCTGCATCAATCATCTGGAGAACTGGGACTCGGGTGAGATCCGTGTCGGCGGCCGCAAGCTGGGTTTCGACGACAAGGACCGCAAGCTGTCGCCGCGCGCGATCGCCAATGAGCGCGCCAATGTCGGCGTCGGCATGGTGTTCCAGCAGTTCAATCTGTTCGCGCATCTCACCGCCAAGGAAAACATCGCGGGTCCGCTGCGCTGGGTGCATGGCCTCGGCCGCATCGAGGCCGAACGCCGCGCGGTCGAGCTGCTCGAGCGCGTCGGGCTGTCGCATCGCGCTGATGCGCTGCCGCGGCATCTGTCCGGCGGCCAGCAGCAGCGCGTCGCGATCGCGCGCGCGCTGGCGCCGAATCCGAGCGTGCTGCTGTTGGACGAGCCGACCTCGGCGCTCGATCCCGAGCTGGTCAACGAGGTGCTGGAGGTGATTCGCCGCCTCGCCATCGACGATGGGCTGACCATGATCATCTCGACGCATCAGATCCGCTTCGCCGACGAGGTCGCCGACCGCGTCGCCTTCCTCAATGGCGGAATCATCCTCGAACAGGGGCCTGCACACGAGGTGCTGACCAACCCGCGCCATCCGCTGACCGCGCGCTTCCTCTCGGTGATGGAGGCCGAGCGGCCGAAGGACGCGGTCGCATGAGCGTGTGGTTCGCATCCAGCCCGCGGCCATCCTTCGAGACGCCCGCCTGCGGCGGGCTCCTCAGGATGAGGGCTGTGGATGAGGCGCGCTCACTCTCTCCCCTCATGGTGAGGAGGCGCACAGCGCCGTCTCGAACCATGAGGCCCGTCTGCAAATTCACGACGCAACACTCTCGATCTCTGAGCAAAGAGGCCCTCGCATGAAGCACCATCTGCTGCCGGTGTCCAACAAGACCGTCCACTGGGGCTATTTTTCCAAGGTCGTGACACCCGCGCTCACCTTGCGCTCCGGCGACCGCGCCACGATCGAGACGCTGACGCATCACGCCAATGACGACTACGAGCGCATGATCAAGGACGATCCCGGCGCCGAGAGTGTGTTCAAATGGACCAGGGAACATAAGGCCGTGGCACGGCGCGGCTCAGGGCCGACCGAGGGACCGTTCATCCGCGGCTCGGGCGAGGGCATCGGCGTCCACCTGCTCACCGGCCCCGTGGCGATCGAGGGCGCCGAGCCCGGCGACGTGCTGGAGGTGCGCATCCTCGACATCCGGCCACGGCCGAGCCAATGCGGCTGCCACGCCGGCAAATGCTTCGGCTCCAACGCTGCCGCCAATTGGGGCTTCCACTATCACGACCTGATCGAGGAGCCGAAGCCGCGCGAGGTCATCACCATCTTCGAGCTGGACACCGCGGGCGAACCGTTCGCCAAGGCGGTCTATAACTACGTCTGGACGCCGCAGACCGATCCTGACGGCATCGTGCATCCGACCATCGACTATCCCGGCGTGCCGGTCGATCACACGACGATCAAGAAGCGCGAGAACATCCTGCCGGGCATCAAGGTGCCGGCCCGGCTGCATTTCGGCACCATGGGGCTGGCGCCGTCCGAGGCCGACTACGTCTCCTCGATCCCGCCGAGCTACACCGGCGGCAACATCGACGACTGGCGGATCGGCAAGGGCGCGCGGATGTACTACCCGGTCGCGGTGCCGGGCGCCTATTTCTCAGTCGGCGATCCCCATGCCGCGCAGGGCGACAGCGAGCTCGGCGGCACCGCGATCGAGACCTCGCTGACCGGCGACTTCGAGTTCATTCTGCACAAGAAGAGCGATCTCGCGGGCACCTCGCTCGAAGGCCTGACGCATCCGCTGCTGGAGACCAATGAGGCCTGGTCGGTGTACGGCTTCACCTATCCGAACTACCTCGCCGAGCTCGGCGCCAACGCCCAGACCGAGATCGCCAACCACTCCAGCCTCGACCGCGCCATGCGCGACGCCTTCCGCAAGCTGCGGCGATTCCTGATGACGGTGCATCATCTCAGCGAGGACGAGGCGATCTCGCTGCTGTCCGTCGGCGCCGATTTCGGCGTCACCCAGGTCGTCGACGCCAATTGGGGCGTGCATGGCACGATCAGGAAGAACGTGTTCCGGTGTGATTGATGTCGCTGCGGGCCCCCTCCCCTAGCCCCAGCCCGCAAGGGGGAGGGGAACCCGCCATTCGTGTTCCAGCGGCATCGAAGATCGCGAGCTTTGGAGCAGCGCCCTGAGCAGCATTATTCCACCACGGACCGTCAAAGCCGTCTGGCACGGGGGTTGCTTCGAATTCCCGGACCCGGGGCGTGCCATGAGTTTCCGTCCGTTCACCAGCGAATCCTATGCGAGGGACGAGCGCCCCGAGGCGTGGCGCGATGTCCTGAACGCGGTCGGGCTGCAGCCGGCTGCGAAGGCTCCGTTCTACGACGGCCACGCGACGGCGTCGCACCGCCATGCGCCGGGCATCGCGCTGTCACGGCTGGCGGCAGGCGCGCAGATCGTGGCGGCGGTGCCGCAGGCGCATGAGGATCTCCCGATCGCGCTGCTGGCGATCGAGGACGGCGCCGTGCTCCGCAGCGGCGACAGCCATCGCATCGTGCCATCGGGGTGCCTGCTGCTGCTGCCGCGCGGCGGCGACTGGAGCATCGCGTTCCAGCGCGATCTGCGCGCGATCGTGCTGTCGGTCACCTCGGACGCGCTGCACGGCCGGATCAGCGGCAGACTGAAGCTTGCAAGACCCGAGGTGATCGCGCCGAACGGACTCGCCGACGTGGTCTGCCGCACCATCGAGGCCACCGCACGCGCGCTCGAGACCCTGAGCGATGCGGAATGGAGCACGGTGGTGCAGAGCCTCGCCGATCTCGTGCTGACGCTCGCGCATCAGCAGGCCGCGCCGACCTCCGAGGCTGGCAGCAGCGCGACGCAGGCGGCGATCCTGCACCGGATCTGCCAGACCATCGAGCGCCGGCTGGACGATGCCGAGCTGACGCCGGCTCGCGTCGCCCAGGCGGAAGGCATCTCAGAGCGCTACCTGCAGAAGCTGTTCGAGAGCGCCGGCGACAATTTCAGTCATTACGTGAGGGAACGGCGGCTGCAGCGTGCCTGGGCGGATCTCTCCAATCCGGCCGAGGCCACCCACTCGATCTCCGAGATCGCCTACCGCTACGGCTTTGGCGATTCGGCGCATTTCAGCCGCAGCTTCCGCGCCCGCTTCGGCCTGTCGCCGCGCGAGTTCCGGCAGCAGAAGGCCGAGCAGGCGGTGATTTCGGCGGCGCCGCGCGGCCAGCGCGGCTGGCCGCAGGACGCGCTGGCGCAGCAGCGGGCCTCACCGTCACCCGCCTCGTCCAGGAGCGAGATCGCGCTGCCGGCGCCGGCCAACGACCTAGACGCACAACGGCATCACCATCATCTCGCGGTGTCGGCCGAGCGCGTGCATTGGGGCTATTTCAGCCGCTCGCTGCCGCCGCAACTGGAGATCGCCTCCGGCGACACGATCACCATCGAAACGCTGACGCAGCACGCCTCGGACGATCCGGAGCTGATGATATCAGGCGATGCCGGCGCGCAGAGCGTGTTCGGCTGGACCGGGGCGAAGAAGAACGTCGACCGCCGCGGCGCCGGACCGATGGACGCCAGCGTGTTCGGCCGTGGCGCCGGCGAGGGCTTCGGCGTGCACATCTGCACCGGCCCCGTGACGATCAAGGACGCCCAGCCGGGCGACGTGCTCGAGGTGCGCATCCTCGACATCGTGCCGCGGCGAAGCCGCAGCCGTGGGCATGAAGGCCGCGTGTTCGGCTCCAGCGTGGCGGCATGGTGGGGCTATCACTACAACGAGCTGATCGCGCCGCCCGCGCCGCGCGAGGCCGTGACGATCTATGAGATCTTCGCCGACGATCCCGAGCCGCATGCGCGTGCGCTGTATTCCTATCGCTGGGAGCCGCAGACCGATCCGGCCGGCATCGTCCACGCCACCTACGACTATCCCGGCGTGCCGGTGGCGCCCGGCAGCGTCAAGCGCCGCCATGGCGTGCTCGACAACATCCGCATTCCCCTGCGGCCGCATTTCGGTGTCATCGCCGTGGCGCCGCGCGAAGTCGACTTCGTCGATTCGATTCCGCCATCCTATTTCGGCGGCAATCTCGATAATTGGCGGCTCGGCAAGGGTGCGACCGTGTACCTGCCGGTTGCCGTCCCCGGCGCGCTGCTGTCCATCGGCGATCCCCACGCCACGCAAGGCGACGGCGAGCTCGGCGGCACCGCGATCGAGTGCTCGATGACCGGCACCTTCCAGGTCATCCTGCACAAGAAGAGCCGGCTCGCGGGACAACCCTTTGCGGATCTCAGCTATCCGCTGATCGAGACTGAAACCGATTGGGTGCTGACCGGCTTCAGCCATCCGAACTATCTCGCCGAGTTCGGCGCGCAGGGCCAGAGCGAAGTCTACAACACATCCTCGCTCGACCTCGCGATGAAGGACGCGTTCCGGAAGATGCGGCGCTTCCTGATGCACGTCAAAGGCCTCAGCGAGGACGAGGCGATCGCGTTGATGTCCGCCGCGGTCGATTTCGGCGTCACGCAAGTGGTCGACGGCAATTGGGGCGTGCATGCGATCCTGAGCAAGCGGCTGTTCGAGACTGAACGCTGAGGTTCATTGCGCTTCAACTTTGTCCCAGATCTCCGTCGTTGCGAGCGAAGCGAAGCAATCCAGGGCGTCACGCGCGACTCAGGATTGCTTCGTCGCGGAGCCTGTCATCGGGCCGCGCTTTGTGCGGACCCGTTGGCTCCTCGCAATGACGACCGGAATTGTGATTTCTAGCTAGCCCCGCACAAGAAGGACCCCTCACCATGCAGTTCCACATGATCTCCGGCGCCACGCGGCCCGTGGCACCGTTCAGTCACGCGGTGGAGACCGACGGCTTCGTGTTCGTCACCGGCCAGATGCCGGATTCGCCGGAGGCGCCGGGCGTGCTGCCGGAGGGCATCGTGGAGCAGACGAAGGCGGTGATGCAGAACTTGAAGTACATCATCCGAAGCCTCAACCTCGGCCTCGAACATATTGTGATGTCTCGGATTTACCTGACCGAATTCAAGCGGGATTACGCGGCAATGAATGAAACCTACCGTTCATTCTTCCCCGTAGACCGGCTGCCGGCCCGCACCTGCGTCGGCGTCACCGGCCTTGCCTATGACGCGCTGATCGAGATCGATCTGGTCTGTCGACGACCGTAGTTCCGAAAGGTAAATTTCTCCTCAACGCCGGTCATTCGATGTGAGCTGAGGAGGCAGGCGCTGTTGCCGATTGTGCGGCGGCGCCAGCCGGTGTCAATTCGCCGACGAATGAGGCGGATCGAGGGAGTGTCATGCCGAACCAGTTTTCCAATCGCCACGAGATTCGCAAGCCGGCGGTCAGCAGCAAGGGGGGCATCGTCGCCGCGCAGTCGCGCCGCGCGGCCGAAATCGGCGCCGAGGTGCTGGCGGCCGGCGGCGACTGCATCGATGCGGTGGTCGCAACCGGCTTTGCGCTCGGCGTGCTCGAGCCGTGGATGAGCGGGCTCGGCGGCGGCGGCGCCATGGTGCTGTATCGCGCCAGGCAGAATAGCGTCGAGGTGATCGACTACGGCATGCGCGCGCCGGACAGCTTGCGCGTCGAAGACTATCCGCTGGCGAATGACGGCAGCGTCGCCGCCGACATCTTCCCCTGGCCCCGTGTCAAGGACGACCGCAATTTGCATGGCCCCGGCGCGATCGCCGTGCCCGGCATCGTCGCCGGCATGGAGGCGGCGCATCGCCGCTACGCAAGGCTGCCGTGGCAGGACCTGGTCACGCCGAGCGTGAAGCTCGCAGCCGAAGGCCTGCTGGTCGACTGGTGGACGACCGTGATGATCTCCAGCTGCGCGGCCGACCTCCGCCGCTATCCCGGCAGCGCTGCGGCCTATCTGAAGGATGGCCTGCCACCGAATCCGCAATGGGGCGCCAAGGCGGTGACGCGGCTGCCGCAGGAGCAACTGAAGGCGACCTTGGCGCATCTCGCGCACGCCGGCGCGCGCGACTTCTATCAGGGCGACATCGCCCGCTCGCTCACCCGTGACATCCAGGCCGCCGGCGGCGCGCTTTCGGTGGAGGATCTCGCCGCCTTCGAGGCCCATCTTCGTGAGCCGCTCGCTATCCCATATCGCGGCGGCACCGTGTTCGCCACGCCGGAGCTGACCGCCGGCCCGACGCTGGCACACGCCTTGCGGCTGATGCAGGCCAGCGTGACGGCCTCCGGGAAGACCCCGGATGCGGGCGCGTTCATCGCCTATGCCGAAGCGGTGCAATCGGCCTATCGCGAACGCCTCAACGACATGGGCGACGCCGCAGGGAAGCGCGCGCTCGGCGCCGAATATCTCGCGCCCGCCTGCACCACGCATTATTCGGTGGTCGACCGCGACGGCAACATGGCCGCGGTGACCCAGACCCTGCTGTCGGGCTTCGGCTCGAAGTTCCAGGCACCGCAGAGCGGCATCATGATGAACAACGGCATCATGTGGTTCGATCCGACCCCCGGCACGACCAACTCGCTCGCCCCGGGCAAGCGCTGCCTCACCAACTACACGCCCGTCGTGGCGCAGACCGCCGATGGGAGACGCCTTGCGCTGGGCGCCTCCGGCGGCCGCCGGATCCTGCCGGCCGTGGCGCAGATGCTGTCCTTCGTGATGGATTACGGCATGGATCTCGACGCTGCGATCCATCAGCCTCGCATCGACGCCAGCGAAGGCGACGTGGTCGGCGCCGACACGCGACTGTCCGCCGACGTGATGGACGCACTCACTGCGAAATTCGAGACCGTGCCGGCGCCGGTGCAGACGATGCCGATGAAGTTCGCCTGTCCCAGCATCGTGCTGCGCGAGGGCGACATCAACAGCGGCGCGACGGAGATCTTCCACGCCTGGGGAGATGCGGTGACGGAGGGGTAACTCACGGCCGAGCTCTCCTCTGGATGGCAGTGCGCTCCCTCGATCATCAGGTTCGCAACAGCCTGCATCCTCAGCACCGCAGCTCAATACAGCGTCCTCGCCCCTTGTCGGAGAGGGCGTCGCCGGCCGGCCCGCAATCTCATTCGGGTGAGGGGTATCTCTCGGCAAGCGACGCTCGCGGAAACGAACCCCCTCACCCAAGTGAGTTGGTTGCACCGATCTCCATGCCCTCTCCGACAAGGGGCGAGGGCACAATCATCGGCACCGCGCCCTCGGCGCGATGTGGCTGTAACCGCTGGGCCTGACATTGGTGACCATGCTTGCGGCAGCCTTCATCTTCCTGTCCCTGCGGAATCCGATCTCTCCCAGCAAAGCGTGGGGAGAGATTGCACCGATCGGGCCGTGTGGTCTCGTAAGATAGGCTGTCTTGTTAGTTAGCCACCAACGCCTCGACCAGTCCGCTGTCCGCGTCCGCGAGCTCATCGATCACGTCGAAATGGTGCCGGTCCGGCGCCTCGACATAGGCCGTGGATGCGCCGAGTCCCGTCCAGATATTGGCGAGCAGTTGGGCCTGGCGGCGGAATTCGTTGCGCTCGGCGCCGCCGACCCAGGCGGTGACACGGGCGTCTGCAACCGGTGCAAGCAGCGCCGGACTTTCCTTCAAGGCCGTGGCGTCATCGATGTGCAGCGTGTCGTTCATCGCGGTCCGCTGCAGAGGGCGCAGATCGTGCAGGCCGGAGATCGACACCACGTTGCCGATGCGGGCCTGCCGGTCTGCCGGCAGCGGGGCGCCGCTGCAGATCATGCGGCTGACAAGATGGCCGCCGGCGGAATGGCCGGTCAGCGCCACCGGGCCGTCAACCTCGTCCATCGCCTTTGCGATCGCCTGCGCGACGTCGACCGAGATGTCGGCAATCCCGACCTCGGGACATAGCCGATAGGACGGCATCGCCACGGCATGACCGCGTGCGATGGCGCCTTGCGCCAGATGCGACCAGAAGCTCTTGTCGAGCCGCATCCAGTAGCCGCCATGCACGAACACGACGAGGCCCTTCGGCGTGCTCTCGGGGAGAAACAAATCGAGGCGCTGACGCGCGTGTTCACCATAGGCGATGTCGAGCTTGGCACGGCCCTGCCCCACCATGTCGGCACGGTACGCTTCTGCCGGCGGGACCCACAGACCGGGCCAGCGCTCGCCGCCGGGGATGTTCGGACCGTTGGCATAGGCGTTATCCCAGTCCTTGACGGCATAGAGCATGAAGACCTCCTCATCGAATGATCAGAGCCCGCAGGCTCACAGCCCGGTGCGAAGCTTCCAGAGCTCGGGAAACAGCACGATCTCCAGCATCTTGCGCAGGTAGTTGACGCCTGACGTGCCGCCGGTGCCGGTCTTGAAGCCGATGATGCGCTCCACCGTGGTGACGTGGTTGAAGCGCCAACGGCGGAAATAATCCTCGAAATCGACCAGCTTCTCGGCGAGCTCATACAGCTCCCAATGCCGCTGCGGATCGCGATAGACGCTGGTCCAGGCCGCCGCGACTTCGGGACTCTCAGCGCGCGTGCCGCGCCAGTCGGTGCGCTGACCATCGGCGCCGATGAAGAAGCCGCGCCGCGCCAGCAGGCGCAACGCCTCGTCATAGAGGCTCGGCCTGGCCAGGATCGCCTCGAGCTCCGCCGTCAGCTCGGGGTGATGCGTATGCGGACGCAGCATCGCGAGATTGCGGTTGCCGAGCAGGAATTCGATCGAGCGGTACTGGAACGACTGGAAGCCGGAGGACTCGCCGAGCTTGTCACGGAACAGCGTGTACTCGCTGGGCGTCATCGTGCGCAGCACGTCCCAGGCGCCGTTGAGCTGCTCGAAAATGCGCGACACCCGCGCCAGCATCTTGAACGCCGGCTGCACGTCGTCCTTGGCGATCGCGGCCATCGCGGCCTTGATCTCGTGGATCGCGAGCTTCATCCACAGTTCGGAGGTCTGGTGCTGGATGATGAACAACAGCTCGTCATGCGCCGTCGAGAGGGGCTCCTGCGCGTCGAGCAGGCGGTCCAGCATCAGATAATCGCCATAGGACATCCGTCCCTTGAAGTTCATCCGCGCACCTTCGGTGGCGGGATCGTAAGGGGCGTTGCTCACGTCACGAGCTCCTTCTGGCGATATTCGGGTCTGTCCCACAGCTTGTTGTCGAGCACCTCAGCGAGAATGTCGACCGCGCCGCGCACCTCGGCCGCGCCGATATAGAGCGGCGTGAAGCCGAAGCGCAGCGCATCCGGCGCGCGGAAGTCGCCGATCACGCCGCGTGCGATCAGCGCGCGCATGATGGCGTAGCCGTCGGGATGGCGGAACGAGACCTGGCTGCCGCGGCGCGACGCATCGCGCGGCGACGCCAGGGTCAGCGAGGGGCAGCGTTTCTCGACCTCCGCGATGAACAGCTCGGACAGCGCGATCGAGGCGTTGCGCACGTCCTGCATCGACACCCCCTCCCACGCATCCAATGCTGCATCCAGCGCGGCGAGCGCGATGATCGGCGGCGTGCCGATGCGCATCCGCTCGATGCCGCCGCCCGGACGATAATCGAGATCGAAGGCGAACGGCGCCTCATGCCCCATCCAGCCCGACAGCGCCGGCGGCGCGACATCGGCATGGCGGGGCGCGACATAGATGAAGGCCGGCGCGCCGGGCCCGCCATTGAGATATTTGTAGGTGCAGCCGACCGCGAAGTCGGCGTCCGCACCGGCAAGATCGACGGGTACGGCGCCGGCGGAATGCGCGAGATCCCAGACCGCGAGCGCACCGGCGTCGTGCGCTTTCTTCGTCAGCGCCTTCATGTCGTGCATGCGGCCGGTGCGGTAGTCCACCTCGGTGAGCATCAGCACGGCGACGCTGTCGTCGATCGCGGCCTCGACCGCCTCGGGCTCGACCACCTTCAGCGTGGCGCGGTCGCCGAGCATGCGGACCAGGCCCTGCGCCATATAAAGGTCGGACGGGAAGTTGCCGCTGTCGGACAGGATCACGCGGCGGCCGGGATTGAGCGACAGCGCCGCGGCGAGCGCCTGATACACCTTGATCGACAGCGTATCGCCCATCACGACCGTGCCGGGCGCAGCCCCGATCAGCCGCGCGATGCGATCGCCGACGCGGCGCGGCTGCACCATCCACCCGGCGCTGTTCCAGCCGCGGATGAGCTCCTGCCCCCACTCCGCCTCGATCATGCTGGTGACGCGCGCGGGCACCGCCAGGGGCAGCGCCCCCAGCGAATTGCCGTCGAGATAGATGACGCCGTCAGGAATTTTGAAGAGCGATCGTGTCTGAGAAAAATCCGCCATGCTGCCTTGCTCTGTTCGCCATCCTGAATGCATGATTCGGGCCGAGAGAGAGACCAGATCGACCGACGGGCCGCGCCGCTCGCCTGATCTGCCTCTCACGACCGCCGTCACGGAGCAAGAGCGATGCGCGTTTCAGCCTGGCTTGTCTGTCTCTGCCTGCTGGGGACGCCCGCCTTCGCCGGCAACGACGTCACCGCCGCCCAGAGCGTCATTCGTGCGCAGGAGCAGGCGTTGGCCCGCGACGACGGGGCCACGGCCTATGCGCAGGCCGCCCCCGAGATCCAGGCGCTCTTCCCCAGCATCGAGATCTTCATGGCGATGGTGCGCGAGGGCTATGCGCCGGTCTACCGGCACCGCAGCTTCGAATTCGGAGCATCGCAAGCGGAGGATGGCACCATCGCGCAGCGCGTCCACATCGTCGATGCCAATGGCGAGGCCTGGGAAGCGCTCTACACCTTGCAGACCCAGCCCGACGGCAGCCTGAAGATCACCGGCTGCTCACTGCTGAAGACCGGCCAATCGGTCTGACTGCGGATCTGAATGCGATGGGTGCCTTCAACGCGTCGGCGTCGGTGGGCCGCCATGCTGCTGGCGCCATTGCAGGAATTGCCGGAACAATGCGCTACGCTCGGCCGGGTCGCTCGACAATTGTCCGCCGCTCTGGCGCACGAAGGTTTCGAACTGCTGCTGCTGGACGTCGGCGACCTGCGGCCGCGGCGTCATGTTGCGCGCGACCAGCCAGTCGTCGGCGGCCTTGAAGCGCTTCCAGCCGGGGATCGTGGCGACGATGCTCGACTCCCGCCATTTCGGATGGCGCGGCGGCTTCATGAACTCGTCGAAGTTGGCGAAGAACGCCTCGACGAAGCGCGCCACCTTGCGGTAGCGCTCGGTATTCTCGGGCCAGTTGTAGCTGACGAGAAGCATGCCGATCGCCACCGTCTCGATCGTCTCGCCGGGATTGAGCAGGTTCGGATATTCCTCCGACGCCAGCGTCGTCGGCAGATAGAGATCCTGCAGCCGGCGGTCATAGGGAATCGTCACCAGGTGCAGCGCGCGGTTCTCGTTCCGGATGTTGCGGGCGAGTTGGAAGACCTTGCCGGTCGAGACGATGTAGGCATCGGCCTCGCCGTCGATCAGCTTCTGGATCGATTTCGCATCGTCGGTCGCGTAGTCGAACGAAGCCGTCATGCCGAGCCGGTTGAAGATCACGCGCGCGGAATAGAATCCCACATCGGTCGGCGCGATGATGCGCTTGCCGTTGAGATCGAAGATCGAGCGGATGGACGAACGCGCGATGACGTGGATCTCGTTGTGATACAGCCGCGCGATGTAGCGCAGCTGCGAGGTGATGTCCGGGATGCCGTATTGCAGGCGGTAGAATTCGGGCACGTCGGCAGCGACCGCGCCCATGTCGATGCTCTTCAGGAACAGGATGTCGGAGACATTGCGCACCGGCCCCTTGCCGAGCACGGGCAGCACGCGGACATTGGTGTGGTCGTCCAGCACGCGCGCCATGTCCGAGCCGAACACCGAGGTCGCGCCGCCGGCCGGTGCGGTGATGATGGTGACGGTGCCGTCATTGACATCGGTCGGGTTGGGCAGACGCCACACATCGGGCCCGCTGCCGGGAGCCGGCGACAGCGACGCCGGCAGTCCGGCGGGACGGGGCGGCGCCGGGGCCGCGGCGTTGGGCCGGGCGGGAGCCGGCGAGACCGGCACGATGACCGAGCGCGTCGCGGCCGGCCGCTGTGGTGGCGGCTGTGGCTGGGATTGCAGCTGGGGCCACGCCTGCCCCGAGGCATGGCCCATCATCAGTCCGACTGCGAGCGCAGCGAGCAATGGGAGCGAAGCAGCACGTGAAACGATGGACATAGCGCAACGGCCTCCTGCACCATCGCGATGCCGCCGCAGCGATCTCGACCGGTCCGGAGCTTTCACCTCGACGCTGCCTAGCTCCGGGCATGCGACGGGCGACCGCGGCCTCGGCTGAGACCTCGCGACAAATTCACTTCGCGATGCGAAGCACGCGGGCCAAATGGTCCCGATCGGCTTCGATCGAGATCATAGTTGCGTGATCGGATTCGATGGATTTGCGGCGCCCGGCGGGATTTTGTATGACGAGGTGCATATAACCCGGCGATGCAGGTCCAACTGTGGCCACGGCGCAACGCCGGTCGGATCAGGCTGCCAGCCGGTGTTGCCTTCGTGCCAGGATCAGCAGCGTCACCACGATTGCGAGGTTGAGGGCATTCCAGGCAATGCCATTGGCGAAGGCTGCCGCATAGGAGCCGGTGGCGTCGAAGATCACGCCCGACACCCAGCCGCCGAACGACATGCCGAACACCGAGGCGAAGATGACGATGCCGACCCGGGTCGCGGCCTCGCGCGCCGGCATCGCCTCGCGCACGATGATGGCGTAGCTCGGCACGATGCCGCCCTGGAACAGGCCGAACATGCCGGAGATCAAATAGAGCGACGTGAGGCCGTCGAAGAACAGATAGAACAGCAGCGCAAAGCCCTGAGCCAGCGAGCCGATCAGCAGCGTGCGCATGCCGCCGACGCGGTCGGCGAGGAAGCCCGAGCCGATCCGGCTGACGATGCCGAGCGCCATCATCAAGGACAGCATCTGCGCGCCGACGGCGACGCCATAGCCGAGATCGCCGCAATAGGCGACGATGTGCACCTGCGGCATCGCCATCGCGACACAGCAGGCGATCGCGGCGATGCTGAGCAGCACGGTCAGCGCATTGGTGGAGATCGGCAGGCTCAACTGCGGCGGCGGCGCCTGGCTGTGGTCATGCGCGCCGGCGCCGCCCATCCGCGCGCGCAGCACCAGCAGCAGCGCTGACATCGTCACCGCACAGAAGATGCCGAGCGCGACATGGGTGGCGCGCCAGCCGATCTGCTGCACGCCGTAGTTCACCAGGGGCGGCCACACCGTGCCGGCGACGTAATTGCCGGAGGCGACGATGGTGACGGCCAGCCCGCGATAGCGCTCGAACCAGTGCGAGGCCTCGGCCATCAGCGGCGCGAAGGTGACGGAGGAGCCGAGCCCGATCAGGAAATACACCGCCTGGAACTGCCACAAGGTCACCGAGGCGCCGGCAAGCAGGTAGGCCGCCGTGGTGGTGGCGATGCTCAGCGCCATCGCGGTGACGATGCCGAAGCGGTCGGTGATGCGGCCGACGATGACGCCGCCAAGACCGAAGCCGAACATCGTCAGCGTATAGGCCAGCGAGACCGCGCCGCGGCTGGCGGCATATTCGGCCTGTACGGTCGGCAGCACGACGACGACGGTCCACATCCCAGCGCCGCCGATGGAACCGATGACGAGCGCAAGCGCCAGCCGCGCCCAGGCCTGGCGCGAGTCCGGTGTGAAGTGAGGCGCTTCCTCGAATCTTGTCTGGGGTCCGTGCACGATGGCCGCAACTTCGTCGCCGCATGCCGCGGGGTCAAGCCACATTGCTGCGGCACGGCCCATGCAGAAGCAGCGCAACAAAGCGGGCCTTAAGGCGTGCGCGTGTGCGCGCATTTGCGAACTGCCGTTCCGCACGAGGTGATGAGGGAGCAATCGTCTTGAATGTGGGCAAGCTAGCGCGTCACGCGCGGTGCGCTCCCTCTCCCCGTTCTTACGGGGAGAGGGTTGGGGTGAAGGGGCAGCCACACGGGAAGTGTGAGTGGGGCACACACGCGGGCACCGACCGCGCGGAGAGCCCCCCTCACCCGGATTGCATCTGACGATGCAATCCGACCTCTCCCCGCCTTAGCGAAGCTGCGCTTCGCCCTGGCGGGGCGAGGTACACCGAGCGCTCGGCGCCAGCGTCCCAAAAAGGGCGAGTGGCGCGAATTGTAGCCAAAGCGGCGCCAGCAGCGTGGAGAGTGGATCAGGTGTCCTGCCCCCTTTGCCGCCCGGCGCCGCCTGCGGTACAATGCACCCCGAACGGAGCGATTTGCGCGCAGATGTCGTTGGGCCTGACACGGAACATGCTGATGGTGGCGGGGCGGTTGCTCGTGCTCGCTTACCTCGTTTGCGTGCTCAGCCCGGGCGTCACGCTGGCCTTCGCCCATGGCGCGGCGCCCTGTCTCGACGAAGCCTTCGTTGCCGTCGCGGTCTCGCACCATCACACTGCGCCGCATGAGAGCAGCGACGGCGCGATGATGCCGCAGAGAGATGCGGCACATCCGCATCATCACCATGATGACCAGGTCGCGGCTGCCAGCCTGCAGACGCAGCCTGACCCGGCCCCGTTCCCGGCGCACCACGACCACGACAAGCTGCCCGGCCCGTGCTGCGCCATGATGTGCGCGGTCGGCCTCACCGCCGCCTTGCCGGCGGTCGCGCTGCCGGCGCCGGTCGCCACCGCCAGCGAGGCCAGCGGCGAAGCCGGGCTGCCCGGGCGCACGCCCCCGCTGCTGTACCGCCCCCCTATCGTCCTGGCCTGAGCGAACGACGCCGGCTCGTCGCGCCTCGCGCGCGCGGCCGTTTGCTTGTCATCGACAGACCAAAGGACACATCATGTTGTCGCACCTCAAGGCGACGCCCGCAGCCGCACGTCCGGCGCGGCGCAGCCTGCCATTCTCATGTCTCTCGATCGCCGCGACACTGGTCGCCGCGACGGCGCTCGCCGCCTGCCAGCCGCGCACGGTGGCGCTGTCGGGGGCCGACCCCGCCGATCCCTCAGCGCGCGTGGCGCCGGTGCGGACCTCGGCCGTGATCGCGCCCTACACCTCGCTGCGGCCCGCCGCCCCCACGGGTTGGGGCCGGTCCAGCGCCCCGCGCTCCGAACCGAGCCGCTAGGAGCGCGCGATGCAGGGGATCAGAAGACTTGCGGCACTGGTGGCCGCGACGGCGCTCGCCGGCTGCGCCTCGTTCTCGCCCGACGGCGGCATGAGCGTCGTCGCCGACATCACCGGGCGCACCACGGCCAAGGAGGTCGCCTCAATCAGAACCGGCGACGACGCCGCACGGATGCGCGACGCCACGCGAAAACTGCTGGCGCGGCCGCTGTCGGCCGATGCCGCCGTGCAGGTCGCGCTGTTCAACAACAAGGGCCTTCAGGCCGCCTTCCATCAGCTGGCGCTCAGCGAGGCCGATACGATCGAGGCCAGCCTGCCGCCCAACCCGACGTTCTCGTTGATGCGCATCAGCGGCGACGGTGCGTTCGAGGCCGAGCGCCAGGTCGCCGGCGATATCCTGGCGCTCGCGACCCTGCCGCTGCGCTCGGAGATCGCGCGCGAGCGCTTCCATCAGGCGCAGCTCAAGGCGGCACTGGCGACGCTGCGGCTCGCCGCCGAGGTCCGCCGCGCTCACGTGCGCGTCGTCGCCGCCAACGAGCTGGTGGCGCTGCTCGTCGAGGCGCAATCCGCCGCGGAAGCCACCGCAAAGCTGGCCGCGAAACTCGGCGAGACCGGCGCGCTGAACCGGCTCGACCAGGCGCGCGAGCAGGTGTTCTACGCCGAGACCACGGCCGAGCTTGCGACCGCCCGCCGCGCCGCAGGAAGCGCGCGCGAACGGTTGATCCGGCTGATGGGCCTGTGGGGCGACGACCTCGACTTCCGCCTGCCCAGCAAGCTGCCCGCGCTGCCGCGCCGGCCGCTGACCGAGCCGTTCGTCGAGCGCGACGCGGTGGCGCATCGGATCGACCTGCAGATCGCGCGGCTCGAGCTCACGGCGCTCGCGACCTCGCTGCAGCTCAGCGAAGCGACCCGCTTCGTGACGCTGCTCGACCTCGCCGGCCTCGAGCGCAAGACCGGCGAGGCGGATGGCCGCGTCATTCGCGAGCGCGGCTACGACGTGCAATTCCAGATCCCGATCTTCGACGGCGGCGAGGTGCGGGTGCGGCAGGCGGCGGAGACCTACAACATCGCCTTCAACCGCCTCACCGAGCGCGCCGTCACGGTGCGTTCCGAGGCGCGCGACGCCTATCGCAGCTATCGCGCCGCCTATGACATCGCCGGCCAGTATGCCCGCGAGGTGCTGCCGCTGCGTCGGATCATCAGCGAGGAGATGCAGCTGCGCTATTCCAGCATGCAGGTCGACATCTTCGCGCTGCTGCTCGAGGCGCGGCAGCGCCTGGCCTCGCGGCGCGCCGCGATCGATGCGGTCAGAGACTTCTACCTCGCCGAGGCCGAGCTGTCGGCCGCCGTCAACGGCGGGGGCGGGAGCGGGGCAGCGGCCGAGAGCACCGCACAACAGACCGCGAGCGCGCTGGCGCCCGGTGATCACTGACAGGAGAGCCCAGATGTTGTCACGCCGAACATTGCTCGGATCCGCGGCGCTGGCCGGCGCCTCTGCCGTGTCCGGTCGCGCTCAGGCCGCCGCGATCCCAGAAGCGCCGACCATGGACAAGGCGGTGATGCAGCCGCCGCGGCATCCCACAGCGGGGCCTGACTATCAGCCGGTGGTGACGCTCAACGGCTGGTCGCTGCCGTTCCGCATGAATGGCGACTGGAAGGAATTCCATCTCGTCGCGGAGCCGGTCACGCGCGAATTCGCGCCGGGCATGACCACGCATCTGTGGGGCTATAACGGCCAGTCGCCGGGCCCGACCATCGAGGCGGTCGAGGGCGACAAGCTCCGGATCTTCGTCACCAACAGGCTGCCGGAATACACCACCGTGCACTGGCACGGCGTGATCCTGCCCTGCGGCATGGACGGCGTCGGCGGCCTGACGCAGCCGCACATCAAGCCCGGCAAGACCTTCGTCTACGAGTTCGAGATGAAGCATGCCGGCACCTTCATGTATCACCCGCATGCCGACGAGATGGTGCAGATGGCGATGGGCATGATGGGCATGATCGTCGTGCATCCGCGCGGGTCGGTGCCGCCGCCGGTCGACCGTGACTTCGTGTTCGTGATGTCGACCTATCGCATCGAACCCGGCGGCTATCTGCCCAAGGTCAACGAGATGACCGACTTCAACATGTGGACCTGGAACGCCCGCGTGTTCCCCGGCATCGATCCGCTGCCGGTGCGGCTTGGCGACAAGGTGCGCATCCGCATCGGCAATCTCACCATGACCAATCACCCGATCCATCTGCATGGCCACAAGTTCAAGGTGACCGGCACCGACGGCGGCTGGCTTCCTGACGCCGCGCAATTCCCGGAGACCACCACCGACGTGCCCGTCGGCGCGGTGCGCGTGCTCGACTTCACCGCCGACAATCCCGGCGACTGGGCGTTCCACTGCCACAAGTCGCACCACACGATGAACGCGATGGGCCACGACATGCGCAACCTGATCGGCGTGTCGCGCAAGGAGCTGGCCGCCGCCGTCGGCAAGCTCGCGCCCGACGGCATGGTGATGGGCCACACCGGCATGGCGATGGGCACCATGGAGATGCCGGCTCCGGACAATACGCTGCCGATGATGACCGGCACCGGCCAGTTCGGCCCGATCGAGATGGGCGGCATGTTCACGACGCTGAAGGTGCGCGAAGGACTTGCGCGCGACGACTATCGCGATCCCGGCCCCTACCAGTTCCCGCAAGGCACCGTCGCCTACGAGGTCGCGAGCGCGCCGGAGCCGGTGCGGCAGCACAAGAATAGTAGGGCGGATTAGCGCCAGCGTAGTCCGCCAATACAGCATATTGCAGCGACATGGCGGATGACGCTGCGCCAATCCGCCCTACAAACTACGAACATGACGCCGCGATCACGCATGACAGACAGATGATCAGGAGCTCGACATGAAGACCGCAATCTCACGCGTCGCGGCGGCTACGGCCATGCTGCTCGTTGCCGCGCCGGCGCGCAGCCACGATCGGCCGGCAACGACCGGCTACTCCGCCGGCGAGCCCGGCGATCCCAAGCAGCCGTCGCGCACCATCGAGGTGCTGCTCAGCGAGATGGAATTCACGCCGGCGCGCATCGAGGTGAAGCGCGGCGAGCAGATCCGCTTCGTGCTGCGCAACACCGGCAAGGAAGACCACGAATTCCTGCTCGCCACCAAGAAGGAGAACCTGAAGCACGCCGCCGTCATGAAGAAACACCCGCACATGGAGCACGACGAGCCCAACGGCGCGCGTCTCGCGCCCGGCAAGTCCGCCGAGTTGCTGTGGCGGTTCAGCAAGCCGGGGACGTTCGAATATTCCTGCCTGATCCCCACGCACCGCGAGTTCGGCATGACCGGCCACGTCACTGTGAAGTGACGCAAACATCCTCGTTCACATCAGGAGACCAAAATATGACCCGACTGCCACGCCTTGCCATCGCAACCGTCCTGACCTCCGCACTGACACTGCCCGCCGCCTTAGCCGCCGACACCATCAACGGCGACGTCAAGAAGGTCGACGAGGCCAATGCCAAGATCACCCTGCACCACGGCCCGGCCAAGAGCCTGGGCATGGACGAGGCGATGACCATGGTCTACCGCGTCAAGGACGCCGCCTTGCTCAAGGGCCTCAAGCCCGGCGACAAGGTGAAGTTCGAGGCCGTCGAGGACTCCGCCGGCTACACCGTGACGAAGATCGAGAGAGGCAGGTAGAACGGCGCGGGACGCATGCGCTCGATGTGTGCAGGCACATGACTCTCCGCGTCGTCATTCCGGGGCGCGCGACAGCGCGAGCCCGGAATCCATAGCCACGACCGCTCGTGACGGCACGAGATGCAAGCCCATGTACATTGTCGGACAACGACGGCCTGTGGTTATGGCTTCCGGGCTCATTCGCGCGGGCCCACGCGCTCACGTGAATGTCCCGGAATGACAGGCCGACAGCACTCAGAAATCATCCCTGAACTCCGCGCTTTTCAACCTCGATTCTGATCGTATGATCCGCGCTCCCCGCGGAGCACGTCATGAAAGCCTATCTGGTCCTCGATCTCGCCGTTCACGATTTCGCATCCTTCAAGGTCTACATCGAACGGATCCCCGCCTTCATCGCGAAGCATGGCGGCCGCTACATCGTTCAGGGCGCGGTGCCCACGCCGGTGGAAGGCGACTGGATGCCGGAGCGACTGGTGATCCTGGAATTCCCCTCGCGCCGGAACGCGACGGATTTCCTTGCCGATCCCACCATCCAGGACCTGTTCGCAATCCGGCACCGCGCCACGACAAGCCGGCTGGTGCTGGTCGACGGGTGCGCGGAGTGAACGCGATCAGCCGGACTCCGCGCTGCGCTTGATCCACGTGAAGGCACGTGCAACGGAGGTCCAGCTCCGGCTGGGCGAGAGCAACCTGCACATCGACCGAAGATCTCAGATGCATTAACCGCTCCGGCGTTACCGATGCCGCAACGGTCGATCAGCCGAAAGCGGTCCGTGTCAACGTGACGCTGCCGGAAGACGCGCTGGCGGGGAAAACAACGATTCGGCAAATCAGATTTCTTTTTCATTTTTTCCGAAATCATGTATATCTCTCCCCGTCCTGCTTCCGCCGGAGGGGCGTGTCGCGACCGTCACGAGACGTGGGAGGTGGGATGCGATGGGCGCAGCGACTCGCAGCGTGGCTTCGTGCCGCGCGGACGAACGGTTCGTTGCGCACGGCGAAATCGTGCGGTCCTGACACCCCGACGCTGGTGTCCCGCGGCGGCGTGCTTGAAGCGCCTCGTCGCGCATGGTGGCCAACAAGCCCGGCGCACCAGGGAGACCACGTATAAGCCGTTCCAACCGTTGCGCAGGGAAGGCCGGGCGTGTTCGGCCAGACCTGTGGTACCTGCCGCCTGCATTTTTTTCGCAGGCGGGCCACGGGCGCGGCCAGCGCCCGGCCTTCCCTGCGCCCTCCCCTGATTCGAGGGCGGACCTGATGCACAGCCCGGGCGCCATGCGCCGCGGGACGGCAAGTCGCGTCCGTCGACACTGAAAGGCGATCGATGCAGATTCGCGCTCGGCCCCCCCCCCCGTCACGACAAGAGCCCGGCGGCGCTCCGGCCGCCGCCGTTAACCATTTGCTAACCATGCCGCGGGCAAGCTTTGCCGCGTCGCGTTGCGCGTGGCCGGCGACCGGACAACCACAGGACACACCCTGGGCTCTGCTGCTGCCGGGCATGGCAGCGGCACGGTCGCCGGCCGCGGCGCCTGCGCGGACACGGCTGCGGCCGTTCGACATCCTCGCCTTTTCTTGTCCGCCCGGAGAATGAGCCTTTGAGCACCGTCGGTTCGCGCGCCTTCCAGAAGGCCCGGCAGGAAAAGAAGCAGAAGAAGCTCGTCGAGACGCAGCTGACGGCGGCGTACAGGGCGTTCCAGGCCGGACGCCAGACCGACGCGCAGGCGCTTTGCGCGAAGCTGCTGCAGGAGGTGCCCGACTGTTTCGAAGCCATGCATCTGCTCGGCGTCTCGCTGGTGTCGTCGGCCCGCTTCGGTGAGGCGGTCGTCTTCTTGCGGCAGGCCGTCGCGCTCGAACCGAACTCGGCCGATGCGCAGTCCAATCTCGGCTGGGCGCTGCTGAATTGCGAGCAGTTCGAGGAGGCGCGCGCCGCGCTGGAGCGGTCCCTGGCGCTGCGCCCGAATTCGCCGATCACGCTGCGCAACCAGGCGATCACCCTGCTGCGGCTGCGCCAGGGCGAAGCTTCGATCGCCGCCGCCACGCGCGCCCTCGAGCTGAAGCCGGACGATGTCGATTGCTGGTGCAACCGCGCCGTTGCCGAGCTGATGCTGCGGCGCTGGGACGCCGCCGCCGCCAGCGCCGAGCGCGCGCTGGCGTTGAACCCGACGCATTTCGAGGCCATGGTCAACAAGGGCCTCGCGCATCTCGAGCTGCACCATTTCGAGCTGGCCGAAGCGACCTTCAATGCCGCGCTTGCCGCCCGCCCCGGCCATGCCGAGCTGCTGGCGCATCGCGGCCGGCTCTACATGATCTCCGGGCGCACGGCCGAGGCCGAGGCCGATTTCGATCGCGCCGTCACGCTCGACCCGAATCTGCCGGTCGGATGGCAGGGCAAGGCGCAGATCTGCATGCTCAACGGCAACGTCGCCCAGGCCATGGCGGCCTGCAAGCGCGTGCTCGACACCAATCCGAAGGCCCAGGTCGCGCTGACGCTGCTCGGCGCCTGCCGCGGCCGGCTCGGCGACGTCGCCGGCGCGATCGCGCAATTCGATCAGGCGCTGGCGGTGCAGCCCGATTACGACGAGGCGATCACCAAGAAGATCTTCTACCTCGACTTCCTCTCCGGCGCCGATTTCGCCGTCCAGCAGGCGGCGCGGCAGTATTGGTGGATGGCGGTCGGCTCCAAATTCCCGCGCCGCAAGCTCGCACCGCGATCGCTCGATCCGAACAGGCGCATCGTCGTCGGCTACGTCTCGGCCGATTTCCGCACCCACTCGGCCGCCTTCGCCTTCCTGCCTGTGCTGCGCGGGCACGACAAGACGCAGGTGCAGGTCAACTGCTATTCGGCGTCGCGGCGTCACGACGACTTCACGGCGAAATTCCAGGCCATCGCCGACGTCTGGGTCGAGGCCTCGAACCTTTCCGACGACGAGCTGGCCGACCGCATCCAGGCCGACGGCGTCGACATCCTGGTCGATCTCTCCGGCTACACCACGGGCACCCGGATGCCGGTGTTCGCGCGCAAGCCGGCGCCGATCCAGGTCACGGCCTGGGGCAGCGGCACCGGCACCGGCCTTGCCACGATGGACTACTTCTTCGCCGACCCGGTGACGGTGCCCGAGAATGTCCGGCCGCTGTTTGCCGAGCACGTCCACGATCTGCCGTCGGTGATCACGATCGATCCGCTGCTCGACATCGCGCCGTCGCCGCTGCCGATGCTGCAGAACGGCCATGTCAGCTTCGGCGTCTACAACCGCATCGACAAGATCTCCGACGAGGCGATCGCGCTGTGGGCACGGCTGCTCGGCGAGGTGCCGGACGCCACGCTCGTGATCAAGCATCTCGCGCTCAACGATCCCCTGGTGCGCGACGGGCTGATCGGCCGCTTCGTCACGCAGGGTGTCCCGGAAGCGCGCCTGATCTGCCTCGGCGCCAGCGAGCGCAGCGAGCATCTGCGCTCCTACGAGCGCATCGACATCTCGCTCGATCCGTTCCCGCAGAACGGCGGCATCTCGACCTTCGAATCGCTGTACATGGGCGTTCCGGTCGTCGCCAAGCTCGGCGCCGGCGCGGCCTCGCGCGCGGCAGGGGGCATCCTGACCGCGGCGGGGCTCGCCGACTGGGTCGCCGATGACGATGACGGCTATATCCGGATCGCCAAGACCTTCGCGGCACAACCCGAGCTGCTGGCGAGGCTGCGCGCCGAGCTGCCGCAGAAGGTCGCGCATTCGCCCGCCGGCGACGTCGCCAACTACACGCGCTGCGTCGAGGCCGGCTATCGGCAATTCTGGCAGGCCTATTGCGCGAAGGAGAGCACGGGCCGCTGATCCATCACGGCAGCGGCCACGGCGCCTGCAACCAGCGGCTGCAACAGTTCCCACTGTGCCATTTTGACCGTGCGCGACACGGCCACGCCGCGATCCCGCCTACGCCGCCACGGGTAGGGCGAAATCAAGGATATGGCTTTTTGGTGGCGACACGCCGTCTCCGCAGCGGCGCTGCTACTACCAACCGGCGAGTAGTAGACCGCGCTCGTCGAGCAGGACGATAATGCGCGCGAAAAAAATTGCCGGCCTCACCATCGCTGGGCCGCCGGCCACGGAGGAATTGGGGCATGCGGGTCGCGTTGTTGAGTTGCGTCGTTGCGACAGGATTGAGTCTGCTGGGATCACTGCTGCCGGCCGAGGCCCAGACCGCGCGTGCGCCGAGATCGGCAACGGCGGCCGCCGCCGGCGAAGGCGGCAAGCTGCAGGAATCCAACGAGTGGACGGTCGGCGTCGCCGGCGGCCTGCTCGAAGGCACCAACATCCGCTTCGCCGCCGAGATGGCCAAGGTGCTCGACGACCGGCCGAACCTGCGCGTGCTGCCGATGGTCACCTACGGCGCGCTCGGCAATATCGAGGACCTGCTCTATCTGCGCGGCGTCGACGTCACCATCACATCTGCCGACGTGCTCGACGAGTTCGTGCGCAACGGCACGCTCGCCAACATCAAGAACCGCATCCGCTACATCTGCTCGTTCTACATCAACGAGATGCACGTCTACGTCCGCCCCGAGATCAGGACGCTCGAGGATCTCCAGGGCAAGAAGGTCTCGTTCAACACGGTCGGCAGCGCCGCCAACCTCACCGGCGGCATCGTCTTCGACCGGCTCAAGATCGGCGCCGAGAAGGTGTTCATCAACAATTCGGTGGCGCTGGAGAAGATGCGCACCGGCGAGATCGCCGGCGTCGTGCACGTCACCGGCAAGCCGACCGACCTGTTCGCCAAGTTCAAGCCCGAACCCGGCTTCCACTTCCTCCCCGTCCCGTTCGCACGCAGCCTGCAGGACTATTATGTGCCGACCAAGCTGACGTCGCAGGACTACCCCAATCTGCTCAAGCCCGGCGAGACGGTCGAGACGATCGGCGTGCCGCAGGTGCTGGCGGTCTACAACTGGTCGCCGGAGACCGAGCGCTATCGCCGCGTCTCGCGCTTCGTGGAGTATCTGTTCAAGCGCTTCGACCAGTTCAAGCAGCCGCCGTTCCACCCGAAATGGAACGAGATCAACCTCGCCTCCTCGCTGCCCGGCTGGACCCGCTTCCGCGCGGCGGAGGAGCTGCTGGCCAGCACGCGCGCGCCCGAGACCGACGCCAGCGCGACCAAGCAGCAGTTCGAGCAGTGGATGAGTGCGAGAGCCACGACCGGCGGCCGCCGCCTCAGCGACGCCGAAGCCAAGGCGCTGTTCGAACAGTTCCAGGGCTGGATGAAGCGCGAGGGCGATCAGCCGCCGCGATAGCGGGCGTAGCTACGTCACGACGGGCTTGCGTCGCAGCGACTCCGGCGCATCCGGCTGCGCCAGCGGATGGGCCGCGGCAAAGGCGGGCAGCGCCATCCCGGCTTCGAAGACGCGCTGTACCGTCGGGGTCGCAGCGAGATCGATCCCCTGGTTGAGCGCGAAGACGACGTGGCCGGCGAGGCAGATGTCGGCCGTCGTCGGCGCATCGCCGTGGCAGAACCGGCCGGTCGCGGCATGGCCGGCGAGCTGGGCCTCGACCGCGACCAGCATCTCCGTCGCCCAGTGCCTGAGCCAGGCCGTGCGCGCCGGGGCGTCGACATGCAGCACCTCGGTGAGATAGCGCTGCACCCGCGGCGTGGTCAGCGGGTGCGCATCGCAGGCGATCATCGCCGCCAGCGCCCTCACCCGCGCGCGCCCCTTGGCATCGCCAGGGAGCAGCGCCGCGCCCGTACAGGCCTCGTCGAGATAATCGAGGATCGCCAGCGACTGCGTCAGCACCGTCCCGTCATCGAGCACCAGCGCCGGTAGCGCCATCTGCGGATTGAGCGCGGCATAGGTCTCGTCACGCTGCTGCTGCCGGTCGACATCGACGGCGACCTGCTCATAGGCGATGCCTTTCAGGTTGAGCGCGATCCTCACCCGAAAGCTCGCCAGCGACCGCCAGAACGAATAGAGCTTCATGCGGGTCCTCCTGGGCAGGCGAACGAAGGGCGACGCCATCGACCGGTCGCCCACGGTCCGCCATTCGATAGCCGGCGATCAGTTCACGCTCGATATGAAGCCCGCCAGAATGGTCCGGCTCTGGCTGAGGGCCTCGATCCGTTGATCGATGAGGCCGACCTGCTGCGCCAGTATTCTTCGCAGATTGTCGCAAGGTTGGAAATCCGGACGGTTGTTCCGCACGCACGGGAGCAGCTGCTTGATCGTCTCCAGCGTCATCCCGGCGGAGCCAAGCACCTTGATCCGGCGCACGGCCTCCTCGTCCGCCGGACCGTAGTCGCGATAGCCGGACGACGTTCGTTGCGGCACAAGCAAGCCTTCGCCCTCGTAGTAGCGCAGCATCCGGACGCTGACCCCCGTCCTTCTGGAGAGCTCGCCGATCTTCATCTGAAAACCTCTTGACCCTGACAGCGCTGTCAGACCTTACAGATCGTGCTCGCCCAAGTGGAGTCCCCTTGTGCTGGGAGCAACGATGAAAGCCTATCATTTGAATGGCCACGCAGGTGCGGAGCGCCTGGTGCGCACCGACCGCGTCAAACCCGAACCCGCCAGCGGCGAGGTTCGTATTCGGGTCGAGGCGGCAAGTCTCAACTACCGCGACCTCCTGATCCTCGACCGAGCGGGCCAAGGCGGATTCGACGGCCGCATTCCGCTGTCCGACGGTGCAGGAGTCGTCGATGTGGTAGGCTCCGACGTCGATCAATGGCGCCCAGGCGATCGTGTGGCCGCATCGTTCTTTCGCGATTGGGTCTCCGGGCCGTTCAAGGCAAGCTACGTTCCGTCGTCCCTCGGCGGCAGCACGATGGATGGCATGCTGGCGGAGTACGTGGTGCTGCCGGCGACGGCGCTGGTCGCCGTGCCCGAGCACCTGACGTCGATCGAAGCCGCGACCCTGCCCTGTGCCGGCGTGACGGCCTGGCACGGCCTCATCACGCGCGGTGGAATGGGCAAAGGCGACACGCTGCTGGTGCAGGGAACCGGCGGCGTCGCCCTGTTCGGCCTTCAGTTCGCGGCCGCACTGGGCGCCCGCGCGATCGTCATCTCGTCCTCGGATGAGAAGCTCGCCCGCGCCCAGGCGCTCGGCGCCTCGATCCTGATCAACTACCGCGACACGCCCGACTGGGACGTCGCGGTGATGAAAGCGACGGACGGCGAAGGCGCCAGCCATGTCCTCGAGCTCGGCGGACCCGGCACCTACGACCGCTCGCTGCGCTCGGTCGCATCGAGCGGCAAGATCGTTCAGATCGGCGTCTTGACGGGGTTCGGCCCGAAGCCCGATCTCGCCCGCCTGCAATGGGAGAACGCAGACATCATCGGCGTCACGGTGGGCTCGGTCGAGCATTTCACGGCCATGAACCGATTCGTGGGCGAATACGCGATCCATCCGATCGTCGATCGCGTCTACGACTTTGACGACGCTCCCGAGGCATACGCCCATCTCCGGTCCGGCTCGCATGTCGGCAAGATCGTCGTGAGGCTGTAGGGCCATGGGCGGATCGATGGGAGCGCCGCGCCGAGCTGGGGGCAGCGCTCCCGTCGTGCCGCGGCGGCGGCGCGATAAATGTCACTTCGTGCCGATCCTCCTGCGCAGCCAGGCGTCGACGATCCCGGTGGCGGGATGGCTGGGATCGCCGAGTTCGCGATTGATTTCCATGTGGCCACGCAGCCCGGTGCCGCCGACGCCCTGGACCTCGGCCGGCGTGCCCGCCTGCATCAGGGCCGCGCCGAGCGCCTCGGACTGCGCCTTGCCGTCGGCGCGGTCGACGTGGAGGATCAGGAACGCGGGCGCGTTCGGCCTGGCGGCCTGCAAGGTCGGTGATAGCGCGCGCTGGCGCACCGGATCGGAGCCGAACGCCTGGATGTAGGTATCGAGCATGAAGCGGCCGCTGTCGGCGAGCTGGCGCGCCACGTCGTAGCAGGCGCCATCCAGCGCGATGATGCCGCTGACGTCCCGCAACGACAGCCCGGCTGCAGTGAAATAGCGCGGATCAGTCCCGACCAGCGCCACGAGATGCGCGCCGGCGCTGTGCCCCATCAGCACGATGCGCGCGGGATCGATCCCCAGACGCCCGGCATTGCTGCGCAACCAGGCCAGCGCAGCGGCGACGTCAGCCGCCTGCTGCTCGACGGTCGCGGCCGGCACCAGCCGATAGTCGATCGAGGCAAAGGCATAGCCCTGCGCGAGCAGGTGCTCGACCTTGGCCGCCCCGGTCGCGTTGCGCTTGTCGCCCCGCTTCCATCCGCCGCCATGCACGAACACGACCAGCGGCGCGGCCGTGCCTCCCCTCGCTTGCCAGAAGTCGAGCTTCTGCAGCGGATCGGCGCCATAAGCATATTCGGTGGCCGGCCCGCTTTGGCGCTCGGCCTCGCGCGCCGCCATCCGCGCCTGCAGGCGCTCCAGAAAGGGACCTGCGAGTGCAGGTGAAAGGAGGAAGGGCTGCAGCAACCACAGGCAAGCAGCTAACAAAACCGCAAGTGTCGAACGCAACATCGAGTGCTCCATCGTGGTGGGACGATAGCAACACGTGTTGCTTAAAGAAGGCCGCACGCGGCGTTGTTACAAAATGTCACGAACGATGACGTCCGCGAGACTACGGGGCGGCGCGAGTCTTTGATGCAGCAGAAGGAGGTCTACCAATCCCCTGTCGCAAATAGTACGCAAGCCCGATCCCTTCGACATTGACTGCTTCAAAGCCGCGCTTTTCCAGAAAGGCACGCAGCTTGAGGTTCGGGTGCGCGCAGTTGATCGCATGAACGACCCACTCAACGGCATCGAGATCACGCTCTCGCGCAAATCGTTCGGCCAGCCGCCACAACGCCGGCAGCACACCTTCTCCGCCCCCGTCGATCTGCGCGAGCTCCACGATCAGCGCGCCGGGGCGCAATCTGATTTGTGCGAGGATCTCCGCGGAGCCTGCGCTGAAGACGACCGGACCAACGGCAATCAGGGCGGCGATGTGCTCGTCCGGGAGCGCAAGTATTTCGTCCGGGGTCAGACCTTCGATCAATATCCGTTTTGACAGGAGCGGCTGCTGCACTTGCCCTCGCCTTTCACTCGCCGTTGAGCGCCATCGCCATGTGGGCGCCTCGTCTCACGCGTGGATCCTTCTGCATAGTTGTCTCGTGCCGAGACTAGCAACTCTTGCAGGCGCAAATGCGTCCGCGGCAAGTTCGGTTGGGATAACCGGCGCCAGCTCGGGATGACTTTCTTCCGATTCACCGAAAATGTTTCTTTTCTTTTTTCCGAAACAGTGTATAACCATGCCCGTCCTGCTTCCGCCGGAGGGGCGTGTCGCGACCGTCACGAGACGTGGGAGGTGGGATGCGATGGGCGCAGGGAATCGCAGCGTGGCTTCGCGCCGCGCGGACGAACGGTTCTTTGCGCACGGCGAAATCGTGCGGTCCTGATACCCCAACGCTGGTATCAAGCAGGTGGCGGTGCTCGCGCATCGCGCTCGTGATGGTGGCCAACGAGCCCGGCGCACCAGGGAGACCACGTATAAGCCGTTCCAACCGTCGCGCAGGGAAGGCCGGGTGTTTCGGCCAGACCTGTGGTGACTGCCGCCTGCTTTTTTACTGCAGGCGGGCCACGGGCGCGGCCAGCGCCCGGCCTTCCCTGCGCCCTCCTCTGTGTGGGGGCGGACCAGATGCACGACTCGGGCGCGATGCGCCGCGGGAGACGATGGCGCATGTCTGCGAGACGGATGCCTTTGTGCAGTCCCGGTGCGGAGCGGCGGCACGGGCCTCATGGTTCGAGACGCCGCTACGCGGCTCCTCACCATGAGGATTTGGTTCGGAGACCGGTGCTGCAATTCGTCCAAGCGCGGCAGGCTCATGGCGGAGGGCGCGCAGCAGGCGACTTGCTTCGAGCCGTACAACGGAGCCCCGCCCCTCACCCTGAGGAGAGCGCCGAAGGCGGTCGTCTCGAAGGGCGAGGCCCGGACGGCTTTTATCCGAACAGTGCGGCAGGAGCGCACATCTCGCTTCCCCGCAACGTTTCGTTAACCGTCGTTAACCGAACGCTAACCATACACCGGGCAAAAATTGCCGAGTGGGACGATGCGTGTCGTGATTGGGTGCGGTTGACGGGGGAGAGCTTCCGTGGACGCCAGCGCGGTACCTCAGTTTCGGAACGGCGGCCCTGCGGCCGCCGCGCAGTCGTTTGGGGCCGGCACGCGCGGCTCGCGGGAAGGGGCGAAAGCCATGGTCGACGTCACGGCGGGTCAGGGGGGCGGATCTCCGGCCGGGGGGTTCTCATTCGCGGACCTCAAGACAGCAGTCCTGCGCGGCGACATCGCGCTGGCGCTCGGCATCCTCACCATCCTGGTGGTGCTGATCCTGCCGCTGCCCTCGCTGGTGCTCGACCTGTTCCTGGCGATCTCGATCACCCTGTCGATCCTGATCCTGATGACCGCCTTGTTCATCCAGGCGCCGCTGGAATTCTCGTCGTTCCCGACCATCCTCTTGATCTCGACGATGCTGCGGCTGTCGCTGAACCTGGCCTCGACCCGGCTGATCCTGTCGCGCGGCCACGAGGGCACGGATGCGGCCGGACACGTCATCGAGGCGTTCGGCAATTTCGTGATGGGCGGCAATTTCGTCATCGGCATTATCGTGTTCGCGATCCTGGTGACGGTGAACTTCGTCGTCATCACCAAGGGTTCGGGCCGCATCGCCGAGGTCGCGGCGCGCTTCCATCTGGACTCGATGCCCGGCAAGCAGATGGCGATCGACGCCGATCTCTCCGCCGGCCTGATCGACGAGAAGGTCGCCAAGGTGAGGCGCAAGGAGCTCGAGGACGAAAGCGGCTTCTTCGGCGCCATGGACGGTGCCTCGAAGTTCGTCCGCGGTGACGCCGTCGCCGGTCTGCTCGTCGTGTTCATCAACATCATCGGCGGCATCATCATCGGCGTCGCCCAGCAGGGCCTGGGTTTTGCCGAGGCCGCCCGCACCTACACCACGCTGACGGTCGGCGACGGCCTCGTCACCCAGGTTCCGGCGCTGATCGTCTCGACCGCCGCCGGCCTGCTGGTCTCCAAGGCCGGCGTCACCGGGGCCGCCGACAAGGCGCTGATGAAGCAGTTCTCCGGCTACCCGCAGGCGCTCGGCCTGTCGGCCGCCGTGATGCTGGTGCTGGCACTGCTGCCGGGCATCCCGACCCTGCCCTTCCTGGCGCTCGGCGGCGGTGCCGCTGCGCTCGCGCTCAAGGCCCGCAAGCAGAAGGAGGTCATCAAGGCGGAGGAAGCCGCGGCCGCCGCAGCACCGGCCGCAGCCGCGACGGCGGCAGCCGCCGAGGAGCCGATCTCCGCCGCGCTCAAGATCGACGACCTCAAGATCGAGCTCGGCTACGCGCTGCTGCCGCTGGTCAACGCGCCCGACGGCACCGACCGGCTGACGGACCAGATCAAGGCGCTCAGGCGCTCGCTGGCGATCGAGATGGGTTTCGTGATGCCGTCGGTGCGCATCCTCGACAACGTCCAGCTCGAGGCCAATACCTACATCATCAAGATCAAGGAGGTCGACGCGGGCTCCGGCAAGATCTGGCCGAGCCAGTTCATGGTCATGGATCCCGGCGGCAACCAGGTCGCGGTGCCCGGCATCCACACGACGGAGCCGACCTTCGGCCTGCCCGCCACCTGGGTCGACGCCGGGCTGAAGGAAGAGGCGACGCTGAAGGGCTACACGGTGGTGGACGCGGCAACGGTGCTGTCGACCCACCTCACCGAGCTGCTCAAGGCCAATATGAGCGACCTGCTCTCCTACGGCGAGGTGCAGAAGCTCCTGAAGGAGCTGCCGAAGGAACAGAGCGAGCTGGTCAAGGACATCGTGCCGACGCAGATCACGATCTCCGGCATCCAGCGCGTGCTGCAATTGCTGTTGTCGGAGCGGATCTCGATCCGCGACCTCTCGACCATCCTGGAAGGCATTGCCGACGCGCTCGCCTTCTCGCGCAATCCGGCCACCATCGTCGAGCACGTCCGCGCCCGCCTCGCCCGCCAGATCTGCGCCCAGAACACCTCGCCGATGGGCTATCTGCCGCTGATCGCGCTGTCGGCGAAGTGGGAGCAGGCATTTGCCGAGTCGCTGATCGGCCAGGGCGAGGAGCGCAGCCTGGCGATGCAGCCGTCGCGGCTGTCGGAGTTCATGACCGCCACCCGCGATGCCTTCGAGCGCGCCGCACGCGAGGGCGAGTCGCCGGTGCTTGTGACCTCGGCGGCGATCCGGCCGTTCGTGCGCTCGCTGGTCGAACGTTTCCGCGCCCAGACCACGGTGCTGTCGCAGGCCGAGATCCATCCGCGGGCACGACTGAAGACGGTCGGGAGCGTGTGAGAAAAGGAGTGCGGAACCTGCGAGTCAGTCCGAAGTTCTTCAAGGCAGGCCGGCGCCACGCGCCGGTTTTGCTGCTTTTCAGAGCACGCAGACCTGTGCTTTACCGCCACAGGCAACTGATTTCTTAATTTTGCGTTAGGTGGCTGGATTTTCCGCCGCGGACCGAATAGCAATTTAAGCATCTGATTTTCAATGAAAAATGTTAATTTTATCGACCTGAGATCGCGACGCATCACGCCTTATCACACGCTTGTGATGCCATCTACGAAACGGAATCGAGGTTTCCTACGTTCTTACAGGCGAGACGATGAACCGGAACGCTCCCGGCTCACACGAATCAGCGAAGGACGGAAGGCGGCAGGAGGGTTCCATGAACCACTCGATTTACAGCGCGGATCGGACGACCCACCTCAAGATCGTGGTGGTGGCGCTCGTGGCTGGCATCGCAGTGGCCGGCCTCGGGATCTCGGCACGTCTGAACGCAGAGCCGAACTACACGCAGACGGCGAAGGTCATCAAGGCCGGCAAGCCGGTTGCGGTGACGAGTTCGGGAGCTTCGCTGGTTCGCTAATTGGAATTTCCGGAATTCACGCGGTTCTCACAGCCCCCCAACTGGCCGCGTGGATATGTAGTAGACCCAACCCCAAGTCGACTACCGAAAACGCCCGCTCCCCACGGGCGTTTTCTTTTTTGCCGTTTGGATCAGCGCGTCGGCGGCACCGTCTCGATCAGCTTGCCGGTAAACACGATCGGCCCCGTCGCCTGCCCCGTCGGCGACCCGCCCTCCGGCTCGACCGTGACGGCGTAGGTGGCGCGGTTGACCGTGTCGGCGTCGTAGGCCGAGAGAACGGGACGGCTGGTGAAATCGCTGCCGCCGATCACGCCGAGCGAGCGCGGGCGCTGCAGCTTGTCGGAGACGAGCCACAGCTCGAAACTCTTGCCCGGCTCGGGCGCGGCGCCGACCCGGCGCACGGTGTAGCTCTTGCTGCCGGCATCGATGGTGAGGATGAAAGCCGGCGAGGCCGCGTCCTTCTGCAACAAGGCGACGAACTGAGCCGACGGCTGCGGCGCGGCGGGCACCTTGACCTCGACGGTCTGGATCCGCGGCTTGGGCTGCAACGGCGGCGGCAGCAGATCCGGCCGGTAGAGCTGGACCCCAATCAGCGCGAGCAGCACGGCGGCGATCGCCGTCATCACATTGGCCACGGTGCGCAACTGCCGAACCTTCGACGAGAGGCGAGCGACGATGGCGTTGTCGTTCGCGGCCTGGCTAGTCGCCTGATCGCGACGCACCGGCTCGATCACCGGCGGCGCCGCAGCCGGGACGTCCTGCTCGGAGGCCTCCGTTCGGACTTCAGGCGCCGGAGCTTCGGCTACGACGGGCGCAACCTCCGGAGCGGGTGGTTCGGACTGGACTACCACGTCCGGCGCCCCCACGACGGTCCCAGAGTCAGGCGGCGGCGCTTCGGCTCTCGCGCCCGACCTTGCGATCTCCGCCTTGATCCGCTCCCACAGCTCTGGGCGCGGCTCGACGAGGCCGACCATCTGGTTGAGCGGCCCGAGACGAAACTCCCACGCCCGGACCAGCGCCGCGAAATCCGTGTCGACCGCCATCATGGCCTCGACCTGCGCGCGCTCGGCGGCGTCGAGCGTCCCCAGCGCATATTCCGCCGCCAGCGCGATATGGTCTTCGCTATACGCCATCACAGGTCCAGGTCACGTCACCCACGAGAATCCCTTGGCTACGCCTTCGGCCCCTCATCCAATTCCGAGGCATTGGCGGATGTCCATCATGCTTCGCCGCAGCCAGGTCTTCACCGTATTCACCGGCGCCTCGAACTTGGTCGCCAATTGCTCGCGGCTCCAGCCGTTATAGTAGGCAAGCAGCACGAGCTTCTGGCGGTCGGGCTCGAGCCGGCCGACGCATTCCAAAAGACGCTTGAGCTCCTCCGACATCTCGCGCCGCGCCAGCGGATCGGGCGTCTCGGCGGCGACCTCGAGCGCGGAAGGCTCATCCTCCAGAGACAGCTCGCCGCGCTTGCGCACCAGGTCGATGGCGCGATTGCGGGCGATGGCGGCCATCCAGGTGATGGGCGAGGACACCGCGGGATCGAACTGGGCCGCGTTGTTCCAGACCTTCACATAGGTCTCCTGCACGACCTCCTCCGCGAGGTCCTGTCGGTGCAAGATACGCAGCACGACGCCGTAGAGTTTCGCGCGCGTCGCCGCGTAGAGGCGCTCGAAGGCGGCCTCGTCCCCCTTGGCGACCGCGGCAAGCAGCCAGACCAGCTCTGCCGGCGTCAGCATTCAGCGTCCCCGAAAATCGGCCCACTCCCTCGTTCGACCCTTGCGTCCTCCCGTAGCACAGGTCGCGCGCTGCGCTCCAGCGCGGCGGGAGCGACGAAAAACCCGGACCTCGCGGCCCGGGTTTTCGATGAACGACAGCCGTGACGGCGTCAGGCTCAGGCGATGACGCCGAGCCGGGCGCGCATCAGGCCGATACTGTCCATGTCCGCCTGCTCGCGGGCGCTCTCCTCGGCCTTTTCGCGGGCCTGGTCACGCTCGTCGAGCAGCTCGACCTTCTTCATCTCCTCGAACGCCTCGGACAAGGCGGCCTTGGCATCCTCGAGCTGGGCGCGCAGCTCGTCGGCCGAGCGCGTCAGGTTCTCGCGGCGCTGGATCGCCGCCTTGGCGTAGGTCGGGTAGGCAAAATGGGTCGGGTCGTTGATGCCGGCCCGCTCCTGCTCGGTCTGGATCTCCCGCTCGAGCTCGGCCGACATGCGCTGGAAATCAGCAATCATGCCTTCGATCTGCGTCACCCGGCGGCGTTTCTCATCCACCTGAAACTTTTTCAGGCGGATCAGCGTTTCGCGCGACTTCATCGACTCATACTCCCCAGAAGTCCCGTAGACGGCGCGGGACAGGGCCGGCCGCCCTTACTGGGCCTGCCGACTAGGCTCGTTACATGGAGGGGATGATGTCCCGACAAAGTTAGCTTTCCGTTTCCAAGCGTCCCAAGATCTGTTCCAGCTCCCGATACCCCTGGGCCAGTCCGCACACCTCATCCTTGCGCTGGCGCAGGAAGGCCTCCAACGGCTCGTGCAGCCGGATCGCCTCGTCGACCTCCGGACTGGAGCCCGCGCGATAGGCACCGAGCCGGATCAGCTCTTCCATGTCGGCGTAGGTCGCCATCACCTGGCGCGCCCGCATGATGGTCGGCAGGAATACGGGGTCGGCCGATTTCGGCATCGTCCGCGACACCGATTTCAGGATGTTGATCGCCGGATAGCGGCCACGTTCGGCGATCGAACGCTGCATCACGACGTGGCCGTCGAGAATGCCGCGCACCGCGTCCGCCACCGGCTCGTTGTGATCGTCGCCGTCGACCAGCACCGTAAAGATCCCGGTGATGGTGCCCTCGCCGCTGCCGGGCCCGGCCCGCTCGAGCAGCTTCGGCAGCTCGGTGAACACCGTCGGCGTATAGCCTTTCGCAGTCGGCGGCTCGCCGGCCGACAAGCCGATCTCACGCTGCGCCATCGCAAAGCGCGTCACCGAATCCATCAGGCACAGGACGTCCTTGCCCTCGTCGCGAAAATATTCCGAGGTCGCCAGCGTCAGATAGGCCGCCTGCCGGCGCATCAGGGCCGGCTCGTCGGAAGTCGCGACGACGACGACGGAGCGCGCCAGGCCCTCCTCGCCGAGATCGTCCTGCAGGAACTCCTGCACCTCGCGGCCGCGTTCGCCGATCAGCCCGATCACGGAGATGTCCGCATCGACGTTGCGTGCCAGCATCGACAGCAGCACCGATTTGCCGACGCCGGAACCGGCGAAGATGCCGAGCCGCTGGCCGCGGCAGCAGGTGAGAAACGTGTTCAGCGAGCGCACGCCGAGATCGAGCGGCGCGCCGACGCGCTTGCGCGAATGCGCCGGCGGCGGATTGTTCCGATAGGGAACCGGCGAGGCGCCCTGCGGCAGCGGCCCCTTGCCGTCGATCGGCTCGCCCATCGCATTGATGACGCGGCCGAGCCAGGCCGGCGAGGGCCGCACCTGGTTCGCCGAGTTCGCGATCACGGCGCGGCAGCCGCGGCGCACGCCCTCCAGCCCCGCGAAGGGCATCACCACGGCGTTCTTGCCGGAGAACCCGATCACTTCGGCAGGGATGTAATTGTTGCCGGTCTCGATCACGAGGCGCGCGCCGACCGACATCGCGTGAATCGGCCCGGCGATCTCCACCATGAGTCCCTTCACGCCGACGACACGCCCATAGGTGTTCACGGCGTCGATGTCGCTGATCTGCTCGGCAAGAGCCTTCATGACCAACCAGCCTTCATGACCAAACCGCCTTCATGACGAGACCACCCTGATGACAAAAGGGATCCTTCATTGCGAAAACCTTAAGTAGGGACAGATTCGCCTCGCCGGTTTAACTCTGTGTTTACTCGCATCATTAATCATTGCGTCATGGTCTGGAGTGACTGACGTCGTGCGCCTTGCCGCCCCCCAAAAGCGGTGAGGAACGAGAGTCGGTTAGTTCCATCTCTTCACATGGAGCTTGAACGAGGACGGCTGAGAAAAACTGCTTCTTCGCAACACCTTACGGCGATTCGACAAAAATTGCACGGATAGAGCTTGCGCAGCGGAATCAGGATTTGTTAACCATCTCTCGTCAGGATCCGAATCAGTTGTTCAAAGGCGTTTTGAGTGCCGCGGTGGCGGCCGACCTGACGCCCGGAGCGGCGACTATGGGGAACTGGCATGCGCGTTTTGCTGATTGAGGATGACAGCGCCGTCGCGCAGTCGATCGAGCTGATGTTGAAGTCCGAAAGCTTCAACGTCTACACGACTGACCTCGGCGAGGAAGGCGTCGACCTCGGCAAGTTGTACGACTACGACATTATCCTTCTCGACCTCAATCTGCCCGACATGTCCGGTTACGACGTGCTCAAGCAGCTGCGCGTCTCGAAGATCAAGACGCCGATCCTCATTTTGTCCGGCCTCGCCGGCATCGAGGACAAGGTCAAGGGTCTCGGCTTCGGCGCCGACGACTACATGACCAAGCCGTTCCACAAGGACGAGCTGATCGCCCGCATCCACGCGATCGTCCGCCGTTCCAAGGGCCACGCCCAGTCGGTCATCCAGACCGGCGACCTCGTCGTCAACCTCGACACCAAGACGGTCGAAGTCGGCGGCCAGCGCGTGCACCTGACCGGCAAGGAATACCAGATGCTGGAGCTGCTCTCGCTCCGCAAGGGCACCACCCTCACCAAGGAGATGTTCCTCAACCATCTCTACGGCGGCATGGACGAGCCCGAACTGAAGATCATCGACGTCTTCATCTGCAAGCTGCGCAAGAAGCTGGCCAACGCCTCCGAAGGCCGCAACTTCATCGAGACCGTCTGGGGCCGCGGCTACGTGCTGCGCGAGCCGCACGACATGGACGAGCGCATCCCCGCCTGATCCTTCACTGGGTTTACCGGCGAGCCTCACCGCTCGCTCCTCCCAGACTGGGCCCCGCCGCAAATGGCGGGGTTTTTGTTTGTGGGGTGGTGTTTGTCGGGCGAGTGCCTGACTGTTTGGGGCCGATCGGCACCGGACACCCGCTCCCTCCACGCAATCGGCGCGCTCCCTCGCCCCGTTCTTACGGGGAGAGGGTTGGGGCGAGGGGCAGCCGCACGGGTGGTGGGCGTGGAAAGCCCTGTACCCCCTCACCCGGATTGCATCTTCGATGCAATCCGACCTCTCCACGCAAGCGGGGCGAGGTTGCACCGAGCGCATCGCCACCATCTGGGCCCACATCAACTGAGCTGGACGCAACCTGCGCGCAACTCCTCTCGTCTCGATCTTGGAATGCCGCAGGACGATTACCCCTCCCGTCACGACGACAGATCTTCTTCTCACGACGACACACCCTCGCGATCTCGCGGCGCCTCGCGCCCGAGTGATGAGCCATTCTCACCGCCCTCTTCCAAACCGAGGGCGCAGGGAAGGCCGGGCGCTGGCCGCGCCCGTGGCCCGCCTGCAGAAAAAGAATGCAGGCGGCAGTCACCACAGGTCTGGCCGAAACACCCGGCCCTCCCTGCGCGATGGCTTTACGATTTATACGCGATCTCCCTGGGGACCGGCTGTCTTGCCCCCATCACCCGCCGGCAGCGTGCTCCGCAACGCCAGCAGGCTTGACCTCAGCACCGGGAGGCCAGGACCACGCGACTTCACCGTGCGCCGGCATCGTTCGTCGGCACGGCCAAGCCATGCTGCGATTCCGAGCGCCCATCGCATCCCGCACCCGACGTCCGTGACGACCGCGAAGCGTCCCCTCGTTGGGGCGGGACGAGGCGGAGTAGAGCATGATTTCTGCGAAAGCGAAAGAGGAATTTTTGATAAGACGAAATTTCCTGTTGGCGCGCAGCGAGTCCGTCGCGCGCGGCGCAGGGGACGATCCGGATCGCGGACAGCGTTCACGCGCACCTCCTCCCATCTCCGCTCGAAGCGCTGGTGGCTAGCCTCATCGAGATCTCTCGCCCCGGATTGGCCCTAGGCGATACGCGCTTCGCGCAAGTCAAACCTCCGACTGACGCGATGCACGGGCGATTCGGTAACGCGCGATAAGGGACTCGAATGCCTGATCCGACATTTTCCAGGTTGGCCGACTGGGGGACAGGCCGTTGGCACCCAGGATCAGCTTCTCATGCGCCATGCTGTAGTCGACGAAGAGCTTGCGCTGCTTACGATTCCAGAAGAAGGGCCAGCGGCGGATGCCATCACGCCGCTCGCGAAGGCCTCGGATTTCGTCTTCTGTTATCTTGTCATAGAAGGCCCGCGCCTCAGCCTCTCCTTGCGCCACGATGCGCGCTGTCGCTGCCCGGCTGTCGTGGACTTTTTCCGGCATATAAACAGTAAGCAAACCCGGTCCGAAGTCGTGCTGGCCGACCACCACCGGAACTTGCTGAGGTAGGCCGCGCGTACTCACTTTAAGCCAGATCGCCTGATGGGCGCGCAGATAGAGGAACCAGCAAGCAAGCGTGTAGGAGACAAAATCCGGCGGCACCGCTTCGCCAGACGAGACGCGAGGGCGCCAATACCGGTGTGGGTAGCCCAGAATGGCGGCATAAAGTCTGCCGAGACCCTCGCAGGTCAACGCGTAATCGATGTCGAAAAACCCGCCCTGCCAAGGGACGCAGCCCGCCTTGCATCTCGCCAGCATCTCGTGGTGTTCGGCCATCGAGAACGGGTACATCGAATCGTCGAAATAGGAGCACTCGAAGCCGGGCTCGATCAGTCCGGGCGCAATTTCGCGATCGGCATGCCCAGACAAATCAATCTCGATCGCGCTGCACCGATAGTTCTTTCGCGAGGGACTCTCGATCTGCGCGTAAAGCTCATCCCACCCCCGGATCGACACAGCAGTCTGGGGCGTAGCCCGACAGATCTCCGAGAATGTTGACGGATGCCCGTCCATCGCGGAATCGAGCGCATGCTCGGCGCCTTCGAAGTTCTCAGTCCAGAAGAACTCCGACATTGCGCGCTCGAAAGCGAGCAGGTCGTCCTCAGTATCAAATCGTAGGCCTATTGGATCGGTCACGACATCAAGACCAGTTGAAAACTCGAGGTCCACAGTATCGATCCGTACCAAAGGAATCGTTACGGAGATCGCTTGCAATGGCACCGGCAACGGCCCGGAGTCCACGATCTTCCACGATGTCGAACGACGTGGATGGCCGGGACGAAGCCCGGCCATGACGCCAGCCGCGCCTACCGCGATTTCCGCGTAGCGCTTTTCTTTGCTCGTCCAACGGCCGCTTTCGGCGGACCGGCCGGTTTGGCAGCTTGCCCGAAATTTCGCTGTGGTTGATTAAGATCAATTCCGCTACCTTGGCATCGTCGATCATTAGATCATTTGCTGAGCAGGTGGGGCCTGCCATGCCAAGTGGCACGACGATCTCCCTGTACGGACGGCTGTGCCTTAACCTCGCAGCCTGGCTCCTGTCGTTGCTCGTCATCTTTGCGGCGCATGCGCAGGCGCTGGGGCCGACGTTCGAGAATCGACCGATCGAGTCCGTGCGTCTGGTGCTGTCGGGCGCGGTGCCCAGTGGGCCGCAGCGGGTGGCGTTCGAGGATCGCATCCGGCGGGCGCTCAATGTCTATCCGGGGTCGCAGCTCCATGACCTGATGGTCGATTTCGGGCTCGGCAAGGTGAAGCGCATCCCCGGCGTGGCCTCGGCGTCGGTCAACTATGTCGACGGCAACACCGGCGGCGTGTCGGTCGAGCTCAACGTCGTCGTCGGCGACCGGCCGCAGGCGGATCCGGGCCGCGTCGATTTCCCCTACCTTCATCAAGGCGACGACAGCCTGCTGAAGCTCAAGCTCACGGCCGCGACGCTCGGCTACGCCAATCACGATGCCTGGTATGGCCGGCCGCGGGCCTTCGTCGGCGCCAATCCGCTCGCCAGGGGCTCGGCCGGTGCCGGCTGGTCGTCGTTCGGCGAAGCCGCGCTGGAGGGCGGGCTGCAAGGCATCGGGCCGATCGGCAACAATGTCTACGCCTATGGCAGCCTGTCCTATCTGGTGAGCGGCTCGGTCGGCACCGACCTGTTCGTCACCGGCCCGCGCCGCCATGGCGCGGTCGAGGATGCCTATGCCGGCATCGTCACGGGGGTCACAGGCGATGACGGCTCGCGGCTGGTGGTCAACCTGTCCGGGGGCCGGCAGCCGTTCCAGATCGCCGACGGCATGCTGATCAGGATCACGGCGGCCAACGGTTTCGACCGCGCGGCCCTGCAGCTCAACCCGCGCTGGGCGGCCGACAGTTTGTTCTTGGCGCAGGCGCGCTACAACACCACCAAGTTCGAGGCCTTCCGTCTCGCGCCCGACGAACGGCCGGCGATCGATACCCACACCGTCATTGCCGGCGCGAATCTCGAAACCGGTTTGGGAACGCCGCATCAGCTCGGGCTGACCTATCTGACCGTGCCGCGCTCGGACTACGGCTGGTACACGACATCAGCGCAAGGCACGCGCCAGGGCCTGCAGGTCGCCGACATCCGCTATTACTGGACGCCCGCCATCGGCGCGTCCGGTCCGTATGCGAAGACGGAGCTGGCGTTGCAGTGGAACGACCGCAACGCGTTTCCGATGCGCGCCTGGGGCGGCTATGTCGAGGCGGGCTACACCTTCAACGAGGCGTTCTGGCGCCCCACTCTGAGCTATCGGCTGTCCGGCTTCAGCGGCGACAACCCGGCGACGCGAACCTATGAGCGCTGGGACCCGCTGCTGTCGGGCGGCACCGGCGAGGAATGGGTGCAGGGCCTGAACCACTACAAGCTGTTTCAGGACACCAACCTGATCGCGCACCGCCTGCAGGCGATCCTGCGGCCGGCGCCGCAATGGGAGCTGGTGCCGCAGGCCTGGCTGTTCCAGGCGCAGCAGCTCAACAATATCGGCGGCACCACTTCGACGCTCGCCGGTCATCTGCTCGGCTACGAGGTCAATCTGACGGTGAAGTACTTCATGAGCCGCCACGTGATGTTCCAGTCGGGACTCGCGCTGACGGTGCCGCTGTCCGGCGTCAGCCAGGCCGTCGCCGGCAGCACCCGCCCCTGGTTCAGCGCGATGTCGCTGGCCCGGGTCAGCTTCTGACGAGGGAGATGTCGATGGACCGCCGTAGCATGTTGCAGAGCCTGGGTTCGGGCGCCGTAACGATTCCGCTGGCGCAGTTGCTGCCGGGAGCCGCCGAGGCCGCCGAGGCGCAAGGGCCGGCCAATCTGGCGATCAGCCCGGTCGATCCGGACTACTTCATCAAGGACCGCTTCAGGTTGCGCACGATCGCCATCACCGGATTTGCCCGCGGCATGGGCCGCGCCGCGGCGCTGCGGGCCGCGCGCGAGGGCGCCAATATCGTCGGCATCGACTGGCTGCCGGAGCTGGCGCGCGACACCGCGGCCGCGATCAAGCGCGAGGGCGGTGCCATCGAGTTTCTCGTCGGCGACGTCGCCAAGGGCGACTCCTGCGACCTGATGGTCAAGCGCGCGGTCGAGGCGTTCGGCGGACTGGATTTCGCCATCAACAATGCCGGCGTCATGGACGGCGTGTTTTCCGGCGAGGCCTTCGACTACGACAAGCAGAAGGATCTGCTGTTCGCGCCGCTGCACGAAGCCTCCGATGCCTATTGGGACAATGTGCTGGCCACCAACGCCACCGGCGTGTTCCGCGCGATGCGCGCCGAGCTGCGGCAGATGGTGGCGCAGAAGCGCGGCGGGGCGATCGTCAACGTCGCCTCGATCGCCGGCCTGACTGGACTGGCGGGCAATCCCGCCTATGTCGCCAGCAAGCACGCCGTCAACGGATTGACCGCCAATGCCGCCGTCGATTATGCGCCCCATGGCATCCGCATCAACTCCGTCAACATGGCGGCGACGGACACGCCGATGATCGCGCGCGCGGCGCAGGCCGTCGCGGCCAGGATGCAGCGATCACCGGCCGACAGCGGCATGGGACGGCTAAAGACCAACTCCATCCTCAGCTACGCCGATCCCAAGCATCGCCCGGCCACGGTGTGGGAGCAGGTCGCGGTGATGCTGTTCCTGCTGTCGCCCGAGGCGTCGAACCTGACCGGCGCGTTCTACGCAACGGATGGCGGCTGGACGGCGTATTGAGCCGGCTTCGTGCCGGCTGAGGATCGGGCCGATCGCGGGTCCGCGATCCGCTTCGGCCTGGGAGACGAGATCATGATGCGGCTCGGCGGGCTCGCATCATGATCCAAGGGTCGCGTCCCGCGCGACGGTTCAGCAGGAGCGAAGCGCTCAGCGTCCTCTTTTCGTGGCGCTCTTCCTGGCTCGCTTCGCATTTTTCGCGACCTTCTTCGCCGCCTTCTTGCTCGCTTTTGCCTTCTTCGCAGCTGCGGTCTTCTTCTGCGCCGTCTTCGTCGCCTTCTTGACGTTCTTCTTCTTGGTCGTTGTCTTGCGGCCAGCGGACGTCTTCGCGGCGGCAGCCGCCCTCTTCGGACCCTTCTTGGCCGGCTTGCGCGACGACGTCGCTGGCTTGGTCTTCCCGGCCGGCTTCTTCGCCGGCCTGCCAGCTCCGCCGGGCTTGCCCGGCTTCTTCGGCGCGACACCGCCGCTGCTGCTCTCGCCGCCGCTGGCAGCCCCCCCGCCCGCCGCCGACAGCCAGAACCGCAGCTCCGGCGATTTCTCGTCGGCGCCCTTGATGTAGCGGTCCTGCCAGCTGTCGTCTGATTGCAGCGGCTTGCCGAAGATCTCCGGATGCTCCTTCAGCAGGAAGCGCCAGGCGTAGTGGTCGTAGAGGTCGAGGACGTGGCAGGCATAGGCTTCGGCGAGGCCGCGGTGGCCGCGGATGATCAGCATGTTCTCGTCGTTGTTGTGCGAGGCGCGGAAGCCGAGATTGTGCGAGCCGGTGACGACGACGCAATCGTCGCTGAACGGATCGATCACCACGATCTTGTTGTGGATGATGGCGAAGCCGTATTTGGCGAGCTCCTTCTCCCACTTGCCGAAGGCGTCCTGCACCGCGCCGGCCGGCACGCCGCGGAAATCGATGCTGCCCTTCTCGCCCGGCTTCTTCGGCTTGCCGGACTCGCCGACCACCTTCACCTCCGGCGCGGCGTCGTCAGCCCCATCATCCGCGCCGCTTTCCGAATGGCCGCCGGCGTGCAGCGACTTGGAGAATTCGGTCGCACGCACAGGGCTGGTCAGCGCGCCCCGCACGAACAGATCGGGCTTCCTGGCCAGCAGCTCGCCGGCCTTGTTGAGAATGGAGTTGTTGCCGGGATCGAAGGCGAGGAACAGCACCGCGTGCTTGGCCCCGTCCATCAGCTCGAACACGCGGCTCATGTCGCCGGGCGCCTTCGGGGTCTTGCCGAGCTTGCCCGGCGTGTTCGGCGAGAACATCGGCTCGATGGTGACGCCATGGTCGAGCCTGACCGGCTTTTGAATCGCGCTCGCGTTGTTGGCGCGGGCGAAGTCGCGCAGGGTCTTCGACTGCAGCGCCGACTTGTCGCCGTCGGCGGCGTCGACGTCGGCCTTCAGCGCGTTCCAATACGACAGATAGCGCGCCGCCAGCTCGGGGCTCTCGACCACCAGCGCATTGTTGGTCTGGGTGCACAGGCCGGTCGAGGTCCAGTTGGTCGAGCCCGAGAGCACCGCGGCCGGCTTGCCGTTCTCCGAGAGCACCATGAACTTGTTGTGCGGGATAGAGCCCTTGCCGAGGATGCGGTCGATCACGGCAACGCCGGCGGCCTTGAGGTCGGCGCGGTTCTCGGCATCGGCGTCGTCGGTGTCCTTGCCCTGCTCGTTGCCGAGAATGACCGTGCGGCTGTTCGGATTCTGGTGTAGCTGCTTCTCGAGCCCGCTGGGGTCGTTGAGCTCGTAGAGCGCGGCATGGATAGTGCCGCCGCGGTCATCGGCGCGTTTCAGCAGCGAGGTCAGGCCGTCCTGCAGCTGGCCCATCAGGCGGAGGCGAATGGGATCATCGGGATCGAGGATGTGGGGCGCCAGCGCCGCCACGCTCGGGTGATCGTTCAGCGCATGCGTCAGGGCCTGGGTCGCGGTGATGCCGCGGTTGAAATAGACATGGAACGGCGGCCGCTCCGGCGTCAGCGTCACCGGGTTGCTCTCCAGCGGCGCGACGCCGGCGAGCGGCGTCAAGGTCTGGCCCGGCGTACCGCCCATCGGCACGATGCGATATTTGTAGGAGCCGCCGCGCTTGGCAAACAAATCCTTCCACCAGAATTTCTGCACCGGGGCCTGGTCGGTGGCGAGCTTGTCCGCGGTCTGCCCGGCAAACCGCGCCAGCGCCGGCAGCACGGTCTCGGTGTGATCGGCGAGATCGATGCGGTGAATGGCGAAGCCGAGACAGCCGTCGAGACGGCGATCGAAGGTCCAGGCGACGACGGCAATATCATTGTTTGAAAAGGCAAGCGCGGGCATGGCGGCACTCCTTGTCCGACAAGGATTATGTCGCGCAGTTGTAACAGGGGTTCGACACATCCGGTACAGGAAAGCAGATGGCAGAGGTAACGGCTCGTAGCGCGTGCAGTGCAGCGGAGGGCGGAGGTGCCCGGTAAGATCCCGATGTCGTGATCGCCTCAAGCCGTTGCCGCACGGCGGGTGCGCCCCCTCTCCCCGTTCTTCACGGGGAGAGGGTCGGGGTGAGGGGCAGCGGCTCGGGTGGTGTCAGTGAAGGGCGCTGTCTGCATGAGCAGGTCGGGCAAATTCCTCGTGATGAAGAACGTCCCTTTCTGCCGACATCAATCACAGCGCCAACCACATCCGACGTCGCTGGACGCTTGCCGTTGATCGTTCCCGTGCCGCTGCCCCTCACCCCAGCCCTCTCCCCGTGAAGAACGGGGAGAGGGAGCGCACCGTCATCGCGGTGAGACGCCGGGTTCATGATTATTATTGAGGCGCGATTCATCCGCACGTCATTGCGAGGAGCGCAGCGACGAAGCAATCCAGAGTCCCGCCCGCGCCCCTGGATCGCTTCGCTCGCAATGACAGATGGAAATAGCGCGTCCTACGCCACCCCGCCCGGCTTGCCGCGGGCGACGTAGCGCCCGTCGCCCTTCGCGCCCATCAGTTTGCCATCGCGCACCACGAACTTGCCACGCAGCATGGTGGCAACTGGCCAGCCGGTGATGTCGATGCCTTCGTACGGCGTGTAGTCCGAGCCGTGATGCAAGCCGGTCTGGCTGATGGTTGCTTTCTTCGCCGGGTCCCACAGCGCGATGTCGGCGTCGTAGCCGATGGCGATGGAGCCCTTGCCTGTCAGGCCATAGGTCTTGGCGTGGTTGGTCGCGGTGAAAGCGACGAACTGGTTGAGGGTGATGCGGCCCTTGCTGACGCCCTCGGAGAACAGGATCGGCAGGCGGGTCTCGACGCCGGGGATGCCGTTCGGCACCCAGCGGAAGCTGGTGCGGCCCTTTGGCGTCAGCTTGCCGGCCTCGTCGTCGTAGCGGAACGGGCAGTGATCGCTGGAGAACAACGAGAACACGCCCCGCTGCAATCCCTCCCAGCACGCCTCCTGGCTGGCCTTGTCACGCGGCGGCGGCGAGCAGACATATTTGGCGCCCTCCATGTTGAGGCCCTGCATGTCCTCCTCCGTCAGCACCAGATATTGCGGACAGGTCTCGCCATGGATCTTGAGGCTGCGCATCTGCGCGCGGCGGATCTCCTCCATCGCCTCGCGGTTGGAGACGTGGACGATGACGATCGGCACGTCGATCAGCTCGGCGAGCGAGATCGCGCGATGGGTGGCCTCGCGCTCGACCGGAATCGGGCGCGACTTGCCGTGGTAGTACGGCGCGATCTTGCCTTCGCGCTCCAGCCGGTCGGTGAGGAAGCGGATGGCATCGTAGTTCTCGGCGTGGATCTGCACCAGGGCGCCGGTCTCGCGCGCGACCTGCAGCACGCCGAGGATCTCGTAGTCGTTCAGCGCGAGCCCTTCGTAGGTCATGAAGATCTTCAGCGACGAATAGCCGTCGGCGACCAGCGCCGGCAGCTCCTGGCCGAGCACGGAGTCCGAGGGATCGGCGATGATGAGATGGAAGGAGTGGTCGACGTAGCAGGTCTGGTCGGCCAGCGCGTGATAGTCCTTCAGGGCTGCGCGCAGGGGCTGGCCCTTCTCCTGCAGGCAATAGGGCATCACGAAAGTATTGCCGCCGAACGCGGCCGCGCGCGTCGCGCTCTCAAAATCGTCGGCCATGACGATGCCGGGGCCGGATGGCTGGCTGATATGGACGTGGCTGTCGATGCCGCCGGGCAGCACCAGGAGGCCGCTCGCATCGACGATCTCATCGGCGTCGGTGATCGCCTCGCCGATCCCCACGATGCGGCCGTCCTTGATGGCGACATCGGCTTTGAAGGTGTCGCTCGCGGTGGCGACGGTGCCGTTGCGGATGACGGTGTCGAAGGCAGCCATGTGACGCGCTCTCCCAATGCTAGACAAACAAGCTCAGGCGAATTTGTGAAACAGCGATCCCCACCCGCTGACGCCGCCGACATCGACGCCGGCCAGCTTCAGCGATTTCCATACCACGGTGGCGATGGTGTCGAGAATCGGAATGCCGGTCTCGAGCTCCAGGCGCGCCACCAGCGGCGCGGCGCGCATGTTGGTGCAGACCACCGCGATCGCATCCGGCTTCTCGCGCGCGACCTCGCGGATCATGCTCTCGATCTCCGAAGGCATCACCTCGGCGAAGGAGAAATTGTCCTGCAGATTGAGGTGCCGGTCGCCGCGGCAGGCGATGCCGAGCTTGGCGTAATTGGCAATGATGCGCGCCTGCACGTCGTCGCGATAGGGCGTGACGAGGCCGAGCGATGTCGCCTTGGCCATCGCCAAGATCTCGTTGAGCGCCAGCATCGAGGTGGTCGCGGGGATGCCGGTGGCGGCGGTGATCTGCTCGCAGAGCTTGACGTCGGCCTCGAAGCCGAGCCAGCCGGAGGACGTGCCGTTCCAGCCGATGACGTCGACCTTGGCATGCGCGAGCAATTCGGCGGCCCGCAGGATGTTCGAAATATCGAACTGCGCGAGCGCGTCAGTCGAGAGCGCAATCTCGGTGACCTTGAAGCGCGAGAAATGCGCCGACACGTTCGGCAGCCCCGCCACCATCGCCGACGTGATCGGCTCCAGCGCCGTGTTCGACGACGGCGTGAGCATGCCGAGAAGGGTACGTTTGGTCATTTGTGAGCGGCTCTCTCATGAAGTTCGCAACTTGCTGGGCGACGGCGGTGCGCCCCCTCTCCCTGTTCTTCACGGGGAGAGCGTTGGGGTGAGGGGCAGCCACACCCACCGACCGTGCGGAGAGCCCCCCTCATCGCATCTTGCGATGCGATCCGACCTCTCCCCGCACGCGGCAGGGCTATCGCATATGGTCAACGTGAGTGTGTCGCGAAACCGTCTCCTCATCGTCATGCCCGGGCTTGTCCCGGGCATCCACGTCGTTCTCAGCATGCTGGACGACGTGGATGGCCGGGACAAGCCCGGCCATGACGACGCGGAGGGAGATGGGCGCGAAACATCGATCGCCATATGCGATAGCTCTGCCGCACGCGAAGAGAGGCACAGACCGCGCGCGCTGGACGAGTTGTGCACCAAACTGAAGCTGCTCATGCACTCGCCCTCTGCTCCGCCCTCTCCCCGCGCAGCAGCGCCAGGATATGCCGCTTCAGTGCGTTGAACTGCGGTGACGTGATGTCGCGTGGCCGTGGCAGGTCGATCGGGATGATCTCGACGATCCGCCCCGGGCGCGCGCTCATGACGGCGACATGCGTGCCCAAGGTCAGCGCCTCGTCGATGCCATGCGTCACGAACACGATCGTGCCCTGGTGCTGCTGCCAGATGCGCACCAGCTCGGTCTGCATGTCCATGCGGGTCTGCTCGTCGAGCGCGCCGAACGGCTCGTCCATCAGAATCACTTGCGGATTCATCAGCAGCGCGCGGGCGATGCCGACGCGCTGGTTCATGCCGCCGGACAGTTCGGACGGATAGTGGTTCTCGAAGCCGGTCAGGCCGACCATGTCGATATAGACCTGCGCCCGCGCGCGGCGCTCGGCCTTCTGGCCGCCGCCCAGCAGCAGATGGAAGGCGACGTTCTCCCACACGGGCAGCCAGGGCATCAGATTGGCGTGCTGGAACACGACGCCGCGATCGGCGCCGGGCGCGGTGACGACATGGCCGTCCACGCTGACGGTGCCGGCGCTCGGCTGCTCGAAGCCGGCGATCATGTTGAGAAGCGTCGACTTGCCGCAGCCGGAGGGACCGAGCAGGCAGACGAACTCGTTGCGCGCGATCGACAGATTGATCTCGCTGAGCGCAGTCACATCGGCGTTGCGCTTCCGGTCGGTGAAGATCTTGGAGACGCCGGAGATGTCGATCGTGGCCATGTCACTCTCCGCCGCGCAGCGTGGTGTTGCGCTGCCAATGCAGCACGCGCGCCATCACGGTGCGGATGGCAAGGTCACTGCAGAAGCCGAGCAGGCCGATGCTCGCCATCGCCGCCAGCACCAGATCGTAGCGCAGGAAATAGTAGCTGTCCCACAGCACGTAGCCGAGCCCGCTCTTCACCGCGACCATCTCGGCGGTGACCGTGAGCATCCAGGCCGAGCCGATGCCGATGCGCAGGCCCGCAAAGATGCTGGGCATCGCCGCGGGCACGACGATGTAGCGCAGCAGCTTGCGCTCGCTGCCGCCGACCATGGCGCCGGCGCGGATGAGGTTGCGGTCGCAGGTCTTCACGCCGTGGATGGTGTTGAGCAGAATCGGGAAGAACGCGCCGAGGAACACCAGGAAGATCGCCGGCTTGTTGGCGATGCCGAACCAGATGATGGCGAGCGGGATCCACGACACCGGCGGGATCGGCCGGAGCATCTGAAGCGTCGGCTCGATCACGATCTCGATCTTGCGCGACCAGCCGATGGCGACGCCGAGCGCCACGCCGAGAATGGTGGCGATGGCGAAGCCCGCGGCAACGCGCGACAGGCTCGCCAGCATGTCGGCGAGCCAATGGCCACTGTAGGTCTGGGTGTTGCCGTCGGTGCCGACCAGCCAGTCCGCCCACGCCCACACCACCGTCGACGGCGCCGGCAGCAGCGCCGCCGGCAGCGCACCGGAGCGCGAGAACGCTTCCCAGCCGGCGAGCACGAGGACTGGGACGATGGTGCGGTCGAGCTTCTTGAGCTGGGCGAGCGCCGTCATCTCAGTAGCCGAGCTCGGTCTTCGGCTTGCCGGTCGCCGCCTCCAGGAAGCGGTAGTCGAGGTTCTTCTCGACCGCGGCCGTGACGTCGGAGTTGATGTATTTCAGGTCGCGCATCATCGTTGCGATGGCGAGCGCGGAAGCGCGATACATCTTCGGATCGGGATCGAGGTTCTCGACCGCGCCGGTGGCGATCGCCTTGTCGAGCCCGGTGATCTTGGAGATCACCTCGATCAGTGCCGGCTTGTCGGCGGCGATATGGGCGTCGACCTTCACCACCGCGCGCACCACGCCCTCCAGCGCCTTCGGATTGGCGGCGATCACGTCGGAGCGGGTCAGGATCAAATTGGTCAGCTTGCCGGCGGCCTGGTCGTAGGGAAAGCCGAAGAACTTTGCCGCCTTGGCCTGCATGATCTGGGTCGCGAACGGCTCCACGGTGCAGATCAGCTCGACCTCGCCGCGGCGCAGCGCCTGCAGATGGTCCGAGGGATTCGGAATGTTAACGAACTGCACGTCCTTATTGATGTCGATGCCCTGCTTGGCGAAGGCGCCGCGCATGTGGATGTCCTGCGCATTGCCGCGCGAGGCGGCGACGCGGAACGGCTTGCCGTCGGCCTTGTACTTGGCGATCAGCGCCTTCAGCGCGCTCCAGTCGCCCTGCGGGAGATCGATGTCGTTGGCGAGCAGCATCGCCGAACCGCCATTGACCTGGCCGGAGATGGCGACGACGTCGAAACCTTTGTCGAGCGCGATGGCGTAGTGCAGGTAGGTGACCTGGGCGACATCGATGTTCTTCGAGACCAGCGCGGTCAGCGCATCGGTGCCGGTGTTGAAGCCGACGGCGTCGATCGCCACGCCTTCCGCGAATTGCGGCGTCAGCGACATCGGCGTGCAATGCGCGCATTTGGCGTAGCCGAGTTTGATCTTGGCGGCATCGTCAGCGAAGCTCGCTCCGGGCAAAGCGAGCGCGAGCAGGGCGAGAAGGGGGAGCAGAATGCGTGTCACGTCCATCTCCAGGGCAGGTCCGATCAAGAGGTCTCCGCCTCCATCAGCAAGCGACATGCCAATTGGATGCGATATGCAATCTTGCTTTTTCATAGTAAAATCAATAATTAGATATTCGCATCACTCAATCGGATTGCCCGATCCGCGGGCGCTCCGCCCGAATCTCGGGCAACTCACAGCGGAGCCGCGGCCACGCGCATGACCTCTCCCGCACCACGGCCCAAGCTCAAGACGCGCTTCAAGCCGGCGCGGCTGAAGCTGTCGTCCGACCAGCCGACCCGGCCGCTGGCGCGGCTGTCGCTGCACGATCAGCTCGTCGCCAAGGTCCGCGAGATGATCATCGACGGCGAGCTGGCGGCCGGCGCCGCCCTGCCCGAGCGCATGCTGTGCGAGACCTTCGGCGTGTCGCGCACGCCGCTGCGCGAGGCGTTCAAGATCCTCGCCGCCGAAGGGCTGATCGAGCTGCGCCCGCATCGCACGCCGGTGGTGGCGCCGATCGACAGCCGTGAGATCGCCGAGATCTTCGACGTGATGGTGGCGCTCGACATCGCCGCCGGGCGCGCCGCCGCGGCACGCGCAACGGCGGAAGACATCGCAAGGCTCGACGCAATGCATGCCGAGCTGACGGCGCTGCATCGTGCCGCCGAGCGCGCCGCCTATTTCCGGCTCAATCAGCAGATCCACGCCGAGATCACCAGGCTCGCCGGCAACGCCGTGCTGCTGAACATGTGGAGCACCCTGCATGCGAGCGTGTTTCGCGCCCGTGCGGTGGCCAATTACGACGCGCGGCGCTGGAACGAGTCGCTTGAGGAGCACGAGGCCTTCATGGCGCTGCTGCGCGCCCGCGATGCCCAGGGCTTCGCGGCGGCGCTCGGCGACCACACCCGCAAAACCGGCGATTCCGTGCTGCAGATGCTGGAGCAGGCCGGGCAGGACCCGGGCCGCGGATAGACTTTCTTAGTGTCGAACCGGTGATGCTGGCGCCGCGACAGATGAGAGTTCCACGCGTCGGACCCGATCATGATCCTGCAATCGCTCGCCGGCCTGCCGGCCTTCCTGGTCTATTTCTGCACCGCGCTGGTCGCGGTGACGGCGTACCTCTTCATCTACACGCGCGTCACGCCCTACAATGAATTCCAGCTGATCCGCGACAACCATCCCTCCGCGGCGATCTCGCTCGGCCTGAGCCTGCTCGGCTTCACGCTGCCGCTGGTCAGCGCCATCGCGCATTCCGCCAACGTGCTGGACTGCCTGATCTGGGCACTGGTGGCATTGATCGTCCAGGTGATCGTCTACTATCTCGTCCGCATTCCGGTGCCGGACCTCGCCAACCGCATCGTCGCGGGCGAGATGGCCTCCGCGATCTGGCTCGGATTGGCATCCTTGTCCGCCGGCGCGCTCAACGCCGCCTCGATGATCTACTGACCATGGCCAAGCAGCCTCCCGAATTCGGCAAGCGCCGGCCGCTGCCCCCACCGCCGACGACCCCGCCGGTGAAGCGCTCCGGCCAGGTCGCGCTGCTGTTGATGGGCACGCTCGCGGTCGGCGGCACCGCCTATGCGCTGATGCCGCGGCAGCAGAGCTGCCCGCAGCCGGACGCGGCCACGCCCGCGGTGGCAGGCCAGCCGCAGCCGAGCAACTGCACCTCGCAGCGCTCGGGAAGCAGCGGCGGCAGCGGCTCCGGACGCTGGGGCTATTCGAGCAGCGACTCGTCGTCGCGCAGCAGCAGCGGCGGCAGTTCGACGCATGTCGTCGACGCGTCCTCGGCCCACGTCTCGCGCGGCGGCTTCGGCGGATTTGGCCATGGCTTCGGCTTCGGCGGCGGCTGATTTCCGTCGCGCGATCGCCGCGAAAACACCGCCTTTGTGCTGTTTGTTGGATTCGGATCTTTGACACAGACTCACAATCATAAAAAACTGGCCTGCCCACTGATCGGAATTGATCCGATGCGACGTCCGCGCCTGAAGGCGCCGGCGATGATGGAGGCTGCAGCGATCGTTGCGGTCTTCATCGCAGCTTCAAGCCATCGGTCGCGCGGTCCCTCGTCCGGACCGCAAGGCGAACATCGTTGTCGCGCTGCCCAGGGCAGCGTGCGTGATGCCGTGCACCGTCTTCACGGGCACGGCGCGCGCGGCTGCGCCTGCGGGTAGGCAAGATGCAGCGCATCCCCTGCCCCGAGCGTGACGACTGGCGCGAGACGGCGGCGCAATGCGGCTTCGATTTCTACGAGCTCGACGGCGAGCGCTATTGGGACGAGCGCGCCTACTATGCGTTCTCGATCGCCGAGATCGAGCTCGGTATCGAGGAGCCGACCGGCGAGATCGAGCAGATGTGCCTGGAGCTCGTGGGGCGCGTCGTCGCTGACGAGGTCCTGCTGCAAAGGCTGAAGATCCCGCAAGCGTTCTGGCCGCTGCTGAGCGAGAGCTGGAAGCGCCGGGACGACAGTCTCTATGGCCGCCTCGACCTCAGTTTTCCAGGCTTCCGCGGCGGCGACCGCGTGCCGGCGAAGCTGCTCGAATATAATGCCGACACGCCGACCTCGATCTTCGAAGCCGCCGTCTTCCAATGGACATGGCTGGAGCAGGCGATCGAACGGCGCATCCTCCCCGGCAGGGCCGACCAGTACAACTCGATCCATGAACGGCTGATCGAACGCTGGCGTTCGCTCGGCAAGGGACGCCCGCTGCATCTGGCGGGAATGACCGCCGAGGTCGAGGATGCCGCCACCCTGGCGTATCTCGCCGACACGGCCGCGCAGGCCGGCTTGTCGACAAGCATCCTTGACGTCACCGACATCGGCTGGCGCGACAAAGGCGGCGGCTTCGTCGACCTCGACAACGAGGATATGGCACTCGCCTTCAAGTTGTACCCCTGGGAGTGGATGTTCCACGATGCTTTCGGGGCGAGGCTCGGCAGCGCACCGACGCAGTGGGTGGAGCCGCCGTGGAAGGCGATCCTCTCCAACAAGGGCATCCTGCCGCTGCTGTGGCAGATGAACGAAGGCCACCCGAACCTGCTGCCGGCCTATTTCGAGGACGATCCGAAAGCGGCCAGTCTTGGTCCGAGCTTCGTGCGCAAGCCGATCTACTCGCGCGAGGGCGCCAATGTCAGCCTGGTGTCGGACGGCGTCGCCGTGTCTGCACAGGAAGGCCCCTACGGCGCCGAAGGATTCATCCGGCAGGCGCTGGCGCCGCTGCCGGATTTCGGCGGCGTGTTCCCCGTCATCGGCAGCTGGCTCGTCGACCACCAGCCATGCGGTCTTTCGATCCGCGAGGACGCAACCCCGATCACGGGCAACCGTTCGCGCTTTTTGCCGCACGCGATCCTCTAGGTTGTTAACGACTGGCGTCGAAAACGGCTCGACTCCCGGTCCCGGATGGTTAGATAGAGCAAGGGGACGGAACTCCTCGACGCGGCGACCACGCGCGACCGGATGTGAGGCATGGCGACGGACAATTCTCAGCTCGACGGCTTGCGTATCCTGGTCGCCGAGGACGAGGGGCTGATCGCGCTCGAGCTCGAGACCGTGCTGAAGGATTTCGGTTGCGACGTGATCGGCCCGGTGTCACGCGTCGCCGACGTGTTGCGCGAGGCCGAGCGCGGCAGCCTCGATGGCGCACTGCTCGACGTCAACCTGCGCGGCGAGCAGATCTTCGCGGTGCTGCCGCAGCTCATCGCGCTCGGACTGAAGATCGTCATCACCTCCGGCTATGACGATGCAACCCTGTTTCCGCCCGAGTTTCGCAGCCTGCCCCGGCTCGCCAAACCATTCGACGAGCGCGCGCTGCGTGCGATGTGCGAGGCGACGTTCCTGCCGCGTTAACCTCGCAGTCAGGCTGATCACCCGCGCCGGACTGACAGCGCCAGAGGGCCGCGACCGCGACGACGTATCGGGTTCTCATCCTCCATCAACAAGTTGCCAAACGGTATCATGACAGATCGACCGGCCGGAGCAACGGTTTGCCGGAATGATCGCTGGCGTGCGTCCGAGCGCGCTCCTGCAGCCTTCGCAGGAGAGATGATTCCATATTGCCAAACCTGCAGTTGAACGGAATGATCGGGCTTTGCGATCAGCTCTTTTGAGCGGCCATTCCTGTTTCGGATATCAGATGCGAGGCATCAAACGGCGTAAAAGCGGCTCCGCCGATCGTCAGCTCCAAAAACGCACCAGCACAATGGCGGTGCGGCAGGACTTGCCGCTCGTCCACATCACGGCGGTCGGGAATGCGCGTGAGATCGTCAGCAGCGGCGATCTGGAGATACGCAAGTGCAGGGCTTTCCAGAAAGAGCTGCTCTATTTCTTTGCCGTGAGACTTGCCTACCGGCTCAAGGATGGCGATGAGAAGTCGCACCAGATCAACCGCTTCCCATTCGTCTTCATCGTCCGGCCGGAGGCGCTCAAGACGCCCTATCACGTCTATCCGTTCGATACTGGAGCCGCGATCAAGGGCGTTTTCGACAGTCAAGCGGACCCTTACATCCCCCTTGACGATTACGAGCTGGAGCCGACCCTCGAGGCTGCTGCGCGGCACATCAAATGGGCCTTCGGTTCACTCGAAGACTACCTCGAGGGAAATCTGCGGCCGGACATCCTCGACGACGTCCCCATGCACGAGACGGTGACCCGCGGATATGTCGACATTGCGCGCCAGGCAAGGACCGGCAGCAACAAGCCGGACAAGCGAGCCTCGGCCGTAGAGATCGCCGTCAATCACGGCGTCCCGTTGAAGGACAACGTCTTGCTCGCGATTCTTCCCAAGCAGTACCTCGAGGAGGATGGCCAGCCTGCCAACGACGACTTCATTTCACTCCTGCAACAACGCAACGTTCCCTGGGACCATTACGACTGGCAGCCCAACAAGACGCCCAACGAGTTCCAGCAGGAGATCAATCGAGTTGCGATCAGGTTCTTCAAGTCGCAGGGTTTGATCCGGTGATCGACACCGGCCCCTCCGAACTGATCCTGGCCGGATATGCCCCGCTGTCCTCGAGGGGATTTGCTCTCCCCTGCTTTGTCGCCAGCCCGCAGTCGAACGCGTGGTACACGGCGATTTGTTCGGTGGAAGCCGACCATTCGGGAGAGATCGTCGGCTTCGATGTGTTCGAGTCCGGCGGCATCCTTCGCCTGCCCCCGGAGCAGCACCGGATCGTCGCGCTCCATGAGCCGTGGACCGATGTCTTCATCTGGAAGAACTCGGCTCTGATCGGCACACCGGCCGACATCTGGATCAAGCTCGGACCGGAGCGGGATGAGATGCTCGGCGTGATGCCGCTCACCGGTCTCGATCTGGCTCTGGGAATACCGGATCAAGACGTGTTCGCACTCGTCGGTGACGCGTTCGCGTTCATGCGCCGCAGATTTGGCCCGGAGGATGCGGACGCTTGGCGTTACGGCACCCTCACGCGGCAACAGCTCATGATCGCCTTCAGGCGCCTGGCACGAGACGCCGGCCTGGGAGACGATGTGGCGCCTGCGCTCGGAGCCATCGAAATCGAGCATCTCGGCTCATCGCGGATCAAGGTCCTGCTTCCCTTCGACGTCATCAGGGCGTTCACCGGAAGGGGGCGATCGGAGGAGCTCGCTCGCCGAGCGAGCGAAGCCCTTGCCCGGCTTGGAAGCGCTCTTCACGATATCGAGGCCATCGATAGCCCGCCGGGCACTCCGGCGCGCAGGATCTCGATCGAAACGGCGAGCCAGAGCGCTCCCATCGATGAACAGCCCGCATTTGACGACACGAGCGAAGGAGATCAGGAAGACACCGCCGAAATCGACCAGCTCGTCGAGCAGATACGAACCTACAATCCAAGGACGGACGAGAACCTGATCCGACGCGCGTATCGCTACGGCACGCTCAATGGAAGAACTCATCAGACTGCACCGAAGGGCAGGCAATCGTCACCGGCAGCGATCGCAAAGCTCGTCTGCGACCAGCGGCTGGACGATGCGACGATCGTCGCCGCGCTCATTCACGGCGGCAGCGCCGAGACGGAAGCCGCGCGCATCGAGGTAGGCGAGATTGAGCAGTTGTTCGGGCGTGAGGTCGGTCAGCTGGTGGACGGCCTCAAGCGAATGAGGAAGCTGGAGCTTGTTCCGCAGGCGTCCGAGCAATCGGAGAACCTGCGGAAGCTCCTCGTCGCAATCGCCGGCGACGTGAGGGTCCTCCTGGTCAAGCTGGCTGCTCGACTTCACGAGATGCGAGGTCTGGAGCGGATGCCGGAGGCGGACCAGTTTCGTCTTGCACAAGAGACGCTCGAAATCTACGCACCGCTCGCCGGCCGCGTCGGCATGCAGGAGATGCGCGAGGAGCTCGAAGACTTGTCCTTTCGCGCGATCGATCCGAGCGCATATGGTCTGCTGCTCCAGCGGCTCGACGCGATCACAGCACGAAACCCCGACCTGATCACCGAGGTCGAAAGCCAGCTGGCAACGAAGTTCCGGGAGCGCGGACTGGCGGCCCGGGTCATCGGACGACGCAAGAAGCCATTCGCGATCTGGCTCGAAATGCAGCGCCGATCGCTCGGTTTCGAGCAGCTCACCCACTATGCGTTCCGCATCATTACGCAGGATCACGCGTCGTGCTACCGGGCGCTCGGCATCGTTCACACCGTCTGGCCGGTCGTCCCCGGCAAGTTCGTGGACACCATCTCCACACCGACGGAGATGGACTATCGCGCCATTCACACCACGGTGATCGGCCCAGGCAAGCAACGCATCGAGCTGCAGATCCGAACCGACGAGGGGGATTTCATCGCCGAACTCGGGACGACAGCGTCTTCCTTTGAGAGCGATGCGGACTCGTTCGGCAGGCCGTCGAAGCAGGAATCGGATGCATTCGCTTCGTTGCGTCAGACGATCGGTGCTCTCTCGCAGCACGCGGACACCGAAGACTTCCGCAAGCATACCAAGCTCGAGCTCTTTCGCGATCAGGTCTTCTGCTTCACTCCGAAAGGCAAGCTGATCGCACTGCCGCGGGGCGCGTCAGCCATCGACTTCGCCTACGCAGTTCACACGAACGTGGGCAACAGTGCTGTGGGCTGCAAGATCAACGGAGAGTTCGCGGCGCTGTCGACGGAGCTCGAAAATGAGAACTCCGTCGAGGTGCTGATATCCGACGCGCAGACTGCGCCGCCGGCTGCATGGGAGACGCTTGCGCGGACACGCAAGGCGCGGGCAGCGATCCGGAGAGCGACCCGCAAAGCGGTCGATGAGCAATACGCCGACCTGGGCCGGCGTATCGTCGAGAGATTTTTCGAGCGGATCAAGCTCGATTTTGTCGACTACAAGCTGAAGGGAGCGCTCCCCCGACTGCGCCGCGGCTCGGTCGACGAGGTGATGGCAGCCGTGGGGCGCGGAGAGATCAAGGCGTCCAATGTCGCACGGGCGATCTATCCCGATTACCAGGAAGATCAAGGTCTCCGTCCCGGCGGAAAGAAGGGCGTTGCGATCAGAGTACGGTTCTTCACGACGCAGGAAAATCGGACAAGCGGCTGGAGATCTACCTGGGTTGGAGACCTCAAATCCGGCTTGCCCGTCAAGTTCGCGCCTCAGGGCGGTGCGTTGCCGGGCGAGCGCATCGTCGGAATCGTCACTCGGAACGAGGGGCTCACCATCTATCCGATTCAATCCAGATCGCTGGAGAAGTTCGAGGGCGAGCCTGAACGCTGGGTCGACGCCCGCTGGGAGGAAAGCGACTCCGGCCCCCGGCGCTTTCCGGCGCGCATTCTCGTCAGATATGTCGACGAGCCGGGAAACCTGGCCGCCATAGCCTCGGTGATCAACGAGCAGGACGGCAACATTGATAACATCTCCACGCGTCGTTCTCTGGGCTTCAACGAGCTCATCGTCGACCTGGATGTCTACGACCTAAGGCATCTAAGCGCGATCATGGCTCATTTGCGCGTCAATTCATCGGTCGACTCGGTCGAACGCATCGAAGGCTAGCAAACCTTCGTCCATCATCGTCCCCTTCGACGGCCCGCATGTTCCCTCCGGAATCATGCGGGTTCCCGCACCTCTAGAGGATGATGCGATGATGTGGAAACGCATCATGCTCTGATCGCCAACGTGCTGATAGGGGCGACGGAAGGCCCGCGAATTCTGTCTTACCCTCCCCTGGAGGGCAGGGCTATCGCATATGGCGATCAGTGTTTTGCGCCCATCTCCCTCCGCCTCGTCATGGCCGGGCTTGTCCCGGCCATCCACGTCGTCCAGCCTGCTGAGAACGACGTGGATGCCCGGGACGGAGCCCGGGCATGACGATGTGGAGACGGTTTCGCGACACACTCAGATTGACCATATGCGATAGCCCTGCCCTCCAGGGGAGGGTGAGAGCGGGGCTGACCTCGAAGCTGCGCGCTGCGGGATCGAAAAGGTGCGTCATGCCGTCATGATGCGATTCCGAAGAAACACATCATGCTCTAATCCGGCTGCACGGCCGAGGCGGGCGGATGTTCGGGGGACGTCTCGGCCGTCAGCGCGAAAGTGAGCCTGCAGTGGATCCCTTCGGGCTCGAAATCCAGCGCGGCTTCACCGTCGAGATCGAAGCGGACGACGCGGTCGATCAGGGTGGTGCCGAAGCCGCGCGATCCGCTGCGTTCCACGCGCGGGCCGCCGCGTTCGATCCAGACCAGCTCCAGCCTGTTGCGGTCGTCGCACCGCCGCCAGGAGATCGTGACCTGCCCCAGGGGCGCGGACAGCGCACCATATTTCGAGGCATTGGTGGCGAGTTCGTGCAGCACCATCGACAGCGGCAGCACCAACCGCGCCTCCAGCAGCACCGGAGGCCCTTCGATCGCAATGCGGCCTTCACCGACGCCGTAGGGCGCCAGCACGGTGGTGAGCAGCTCGTTGAAGCCGATGCCGATCCAGCGCGTCTGGGTCAGGATGTCGTGCGCGATCGACACCGCCTGGATCCGCCCGGAGAACGCCTTGTTGAAGGCCGGCAGCGACGGCGAGGTGCGCAGCGTCTGGCCGGCCACGGACTGCACGATCGCCAGGATGTTCTTGACGCGATGGTTCAGCTCCGCGACCAGCATGGTCTGCTGCTCTTCGGCCCGCTTGCGCTCGGTGATGTCGGTCAGGGTGACGATCGAGCCCACGGTGTCCTTGGCGTCGTTGACCAGCGGCCCGCCGGACAGCAGAAACGAGCGACCGGACATGCGCTCGTTGCGCAGGGCGACCTCGACGCCGTGGAAGGGCTTGGTGGCCAGCGCCCGATCGAGACTCTCGCGTGAGAAGCGGGTCAGGGTGCCCTGCTGGCTCGCACTCTGGGCATCGAGCGGAAAGGCCTCCGAGAACAGCTGCCCGACCGGTGAGCGCTCCGCGAGCTGCTCGGCGACCCAGCTCGCATGGGTGATCCGTCCGTCCAGCGCCAGCACGACCACGGCATCTGTAGCCTGCTCCAGGATCGAGCGCGCGAAGCGCTCGGCGGTGGCAACCTCCTCGGCGCGGCGCTGGATCGACATGTCGGTCAGCGTCACCAGGGTGGCGGCGACGCCCCCCATCGCCATCTGCCGCATCCACACCGACACCGGCAGGCCGTCGCCGTCGGAGCGGCGCAACTGCGCATCGCTCGCCGCGTCGTCGGCGCGCTGCTGCGGCACCGGGCCGGCGAACAACGAGGCGAAGCTGCGCCCCACCAATTGCTGCGCACTAAGCCCCGTCAGCGCACACAGCCGCGAGTTGACGTAGACGATACTGCCGTCTGCATCGAGCGTCAGCGCGCCGTCGCTCATGCGCTCGACCAGGACATGATAGGGCGCGTCGGCACCCTGCAGCATGATGATCTGGGGTCCACTCGGGCCCTGCACCACCACGGCATCGACATTGCCGCGATGGATCGCCTCGACGGTCTCCTCCGCCTCGTTGCGCGGCCGGGCCGCCTGCATCACATCTTTAGCCGCCACGCGTCCTCCGTTCAGCTCGGAGCAATGTCCAGACCGACCAGCACCTTCTCCGCATTGGAGAGGTCGCCGATGATGCGCTTGAGCGGCTCGGGCAGTTGCCGGATCAGCGTCGGAATGGCGACGATCTGATCGCGCTGCGCCAGCGCAGGATCCTTCATCAGATCAATCACCTCGATCGTGTAGCGGCCGGGCAGATGCGTCTCGCACAGCTTCTTGAGGTTGGCGAGCGCGGCCAGCGATTTTGGCGTCTGGCCCGCAACGTAGAGCCGCAGATTATAGCCATCCTGTTCCATTGCTGTCGCCGTCATTTGCCTGATGTCATCGGATTCGACGGCGAGCTCACCGCTCGCTTCGACGAGCGGCTCTGCACCATTGCGATGCGATCGGCGGAGCGCTGATCCTCGCGGGCGGCGCCTTCCAGGTTCAGAAGCTCCATCTCCCCCTCCTCGCTGGCAAGCTGCGCCTTCAGCGTTTCGATCTGCGCCGCGATCTCGCGCCGGCGGCGCTCGATCTCCCGCGTGCGGCGTTCCAAGTCCTGCGTGCGCAGCAGGCGGTCGGCACGATCCCTGACCTCCTGGGCCACCCGGGCCGATCCCGTGAGCACGCCCTCGGGACCCAGATAGACCTCGCGCAGCGCGATGCCGTCGCCGCTCATCAGGAACTCGCGCACCTGGTTGGAGTGGGCCATGCCGCGCGACTTCAACAGATAGAGCTGGCGATTGTGCTCGCCGTTGCTCTCGCGATTGTAGAGCAGCAGCCAGGTGTCGGTGAGCGAGGAGATCTGCATCTCCGTAGTCGCGGTCTCCGCGCTGCCGGCGCCGAGATTGGTGAACAGAGCGGTCACCCCACGCGACTTCAGGAAGTCGATCAGCCGCAGCGTCATCGAATGCACGTCGCCGGCAAGTCCGGCGCCCATCAATGACGAGATCGGGTCGACCACCACGGCGGCGGGATCAAACTCCTTCACCTCACGGTGCATGGCCGCGAGGTGTGTCTCCAGCCCGTAGAGGTTCGGACGGCGCGCCGAGAAGCGCAGCAGGCCGCGATCGACCCATTGCTGCAGGTCGAGTCCGACCGATCGCATGTTGCGCACGATCTGCTGCGGCGATTCCTCGAGCGCGAAGTAGATGCAGCGCTGTCCGGCGGCACAGATCGAGTTGGCAAAATGCGCCGAGACCGTCGACTTGCCGGCACCGGCCATGCCCGAGATCAGGATGCTCGAGCCCTTGTAGTAGCCACGGCCCTCGAGCATCTCGTCGAGATCGGCGATGCCGGTCGAGACCCGCTCCGTCGAGGCATCATGCGACAGGCCCGACGAGGTGATCGGCATCACGGTGATGCCTTCCTGGTCGATGATGAAGGGATATTCGTTGGTGCCGTGCGCCGTGCCGCGATACTTCACGACGCGCAGCCGGCGCGTCGACAGCTGGTCGTGCACGCGGTTGTCGAGCAGGATCACGCAGTCGGCGACATATTCCTCGAGACCATAGCGGGTGAGCGTGCCGTCGCCGCGCTCGCCGGTGATGATGGCGGTCACGCCCTTGCTCTTCAGCCATTCGAACAGGCGGCGCAGCTCGGAGCGCAGCACGGCCTGGTTGTCGAGACCGCCGAACAGCGTCTCGATCGTGTCGATCACGACGCGCTTGGCGCCGACGGAATCGATTGCGAACCCGATGCGGATGAACAGGCCGTCGAGATCATAATCGCCGGCCTCCTCGATCTCGTTGCGGTCGAGATGGATGTGGTCGACGACGATCTTCCTCTGCTCGATCAGCCGCTCGATGTCGTAGCTCAGCGAGCCGACATTCTTGATCAGATCCTCGGGCTGCTCCTCGAACGCGATGAACACGCCCGGCTCGTCATAGGCGACCGCGCCGTTGTAGAGAAACGTCATTGCGAACAACGTCTTGCCGCATCCGGCGGCGCCGCACAGCAGCGTCGGCCGGCCTTGCGGCAGACCGCCGAAGGTGACCTCGTCGAGGCCGTCGATCCCAGTCGGTGACTTCGCAATGACAGGGAGATCCCGCGTCACGATTCGAGGACGCACGCTCGTTTTCATTCATTCCCCCTGCCATCAAGGCAACACGCTTCGGCCACACCAAGGCGTGAATCGACGCGCCAGACCGAAAAAAGTTCCGGGTCGGGGAAAAAGATTTGCGTCTGCGAATGATCCGCCGATGCCCGGCCGGCGTTTGCCGCCGGCTGACGACGAAAGCCCCGGCTTAGAAAAAGCCCTGCCGTAGGGGATCGGGATGGTCCTTGCGCACGGCGCGCGATCAGCGCGCCGCGACCACCTTCAGGCCAGGCAGCAGCGCAGCGCCGCCGCGCGGGCTGCGCACCGGATTGATCTGGTACAGACCCCGCCGCTCCTGGTTGGGCTTGAACGCATCCGTGATGCCAACCACCGACTCGGCGGCACCCAGCAGCAGCGTGCCGTCGGGCTCCATCACCTTGGCCATCCGCTCGAAGATCGAGGCCTTGGTCTCCTGGTCGAAATAGATCAGCACGTTGCGGCAGAAGATCACGTCGAACTTGCCGAGATGCGAGAAGTCCTGCAGCAGATTGAGCTGGCGGTGCTGGACCATGCCGCGAATGTCGGCGCTGAGCTGCCAGAGCTCGCCGAGCTGGGTGAAGTATTTCACCAGCAGCTGGATCGGCAAGCCGCGCTGCACTTCGAACTGGCTGTAGAGACCGGCCTTCGACTTCTCCAGCACCTCCTGCGACAGGTCGGTGGCGATGATCTCGATACGCCAGCCGGCGAGCGCCGCGCCATGCTCCCGCAGGCACATCGCGATCGAGTACGGCTCCTGTCCGGTCGAGCAGGCGGCCGACCAGATGCGCAGGGAACGACGGCTGGCGCGCGACTGGATCAGCGCCGGCAGGATGCCTTCGCGCAGATGATCGAACGGAATCTTGTCGCGGAAGAAGAACGTCTCGTTGGTGGTCATGGCCTCGACCACCTGCGTCGTGAGCTGCTCGGCGCCGCTCTTCATCTTCTGCACCAGCTCCGGAATGCCCGGCAGGTTGGCGCGACGGGCCAGCGGCAACAGCCGGCTCTCGACCAGATATTGCTTGTCCGCCGACAGGTCGAGACCGGACCTGTCCTTCAGGAGCTTACGCAGGAACTCATAGTCCAGGGGGGTCACGAACGGTCTCCAGCAAACAGACGGACCAGCTTCGGTGCAATCTGATTCAAGGGAAGGATGGCCGCGCAGATGCCGGCATTGGCGGCCGCGCCCGGCATGCCCCAGACCACGCTGGTCGCCTCATCCTGCGCGATGACGCTGCCACCGGCCGCGACGATGTCCTTGCCGCCGCGCATGCCGTCGGAGCCCATGCCGGTCAGGATCACGGCCAGCGTCGCGCCTTGCCAGATGTCGACAGCCGAGGTGAACAGGGGATCCACCGCCGGCTTGCAGAAATTCACCGGCGGCCCGTTGTCGAGCGCGATGACCGCGTCGGCGCCATGGCGTGCGACGCGCATGTGGCGTCCGCCCGGCGCGAGATAGATCTGGCCCGGCTTGATGACCTCGCCGTCGATGGCCTCATGCGCCGGCCGGCGGCTCGAGCGCGCCAGATGCTCGGCCAGGATGGTGGTGAAGGTCGGCGGCATGTGCTGGGTGATCAGCACCGGGAAACGATCGATCACCGCACCGAGCTCGGTGACGACCGACATCAGCGCCTGCGGTCCGCCGGTCGACGATCCGATCAGCAGCACCTTCGGCATCTGCGAGCTGAAGGCGCGCCGCGCGATCTGCGCCGGGACATGGGGTGCGGCATGCGCGGGAACGGGTGCGGCGAGCGGGCGCGGCACCGCGGCCGGCCTGAGCTCGTGAACGTGCGGAGCCGCCGCGGGGGCGTGATGCACGGGAGCGGCGCGGCGCGCCTTGGCGCCGAGATTGCGGATCTTCTGAATCAGATCGTAGTGGAAATTCTCCGCAGCCGAGGCCTCGCGCGTGCTCTCGGGCTTGGGGATGTAGTCGGCCGCACCCAGCGACAGCGCCTTGAAGCTGATCTCCGCGTTGCGGCGGGTCAGCGTCGAGGCCATGATGACGGCAAGGTTCTTCTTCTTGGCAAGCAGCTTCGGTAGCGCCGCGATGCCGTCGAGCTCGGGCATCTCGATGTCGAGCACGGCGACATCGGGATTCACGCGATCGATCTGGTTGACCGCCTCGAGGCCGGTGCGGAGCGACGCCGCCACGACCATGTCCGGCTCGGAGCTGATCCAGCGCGAGATCATGCCGCGGATGACGACGGAATCGTCCACGACCATCACCCGGAGAGGTTCCTGCCTGGTCGAACTCGGGATCGAAGAACTGGCCAACGCGACGCTCATAGTTCACCAACAGGACAGAGGCAGAGGGCGACGGCAAGCCCGGACGAGCACGGGCTACTCGACCCGACGGAGATCAGATCAGGCCGACTTCCTGGAATTTGGCTGTCACGATGTCCTTGTCGAAGGGCTTCATGATGTACTCGTTGGCGCCGGCATGCAGCGCGCGCGCGATGTGCGCGACGTCGTTCTCGGTCGTGCAGAACACCACCTTGGGCGCATCGCCGCCGGGCATGCGGCGGAGATTGCCGAGGAACTCATAGCCGTCCATGACGGGCATGTTCCAGTCGAGCAGGACGGCGTCGGGCAGCCCGCGCTTGCAGATCTCCAGCGCCTGCTCGCCGTCCTCCGCCTCGACGATCTGGAAATCCAGACCTTCGAGAATGCGCCGCGCCACTTTTCGAATGACGCTGGAATCGTCAACTACCAGACAGGTTCTCATATCAGCCTCTCGGAATCGGGGTCCAATGCAACGAAGCCATCTGCGTCGTTGCGCTCAAAGCTGCGGCCTCAGGCCGCCATCTTGTCGGCAGCGAGCTCGAGCACGCGATCGACATCGAGGATGACCATCAGCTGGCCATCGAGGCGGTGCACGCCACCGGCGAGCTTCGCCATGCGCGGATCGAGGTTCACCGGGTTCTCCTCCCGGCTCTCCTCCGGCAGCCGCAGCACCTCGCCGATCTGGTCGATCAAGAGGCCGTAGGACTCGCCGCGCAGGTCGACGCCGACCGCCATCGGCGGCTTGCCGTCCTCGGCCCTGGCGAGGCCGAGCCGCGCCCGCATGTCGACGACGGTCACGATGCGGCCGCGCAGGTTCAGCACGCCGGCGATCTCGGCCGACGACAGCGGCACCCGCGTCACCCGCTCCGGCATGAACACGTCCTGCACCCGCGAGATCGGCAGGCCGAACAATTGTCCACCGATCATCGCGGTGACGTATTCGACGGCTGCGCCCTCGGTGGTCTCAATCTTGCTGCTCATCGCACGCTACTCCTGCCCGTTCCTGTCACGCGGCCCGCCGGTTGGCTTCGGCGCGCGCCCGTTCCTCGATCTGTTCCTTCAGCGCCGCGATCAGGCCGGGCCGGTCGAACTTGGCGATGTAGTCGTACAGGCCGGCCTGGCGGCCGCGCTCGATCGCCGCCGGCGAGACCAGCGACGACACCGCGATGACCGGCAGCTGATTCAGGTTCTGATCGGAGCGGATCGCCTCGGCGAACTCGAAGCCGTTCATCTCCGGCATCTCGATGTCGGTGACGACGATGTCGAAGGTATGCCCGGAGCGCAGCGTGGCGAGGCCCTCGATGGCGGAGGCCGCCGTGCGCACCTTGTAGCCGGCCGACTTCAACACCGGCGCCAGCATGTTGCGGAAGAACGGCGAGTCGTCGACCAGCAGCACCGACTGCGTCTGCGACTCGGTGGCCATCTCCTTGCGGATGAACCAGTCCGCGAAGGCCATCGGCAGGAAGTGGCCGACGTCGATGACCTCGGTCGCCTGACCCTTGATCACGGCCGAGCCGAGGATGCCGTCTCGCGCGCCGGAGACCTGGATGTTGAGCCGCTCCTCGACGATGTCGATGATCTCGTCGACGACGAGACCCATCGCGCGGGTCTCGTCGGCGAACACCAGGATCGGCTGCGATCCCGTGGTCTGCACCGAGACACCTTCCATCTGCACCAGCGGCATCAGCTGATCGCGGTACTGCACCATGTAACGGCCGTTGGAGATCTCGATCTTGTCGGCCGCGATCTCCTCGAGACGCGTGACCAGCGCCAGCGGCACCGCCTTGGGCTGCGCCGTGCCGGCGCGGAACACCAGCAGCGACGTGAGCTGCTCGCCGCCGATGATGTGATGCGAGGAATGCTCGTCGGCGACCGCCTGCGAGGCCGAGCCGGCAGCGCCGAGCGCCTTCGCAATGCCGTTCGGATCGATGATCATGATGACCGCGCCGTCGCCCAGGATGGTGTTGCCCGAGAACATGTCGATGTGCCGCAGCTTGGTCGACATCGGCTTGACCACGATTTCCTCGGTGTGGAACACGCAGTCCACCACGATGCCGAAGGTCTGGTTGCCGACCTGCGTCACCACGATGAAGCCGTTCTCGGGATCGGTCGACGAGCCGTCGTCGATCTTGAGCAGCTTCTTCAGATGCATCAGCGGCAACAGCTTGTTGCGCAGGCGCAAGACCGCGGTGTCCTTGATGCGCTCGATGCGATGCTCGGAGTTGGCGCGCGCACGCACCAGCTCGACCACCGACAGCTGCGGGATCGCGAAGCGATCGCCGCCGGCCTCGACGATCAGCGCCGAGACGATCGCCAAGGTCAGCGGAATCTTGATGGTGACGGAGGTGCCCTCGCCGGCGACCGACTTGACGTCGATGGTGCCGCCGATCTGGTCGATGTTGGTGCGCACCACGTCCATGCCGACGCCGCGGCCGGAGACCGAGGTGATGGCAGCGGCGGTCGAGAAGCCCGGCTCGAAGATGAACTTGTGGATCTGCGCTTCCGTCATCTTCTCGAGCTCGGCCTCGGTGACGAGACCGTTCGCGAGGGCCTTGGCCTTGATGCGCTCGGTGTTGAGGCCGCGACCGTTGTCGGCGATGCAGATGATGATGTGGCCGCCTTCATGATAGGCGGAGAGGCGGATGGTGCCCTGCTCGGCCTTGCCGCTCGCGGCGCGCTCGGCCATCGTCTCCAGGCCATGGTCCGCCGAGTTGCGTACCATGTGGGTGAGCGGGTCCTTGATCAGATCGAGCACCTGGCGATCGAGCTCGGTGTCGGCGCCGTGCATCTCGAGCTCGATCTGCTTGCCGAGTTCGGTCGCGAGGTCGCGGACGATGCGCGGCAGCTTCTGCCAGGCATTGCCGATCGGCTGCATGCGCGTCTTCATGACGCCTTCCTGCAGCTCGGCGGTGACGTTCGACAGTCGCTGCAACGGCACCTTGAACTCGGTGTCCTCGTTGCGGCGGGCGATCTCGAGCAGCTGGTTGCGCGTCAGCACCAGCTCGGAGACCATCGTCATCAGATGTTCGAGCGTGTCGACGTTGACGCGGATCGACTGGTTGGCGACCTTGTCGTTCTCGTGCACCTCGCCGTCGGCATTGGCCTTGGCCCGCGCCGCCTTCTTCGGCGCTTCGGCCTTTGCTTCCGCCTTCGCCGGCTCAGGCTTGGGCGCAGCGGCCTGCGGGGCGGACGCCTTCGGCGCGGGCGCGGTCTCATGCGCCGGCGGCGTCTCGATCGCGGTCTCGCGGAAGGCGCGCTCCAGCTCGTCGAGCGAGACCTCGCCCGGACGCAGCGGACGCTCCAGGGTCTGGTCGATCAGCGAGCCCTGCGTCACCGCAGGTGCCGGCGGCGCGGCCGGAGCCGCGGGCACGAGCGGCGGCGCGGCCTCGCCGGCGGCCATCGCGGCCATGCCACGCTCGACCATCGCCTCGAGCTCGCTGATGAGGTCGCGGTCCTCACCCTCGGGCTCGGACTCGTTGGCTTCGAGCTGCGCCAGCAGGTCCTTGATCCGGTCGATCGTGGTCAGGATCAGCGTGACGGCCTCGCCGGTCACCGGCATGCCGTCGCGGAATTTGCCCATCAGGGTTTCGGCGGCGTGCGCCAGCGCTTCGAGCCGCGGCAGGCCGAGGAAGCCACAGGTCCCCTTGATCGTGTGCACCAGCCGGAAGATGTTATCCAGGATCTTGGCGTTGTTCGGCTCCTGCTCGAACCGCACCAACTGATTGTCGACGGTATCCAGGCTCTCGCTGGTCTCCGTCAGGAACTCACGCAACAGGTCATCCATTGAAACTGGCCTTCGCACGCAACGGAACGCGACATGACGCGCCCTTCAAACCGTGGCCAGTTTCGGTGCAAAGCGTTTAATATTAGTTGAGTAAGCGCAAATGAACGGACTCAACAAAGAGATAAGATGTCTCCGGACAATTTCGGACACATCCGCAAGACTTGATTAACCCTGGTAAACGAATTCATGCGCCCATCGGCGACACGAGGTCGCAGCAGCGACGCCTGCGCATCGCGCAAATGCGATCAGGCCGCCTGCACGACCATCGCAGCGCCGTCGGCCGCGAGCGTCACCTTGAGGCCGCAGGCGTCGGCCAGCAGGCGAGTGTAATAAGGCTGCACCGCATGCGCATCGATGGTCGACTGCAGCTCGCCGCCGAGCAGGTTGACGATGTTCTGCGGCAGCCGCGCATTGAGGCCGGTCGCGGCGACGCGGAAGCTCATGGTCTCACCGTCGCCGATCGGATCGACGGTCAGCATGCCGCCACGCGGGATCGTCTGCTGCGCCACCACCATCATGTTGAGCAGCAGCTTGACCCGGTTCTTCGGCAGCAGCAGCCGCGGCAGATTCCAGGTGATCGAGGTCTTGGCGTCCTCGATGTGGCCGCGCGCCATGGTCTGCGCATCGCCGAGATCGATCTGCGCGCCGGCCGAGCCGGCGGCGCCGAAAGCGAGGCGGCAGAACTGCAGCCGGGCCGAAGCCGTCTTGGCGCTCTTGCGGATCAGCTCCAGCGCGAAATCGCGGTCTTCCGGCTTGGGATTGTCGTCGAGCACCTCGAGGCCATTGACGATGGCGCCGACCGGACTAATCAGGTCGTGACAGACCTTCGAGCAGAGCAGAGCAGCAAGTTCGAGCGTATCGGGAGCGGGAATCGGATTGGCGATCTCGGAGGAGGACGTGCCGGACATTCGATGTTCCTGAAATCCGCGAAACTGGACGAATCATGCTTGCTTTAACGCTTGATACACTGCGAAAGCATGGACCGCCACCGAGCTGAGGGCAGGACACGGGAAAGTACGTGGCGGTTTTCCCAAGCAAAGTCTGCCCAATGAAGGTGCGAACGGCCCTGCCCGGCTGCGCCGGTACGGCGCCCCAGACGAGGATGCGATGATGCAAGCTGCGTACGGAATGGTCGACGGGAGCCCCTCGCGATGACGAGCGGGCCGATTGCAGGAACCATCGGTGCCGAGGCGGCCGCAACGCTGATGACGCCCTTGACCGAGCTCGTCGTCGAGGCCGCGCACGCGATCCTGGCGGTGAACCGCCGCGCGATGGCCGTCTCGGACAAATCCGACGGCTCGCCGGTCACCGAGGCGGATCTTGCCGCCGACCGCGTCATTGCCGAGGGGCTGGCGCGGCTGGCGCCGGACATCCCGGCGCTGTCCGAGGAGCGGGTCGCGTCCTGCTCCGCGCCGTTCAAGGGCAGCTTCTTCCTGATCGATCCGCTCGACGGCACCAAGGAGTTCGTCGCCGGCCGCGGCGAGTTTACCGTCAACCTGGCGCTGGTCAGCGACGCGAGCCCCCTGCTCGGCATCGTCTGCGCGCCCGCGATCGGCCTGATCTGGCGCGGCCTGGTCGGCCGCGGCGCCGAGCGGCTGTCGTTCACGGAGGCCGGCTTGAGCGAGGCAGTGCCGATCCACACCCGCCCGATGCCGGAGCCGGGCGCGCCATGGGTCGCCGCCGTCAGCCGGTCGCATGGCGATGCCCGCAGCGAGGCCTTCATTTCGTCGCGGCCTGGCGCGGAGCGGCTGGCGCTCGGCTCGGCGGTGAAGTTCGGCCGCCTGGCCGAGGGCCTCGCCGACATCTATCCGCGGCTCGGCCCGACCTCCGAATGGGACGTGGCGGCGGGCCACGCCGTGGTGGTCGCCGCCGGCGGAACGGTGACCAGCGAGGCCGGCGTGCCGCTGCGCTACGGCGAGCGCGGCGACAGCTTCATCGTGCCGTCCTTCATCGCCTGGGGCGACCCTGCGGCCGTGAGACCGGTGTGAGACCGGCCGGGTCTCATTGCGGCAGATCTTCCTGCAGCGCCGGCCAGCGGGCCTCGGCCTTCGCCAGGTAACGGGCCGGATCCGCCTTGAAGGCATCCCGGCTGTCCTCCCGGTTGAACAGGAACAGCCGGTCCTCGACCACGGCAAAGAATCGCGGGTTGCCGGCCACGGTGACGCCGCGCGCGACGTCGGTCGGGTCATAGCCGCCGAATTGGGGACCATAGACCTCCGGATGAGCCAGGAAGGAGGCGCGATTGCCCTCGTTGCGGAACCGCCAGACCACCCCGCCCTGCGACGCCTCGTAATCGGGAAGGCCCAGCAGCGCCTTGCCGTCGACGAAGTACGACACGGGATCAAAACCGTCGATCGCGAGCCCGCTGAAGCGGTCGGAAATGATTCGCTGGGTGGTGGCGGCGCGCAAGGCGACCGGCGGCATCAGCAGCGCGGCGAGCGCGATGGCGGCAATTACGCGGCAAAACAGCGGCTTTGACCAGCTCCAGTTCCGTTGTTGCCGTTGTGCGGTCATAGTTGGTGCCGATAACATGGGAGTCGCAGGGGCTATCGCCCCTCGTCCGACCATCGCCGGATGTGGTTGGCGTCTGGTTAAAGGCGCGGGTCGGGCTGCCGATAGCAGGGGATTTCCACCGATGAGTTTCGCAATCCGCCTCGCCGCCACGACGCTTGCGGCCGTGCTGGCCCTGACCGCGTCGGTCGCCGCGCAGCAGGCGCCCCCGCCTGCGCCGCCTCCCCAGGCGGCGCCGCCCTATCAAGGGGCGCCGCCCTATCAGCAGCCCGCGCCGCCGCCGCAGCGGGCCCCGGCTCCGGACAGCTTCAACCCGGATGAGCTGGTCAATGCCGGCCACCGCTTCTTCGGCAACGTCTCGCGCGGGCTCGCCTCGGTGATCGAGCGCGCGGTCAGCCAATGGGGCCTGCCGAACGGCTACATCCTCGGCGAGGAAGGCGCCGGCGCGTTCGTCGCCGGGCTGCGTTACGGCGAGGGCACGCTCTACACCAAGAACGCCGGCGATCTCCGCGTCTACTGGCAGGGCCCTTCGCTCGGCTTCGACTGGGGCGGCGACGGCGCCCGCACCATGACGCTGGTCTATAATCTGCCGGCCACCAGCGCGATCTATCAGCGCTTCGTCGGCATCGACGGCTCGGCCTACATCGTCGGCGGCTTCGGCATGACCGCGCTGACCGCCAACAACATCGTGCTGGTGCCGATCCGCTCCGGCATCGGCCTGCGGCTCGGCGCCAATGTCGGCTATCTCAAGTTCACCCCGAGCGCGACCTGGAACCCGTTCTGATACGGGCTGAGACCGCTAACTGGTACCGTTGAGACACGCTCTCCCGTGACGGATCAAGGTTAACACGGCATTGGGCTGGCGTTGAATCAGCCCGCCGTGCATTGTCATTCCGTTAATCATTCCGGACCGGGAGTTGTGCGTCATGGTCGAGCCGATCATGTATTTTGCGATCGGTTTTCTGATCGCCATGCTCTGTGCCCTCATGATCGTGCCGCTGGTGCACAATCGTGCGGTGCGGCTGACGACACGCCGGCTCGAGGCGGCCACGCCGCTGTCGATGGCCGAGATCCAGGCCGACAAGGACCAGCTGCGCGCCGAGTTCGCGATGTCGGCGCGGCGGCTGGAGATGAGCGTCGACGCGCTGAAGAACAAGGCCACCGGCCAGCTCGCCGATCTCGGCAAGAAGACCGACGCCATCAACCGCATGAAGATCGAGCTCGGCGAGAAGAACGCCGCGATCTTCGCGCTGGAAGCGCGCGAGAAGGCGCTGAAGGACCAGCTGCGCGCGACGGAAGAAGAGTTCGCCGCCAAGACCGAGGCGCTGCGCGCCGCCGAGCAGGCGTTGAAGGAGAAGCAGGCCGAGCTGGTCCGCCTCACCGCCGAGCTCAACGATAAATCCCTCCTCGCCGACAGCCGCCAGGTCGAACTCGTCACGGTGAAGACCCAGGTCGAGGAGCTGCGCAGCCGCGTCTCCGACGCCGAGAAGGAATTCTCCGCGACCCAGGCCCGCCTGGCGCTGGAGCGCGACGAATCCGACACCGCGACCAAGGCGCTCAACGACGCCCGCGCCCGGGTCGAAAATCTCAGCCAGCGCGTGACCGAGCTCGACCGCCAGCTGATCGTCCAGGTCAAGGAAGCCGAGATGCTGGCCTCTCGCGTGGCCGATCTCGAAGGCCGGCTGTCGACCCAGGGCAAGCTGCTCGCTGAGCGCGACTTCGAGAACAACCAGCTGCGCGAGGCCAATGCGGCTGCCGACCGCGCCCTCAAGGAGCTGCGCGAGGAGCTCGCTGGCATGGGCAGCGGCAAGTCCGCCGCCTTCGACCGACTGAAGTCGGAAAAGGCCGCGCTCGAAGAGCAGCTGCAGGCCGCCCGCGACGAGCGCACCAAGCTGCAGCGCGAGATGAACGCGATCCAGCAGCAGGCCGAGAGCACCTGGGCCCAGGAGCGCATGGAGAACGCGCTGCTGCGCGAGCGCATCAACGACATCGCCGCCGAGGTTGCCAAGCTCGCGATGCAGATCGAGGGCCCGAACTCGACCATCGAGGCCATGCTGGCCGCCGAGCCCGCCGCCAAGCCGGCGAATGCCAATGGCGCTCCCGCCGCCCCGGCGGCTGCCGGCGGCGCGCCCCAGGGCGGCACCCTGGCCGACCGCATCCGCGCCCTGCAGTCGCATGCGTCGCGGGCGCGGCAGATCGGGGCTTGAGACGGCCGGCCTCGCGCCCTGCCTGCTCCTTGGAGCCCTCCTTCGGGCCTCCAGGAAGGGGCGCCGAACGGCTGATTTTGGTCCAATCGGGAACGGCGCGGTCACTGCCGCGCAGTTTTCCGCACTAACCGCGCCGCAAATCCTTGACACCCCCCGCCCGCGCTTCGTAAATCGCGGGCTCCGACGGACTGCTTCGGCAGCTGCCTTCACGGCCTCTCGGCCGGCAGCCACCAGGATCCGGGCGCATAGCTCAGCGGGAGAGCGTTCCCTTCACACGGGAGAGGTCCAAGGTTCGATCCCTTGTGCGCCCACCATTTAAGTCTCGGACATATCTAAAGAATTTCGCACAAGTCTGGGATGCCAGAAAGCGTTTTTGTGTCTCTGAGGGTAGATCAAAGTAAGAACATCCGTGCATATCCGTGCATGAGCCGTGCACGTCGTTCCGTCGCTGTTCACGGTGCGAAACTAACAAAAAAGCCCCGCTAAGCGGGGCCAGCATCTGCCTTCACTCTCTTCTTCCATCCGACCGGGGGCGGGAGCGCATCATGCGCCTGAGCCAAGGTCTCAAGCCACGCCGCGACGCTCGCTGGGATGTCGGCTTGATCGGACGCCCACCGCCGCACAAGCCGATCGTCGCATTCCAGAATGGCGGCAAGGCCCCGCTGCGTCCATCGCAGCGAGGCCAGACACTCGGATAGGCGTGCTCCGTTCATGGCCCCATCAGTTTCGTGAAAGCCGCGCCAGCACCGAAGAGAGCGGCACCGGCGGTCATCGCCGACAAGACGAGCTGCCAGGGCGCGAGGTTGGTGTCGCGAGTAATCTTTCGGGTCTCGGCGGAAAGCTTGTGCTGCTCGGCCGCGAACTTGCGGGTCTCTTCCTGAGCGCGTTCAATGCGGGCGATCTGCTCTTGCTGATCCATGGTGATAGTCTCGGTCATTCGGGGTTGCCCTCTCAATCGGCCGGGGATTATCCGCTCAGCCATGTCCGCAATATGCGGACATGCCCGTCCGCTGTCAAGACCGGAATCGTGTCGGGCATGAAGGTTTGTTTGCGTTGCTATGGTGCTCGATGGGTCTGCGAGGCTCACCCCGAACGGCCCTGGGGAAGCACCAATAGAGCTTGCCATTGCGGGGCGGCGGGAGACCCCTGCCCTCTGTGCAACAACGTCGATGAAGACGCAGTGCCCGAGATGCCCGACGACTTCCGCGTGAAGGCCAAGCGCGATGGGTGGGATCGTTGATCGAGCTTCCCCCGGCCGTTGCCCGAGCCTTCGTCGAGGCCATGAGAGCCTATTTCGCTGAGGCCGATCCGGCGAAGCGTGGGCAAATCGCCGTCTTGCAGATGCACGCCTTGCGGAATCACTGGAGCGGCAAGCTGCGCCTTCACGATGTCGAGGCGATGTTCATAGAGATGCGCGAGCACCTTCACCCTGCCGATCAGCCGAACAGCCAGGCACCAAAGCGCCAAAGGCCCCAGGCGGCGAGGAAGGCCGCAGCCACCAAAGCGTCGCGCTCGAAGCGCCGCTCGTAAGGCGACCTCACGGAACGTCACCCGAGCGCCCTCCACCGATGCTATGTGGCCTATTCAAGAAGAAGTCGCGATTTCCAGTTGCAGCTTCTGCGTACTGGTCGATTGAGACGATGATCGCCTGAACGTGTTGGTAGCACCAGCCTTCAAGCGTCGCCAGACGACGAGCCTCTGCAAGAGCCTTCAGGAACGCCGGGACGTTTTTGTTCTCGAAGTCAGAATAATACGGGATCGTAGAGTTTACCACGAACGACCTCCCAGAACTTTGCTGGCAGATGGTCGAGGTTGGAGAGCCTTTAGCCTGTCGCGCTGCTCGCAAAGCAAGTCCACGCGATCGAGCAGGCGTTGAAGATCAGCTTCTGTAACGGCTGTTGGCCTTCCGGCCTTCTGAAGCGCTAGGAGGTCTCGGCGCAGCCTAGCCACGTTCTTGCGCGCACGCTCGATCTCCAAGCGAATTTGGCCGAGGTCCGGCATCGTCTCACCCCAGTTCGAAGGAAGTGGGAGACAGTAGAACAAAAACAGAACAAAGAGTCCAGCGGGGTTTGCCGCTTCTTCGTTAACCGGGCCGGTCTCCGAAAACGCTGCTGCACTATGTTTGATGGCCAATGCGCTTTGCTTGGCGCCTGTTGACAGCATGGGTTCCCGGAGACCGAAGGCTAGGCGTGGACAGGCCAGCGGTATTTACATCTTCCCTCTTGTGCTCCAAGGCAGTTTCGGTTGCGTGCCCCCATCGGCACTGTGATTACCGTAGCCTCAAGGAGCTTTCTTACATGCCCATTCGAGTAACCCTTAGTGTCGTCGTCCTAGCCGCCGGGATCGCAGCCGCAAACGCCGCGACCGAGATCGGGCACGCCGGGCACGTCAAGGAAGTCGATGCCCTCGCCTGCCCGACCACCGACATCGTTTGGAAATACCTGAGCTTGGGCCAGGACGACCCGAGGCGGGCACTCCTCTACGCAGTATCGAAGGGCTGCTCGCTCATCGACAAAGGCACCGAGGTCTTTGTCGAGGATGTCTCAGCAACCGGGCTTGCCTGCGTCCGCCCGAAAGGCAAGGTCAATTGCGTTTGGGTGAGCAAGACGCAGGTTACAACGGACTAACTATGTGCGCTCGAACGCAGCCCAGGCGATAAGCGCAGCCGTGGCAATCATCGCATAGACGATCAGCTCCGCGTTGCTCATAGCAGGCGGTCCACAAACGCCCTGAGCAGGCCGGTGTTGTTCGCGATCACTAGCGCGCCAATCAGCGCCAAGACGCAAACGACACCGGCCATAGCGTAGCTCCTCAGAAGGCTGAGAATGTCAAAAGCCATCAGTGGAGTGCTCCATAGTCCGGGCACTCATATACGGGCGACACAACGCCGTGCTCGACGCATGTGTCATAGATCCGCTTCGCGATCGGGCAGTGCCCCTCACGACCCGGCTTGAACTTATTGCATGTGAAGCAAAGACAATGCTCCCTGTGCCGTCCCTTTAAATCGGACCGCACATAGACAACCTGCCCATGATGGACGTACCGCTCGATGATCATGCTGCCATCTCCTTTGGCATTGCGCTGGCGACGCGCGGGAATGCGGCGGGTGTTTCGAGCTTGATCTCGCACCGCTCGCGCACACCCCAAGTCTCGTGAATCAAGAAGAGCCACTGCTGCGGCGGTTCGAGCGCAGCGCGCAGGCCGTTGCCGTATTCGCTGTAACCGGGGAAGGCCCCGTTGGCGAACACGTTGCCGGGGTTGCCTGAGTGGTGATAGTGCCCGTGCATAATGATATCCGGCCGCCGCCCGGCGCGCGCCTGCTGCGCCTCGACCTTCTTCGTACCGCGCACGATGGGAAGCATCGGCCCGGCGAAACCCTGCCCGCCCCCGGTCCCCATCTTGTCACCGTGAGTTAGGAAGACCGTGTAGCCCAGCACAGGGATGACCGCGTCGGGAGCCACCGTGATCTGGAAAGTAACGCGGGCGTCGCCCGCAAAGGCGTCTGCCACCATCTGAGCAATGAGCGTGTCATAGCTCAGCTTCGAATACAGCTTCGCGGTCGGCTTAAAGGTGGTGCGCGCGTGGTTGCCGGGCACCGAGGTCACATGGATGCGCCGGTACACCTTGAGCAGAAGCTTGATGCCCGCGACAATGATCTTCACCACCATGCGAACCTGCTCGTGCGAGGTCAGCGCATTCGTGATCCGCAGCTCTTCGTGAATGTCGCCCGAGACCAGATCGCCGCCCAGGTTGAGGAGCAGCCCTTCGAGCTTGGTGTCCGACGCCCAGCGCGGCCCTATCTCGCATGCCGCCTGAAAGAAGCGCTTCGCGCGACGCTCGGCGATGGCCGGGTTGAAGGCGTTGAGCCCGAGGATTTCGTCGGAATCGACCACCTCGCCCATGTGCAGATCGGTGAAGAGCATAGACATCACGGAGCGGGCGCGCTTCGCCGCGCTCGCCTTCAAGAGCCATTCCGGCGGTAGGGCGCGGAGCTGCCTGATGCCGCCCACCTCTTCGAGCAGCTTCTCAATGTGCGCCAATTCCTTCTCGGCCGCGTTGTAGCGCGTCCGCCAATAGGAGCTATCGTGCACCTCGCGCCGTGTCGGCGGCGTGTTGTCGTTGGCCGGGGCCACGTAAAGGCTCCAGTTCGGCAGGAAGTTCTTCTCGCCGCTTTCGGCGAGAGCGGACTGAGCACGAACCCAATCGGTGAGCGCATTGCGGTTGAGCTTCAACCGACGCCCCGCTTCGAGCACCGCAGAGCCCTTGCCGCGCACCTTCGAGCGCCACGGCTCGAAGCCTTCACGCAGGCAAGTCTCAATCGCGGCCTTCTTATTCTTGTCGGTAATCACTTAGTCTTCCCGGTTTGCGTCAACAGAAACTGATCGAAGCGAGCGCCGATGCGATCCAGCGCGCCGACCAGCCGCTCTTCGATCCGATCGATCAGTTGGACAGTTGCGTATTCCTGCGCGACCTTCTCGCGGAACTGCGCAAGGTCGCGCTCGGTCGCGGCGGCAAGCCGCTGTGCTTCAGCGGCTGCCGCCTTCGCCTCATTGGCAATGGCCTGCCCCGCCTTCGCCGACGCCTCGTTCTTTGCGTGCGACACCGCGTTGCGGATCAGAAGCGCGACGACCGCTCCGAAGCCGGTGCCAAGAATGCCAATGAGCCATTCAGGGATCGTGATCATTTGGCTATGGCCGATGCTTTGAGGCGCACGTCGCGCACGTTTGAGCGGGAGACACGAAGCCGATGATTGGCCTCGATCCTGGCGGCCCGCTCCAGGCGCCACGCCACGCGAGCGTCGTCGCCGGGCTTGATCTTTGGAGCGGGCACTTCGTCGAGCACGAGCGTCGACTCGTGCGGCATGGTGAAGCTTGGAGAGGGCCTAACGCTTGCCGTCGTCTGGCAAGCTGCCAGGGAAGTCGCTAGGAGTGAGCACGCAAGAAGCGTTAGGGCGCGCCTTGAGGCGTTGGGAATAGTCATCGATTTCGTCCTGAGCTTCCTTGGCGCGGAGCGCCGCTTCATCACGCTGCTTCTGCGCCACTTCGGCGGCTTCGATCGCGAGACGCAGATCGAAGTCCTTCGCGGCGATCACCTCATCTTTCCTTGCGACATCGGCCCGCAGCGCCTTCGCCTCTGCCCGATCGTCGGCGGTCCGAAAGCCGAGAAGGAACGCGAACAGGAAGACGAAGGTATACACGGCGAGCTTCGCCGGGATGACGTACTGTTGCAGGGCCGACAGCTTTGAGAGCACCGGGAAGTGACCGACCAGCATGGCGATCACGATGAGCCCGGCGAACAGCAACAGAACGGCATCCGACGTTGCGATCTGCCACAGCAGATCGCCGAAGCCGAGCTTGTCAGCCATCGACTGAGCGAGCTTAGCCATCATCGCGGTCGATCCAGAACCACACGCCCAGGCCAACGATGATCACGCCCCCCAGCGCCACGATCACCTTCCAGTCGGTGAGCAGGCCCGTAAAGGACGACAGCGAGAGGCCGGTGAACAGGCCGGTTCCCGCCGTGAGCTTGCTCTTGATGAACGCCTTCAGCTTGCCGGGCTTGGTCGCGCTCTCGTCGTGTACGTCGCACTGCGGTTCGAGGTGGACGTGCTCCTCACCGGACTCGTCGCTGTCCTGCCGCTCGCCGCCCTCCGGCGTCTCCATGAGGCCGACCGGCTTGTAGGGCAGCGCAGACGCCCGCAACTGATCGAGAGGGTACAGCGGATTGGTATCGATCTTCCGGCCGGGTGAGATCATCCAATGCGTGATGATGTCCTCGATCTTGAACTCTTGCGCGAGCGCGAAGCACAGATCGGTGACGGCCGCGATCTGCTCTGGGCTGTAGTGCAGCCAATAGCCCGCACCGTGAGCCGCCGTCTTCGCGTACTCGACCTTCAGTGACGGATTCTTGTTGGTGTCGATTGTGCAGATGTCGTTCTTGTAGACGCCGTCCGACACCTTCTGAAGCTTGCCAGGGTTGTCGATCTCGATCCCGATCGCGTAGCTGTTCATGAACTTCAGCCCCTTCCATTGGGACTGACCGGCGTGCCACGCGACGACGTTGAACGGGACGAGCTGGGTGATCTTGCCCTCGCGGCTCACGACGACATGCGCCGAGACCTTGGCCGCCGGGTTGGTCAGCCACGAAATGTCGCCGTCGTCTTTGAGACCGGATGCCGTGTCATGGATCACAATGAAACGCGGCTTCAGCGCGCCGCCGTGGTTCGGGCTTTTCACGAACGGGAACGGAACCCCGTCACGATAGCCGAGCCCCTTCTTGATACTGATCGACATGATGCTCTCCAGTTGTTGTGAGCATCATGGCTATTCGCCGCGTAGTTGGCGGGACCGTTTGGGTAGCCTTACTCCCCGCCCCCGCCGCCTCCCCATGTGTTGCCTTCGCCGTCGCCAGCCGTCTCGCATGAGATGCGCGTCTTTAGGCCCGAGCTATTCAGCGAGTGCGTGACGGACTTGATGGTGTAGCTGCCGTCGCAGTCAGGATCGAAGCCGACCGCCGTGAGGCCAGCACCGGCGAACATCTCGGTCCGGCCGGGGAAGCTGGCCGCGAAGACCTTCTCGCCGCGAGCGAGAGCGCCCTTCGTCGCCTTCGCCTGGGCTTCCGCTTCTTCCTTGGTCTTGAAGAGCTTGCGCACGCGATGCTTCGGCCCGTTGCGGCCGCCACTCCCGCCGCCTGCCCCGCTCGCTTTGACCCACTCACGCTCGCCCTTCTTGATGTTGTGCCACGCCGCCTCGACCGACTCGTAATCGCCGCGCGTTGAGCCCGTGCAGTCCCAATCCGTTTGCCCGGTCTCGGTCAGCATGAAGGTCGGGGCCGCGCCGCCGCTCGGAAGTTGCCCGGAGCCTGCCTTGTTGAAGATGACCGTGTCGTTCGCCAGCTTGAAGTTCCCGCCGACGCGGCCCGCGAGGCGTGTGAGGAAGTTGAGATCGGACTCGTTGGACTGGTCAAGATGGCCTGGTTTGATGCTGCCCAGCTCGCCGGCCACGATCGCACGCAGGCCGTTGCGCCCGGCGATGTACTGCACGATCTCTTCGATGCTCTTCTCGTGATAGGAGCGCGACTTCGGAGCCTTGATCTCCGTGGTCAGACCGGCGGCCTTGGCCGAAACGGTCATGATCTTCGGCCGCCCCTTCTTCGTCCACGAGTCGATCTGATACGAGCCCATGAAGTTGATGCCGCTCTCGACGAAGCCGAGCCATACTTGCAGCTTCGAGCCTTTGCCCGGCGATGGAATATACTCGCGGTTGTCAAGCTCCAGCTCGCACGAATCGGACTTCTTGCCCTCGTTGTCCTGAATCGTGAGGGAGAGCAGCGGGCCGCCGCCGTTGCCGATTGCTGGGATGAGACCGCCAGGAATGCCCACACCGCCACCGAGCAGCGGCATTCCGAAGGGGGCCGGAATTAGGTTGGCCGTAATGTCCCTGCCGTCGAGGACGACGCGTGCAGCAGGCGTCACGACCAAATCCTCGCGGCTGCCGAGACCTTCTTCGGGGCGTAGGCCGGGATGACGATTGTGAGGCCCTGGGGCAGCCGCGTCCCCGCTGCGGCAAGGCCCTGGTTGGCGCGAAGGATCGCTTCGGTCGCGCCGTGCGTGACGCCGAACCGGCTCCAGGCGATCATGTCAACCGTGTCGCCTTCGATCGTGGTGTACGTCTCGGCCATCAGGCGTAGGCCCCCAGCTCGACGGTGAACTCGATCTTGCGCGGCGCGCCGTCCGACATGAAGGTCTCCATGCTCTCCTTGACCTTCTCGATGCAGTAGAAGCCGAGATAGCGGCCAAAGCCGGTGATCAGCGGGAGCGGCTGCCCGAGACCGGCTTGCGCGCGCATCATGTCCATCTGCCGCAGACCTCCGCGATAGTGCGGGAAGATCACGCCATCGACCGTGATCGTGTCCTCGCCGGGTCCGACGTATTGCTTGGCCGGGGCCATGCCAATGCGATCCGTGGCAGGCCACCGCCACTCAGAGGACCGCTCGAACTTCTGATAGGCGGCGGTTGAGACCGAGAAGCGAAACGCGCCAAGCGCGAGCATCACCGAACTTTGCATGATCAATCACTCAAGAGGCCGCGTTGCTCGGACTCAAGCCGGGCGAAGGCGGCATAGACGGCTTCTTCAGCGGCCCGGCGGACTTCAGCCGGATCGCCTCCCTTGACGGTGATGTTGACCTCCGCGCGCTGGGACCGGGAGACCATTCCGCCCGCACCCGCCGCTGAAGACGACGCGGCAACCGCAGCCGCGCCGCTCGCGTTGAGGCGGCGCAGCGTTGCGTTCGTCTCGATCCGGCCGCTCGCGCCGGGCACGAACAGCTCGGGGCCACGTTCGCCGACAAGATACGGCTTGCCGTAACTGACCGGGCCGCCCAGGGCGCGAGCGCCAGCAACAGGGTTCGCCGGATTGCCAGAGTTGAGCCAAGACTTCGTGCTCGGCCCGCTATTGAAGATGTTCTTGATGGCCCCGCCGAGGGCCGACATCTTGTCGATCGCCGTTCCGATCCAGCCGACCAGCGTCTCGATGGCCGAGATCACCTTCTTGACACCTTCGGCCGCCACGCCCCCGACCGTCTCGCCCCAGGTCCGCCACTTCGCCCCGCTCTCGTCGATGGGACCAAGCAGCTTCCCGAACCAATCCACGACGCTGCCGAGGCCGTCAGCGAGCTTCTTGACGCCCTCCCCAGCCGGACCCAGGCCCTTCATGAAGCCCTCACCGAAGCCCGCAAAGAACGATTTGAGGCCATCCCAATTGTTGTAGACCCACACCCCGAGCGCGGTCAGGGCCGCCACCAAAGCGGTGATGATCAGGCCGACCGGATTGGCAACCAGGCCCCACATGGCAAGACCGATCGCGCGGAGCGCCGTGACGGGAAACATCAAGATCGCCTTGCCCAGGGCCATCAGGCCGCCGCCCGCGACGGACAGCCCGGCAAGCGCGATCGTTGACCAACGCAACATCGACATCGCGGCAAGGGCGACGCGAGTGCGGGCCGCGAACGCGAGCATGATGGCACCGCCGCGAACAAGGCCGCCCGAGAGCAAAGCGATAGCACCCACCAACATGCGCGAGGACGCAAGGGCCAGCATCATGGTTGCACTCAGGCCGCGCATTGCGAACAGGGCCACGCGGCCAACTGCACCCAGGACATAGAGCAGCGGTCCGGCGGCGGCAGCCGCAGCGGAGAGATACAGGCCCGTCTTGAGCAGGCCGGGGGATGACGCGGCCATGCCCTTCATCAGGTTTTCGAGCCACTTCATGCCGTTGAGGATGTCCGGCATGACCAAATCGGTTAGCGTGTTCCGAAGCCCCTTGTAGGCAGCGTCGAGTTCAAGGATCGACTTCTCCAGACCCTGGTAGCGAACCCCCCACGTCTTCGCGGAGTAGCCTTTGACGTTGTCTGAAATGTCCTTGAGGATTTCGTCAAGGTTCTGCGATAGCAGCGCCAACATACGGACCGACTGGCGGCCTTCGAAGATGTTGGCGAGATCGCCTTGGGTCGCCCCCTTCGATTTCAGATCCTTTGCAAGCTTCAGAAGATCGATTTCGGACCCTGCCGTGGTGAACGTGTCATCCACCGCCTCCATGATCGCGCTCATGTCCTGCGCGCTCTTGGTGCCGAGCTTCGCAACGACGGCACCATAGATCGCCTTGCGCTGCTTCTCGGGCGAGCCCTTGTTCGCGTTGAGCACCTTGTCGAGTACCTTGGGGTCGATGTCATAGCCCGACGCCGCCAGACCGGCGCTCACATTCGCGCCGGTGCGGTTGCCCTGATTCACGTAGTCCGAATATTGAAGCCCGAGCTTCGCCATCGTGGCGCGCCCGGCTTTGGTGGGCTTGACCATGCGGACGTAAGCCGAGCGCAGCGCGACGCCCGATTCCGAGTTGAGGATGCCAGCCTTTGCCATGGCGATGATCATGGCGTTGGTCTGCTCGACCGAGTTGCCAGCCGCTGCGGCGGCAGCGCCGACGTACCGGAACGACTGCGCCATGTCCTTCGTGCTCGCGCTGGTCTTCAGCGCGCCATACACCAAGTTGTCCACGATGCGCTGTGTGCTCGCCGCCGCGTCCTCCGTGGACTTCATTCCGAGCTTGTATTGCGTGGCGAGCTTCGTGACGTAGCCACCCAGCTCCGCGCCGCTCATGTCTTCGGCCGTGGTCGCGCCCTGCAAGACGGTCTCGATCGCACCTTTGGCGGCATCAACGCTGAAGCCCGCCTTCAGAAGCTCGTTGAAGGTTTTCATGATCTCGGTCGCGTCGCCGTACTTCGCGGCAATGGCGTCGGCGTAGGCCACGATCTCTTTGCGCGCCTTCGTGCGCTGCTCGGGCGTCATCCCGTCGAGGCCAATGGCTTCGAGCGTGTTACCCGCCTTTGCGCGCTCGTTGGCAGCTTTGATCGCCTCGACGCCCAAGAGCCCGGCGGGAACCGTGACGCCAAAGGTCGCATTGCGCCCGGTCCGCTGGACCTTGGACATCAGCTTCGACGTCTCTGCAATGTGCTTGTTGACGGCCAAGAACGGCGCGTTCATGCGCGCGCCCATGGTAGCGAGCGAAGCACCCAGGCCGTTAATCTGGGCCTTCGCAGCGCTAACAGCGGCGTTGAGGCTCGGACTGACCTTGCCACCGATATTGACGAATACCGAGAAGCCGGTCGCCATTTACTTCGCCTTCATCGCCTTGTTAATGTCGGCTTGAAGCTCAGTTGCTGCTTCAAGCCATTCATAGAAGTCGTCGAGGAACATCTCTTCGACCTCGCTGATCGTGACGCCGCCTTTGGTCAGCCGAACAAGCGTCAATATCGCCTTGCGGAGATCGCTTAGCTCGACTGACCCCCACGAAAAGCATCGAGCTGATCGCCCAGCTTCTTCGCGTCATATTCGTCGAGTTCGTCGATCACGTTCGGCGCGACGCCGCACAGATCGGCCAAGAGCAGCACGCCACGGTCCGCATCGTGGCCCTTGAACTTGGCGGCCTTCTTCGAGTCCTTGGTCTTCGGCCGACGCATGGTCAGGCTCGCATACTTCACGCCGTCCACCTCGATCGGAAAGTCGAGAGTGATCGAGGCTTCCGCCCGCATATCGGGCTGCTTCTCTTCGTCGCTCACTGCATAATTCTCCCGTTGATAGTTCGAAGAGACTAGCCCGTGCGCTCGCGCGTAGAGGGGCTAGTCTCGCCGCCTTACATGCCCATCGCTGCCCGGATCGAGGCGAGTTGATCCACGCCGTTGACGATGCGGATCATGTTGTCCACGTCGATCTCAATGGCGACGGTGTCGCCGATCTGGACCTTGACGTAGCGAAGCGTCATCTCGGCTTCGTTCTGCGTCATGTCACCGGCTTTCCAGCTCCCAAGGGTGTTGCCCTTGAAGCCGCCGTGCAGATCGACCACCATCGCGACGGCGGCCTCGCCGTCACGCTGAAGAGCGCCACGGAGCTGCACGCGCGCGGCATTGCCGTCCATGTTGCCGAACAGCCCGAGAATCTGCGTGTTGTACTCGCCGAAGGTGAACTTGGCGGTCATGACCTCCAAGCCCATGTCGAGTTCGACAGGGGCGTCCATGCCGCCCCCGCGATACTCCTCCGTCTTCACTTGGAAGTCGGGCAGCTCGACTTCGGCAACGCGACCGGCCCAGCCGGTCCCGTTGACGAAGGTGTTGAAGTTGCGAAGTACGCGCGGGATCATCTCTTTTCCCCGTTATGCGAAGAGGTTGCGGATGTAGTCGGAGACGAGATGCGACCGGAAGGTCACGCGCTCGGCCGGATACGGCGGGGTGAAGTCATAGGAGAAGGTGACATGACCATCGGTGATGTCGGCCTCCGTGTTGAACTCCGGATCGACCCAGCAGTCGCCGCCAAGGATCGCGCCCTTGGTTTTCAACTGCCGCATGTACGCCTTCACGGACGCGACCACGTCGTCGAGATAGTTCTTGGTGATCGAGCGATCGACCGCCCAGCGGTGAGCCTTCGCGATCGAGATGTCGATCATGTCGGCCGTCCGCGACACGGACAGGAAGGCGAACTTCAGGTCAGCCGAGCAGGTACGGTTGCCCCACAGATACCAGCCGTCGTCGCGGATGAACGTCGCGATCTGGTTTTCGTTGAGGATGTTCGCGCGGCTGTTCTTGTCGCCATAGGCGTAGTCGATCGGCCGCGAGATGCCGCCGATGCCGTAGACTTCCTTGTTTGACGGCGACTCCCAAAAGCCCGAGTTGTTGTCCACGCGAGAGATCAGACCGGCGACGCGCGGCGACGCGGGCTCCAGGGCATAGGTGTTCGACTTCACCGACCACCCCGACACCTTGGGATCGACGATGAACACGCGACGGGTGCCGTGGTCGTTGCGATAGGCGAAGGCGGCCGAGTCAGTGGTCGCCGGACCATCTGCGATGATGTGCGCCTTCATGCCGTCCGCGAGCTGCTTCAGCTCGCCGACCACCGGGTTCGCCGAAGCGCCGGTCTGGATCGTGATCGCCGCGCCGGTGCCGTCGCCGGTGATCGTCGCGGTGATCGGCGACACGATGCCATAGCCCAGCGACTTGAAGTCGAGGCCGGTCACCTTGCCGTTGGTCAGGATCACGGTCGCGGAAGGAAGCACCGCGCCCACGCCGCCGCCGGTGAAGACGACTTCCGCGTGGGTGTAGCCGTTGCCCTGGGACATGACGGTGTGACCGCTCACGCCGATCGGGCGCTGATGGGTGAAGCCCGGCGCGATGAAGATCATCGGCGCAACGCCACACTCGGCCTCCGCAGCGCGCAGGACGTGAACGCCGGTGAATGCGCCAGTGTCGGCATCCACGCCGCCGATCACCTTCGAAAGCTGCTCGTTCTCGTGCTCCGCCTCCGCAACGCGGATCACGACGATCAGAGCGCCGCCCTGATCGTAAATTGCGTCGATCGCTTGCGGCAGGGTGCCGGTCGTGCCGATCATCGCAGCGGCCTGCCGACGATTGACGAGAACCGGAAAGTCGAGCGGGAACGCGACTTCGTTCGCTCCGGGGGCGGTGCCGATCAATCCGATGACGGACGAGCGGACGGTCTGGATCGGCCGGGGGCCGGAGTCAACGACGACAGTCTCGACGCCGTGCAGAAAGTCGGTAAGGGACATATGTGTGCTCTCAATCCTCGAAGCATTGGGATTGAGAGCACCGTAGGAAGCGCCCGCTTAGTTGTCGGGACCGTTCCAGTAGCCTTTCAGACGAGTGCAGCGGCGCGAATTAGTATCGCGTCAACGTCGGCTTCGCTCAGGCTCATGGCAGCGATGATGATCTGCGCGAGCGGGTCCGCACGCTTGATCTCAATCGCCAAATCCCATTCTTCCTGCACGCCCGCGTTGGAAGCCATCAGCGCCTTCGCCTCGTTCCAACGCCCGATTTCACCAAGCGCGCGTTTGAGCCCGAGCTTGCTGGCAGACGCAGGAACGAAGACCGGCGCAGGCGCGGCGGGCGGTGCCGAGAGCGTGTGACCGTCCCAGGTCCAATCCGCGGAAGCGTCCTCGTTTTGAACGGCGATGACTCCTTCAGAAAAGCCCGGCGGCGGATTGCTTGGCGGCTCATCGTATTCGATGACGGTAAGGACCGATTTTGTCGCGGTGTCGATGATTGCAAAGCGAGACATTAGCCGTAGTACTCCTCAATGATGATGCAGCCGTTTCCGCCCGTACCGCCTGCATAGCCGTTCGATCCGGGGCTGCCCCCGCCCCCGCCAACACCGATCGCGTAGCTCGTGGCTGTTGGGTTCACGATCCACTTCTCGGCATAGCCTCCAGCACCGCCCCCACCGCCACTGAAGCCACCACTGACGTAGCCGCCACCACCGCTGCCGCCTGCGCCAGCGCAGTTAGGCGAAGTGCCGCCAGCGTTCGGCCATGCACCCGCCGCGCCGTCGCCGAACACCGAAGCCGCAGCCCGTTGACTGAAGGGGTTTCCCACCGCACCGGCACCGGCTCCGTTCGATGCCGGACCGTTTGCTCCCGAGATATTGATGTCGCCGCCCGATGCGCTGCCACCACTGACCAAGCCGCCTCCGCTGCCCCCACCACCGGCGCCCCCGGTACAGGTAATCGAGCCGAAGGTCGTGGTTCCGCCAGCACCGCCAGCACCGCCGTTGCCAGAGGAGTTCGCGCTCCCCCCACCGCCACCACCAGCGCCTTGGACGCGCACCCTCCAAGCAACCGCTCCGGCCGAGGGGGAGAACGTGCCCGAGCCACTCGACAGTATGGTGACGGTCATCTTCCGGCCGAGGGCCAAGATGTTGTTCCGGGCGTTTTGCGCCTGCGCTGCACTGAGCCCCTGCGCTGCGTCGTAACGCACAAGGTTTGTGATCAGCGACCCGTCCGCCGCCGGATATTTCGCGTTTGCATCGAACTGCACGATCTTGTTCGCGCCAGTCCCAACTGAGCTGGTAGCAACCTTGCCCGCCAAAGCAGTCGCGACCGACGAACTCAGATTGTTGATGTTGGTCTGAAGAGTGGTGTCCGCGTTCTCAGCTGCCGTCTTGTTCGAGTTCACCGTCCCCTGGAGTGTAGCTAGCGCGTCCGACACGACGCTCACCGCCGCCGAGATCATTGCCGCGACCCTGGCAACGACCGGCACCCGGTTCGTGGCCGTGCCAGCACTCGCTTCCGCCGCCGTTGCGAGGCGGACACTGCCGAAGATCGTCTCGGACGCAACGACGTTCCGCTCTTCAAGCTCAGTCACGTCGTCGCTGATCATCGCAATCGCGTTGCGGATGCGGGTTGCATCGTCGCGCGCGATGTTGTCGGGGTTCGGCAGCGGGTAGCCCCGCTGCGTGGTCTCGTCAGTCATCTATTAGGCCCCCGTGGTGGACTTGACCGCGACTGCGCGGATGTTGCGAGCATTCGAGCGCGCCGCCGGGCCGCCACCGAGCTTGACGTAAGCCCGCGAGGCCGAGATCGAGACGTGGTCGAGCATATACTGACGCTCCTCCCAGCCATCCCCGAGCGGCGTGGCCTTCTCTAAGGTGAGCGCGTTGGCGGCAGACCACACCGGCAGCCCAGCGTTGACACCCGTCTGAATCTTGGCCTCGAACGTCGAGTTGCCCGGCAGGTAAACGTCTAGGATCAAACGAATCTTCGAGTCGGTCCCGGCCTCAAAGGCGCGCGTGATGTAGTCGCCGTTCGGCTGGATCGATCCCGCAACGACTTGCAAGAAAGGCAGCATGAGAGTCGACAGGCTGGACGTGCCCGTGATCCGCATGCGGACCTTCAACGTGCCGGTGATCGAGACCGGAAGTTGGATGTTCACCGCCGGGGCGGTGACGTACTTCGCACCGTCCGGGGCCTCGAACTCGATTTCGATTGCCGTCCCTTCAGGGCGCTCGGCCGCGATCAGCGGCATGAGGTCCGAGCAGTTCACGACATCGACCGTGCCAACCTCGATAGAACGCGCCGCCGGCGCATACTTCGCGCAGCGCAGACGGAAGCCCAACGACCGACCCGGCTTCGGCAACCAAGTGCGCGAGTCCGAGCCGTCGAGGAATGTGCCAAGCGGGAACGCGTTGCTGGTCACCCAGCCGTTGAGCTGGTCAAAGCCGCCCAGGTCGGCGATAGCGACCGAGTGCGTCGCGTCGTCGGTGAGGAGCGTGATCGCATAGCTGCGATCCTCGCGCAGCGTCACGGGCCGGGCGAACGGCGCATAGGTCCAATCGGACTCGACGCGCGGCGCGACCGAGAGCGGATCGATGACCGTGACGGCGTTCATGTCGATCAGGGACTCGGCGACAACGCGCTCGGTCGGGATTCCCAGCTCGACTTCACGAATCTGGAGGCGCACCGGCTTGCTGCGGTCGCCGACCTTGGTGAACTTGACATCGACACCGAGCGCTTGGCGCGGCTCGCTCAAGCGGAAGGTCTGCGCGAGCGGGTCGGCACTGTACCAATAGGTCGTGACGACCGTGCGCTCGTTGTTGATGGTGGTGAGCCACCCATAGGCCGTATAGAGCGCGTCGGCCTTCGAGCCACCCATGCCCTCGAACGCGACGTGCTTCACGCCGACCGGCACGCCAGCCGGGATTTGGAACGCAGAGACAACGGTCCCATTGCCATCAGCGCGCACGTTCGGCGGGGTCACGTCGATATCGTCGAACGTGACCTTCTTCAGGACTTCGTTGAAACCCCACTTGTGGATCGTGAAGCCGACCGACCGCTGGCGGATGTTCTCCTCCGCAGTCGTGACACTGTTCACGATGCGGTCGGTCGTTTGGGTCGAGGTGCCGATCAGCGGCCCGGCCGCAAAGCCGGTGCGCTGCCATGCCACGCGAGACGTGAACACGGAGGTCCACACGTTCTGCGTATCGGTCCACAGATCGACGGACGGATCGAGCGTGACATCGGTCGGGGGCGGCGCGAACGACGCATAGGGGTTGATCTTGGACTCGCCCGTGATCTGGCGCTGCTCGAACACGTTCTCGCTGGTAAAGGCAAGCGTCGTTGCTGACAGCGGCATGATCGAGACGGTCGGCGTCACCGGCAACCACAGCAGGCCGCCGAAGATCGCGCCCGTCTGCGGCAGGCCCTGGTCCCGCATATCATCGTCGAGCAGCGGATCGACGAACACGCCGCGCTTCGACGACACTTCCTTGCGGTCTACGTCCCGCTGAAGCCGCTCTTCGGCGACAAGCGCATAGAGATCGCCGACCATCGTTTCGAGGCTGCGCAGATCAGCAAATGGCATGCGGATCGTCGCGACCTGTTTTACAGTCGGGACAAGCCCCCAATTGTTGTAGACATCGGCGAGCTTGTGAAGCGTCGGGGCGACCGTGGCAGGCTGCGGCGCGTAGAGCGAGCTGATGCCCTTCAGGTAAGAGATCGCACCCGCCTGATCGACCACGATGGCGTCATAGCGCGGCAGCTTCGTGTCATACTTGACGAAGGCCGTGGTGTCGTCGGCAGCGCCGGTGATATCGAACGAATCGCGCGTCACGTTGGTCGGAACCGCATTGGTCAGATAGCGATACGTGACCTGATAGGTGGAGCCCGGCGCGACTTCCGCACCGCTCGGCGACCAGTCAACAGCCGCGCCCGTCAGCTTGTAGTCGGCGGTCGGCGCATAGACGGTCGTGCCCTGCTTGACTTGCCGGATCGAAAGCACGGTAGGATCGGGCAACGTGTCCGAAACGCCGGTATAGGTGCCGTGCGTGAGCGTCACAGTCTTCTCGGCGATGATCGTGACTTCCCTCACGGCCGCGATCGGGGCAAACCGGACCTTGATCGTCTGCGTGCCGGAATTGACCGCGTGAGGCTCGTCGTCGATCAGCATGATCTCGGGCTCTTCGGTCACGCGCAGGCGAGCAGAAGCAGGCCGAGTGCGCTTGTAGCCGTAGACGTTGATCGTGCCTTCCGAGATGGTGAAGGCTTGCTTGCCGGTTTCGTCGAGGCCCAGCGCCTTGACGTTGAACCCCTCAACGACATAGCCGCCGTGCGCTTCCCGGTCATAGCGCGCGAGCAGGTTCGCCCAGGCATCGTCCATGCCCGGTTCGGTCGGCGTGTCGATCGTGCCGTCCTTGATCGTGTAGATCGGGAAGAAGTCGCCCTCCTCGCCGTCGCCCTCATAGCCCCAACGTCCGAGCATGGCGAGCGCGGACGCTCCCGGCTCGCCCTGAGCACGCGTGCCGGGAGCCATACCCTTAAGCGTCGGGTCCTGCTCATAGCTCACGGTGAAGGTACGCAGGCGAATGCCGATGACTACTGTGCCAACGGCTGAGATCGTGATGTTGCGCGCTTCGATGTCATGAACAGCGCCGCGAATGTAGACCTTGGCTGCCGCCAAGCGAGCTTCGACCGTGCCGTTGGTGATCGGCCCGAGCACGATCGCGCCGCCGCTCACGAGCGACCCGTCGCGCCAGAAGGCATCCGCAATGCCCTTCACGCGGTTCGCCTCAATGTCCTGAATGACATTGATCTCGTTGCTGGTCAGGAAGCGGTCATAGTGAGCCGCAAGACGCTGGTAACCCTTCGCCCGATCGAAGGTGTTGATGTAGGTCGGGAGTTGGTCGCGAGCATCTGCCATTAGATCACCAAGACGTAAGAGAAGCCCTGCCGAGAACTCGGGGACCGAGGGATACCGGCGAAGCGGTCGAGCAGAAGCAAGTATCCGGGTTCGGCCACTTCTTCGGGAGTCAAGTACAGTTGCCCTTCGGGCACTCCAGGCGCGCGCACACTGTCCACGAAGATGCCGACTTCGCGGATCGTCTCCGTCGCGGCTTCTAGGAAGTCGAATTGCGTCGCAACATACAGGTAGCGCGTCGCCGCGCTCGACACCGACCAGCGCTCGCCGCCGGGCGTGTAGAGGTTGCCGTTCGGGTCGGGCGTAACAAACTCAACCGCAGAGGCAGCGCGGCGTCCGATCTCGCCGGTCAGGGCAACGTCGCTCGCGCTCAGGGACGGCGTGCCGTAGACGGCCTGCGCTTGGACGGTCGCTCCCGAGGGGATCGCGCCGCCGTTGACGCGCGTCACAACACCGCTGTTCGGATCGAACAGGTAGTCAGCGGGCGATTGATAGGTCTGAGCACTGCCTGCGTTGTTCACCACGACCGAGGCAACGGGCGCGTGATCGAGCGTGAACTTCTCGGGCGAGCCCGCGAAGGTCTTGTTTTTCACGTCGGTCGCACCCCACCACGACGCCCCGCGTCCCCAGGCGAAGAACATCGGGCGAGCTTTGAGGGCGGCGGCCAGACCGGCGCGACCGCTATTAACCAGAAGTGCCATCAGGGCCTCCGTAAATGATGAAGGGTTCAAAGTTCCAAGACTGGCCCCAACGGGCGCTGGGCCACGGCATGAAGACAGTGTCGGCGAGATTGATCGTCTCGCCGGACAGCGCCGCCTGGATCGAGACAACGGACGGTTCGAGGACTTCGCCGTCGAGCTGCGAGCGGTCGAGAACGAAGCCCTCTTCGAAGCGCGCGGTCCCGGAGACCAGGCCGTCCGAGCTGCCCGAGATGTGCGCTCCAAAGTCGATCTCCTCGCCGTGCTGGCGACCGAACGAAAGCTTCGGCGCGATGCCCTCCAGATAGACGCCGGACCAATCGTCGAGCAGCGCACCGTCGAGGGGCATCATGTCGAGCCGCATCGGGCGGATGTCATAGCCGCCATAAACGCGTCCCAGGACGCTTGCAGCGCCCTTGGAGAGGTCTGCAAGACCGATCAGGTTGAGGAGCGTCTTCAGCTCGGGCTCGCCGTATAGGCCGATCTGGAACAGCCCAAAGCGAACGTCGGCATGCGTGCCCCGTTCATGCACGCCATTGAGGGCAAGCCACTCGAAGATGGTCTGGAACGCCTCCAGACGGCCACGGACGGTCTGCCAACGCTTGCCCTCCTTGTAGAGGCGTTGGTGATCGTCCATGAACGCAGCCGCGTCTTCGAGCCCCCAATGGCGCAGCAGCCACGGCAGCACGTCGTCCGGGATCACGTCGCGATAGCGAATATCCGCGATCTCTTGAATGATCGCCGCATACCGAGAGCGTGCGTCGGCCGTCCGAATAGCGGCCAGATCGAGCGGCGTGGAGTTGCGCGGCGCGAGATCGACAAGATCGGTCATCAGTATGCCCGACCCATGAAATTGAGCTTGATGGTGCCGAGCGCTACCGCCTCGTTGGACGCGGTCACAACGACGCTGTTGGGCGCTGGCGAGACCAGCGACACACGCTTCACGCCGATCGTCCGCAGCGCGGCAATCGCGAAGTCGGACGTGAAGTCCCAGCCCAAGCGACGCTCGGCCGCGAACTCGGCGACCAGCGCCGCTTGTGATGCGGCCATGGTCGTGTCCATCGTGGCTTCCGGCAGAAGCCAAATGTCGGCCTCGACGTTGACCGTGCGGATCACCGCGCGGCCGACGGTGATATGATCGTTGTCCCCACGAACGCCCGGCTGATTGAGCGCAGCGCTCACCGTCGCGAGCAGATCATCGCTCGCCACGCCGCCGTTATCCTTCGAGAGGATGGAGACGACCACGCCACCTTTAGCATCGCCTGCAACGCCAACGTCATCGACGCGCAGCGGATCGGAGGCGAACGCATAGCGCTTATACCAGTTGTCGGTGAAGCCTCCCTGCCCCTTTTTGGTCTCACGAAGGCGGCGGCGCAGGTCTTCAAGCGCCTCGCCATCGGCCCGCGTGAGGTTCCAATCGGAGGCCAGTGCAATCAAATCCGCGCCCTGGGCGAAGTCGGTCAGCGTGGCGCGGAAGGTGTCGTTCATGGCCGAGACCATGAGCAGATCGCCATAAGCTGCGTGACGGCAGAAGCGGTTGAGTGGATCGGACCGCAGCATGTACGTGTCCCAATCGAAACCAACATCGGCGAGCAGGCCGCGTAGTTGAGCGAGGCGGCTGTTGAACAGCGTCTCGAACTCGGGCTCGCGCTCGATGACGGGCAACGGGATATTCGGGAGCGGAGCGTCCATTACACGTAGCTCCCCACGATGACATTGTTCGCGACCACGACGCGGCCCTGAGCGTCGCGCGCTTCCGAGTAGTCGCCAAGGTGACCACGCGGGTAATAGATGCCGTCGATGTCGAACGTCGCGTTGCCTTGGTCCGTCATATCGGAGAGCGTCATTTGAATGATGCGAAAGCGCGGCTCTTCAGCCATGAGCGCTTCGGGGTTGATGCGATTGATGGCGTCTGGCACGGCCGCATAGAACTCGATGACCGTCACCTGAGACACGGCACGATCCACAAGGCGCGGCATCTTCGAGCCGAAGTCACGGGCCATCACGAGCGATCCGATGGTGGTCCCGAGAATGGTCGCAATCGATTGCCAGACATCGTCGATGCCTTCCAACTTCTCGCCCGTGGTGAGATTGATCGTCGCCATGAAGCGCACCGTGACGCGTCGGCGCACTGCTCGACAGTCCGTTCCGATCGCCTACTAGCCGACCTTTGCGAAGGTCTGCTTCGCCGGTCCGGCTTCGGTGACAACCTTGTCTTCCGGCATATCGTTCTTGTCCTCAAGTCCGAGGTAAGTCTTGCCGATGGTCTTGAAGGCGGTGGCCGTGTGCAGCGACTGCTCTGTCTTGGACTCGAACTTGTCGTCAGCCTCGACCACGACGTTCTTCGCCTTCAGCGTGATCGTGCCATCCTTCATGACGATCTTGCAGCCCGAGCCTTCGAGAGTGATCGATCCCTTGTCTTCGATGCCCTTGATCAGCCAATCGCCAGTGTTGCGGTCATAGGAGATTTCGCCGAGGATTTCGCTATCTTCGCCTTCCTGGCCGTCCCCGCCGCCATCTTGGCCGCCCTCACCGCCTTCACCGCCCTGCCCGTCGTTGCTCTTTGGCTTCTGGAAAATCTTGCGCCAGACCCCCGCCTTGTCCGTCGTCTCCTTCTCGTCCTCCTGCTCGGTGTACTGCCCGGCGGGCATGACATAGGCGGTCGCAAGCTCACCGCCTTCGGCCAAGAGCGCGACCTTCTCGCCCTTTTCGAGATAATGCGTTTCGCGGTCGCCCTTCGCGCGACCTCCGGTCGCCGGAAGCCAATCGGTCAGGATGTAGTTGTCTTCGTCGTTCTCGTCGCCGATCTCGATCCGGTAGGAAGGCGGGCTCCGCTTGTAGTCCACCTCCTTCACGCGCCCGAACTTCACCACGTCCTGGGCGCGACGGTCGATGTCCGTCGCTTCCGGGTCCGAGACGCCGCCGGTGTACGCGGGATCGCGCAGGAACTTGACCATATCACTCCCCGCGCAGGAACGCTTCGAGCGCGTCCGGGTCGTTGGCGCTCGCCCGAGCGCGCCAGTTGGTGCGATACTTGATGTTCCAGACGAGACCGATCGCGCCGATCGGGCGCTTCACCTGCTCGGTCACCACGTCGATGTCGGACTCAATGAGCCTGATCTGCGCCGACTCGAAACCTGGGATCATGAAGCCGTCGATCGCCGCTTCGATCTCTTCGGCCATATCGTCGAGCGCGTCGTCCACCTCGCTCCCGGCGAGCAACATCGCTTCGGTGACAAGCGTGAGATTACGCTCGACATGGGTGGCGTCGCCCTCCACGCCGTAATCTTGCGGTTTGCCCGTCTCCTCCATGCGCGCATAAACAAGGATGGCAGGCCCGTCCTCTTTCAGCTCTTCTTCGCTGATTGGCGCAAGGCGGCTTTTGTAGACACGCGATTGAGCACGCGTGCGGAAGCTGCCGTCTGGCAGACTGTTCTTCAGCCGGTCAACGAACGACACGCGAATGAGCTTGCGGGGATGCGCCATGTCAGTCGTTTGCCATGAGCAACAGCAGCGTCATGCCGGTGCCATCCGGCCGCTTGTCCTCGATCCGATATTCCTGATCCTTGATGGTCAGGGCCTCGCCTTTCCGGCCGCCCCTGAGCAGATCGGACGTGCGACACAGGAACGTCGGGCCGGTGGACGTGATGCTCGCGCCCATCTGCGCCTGGAACTCCGTTCCGCTCCAGCGGTTCGGGTTCCAGTTGCTTCCTTCGTCGTCGAAGAGACCGGGGATCGGCTTCGGCTCGGCACCGTTGGCGCGCGAGACATACATCGCCTCAACCCCGAACTCGCCGGGGTTGAGGAAGATGAGCAGATCGTTGTCGGTCTCGACGGGCATCAGACGCCCGCGTCGCGCAACGCCAGCGCTGCGTCGATGTCAGCGTCCGAGATGCCAAAGCCGACGATGTCCTCGACCGCCTTCTGCTTCGGCTTGCCCGCGCGAGCGCCGGACTTCCAAAAGTCCTTCTTCTCGTCGAGCAGATCGAGCGCGTGCATGATCTCGGCCACGCGATTGCTCGCGCCGTCCGCCTGTTGAGTGGGAGGGGCATCAACGGCGGACGGCGCGTCGCCGGGGGCACCACCGGCGGTCTCGGCGCCAGGAAGGTCGCTGGCAACGTCGGCGACGGTCGCCGGTTCGGCGGCGTCCTGTTCCGGCGCAAGCCGGACGCGGGACGGCCCGAGAGCCTTCGCGTCAAGCTCGCTGAAGTCGTGGATCGTGCCGGGGGGATGGTAAATCCCCCCGCGCTTGATCGTCACCAAACCCTCATAGAGCGGCATGGCTTAGAGCACCTTCGCGCCGAGCGTGCCGTTCACGCGGTACGGCGCGATCAGCGGGGCCGACTGACCCAGGATGTAGCGGACGCTCGGGTCCTCCTCCTCCCAGGACTTCACGAAGAAGGCGCGCGGCTGAATGCCCGCCTTCAGGTCCCGGATCGCGCCGTAGTGCCGGACGCCCTCGATCTCACGCGAGGCCATCACGATCTCACCGGCCGGAAGCACGTCCTTCTCCAGGCCATCGAGCGGGTCGATGTACTTGTCGGAGTGCACCCACAGGCGGTAGTCGCCGAACACCGCGACAAGCCGGATGCCGGGGGTGATCAGGATCGGACCCAGCTCGGCACGCGCCGCCGAAATGGTTTCCTTGGTGTTGTCGATCTGAAGACGCATCGCCTTGCCGACAGCGTCGGTGTCCGGCGCGGCCATCTTCGCGCGGATGACCTTCCACACGTCGGCGGCCATGATCACGTCACGGCAGGTCAGGCCGGACTCGATGAAGATGTCCTGACCCCACTGCTCGATGTCGTCGAGCGGGTTCACCGCCGCGTTGCTCCACCGATCGTTGCCGGTGAGGACGACGGTTGCTCCGGCGGCGCGGCCGAAGTCCACCTCCTCGCGGGGATAGTCGTCGCCTTCGAGAATCAGCTTGCCGGTGCGGAGCACTTCGGCGGCCATGATATCCTGGCGACGCGTCCACATATCGAGCTGTTCCGACAGCGCGAAGGCGATCGAGGCTTGCAGACGCTGTTCGGGCGTGAGGCTGCCGCCGATCTTCTCACCGGCGCGGCGCTTGAACTGCTTGTTCGGATCGAAGACGCGCTTGTCCTTGACGTAGGCCGGGGCGATCGAGGCAGTCTTGTAGCCCTGCTCGCGGATCACCTTGCCAGCCACGATCGGCGAGACCAGCGGCGTGATCAGACGCCGACCCTTCACCTTGTCGAACTTGACATCCTCCGTGTCGGAGGTCTCGACGGTGGTGAAGAAGGTGTTGAGGAAGAAGAACGCCGAAAGCGGCAGCTCCTCCACAACGCGGTTGAGGGCGGTAGTCGAAAAGAGGTCCATAGTGGGGCTTCCCGTTGAGATGCTTAGTTGGAGTCTCGGTTAGCCCATCGGCTTCACGAGCCAGATCGACTTCGTGCGGAAGACCGCATCGATCGATCCGAGGGTGTGGCCTGCGCCCAGCACGAGCGCGTCCTGATCGAACTCACCGGCGATGAACACGATGGTTTCGACATCCTTCGTGGTCGCATCGACCCCTTCGGACAGGATCGCATCCGGCACTTCGGAGCCATCGGTAGCTGCCTTCAGCGATTTGATGTACTTGCCGTTGGCGGTGATCTTGCCGAGCACGGTCGCTTCCGCGAGCACACCCGCACCGGCCGGGATGGTGACCTTGCGGGCGCGCCAATGACCGAGCGCCCAGGTCTTCTGGATGAACGTGCCTTCGTCCTGATACTTCGCCACTGTTGCGGCTCCTTAGTTAGCGGTCGCGGCCTTGAAGGACGCGAGAATTGCGTTGACGGCGGCATCGTCGCCCGTCGCGGACTCGGTGGCACCGGCGGGCGACACGTCGGCATTCGCCTTGGTGTCTTCCTTGATGTCAGCGGCGCGCGTGGTGCGCTTGGCCTTTTCAGCGGCCACGATGATCGCCGAAAACTCATGAGCCGAAGAGCCCGTTTCGATAGCCCTCGCGGCTTCGGCCTCGTACCCCGGCAGCGTGAGACCCATGATGTCGGTCACGCGCTTGCGCTCGGCAGCGCGTGCTTCGGCAGCCGCGTCCACTGTCTCGACAGTCGTGGTTGCGGCAGTCTGCGTGGTGGCTGCCGAAGCAGCGGCGGCAGCCGCAGCGGCGGCGGCTTCAGCTTCGGCCGCCAACTGCTCAGGGGTCTTGTCCATAGTCTCACTCTCCATTTGGCCGGTGGCGGCCGGGTTGAATCCGAAGGATGCCTTCGGGCTATCGCCGCGAGCGAGGCTCGCGAGAACCTGTTCGAACGTTGCGATGCCATCGGCCATTCCGGCGGAAACAGCCGCCTGACCAATCAGGACATCGCCCTGGCCGAAATGTTCGAGGACGTGATCGACGCTCTTGCCGCGATACTTCGCGACCGTCTCGACGAACACGGCAGCCATGGAGTCCACACGCGCCTGGACGCGGTCGCGGCCTTCCTTGGTGTTGAGATCGACGCGCTTGTATGGGGACTGCGACGACACGAACTCATAGGTCTTGATGCCGCGCGCGGCGTCCTGGCCGGACGTGTCCCTGTAGCCCGAGACGACGCCCAGCGATCCAACGCTCGCGGTCGGCCCGACGAAGAACTCGTCTGCCGCAACGGCCGTCCAAAGCGCTGCGGAGGCCGCCTGATCGCCTGCGTAGGCCACGATGGGCTTGCGGCCCCTGATGTCGTGGATCGCGCTGGCAAGCTCCGCAACGCCCGCCGCCTCGCCTCCGGGTGAATGGATGTTGAGCAGGATCGCGCGCACCGAGGCATTGTCCATCGCGGTCTGAAGATCGCGCCGGACGGTCTCGTATGCGGTCGCGCCGCAGAAAGTCGTCATCAGATTCGCGCGCTTGAACAGCGGGCCGGTCACGTCGATGATCGCGACACCGTCGCGAACCGTCGCGCGCTCGGCACGCGCCAGCTCTTGCGCGCGGTAGGCTTCGAGCATCTGCGGATCGAGGCGATCTTGCCGCGCAGCGATCTCCATCATTTGACGCAGTGCTGCTTCGTCGATCGCCCAATTGGCGGTCAGCGCAGCATCGAAGATCAGCGGATTGCGGACGTTGATGGTCATTTATCGGCCTTCTTCGGCTTCTTCGGTTCGTCGGTCGGCTGCTCGCTCACGTCTTCCTTGACTTGCGAGCCCATGCCGGACGGCGCGAGGATTTCGGGTTCGAGCTTCGCGGCGGCCCGAGCTGCGTGTTCCTTGGCCCGTTGCGCGGTGGTCTGCTCGAAGTCGTCGCCGCCGCGCTCGATGATGACGGCTTCGACGGTGCGAGCACCGAGGTTCACGGCTTCGGTCTCGGCCTTCCATTCCTTGAGCGGGTCGAGGATGATCCGAGCCGGGCCGATCCACTGCGCACCGAGCCACGCCGCGCGCTTGACCGGGTCCTCGAAGAAGCCGGGCGCGGTGATCAGACCGGCGTTGATCGCGTCGGTCATGAACCACTCGTAAACGGGTTCGCAGAAGTTGCGGACAAGCCACGTCCGGCGGTCGCGGAAGAACATGGCGGCCATTTCCAGGGCCGCACGCGAAGCGCTGTAGCTCGCCGTGAAATGCAGCATGAGCATTTCGAACGGGATCGAGAGTGCGACGCCGATCTGCCGCACGACGGACGTGAAGAACGGATCGAAGTTGGCGGTGTTGGCGGGCTGAGCGGTCTCGATGCTCTCGTTGGTGCCGATGTCAACGACCGTGCCCGGCCCCATCGTGACTTCGCCAGGGCCGAAGAAGTCGGCGCTGGTTGGATGCTGCCCAGGCGCAACGGCGGGTGCCAGGCCGTCGTCCCCATCGGTCTTCAGGAAGACCGTGAAGAACGACGACACGACCGCCTTCATCAGCTCGGCGTCGGTGAAGCGGTCGAGCTGCTTCAGAAGCTCGATGACCGGCGCGAGCTGCGGAATCCCACGATGCAGGCCAGGGCGAAGGCGCTCGAAGATGTGCAACACCATCTGCTCGCCAGACTTCGCCCCGAAGGCGGGAATCTCGCGATAGTTGGTGATCGTATAGTTCGGGTTGTCGCCCGGATGGTCGTCGAGAACGTAGTAGCTCACCGGCGCGCCGTCGTCGTCAATCCTGACGCCGTCGCGCACGTAGTAATCGCCCTGCTTATCGGTTGGGGTCGCGACGCGGTCGGCCTCGACCACGTTGAGCGCGAGAGGCACGATTGCGTTGGGGCGCTTTGGCGTCCGCCGCAAAACGAACGTGTCGCCCGACTCGAACACGCTGTTGAAGACCAGCGACTGAAGTTCGTAAAAGTTCTGCGCGAGCGAGATGTCGCAGAGCTTGGACTGAGCCCATAGGTCGAACAGGGTCTCGGTCTTGCGCTCCCACTTATCGGCCGCATCCGGGCTGAGCCCGAGCAGATCGTGCTTGATCTTCGAGCGGGCGCGGAGCCCCGAGCCGACGATGTTCGCACGCGAGGTCGAGCGCGCGCCGGTGGCGATCGGATTGTTGCGGTTGAGGTCACGCGAACGGCTGCGAAGCGCGGGGAGATCGCCGATCGAGTCGCCATCTGCCGAGCCGCCGTGCGGACGCCACGCCTTCAGGGCCGCCCGGTTGCTCCGCGCACCGGCGTACTGGCCTGCAAGGTTCAAGGCGATCCGTGTCTGATAGCGCCGCGTGGCGTAGGCCGGTGCGACGCTCGCCAGAAGGCGGTCGGTAAACGTGGGTGCGGCGAGCTTCATCACAGCGGGATCACCCGCTGCATCTTGATGCCGCCTGCCTTCTGGCGAGCTGCCTGCTTTTCGAGACGCTGCGCGCGTTGATCGAGCTGCCGCAGATCGGCGCGCCAAAGCTCACGATCCTTGACCGTGTAGCGCTGACCGTTCGACTCAACCGTGCTGATCGAGTTTAGGGTCTCTTCAAGCTGCTCTTCGACGCTCTTTGCCATGTCCCGAAGCTAAGGGACGTGGCCTCATCGAAAGAGATCGTTCCGGTATCCGTTAGCGCGAGCGCGGTCGCTTGGGATCGAAGATATCGACATCGTCTGGCGGCACGGCACCTGCCAGATACACGCGCAATAGCATCTTGATCGTGCCCGAGACAGCAGTCTTGCCCTTCTCCATATTGTAGACGTGGTCGGTGCCGTGCCGCTCCGACAAGCCGAGCGCGCGCACAAGCTCTTGCGCGGTAAGCGGGCCGCCGCCCGCTTTCCACATGCGGCCCAGCTCCACGCGAGCCTTCCGAATATCATCGCCGGTCATGTCGCTCCTCACGACTGCACACCACGGCTGCGGATGCGCCGCCTGGGTGCGTGGCTGCGCGCTGCTACTTCTTCCCGAGACTGGCGCGGCTCCTCCTCCCGGACGCCCTTTGACTGCACAGGGGCAGCATTCAGGACGTGGGCCGCCGCAGCGCGGAGCGCCATCATGCGACGCTCCATATTGATGCCAAGCGAGAGCCGTGCGGCGATGTTGTAGACGCGCAGGTCCAGCGGCTCGTTGCGCTGTTGAACCTTGTGCCATTCCTTGACGGTAAAACCCTTCTTGTCGGTCTTCAGAATAGCCTTTTCAGCAGTCAACCCGTCGAAATACTTCTTGTCATAGTGCTCGGCGATCGGGAAATGGCAGTATCCAGGCCCCGGCTCCTGAATTTCCAGGCGCTTGTAGTGCATGTCTTTCGCCTGATCGACGCCCAGGACGAAAATGGTCACGTTCTTCGCTTTGTTGACGGTGCCCTTTACCGGCCAGATCGGCCGACCGGGACCAGCCATGCCTTTGATAGCGTACACGCGCCTCCCCATGCGAGTACGAACGAAGTTATAGACGTGCTGGGTGAAGTGTCCGCCCGAGTCAATACACGAAGCCTCGACCCGCATCTCAACGCCCGCTGGGTGCTGGAAAGTCCGCAGCAAGGCATTATCGATGACCTCCCAAAATCCTGGCGTGTTCGGCACTCCGTAGTGCACCTTGTAGTCGAGTGACCATGACTCGTCGTCTGCCCCCCATCCACACCACTCGATCTCGGCCCGGTCGTCCTGAATATCGACCGACGCGGTGATCGTGCCGACGCCGAACGGAAGGACGACAGCAGCATCATACTCCTCGCGGCGGCCATAGATGCTGTCCGGGTTCGCACGCTCGCCGCGCTCCTCCCAAGTCTCGGCAAGCCGGGTGTTGACCCAGGTCTTCAACCGCTCCGGGTGCTTGCGCACGAGCACGAAGTCGCGCGCCATCTCGCCCAGGGCACGCCACGGTGAGGCGATACGGTTGAGATGGAAACCCGCGTGCCCCTTCACCTCCGGGCGCGTCGCAATCCAGACGCCGCGCGAGATCGCTTTCAGCCGCTCGGCCTCGCTCCAGGCGCGGTCGCAAAGCTCGCCGGTCTCAGGGTCCATGTATTCGCAGTGATAGCGCGCCTCCATCGGCTTGCCGTCCGGCCAGCGAACTTGCTTCCACTGCAAATGCTGCATGTGGCCGCATTCCGGGCACGGCACGAAGAAGCGCCGCTGATCGCTCTCCTCATAGGACGCCTCGATACGCGACGCGCCCTTGATCGTCGGCGTCGAGACCAGCGCGATCTTGCGATTCCAGAACGTCGTGGTGCGCTCGATCGCCAGCGAGACGGGATCGCCTTCTTTACCAGCGCTCGCCTCATAGCGATCGACTTCGTCGCAGAGCAGTATGCGGATCGGACGCGACGCGAGCGACGCGGGCGAGTTTGCACCCGCCATCGTGATATGGCCGCCCGCATACTTCTTGTGGAGGATCGTGTCTTCGGAGTCGCGCGCAGCGTTGCCGAGCTTCGCGGCGAGCTCGGGCGTGTCGCGGATCATCGGCGCGAGACGATCCTTCGAGTATGCCTCTGCCATCTGCAACGTCGGTTGCAGGATAAGCATCGGGCAAGGATCTAGGTGGACGTGATAACCCGCGACGTTGTTGATCACTTCCGTCTTCACCGTCTGAGCCGCGACCATGCAAGTGATGATCTCGGTCTCAGGATCGGCGAAGGCGTCCATGATGCCGCGCGACGGCTCGACTCGTGCCGTGGACCATTTGCCCGGCTCCGATGAAGCCTCCGGCGAGAGCACGCGGTATTCGTCCGCCCATTCCGAAACGGTTAGGTCCGGCGGCGGACTGAAGCTTTGTGCAATGATCTGGCGCACCTGGGCGCGAAGCCGCGTCTCATACGCGGGATCGGCTCCATACTCGGCCAGGACGGCGATAGCTTCAGGCATCGGGCTTGCGCTTGTATTCAAAGCAACGCTGGCGCGCGTCCGTGCGCTCGCCGCAATGGATCGACTCCGCGCGCTTGCAGACTCCGATCCAGTCGTCCTGCTTTTCCCAGCCGGTGCACACCTCGCAACTGTTCGGCGGCCACCGCATCCAAGAAGGTTTGAACTCGCTACTCGCCATCTGCGGTCACTTCCGGTTCGTCCTGGGGCTCGGCATGCGGCTCTTCCTCGATCGGCGCGTCGGCGTAGGACTTAATTTCGTTGAGGGCTTCGAGGATCAGGCGCTCGACTTCGTTCACGAGCGTCTTCGTCCCTTCGGGCGAGCCAACTTCAAGCTGGATCGCAGGCCGTAGCTTCGACGGGATGCCGAGCAAGCGAGCCCGCGCGTTCGCGATCTCGTTGCTCAGCACCTTCACGACCATGTCGATCGGCCGGACAAGACCCATCTCTTGGGCCAACTCCAACTCGGATAGCTTCGCTTTCGCGATCTCGTTGCGGAGCCGCGCCTTGTCCATGGTGATGTCGTCGCCGCCATCGTTCACGGTCGCGGCTGTCTTGGCCTTCGCCTCGCCGCGCGCTCGCGCGAGAAGCCACTTCACGCACTCGGCGGTGTCATACTCAAACTGCTTTCCACGGCTGCCCTGCGACTTCACCGGCATGCCGTCCTCCGTCCATGAGCTGATGGTCGGAAGCGAGTAGCCCAGGATGTCCGCCAGCTCTTGGCGGTTAACGATTGTGCCCATGGCGCTACCGCACCGGCTGCAACTGCATCGGTGGCAAGCCGGGCTCGACGTTTTTGGCGATCAGGTCGCGGACCACGATATCGATCTGGCGAAAGGTCGAGGCGAGATCGCCGTCATAGTTCAACACGCAGCGGTCCGACTTAACGTCGGCCTGGGCGCGCTCGGTGCGGTGATCTTGCGGCATTTGGCCTGGACGGATCACCTCCAGAACCATGCCGCCTTGATGGCCGATCCAAACGCCCTCGTTGGCGTGGCGGACATCCTCGACCACGACACGCGTGGGGCTCTCGAACAGAAGCTTGTCGGCCTCTGTATCGATCCAGAAGTCTTCGCCCATGTAGTCGCGACCCGAGCCGCCCAGCCACTCCATCGCCTCGCGGGGCGACTTGCCCCCGAGCCAATCGGTGCGCGTTTCCTTCAGATCACCCTCAACCAGGCGCTCGGTGGTCCGGTGGTCGCAACCCCGGTAGGCCAGATAGGCGCGCAGCATCTCCTTCAGCGCGCCAGCGAACCGGCCACGCACGAAGCCGTGGTGCTCGATTAGATACCGAGCCACCGTGGTCTTACCGGACCCGATCAGCCCCTTGATGCCGACGATGATCATTCGCTCGATTGCTCCGTTGGGGCCATACGGTCTCCCACCGGATCGTTTCTTTCGAGGTTACTTCGGTATCCTTCGAGCATTACACATTGCCCAACGGACCGTTTTGCATTTTATCCGCCGCAAACTCGCAAGAATACCTATTCGGCACACGCGCAAGTAGGCTCTCCGAAAAGGGGTGTCCCAGGAACAACAACCGCCTCTTGAAAATTCGCACCTAGAAATGTGTCGAGGTCGCGCGTCACCCGCCCTGGGGGGCGCCCTGGGAGGACCCAAATACCCTTATTGCACCGCACAAAAGCATAATATTCTTCTGAGCAATGACCAAATAGGATAACGATGCTGTTTGGACGTAAGAAGGGATGAAATCGCCGCTACCAGCGGTTGCGGGTCGTCGCCAATTGGGCCATTGAAACGCCGCCGCTAGACGCCAGATTATGGCGTTATCCCAATGGCTTAGCTCATTACGGCGACAGCGAAGCGCGACGCTAGCGCGCCAAAGATCGCGAGGCGCTAAACGCGCACAAAACCATAGCTATCCCACTGATAAGTATACGTTCTTTTGGCTCTCACCCTCGTTTTATGGGTGCGCTTGCCCTCGCAATCCGGTCAAAGGCCGGCGGCGGCCGTTTTTGTCCCTTAAATCCGTTTGACGGTCCGCCGCATTGTGTGGCCTATGACGGACAGCGACGGGACAATCCCGCCAAGCAAACGGACGAAAGCCAAATGCTCGATTCAGCGCTCTTGAACGAATACCGCAGAATGCGCCTCGCTTATCCGACCCGTGATTGCGGCTTCGCGCTGCATTGGGCGCGCGCCAATGTCGCCAGCGGCAAGGCATGGGGAATTGGCTATCCCTCTTTCATCCCCGCCGCGACCATTGGCGCGCCTTTCAAGGTTGGCGGGGATTTCTGCCGCTGGATTGAGACTCCCGACCAATACGGACTCCGCTTTGTCGGCTTCGCTGACAACATCGCGCCGCGTTCGGTCCGCCATACGGGATGGTTTCTTGATGACGAAGGCATGGGCGAAAAGGCGCGCGGTGTTGTGTTCCGCCTGCCCTCGCGCAACGGCCGCGCGCTGCTAGTGGCTGGCATCGCGGACCCGTACAACAATGGCCCCGCCATTGTGTCGTTTGAGTCCACAGAAGACGAAACCACGGCCGCGATTTGGGCGGACCATTTGGCGGACCGTTACGCCTCTGCCGAACGCGACTATCAGCGCGTTACTAGCGCGCGCGCTCGTTTCGACGAATTGGCGGACCATATCAGCGGCGAGCGTAAGCAATGCCTCGCTTTGATCGCAGAACTAAAGCCCCGTATGCGCTCGTTTGGTCCCGCAACGTGTAAGGCGTTGCGCGGTGCGGTTGCTGATTTGCTCGAAAGCATCGGGCAAGCCCGGCAAGAGCGCGCTGACATTTTCGACGCGTTCGGCTCACATGCGGCATGGGAGTCCTAAGCCATGCCTAGCACTCGCTTTAACGTCACGGTCCGCCGTCTTTCCACGGGCACAGACTGGCACATTACGCATTTTGCAGCCAACGCGGAAAAGGCATGCGAGCGCGCAACCGATCGCGCGCGCCTCGCCTGCAAGCTGACACGCGCAAAAATCGCCGAACTACACGGCAAGGGACTCGCGGTGTTTCGCGTCGTCTCTTGCGAGGTTTCGCCCGATCAATCCCGCCCGATTTTTTGAACTAAGGACTCCACCAATGCGATTTTATGCCGCTTGCCTCGCCTCCTATAACAACGGCCGCTTGCATGGCGTTTGGGTTGATGCGTCGGACGATATCGACGCAATGCAGGACGCGATTAACGCCATGTTGCGCGCCTCGCCTTTCCCTAACGTCAAAGTGAAGCATCCCGAAACAGGCGAATTTGTTCCGAGCGCTGAAGAATGGGCGATTCATGATCATGAGGGATTCGGCAAGTTAGAGGAATACACGGGACTCGCCGAAATCGCGGAAATCTTCGCAATCAATGAAGTTGCCGAAGAACACGACATTCCGCTTGCCGTTCTTCGCGAGGCAATGAGCGACGCGAACGCAAGCGACGCGGAAAGCTTCATATCGGACAACTACCGGGGGAAATACGACTCTTGGCAGTCATTCGCTGAAGAGTTCATTCCGGAGTGTCACGACCTAAGCGGCATTCCCGATTGGCTGCAAGGCCGCATCGATTGGGCAGGCATCGGACACGACCTTGAGGTTAGCGGCGATTTCAGCGGCATCCGACATGCCGATGATTACTCTCTTTATGTTTTCTGGAATCACTAATTAGGAGCGCGGACAGATGCCTGAATTTATCTTGAACGTGAACGATTACCGCGCCTTTGAGAAGCTTGACGCGTTCACGCGCGGCTATATCGAAGCAATGTTTTTCACGGAAACTAGTCCCGCCTATGACTCGGACGAATGGCACACTCCGGAGTGCCAGAAAGCGCAAGAGGAGGGACGCGCGGACGGGACCATTCCAGGGGATGCCGCGTTTGATGATCTCACACCGGAAGCGCTCGCCGAAATCATCGCCGATTGCGAGGCTTTCCAGCGGGACAACGAATCACTCTTAGAGGCTGCTTACGAAACGCCACGCTATGACGCGGACCGTGCGGGAAATGATTATTGGTACACGCGCAACGGTCACGGTTGCGGGTTTTGGGACCGTGGACTCGGCGAGGTTGGCGACAAGTTGAGCGACGCTTGCCGCCATTCCTCCGTTGATTTGTTCTACACGGAAGCCGGAAAGGTTGGCATTGCATGACCGGCTTTTCCGTCACCTTTGAGCGCTATCTGCCGCACGATGACGCGGACGAAATTTGCGAGGCGGACGAAATCGGCTTTGTGGTCGAGTCTGTATCGTTGCGCGACGCAATCCGGATTGGCTTGGAATACGCGCGGCCGTCATGGTGCGGCGTTTGCGAGCCGGACAGCTATCCCGCGCGCTCCGTCCGCTGGATTTGCTTCTATCAATGGAATGATGGCACGCGCGAGTTTTTCGAGGGGGTACGCGAGTCCCGCGCGCTGCACATTCCCAACCACGTCACAGACGCAAGCCGTTCGCGTATCTGCCGCTTGTTCGGCATCAAGAGCTAAGGACTCCGACCATGACCAAACCCGAAACCTACACTCTTGAAGTTGAGTATACCGATACGTTCGGAGGCGAGGCTAACTACGCGTGGGTGAAACGCGAAACCCTGGAATTGCCGTGCGGCCTTTCCGACCGTGCTGTTATGCGGCGAGCAAAGGCCGCGATGGGGCTTAGCGGCGTTCGCGGCCGTTCTTACGTGAATGGCGATATGTGGGAATTTCGTCCGTATCGGTCCTGCACCGTCATGTTTGCCAACGTCCGTTATTGAGGCGCGACAGATGATTGCTATCAACTCGATTTCCGATTTCCGCGCCGCTGTCCGAAATGGCCCGTATGCTTGGCCCGGTGGCTATCCCCTCTATTTCGTCACTAGCGACGGTGCCGCGCTGTCATTCGACGCGGCAAAGGCCGAACGCCGCAACATTCTGGCATCGATCCGCGACAGGTCTAGCGATGGGTGGCGAGTCGTGGGTTGCGTGATCAATTGGGAAGACTCCGAGCTGGTATGTGACCACACCGGCAAGCGGATTGAATGCGCATACGCAAACGAATGACGCTCGCCTGCACATAGCCGGACCACACCATAGAAGCCTTGCGGCGGACTCCTAGCGGACGTCCGCCTTAAGGCGTTGGGAAGGCCGCACGGCGCGGCCTAGTCGAGAGGATACCGGAATGAAGCATCTCGTTTGCGCGGCATTGGTCGCGCTCGCCTGTCCCGCCTATGCGGCACCGTCCGCTAGTGACGTGAACAAGATCATTGAAGCGCCAACAGACGCAAACCTAGAGGCTTTTGACGGTCGCTTCGGAGACGGTGCCGCGCGCGAGGCGCTAACGCCGCTTTGCGTATGGGGAAAGCCTGCTTACCTGCTTTCTCGCATGCCAGCGGGTCGCGCGGGATTTGACGCGCTCTTAGTCCGCCGTCCGAACGAACAAGCCCCGTTCTTTGTCATGCTCAAACGCGGACTCCCGCTATCAGCCGCATGCAGGATCTAGCTAGCGCATAGGAAGAACGGCCGCGCCTCGATTGTGCGGCCGTTTCGCTATGCGCTTAGGACGCGATCGATAGGAGGGAATCAGCCGATGACGCGCGGCCATAGTCGCGCGCGCTACGGTCCGCCGTGCGGTTTGCGGCGCGATCGAACGCGCGCGCGTGTTCACAAGGCTGTGACAAGGCGTCGCACCATGGCGACTAATCAGCAACCGCTAGGGCGCTGTGACGCGGTCCCGCGCGCGATTTGCGACCACGGGCAGGAAGTCATTAGGAGGCCGCTGGCGCGTGTCCCGTTGCGGGGTCGTGTAGTCGCGGCCGTGTGTCGGGACCGTGCTAGGCGGCGCGCGCTGGCGCGGCGCGAGGCGTCCAAAGCGCCCATGGTCCGACGACCCTCTAGGCGTGTGAGAAGGATTTTTCAGCCCGATCCGGCCGTAATAATGTTGCCGGGCATGTGCCAGCGATCGAAGTTGCCGGATCGAGGAATCGGGAGAGTCGATCTCCCGCGAGAAGCACCTGCGAAAAAAATTTTTTTCCCCGCGCGAGGTCTTTGTTAGCGGAGGGCCGCGAGGTCCACGCCAACCTCCCATAGCTCCCACCGCTTCGCGAGACAATACGAGCGGACGCGCTCGATTTCCCAACCTCGCATGTAGCTGATGATCGGCGCGATAGCGCCTGCGACGATCCCTGCCCTCACATCCGCCCCAGCGCAGAAGTGTGGCGCATCGATCCATAGCAGGCCGGTGCTTGGGGCCATCGAGCGCGGCGTAGTCGGTGGCATAATCGGAAATCTCGATCTCGATGCGGTCCACGGCAACGTCGCGTGCGACGACCATGCGAGCTTCCGGCTGGGCGATAGCTGGGCTCACCGAGGTCGCCACCGCGAGCGCGATGATCAGGACACGCATGCGGTCAAAGCCCATAGGGGGGGTGGGGAGTCGTTCTGCTCATTGAGCCTCGCCGATCGAGGGGGGTGGGAGTCGATTCGCTCATGGACCCTCTACCGCTTCGATGCGCCGAGGATTGCGCGGAAGAAGTGCTGCGGAAAGCGTGCCTGGACAACGCCGGACACGGTGCCCCTGAAGTCCCACACCTTTGCGATCTTCGCTTCGTTCTGGAGCACGGCCAGGGTCTGGAGCGGCTTCTTCGCGTTCCCCTTGCGGCGGACGACGAACACCTTCCCGTCCTTGCCCTTCACCTGGAACGTTTTCTTCTTCTGCCCATCCATGCGCTTCAACTGGCGGCGCACCACCGTATGGATCGGCGCGCTCGCGATCGAGCCATAGGGCTTGATCAGAATGCCGCCGGTGGCGAGTCGTCCGGTTGATGGGTCTCGCCTACTGCGGATCGACAGCTTGTTATCGGGGTGCTTGTCCGCGCCAGCGCCGACAACATGGCGCTCCATGTACTTGTCTATCGAGCCGACGACGGCGGTGAGCTTATTGCCGTTGGCAGGCCGGATGCGGATGCCCGTGAGAATCCAGTTGCGGCGAAGCACGAAGAGGCCGGGCACTTCGGCCTTCAAGGCAGCCTGGGCGTCCTTCGCGGTGAACGTGAGGGCCTTCGCCGTCGCCGTGTTGACGCTGCTCGTGCGCAACTGCTCGATGCGCTTGCGCCACTCCGCGTCGTCGAGCTTCAGCGTGAGTTGCATCAGAGATGGTCCCGCACGATCTGCTCGACCATGTCGGCCATCTCTTCGGGGGTGTCGGCCTTCAGCGTGACGATGGTGAAGCCGAGCGCGATCAGCTTCTTGTGCCGATCCTTCTGCGCCTTCGAGCGCGAGCCGGTGGGTGTCTTCAGCTCGATCGAGAGCAGACGGCCGCCGAACATGTAGACCCGCACGTCGGCCTCACCGGCGGTCATCCCCGTGACCTTGGCCTCCATGCGCTCGCGACGGCTGCGCTTGGCCCGGTTCATGTCGCCGGCGCATGTGAAGGGCAAGCCACGGTCCTCCATGTCGTGGAGGCGGGCAATGACGGCGGCCTGATAGCGCCACTCGGGAATGGTGTTGACGACGCGGGTTTCCATGCTCGCATGGTGGCGCGGAGACCGGCCGCGCAAGAGACTGATCTGGTCACCGTCCGCGTCTTACAATCCGGTTAGTACCGGATAGTCCGACTACGCACCCGCTCTGTGAATAGGCGGGATAAGTCGTGCGTTTGTTCACCCCTCCCGCCGAGTTGTGCCAGCTTTGCTGCTCAACTGATTCGTCGGAAAGGACGACGACATGGCATTGAGTGAAGCAGAGATCGCGACGGTCAAGGGGATGTTGCTGCGTGGAGATCGCCAGCACGACATCGCCGCATACTTCGGCGTCAACGGCGGGCGCATAGCCGAAATCAGTACGGGTCAGCGAGGGGTAGGCATCTCCGCATCACCGGCTGATGATCTTCCGCCTGCCGGTCCGTACATGGCCGGTCGATCGGCGTTGAGAGCCCGCGACACCCTGATCGCCCTGCGCGATCTGATCGTGCAGGCCATTGGCGACATCGACCTTTACGAACAGACCGAAGAGCCACGCTAGCGCCTAGCCTGCCAGGACTAGCCGCCCGTCCGGCAGGATGATGGGCTCACCGTGCACGGGATCGAACAGGCGGACGCCCACGCGTCCGCGCGATGCCATGCGGCACTCGGCCACGATCACCTGCCCGACGCTCTCCAGGGTCGCGACGATGTCATTGAGCACGGGGCGCTTCAGCCTGTTCCCGAAATTGAAACTGATGTCCGAGACAGTGATGCCGTTCGGACCCGCCTCGCGGACATAGGCCAGGACGCGATCCTGGGGGCTCAGGCCCCTTCCGACCCTTTTGGCCTGGCTGTCCACCACCGGCTCGGGAGCGGCCCCAGGCAAGCCCAGGGCGAACGCTGGGTGCCTCTCGGCCACGAGGGGCATGATCTCCGCCTGATCGAGCCACAGCGCCTCACGGAGGCCCGCTATGTGCGTCCCGTTGGCGGCCATGAAGCGGCGGCAGAGCTTCATGATGCGGTCGCTCTCGGTCGCAATCTGCTCTGCCAACGCGGCCCGCAACTCGGGGCGATCCCTCCAGTCGGTCGGCATGTCCCGGCGCAACTCCTTCATCGACAGGAAGATCGGATGGGCACGCGAGAGCAGGCCGACAAGCCTGGGGTCGAGCTTCGGCTTGGCGGGGACTCCCCTGTTAGGGCGGCCACGGCGGCGCACGGTATCTGCCGGGAGGATGCGGACGTGTCCGGCGATCTTGGAGACGAAGACCAGCCGCTTGCGGTGGAGATACCGGGCCGCCTTCTCGGCTCGATCTGGCGCGACCTGAAGAGCTGCGCCGAAGGCGCTCAAGGTCATCCCCTCCCTCGGCAGCGTGATGCCACCCAGCGTGGTCACCCACAGCTCGATCTCATTTTTGAATTTCATCCGTTCTTACGTCCGTCGCTGGGGAGGTTTCCGGGGTTTTGGGTTTCTATGTATATGCTCTCGTATTCTTAAATATATTCTATCATTCTATAATAACAAGAATACTAGAGCTATACATCATAAACCTAAAACCCCGAAAACCCCGTTTTTGCAACCTGTATAGCGGGAGGTTTTCAAAAAAACCCCCGAGGTTTTTTGGGAACCCATTTCCTATTCTTGTGACTTTTTGCAATTCCTATAACGGACTGCACGGAGGTCGCCCGGCGCATATCCGTTTTTTGACCTGATTGTCCATCCTCTACATCCCTCACAAAGTTCTTGCGAAACGGATATAAAGGATATATCCATGCCCCCGTGGTCGCCGCCGACTCGGCGGCAGGTAGGGACACCAACCATCGCCATCGCTGGTCTGACAAACGCGCCTTGAGCGCGAACGGGAGAACTTTGCCTATGAGCTATCCGACTACGCCGGGATCGAAGGGCGGCGGGGCATCCGAGGATGCCGCCAAGCGGATCGTGACGCGGGCCTCGAAGCTGCGCGCGGCGATCACCGCGCTCATGGCGAACGGCTACCGGCTGACCGCTGACGAGATCGCCACGCAGATGCGTGAGAGCGTCCTGGCGATCCGCCCCCGCGTCTCGGAGCTGGTCAAGACCGGCACCCTGGTCAAGCTGGCCGACCGCCGCAAGAACGTCAGCGGCATGACGGCGCACGTCCTGCGCCACAAAGACAGCCTCACCCCGGTCGAGCTGCCCCCGCCCGCCACCGCAAAGCCGCGCCGCTCCGCGCCGCGGGCATTGCACCCCGACCAGAACGCCCTGTTCGGTTGAGGAGGCGAGATCGATGACCGAGACCACCACCGCCTTCCTGCTCACCCACAACGAGATGATGCTCACGCGCCGGGCGCTCGGACTCGAGCACGGCAATTCGATCAACCGCAACCACGTCGCCTGCCACGACAACGGCAGCGACATCGAAGTGGCCGGACGGCTTGTCGGCAAGGGCTACATGGTCCGCGACCCCTCGCGCGACTTCGGCTCCATGCGCGTCTTCTGCGTCACCGCCGCCGGTGCCAAGGCGCTCGGCAAGCGCCTCCCCGCCGCTCACGTCTTCACCCCCGCCATAGCTGCCTGAGCCTCCTCCCCACTCTGCAACACTGCGCCTATGGATTGGATCACATGGGACTGCTGACCATGAAACTGAATGACTTTACCGCCGTCGCGGAGCTGATCAAGGAACGCGACTATCTGCGTTCGCTGGTGACCAAGGCCGAATTAGGCCACCCGGTCAAGGTCGGCAACACTGATGTGCGGCCCGACATCGCCTCGAAGTTTCGCCCAGAGCTTAAGCTGATCTTCGAGCAGCAGATCGCGGTCGTGGACGAGAAACTGGCGGCCCTAGGAGTCACCACCGATCAGGAAGCCGCCTGATCATGCGCGTGCTCACCAACGTCGAAGTGAAGATCGTGCCCCGGATGGCCGCTAATGGCCATCCTTTCACGGAACTGCTCCATACGTGGACCGAAGACGGCCTGCCTCGCAACGCGCTCTCACGCGTGAACTACTCCACGGCGGACACGCCGGGCAACCGCGCCTATCACATTCAAATGTTCAAACAACGGCAGGCGCGCTATGAGGCGCAGATAGGGCTATCAGAATGAGCCCGCGCCGCGACCGCATCCGAGACAAGGTGATGTCTCGCGTCGAGATCGTGCAAGGAACGGTGCTCGATACACCCTGTCACATCTGGACAGGGCCTACATCGGGGAGTGCCGGGCGAGGGAAGGATTATCCGAGGATGTGTCTCGATGGCGGCACCATGGCCGTCCATATTGTGATGTACGTGCTCGAACACGGTCCGATCCCTCCCCGCAAGCAACTCGATCATCGCTGCCGCACACGCCGCTGCGTGAATGCGGATCATCTGGAGATGGTGACGCACAAGGAAAATCAGCGTCGCCGCGACGAAGCCCGTCGCTTCGCTTACGAAGAGATCGCGGCTTAGGAGAACTGGACATGACGCGCCTTATCAGCGCGCTCGCTGCCGCGAGCGTGATCGCTACTGCCGTGCCCGCATCCGCTGGGTCCGAACTGGATGAGTTGATCAATACGGCCGCAGATCGGCACGGGCTCTCGCGCAGCCTTGTTCATGCTGTGATCCGCGTCGAAAGCAACTATAACTGCCGCCTCACTGGCCGCGCCGGTGAGCGCGGGATCATGCAGGTCAAGCCGGCTACCGCGCGGTCCGTAGGCGTGACGGGGAATCTATACGATTGCAGCACCGGCCTCAGCGCGGGGCTTCTGTATCTGAAGATCGCCATCAGCCGCGCCGGCAGTGGTTGCGCAGGAATCAGCCTCTATCAACGTGGGGTCTACGGGCGGCCTGCTTGCACTGCCTACGGCCGCAAGGTTCTGCGTGCGGCCAACGTGCGTTCGAGCGGTGCGGCGGCCGACACGTTTCCATAACCTTGCCGACTATTTCCGTCCTTTTCCAATTGACGGGTGGTCTTGGACGGAAATACATCGCGGTATTATTGTACTCTAACAATCGATCTGGGGCATTAACCACCGGGGGGCACGGCCGGCCCAAAGACGGCGCAAGGAGACGATCTAAAGTGATTAGCAAGGGCGACGCACTGGCCTTGGCCATTGCGCTTAGTAGTTCTGAAGAGACGTTGTTGGGGCCGACAGACAGTCAGATTTGCGCAATCGCACTACGCCACTATGCCAGTGAGAGGAGCCGGTCGCGACTTCGCTGTATAGTGCAGCTGCTCGCGCTGGTGTTCGCCACGTTCATGGGAGCGTGTTCCCTCACTTGTGAAGCGCCTGTGATCTCGGCGGTGAAAGGCACGTCGCCGACGAAGGCCCTCGCCTTTGGGAATGCTGCGCCCGTCCCGCATTTGTGGATCGATACGCCTGCGCCGGCCGAGGCAGGCAGGCTAGTTTTCGACAACCTGCCGAGCAGTATTGAGGTCCAATCCGCTGTAGCAGCGGCGACCGATGATGATGGGTGATCCCTCGTCGCCGTATTTTAGGGCTCGCTCCGGCCGGCTCAAAGTAGGTGCATACGAATCGCAGCAACAGACGCAAGAGTGGTTTCGGCGCATGACTCGAGGGATGACACTAAAAAAGGTTCAGCCAATGTACGAGGCTTTCGAATACGGCTTGCAGAGCTGAATAAACAGATTGAACCCACGCAGCCTGCGCGAGCTTCTCGACAGCGACCTTGCCGGCGGCAAATCCCCCACCCTTCAATACACCCTTCGCAAACTCATCCGTTCGCTCTCGCCACTTGTTGACTGTTGGATCGGCAACTTGGGCTGCTTCGGTCAGCTTTGGAAGGTCAACCGGTGTGGTCGCTCGCTGGTCCTTTAGGCGCGAAATAAAGGTCCGAATTTCCGCTTCGTCGACACTCAGCCCATCGTCAATGTCTGGGCCTCGGTTGTGACCCATCCCGGGCGGTCGATTTGCTAAGACGGCTTCCAACACAGCAACCCGGGCTTGCAGCGACTCAAAGGAGTCGACCCGCAACTGAGTTGTGTCGGCTCGAGTTGAGGGGGCCCCTTGGGAGACATCCAGCCGAAATTCGCCCAATGGGAGAGCGCCACCTGTCACCGTTGCTTGGCTGCGCGCGCTCAGAGCCGTCACGTCGGTACCCCCGTCAGCGCTGGAAACTTCGGTCGTCGAAGTGCCGACCGGGGCTACATTGATCGCGGCAACATCAGGCGTGGATTTTACGTCTTCCTCGACCGCAGCCTGGAGAGCTCGGACTTGATCGGTCAATCCAACGCGCCGTTCGCGTTTTAAACGCTCCCCCCTCAGGATCGACTGCACCTCTGCGAACGCCTCGTCGAGGTTGCGGTTGACGACAATGTAATCGTACTCCGCCCAGTGACTCATTTCGCGGCTGGCGCCGCTCATGCGTTTGCGGATCACCTCATTGGAATCTTGCGCCCTCGCGTAGAGACGCTTCTGGAGATCGGCGGTCGAGGGCGGCAGGATGAAGATGCTAACGACATCCTGTCGTGCCTTCTCTCGCAACTGCTGCGTACCCTGCCAATCGATGTCGAATAGCACGTCCTCCCCGGCGGAGAGCGCCGCTTCGACTGGCGCGCGCGGCGACCCGTACCGGTTATCGAACACGGTGGCCCATTCTAGCAGCTCTTGCCGCTTGACCATGTCCTCGAATGCTGCGCGGGGAACGAAATGATAGTCGCGACCGTCTACCTCTCCGGGCCTCATCGCGCGCGTCGTCACCGAGACCGAGAGCCGCAGCCCGCCTATGCGCTCGATCAGAAGGCGCGATAGCGTGGTGACACCGACACCCGAAGGCCCCGACAGCACCAACATTAGCCCACGCCGTTCAATCCCGTCGTCCACTGCCATAGATCTCGACCGCTCTCCAATCGAATCAGGCTCTGATGGTGGCACGAGCGCAGCGCACGCGGTGTAATTGCCGCGGACTATCCGCACTATTCACAAGGGTACAGGCTGCCCCTTAAAGTCACCTTTGCTGCGCCGCAGCGGCGGCGAAGTAGCGAAACGTCGGGCGTCCTCCCTTCGGCCCCGTCGCCATCCGACCATGCACCTGATTTGCGTCCTGAAGCTGTTTGATGATCGACTCGTAACGGGCGTTATCGAAGAGCCCGTTGATCTGTTGCTTCAGCGCGACCGTGGTGATCCCCGCCTGACCAGCTTCCTTGATCAGCCGCCGCACGAACAGGTATTCCGCCTGCTTATCGTTCGAGGCAAGCCGATCCTTCATTTCGACGATGCAGGACTTGGTCGAAAGCTCGGTAAGCCGCCCGGCCCAATCGACCAAATCGTCCGTGAGCATCGGCCGCTCGGGGTTGATACCGATCGCCACGATATGGGCGATCCGCAACATGATCTCGATCGAGCGGGTCCACAGAACCTTACTGTCCTCGCTTGCCTCTTCGGAGCACTTCGCGAAGTGCTGCCGATACCACTTGAAGGCTTCGAAGCCGTCCCCGCCCCACTCGGCAACGATCGGGTTGATCACCGGCTGCGACGCCATGTCCGGCAGGTTGGCACCACGGCGCGAGAGCTTGAACACAGCACGGCTCGCCTCGACGATCCGGTCCGGCGGCTGATAGGGCTGCGTTATCGGCTGATCGAGCAACGGCTTGCCCGAGATCGGCAGCACGAGCCAACGCGGCAGGAAGCCGTCCCCGACGCCCCGGCCGGACATCGACGGCCAGAAGTCATGCGGCGTCGTGGTCCCATAGATCGAGAAGCACGGCTGATGGATCGGCGTCGCCTGTTCCTGGGCGGCTGCCGCCCCCGTGTAGACGCTGTTCGAGGTCGTGAAGAGCTGAAGGATCATGTGGCGCAAGTTCGATTGGTGCGCCCCGGCCCGCCGGTCCATGATCTTGCCGATGAAGCCGCCGAACTCGTCCATCATCGACATCATGACCGGGTTCTGCTCGATCGTCTTGCGAAGCGCGGAGTCCGACAGGAAGTTCTCCGGCGCCATGAAGCGGAACAGACCCGTCTTCGTCGCGAGCCGGTAGAGCGCTTGCCGCGCGTGATCCTTGCCGTAACCAGGCGGTGCCAGGGTCACCACGTTGAGGTTGGTGCGCAGATCGGTGGGCCCGGCCTGATGACGGCCCGCGATCGTCCCAACCCAAAGCAGAGCAGGCCCGAGGGCGCACGGCCGCGACGGACTGGACGACGAACACGCCATCCATTCGACCAGCTCGCCGACGAGTCCGGGGATGCCACGGCAAAGGGCCTCCAGCTCGACCATAGACGACGCTGGGGGAGTCTCCGGTGCGTTGGGCTTCACTTCCCCAGCCAACTCACCGGCGGGCTCCGCAGGAGCCGCAGCGGGCTCGCTGGGCGGCGTGGTGAGGTAGGCAGCGAGGTCACCGCCGGCGGGCCGCTCCACGGCCCCAGGGATGACCGTGGGGTGCCATTCGGGATGCGGCGGGGGCGTCAATGCCTCCTCGATCGCTGAGCGCACCGGCGGCTCCTCGCCGCGCTCACGGGCCTCACGTGCCGCCAGCATCGCCAGCGTCTTCGGCCCCATGGTCAGGGTGATGTTCGGCGAGAAGTCATAGCCCAGGCAGCCGCCGAGCCACTGCACGGCCGCGTCCAACTCGGAGTCGGGGATCTGCAACGTCTTCATCACGACGTTGAGCGCCGTGAAGCTCTCGCCGGTGCCGAAGTCCTCAATGCCCCCCGGCGAGATCGAGAGGTTCGCCGAACGGCGGCTCATGGGGCGGCCCGAGCCCGAGGCGCGCCACGGAGCCACGGCGCGATAGACGCGGCCAAGGAAGCGCCCCTTCGGGAGGTTGAGCTTCGGTGCCCACGCATCGATCCGTGCGAGCGCGTCCTCGTTGAGCTTCCGGAAGAAGTTCGAGGTGTGGCTACTCACCGTGTCCGGATGGTCGGAACCGGCCGGGTCCGGCGCCCGGTCGCCGTCCGGGTCATAGCCAAACGCGCGCAGCAACTCGCCGATCTGCTCGCCGATATCGTTCGGCAGCTCGGTCAGAGCAGCGAGGCCAACATCGAGCAGCGTCTCGTCGGTCCACCAATAGTAGGGTTCGCCAGTGTCGGGATGGATGGAGGGCGGCAGGACCGTTTGCTTACCTTCGGCGAGCAGATCGACAAGGCCGACGCGGTCGGGCGTGCGGTAGTTCTTCGAACGGATGATGTCCGTGTTGCCCTGATAGAAAAGCGAGATGCCTTTGCGACCCTTCTTCTGGACATAGGACACCGGCAGGATCGCGAGCAGCGGCTCGATGATCTCTTCCTGATCTATGTCGATGCAGATCAGGCCACGGCCGCAAGCGATGCCCACACCCGCGTCCGGCCATTTGGCCCACTGGTGAATCTGGAATTGCGACGGCCGCTCAACGCAGAACTCATTCCAGCCCTTGAACATGCGCCACTCATCGCCGACCATGAGGCCGGGAACCTTGTTGCCGGGCATGATCGGGATCGGCGAGTAGCCCTTTTCGTACAGCGTCGGGCCGACCTGGGCGAATGGAGATTCAGACATAACGGCAGCCTTCAGAACGGAGCAGTGTGAGAGAGCAGGCGCGCGCGCATGCGCTCGCCATAAGTGTTGAGAACCGTCTTCAGGAACTGCGACCACTCAGCCTGAGACAACTGCGTGAGATCGAACTTGCCGATGCTTTCGAGGTATGCGCCAGCGGCCTCGCCAGCTTCGTCGAGCGCAAATAGCTCGTGAGCGCTCAGAGTCTTCGGTGCCATCTTGAAAACACTCTCCCCCAAAGAGATGCACGTCGCATCCGTGCAGAGCCAAAGAACAGGCTTGCCCTGCTTCGGCGCATATCCAATCCCGACCGCCAGCCGCTTGCAGACGCCGCAGCAAACCGGCTCGGGATCAAACCTTGTTGTTGTCATTGCTCGCCTGACGTTCGCGAATGAGGCGCTTGAGCACCGTGAGAGCGTTGTTAGCGGCGCGGTAGTCGCTAGCGCTCGCCGAGAAGATCATCCGAACGGGCCTCCCCTCGCCGATGAAGACCTCAATGTAGTGGTGCCTCCCGCCGATGATGGGCTCATAGCGGTAGCCCTGCCCATCGCAGTACTTCGAGAGCTTCACATAAATCTCGTTGCGGCGAAGAACCCGCTTTGCGTTTGGTGCACTCATGTGCCCGTCCCCTCAGAATGGAATATCGTCGTCGAAATCGTGCTTGCCCCAAGTGCTGGCGAACACGTCTTTGTCTTCGGCGGTCCACGGGGCGCTCGTGCGAAGCTGCGCCACCGGCTTTGCATGCCCAGGCATCGACGCCTTTGCCGCCGACGCGCGGCTCACACCCGGCATCGTCGGCCGAGCATTGTCGTTCGCCGTCGCCTGCCTTGCCGCGACTTGGGCGCGGTAGCGGGCCGCCTCCTCCGGCTTCCCGTTGAGTTCATAGTTCCGAGCAACGATCTCTTCGCGTGACGGCTGCACCGAAACGAAGTTGTCCTGCGTCAAGACGCCGGGCGAGCCGAGCTTCCGGCCGATCACCTCATAGTGCCGACCGTTGGCGCGGATCATGATCTCGGTCGTCTCGCGCAGCACCTTCTTGCTCGCCTGCGTGAGCGTGTCGTTGATGGTAAACGGCGCGTCATCGCCGCCGCCATGTTCCTTCCACCACTTCTCGAACTTCACCCGAGCGAAGCCCTTGTGCTCCGGGCAAATCCATTCCTTGTGCACCGTGAAGCCGCACATGTACTCGACGCGGACGCTCGGGGTGCCACCGGGCTTATCGTGGCGATAGAACGTGCGCCGGTTGACCTTCACCCAATTGGGCTTCGAGGTGGACAGGATCGGCACCGCGTCGGCGGTTTGCTTGATGTTCTTCTCGACATCGCGCTCGAACGCGTGGCCGCAGTCCGGACACTCGCGCAGCCCCGCGAAGATCAGCGAGTGACACTCGGGGCATTCCTTGACCGGCGCTTCACCACCGCCCTTGCCAGGTTTCCGCACCTTCACCTGATCGACCGGACCATGCCGCCGCACGTTGCCCGCGAAGTCGAGAACCAGGCAGTCAGACTTACCGTTGCGGATCGACTCGTGGATGTCCTTGCCCATGCAGCGCGTGCCACGGCCGACCATCTGGACGTAGAGCGCAGTGGATTCAGTCGGTCGCAACATCGCGAGCAGATCGGTGCGCGGCGCATTGAAGCCGGTCGTCAGCACGTTCGCATTGGTGAGCGCCGTGATCTTGCCCGCCTTAAACTCCCTGATCCAGCGCTCGCGATCCCCGTCATCGGTGTCGCCGTGGATTGCCTCGCACGAATAGCCGTGACGCCGGACTTCGTCGCGGACGTGCAAGGCGTGCTCCACGCCCGAGCAGAAGAACAGCCACGACTTGCGCGGATGCTCGTTGCTGTTCGCGAATGCGATCACTTCCTTGACGGCTGCTTCCGTGACCGGATGCTTATCGACAGCAGCCTGAAGCGCCCCGATCTTGAAGTCGCCGCCGGACCGGCCAACGCCCTTGAGATCGAACACCGTCTGCGTGGCCTTCGAGACCAGCGGACACAGGTAGCCCATATCGATCAGTTCTTTGATCGAGATTTCATAGATGATGTCATCGAACAGCGCGTCGTCGCCTTCGGTGAGCATGCCCGAGTTGAGCCTGTAGGGCGTGGCGGTTAGCCCCAAGATCAGCATGTCAGAGTTCACGGCGCGAAGCGCCTTGATGAACTTGCCGTACATGGCGGCTTCATCCGGCGGCACGAGATGCGCTTCGTCGATCAAGAGAACGTCGATGCGGCCAAACTTCTCGGCCACTCGGAACATCGATTGAATGCTGCCGAAGGTGATCTGGTTGTGCACCTCTTTGCGCTTCAACGAAGCCGCGTAGACACCGGCCGGTGCGAACGGCCAGATGCCCAACAGCTCTTCGAAGTTTTGCTGCACCAACTCCTTGACGTGCGTCGCCATGATCATGCGCGTCGTCGGCTCCATGCCGATGAACTCTTCGCAGATCGTGCCCAGGATCATGGATTTGCCGCCGCCGGTTGGGACGACGATAAGAGGGTTTCCCTTGGGCTTCTCGGCCCAATACTCATAGGGCGCGTCGCAAGCCTTGCGCTGATAGTCGCGGAGATTGACGGGCATCAGTGCATCGCCCCGTGCAACGTCTGCGCCGACTTGCGAAGCGCCAACTTCAGAGCGTCCGAATACTCAAGATACTCCGCGCCTTCCTCGATCTCCGCGCCGTAGGCGTCATGCCGCGCCGGGTCATACGGAACGATCTTGGCAAGGCCCAGCCGCGTCAGAAGCGACGATACCTGCCACACGTTCGCGCTGCCATGCGTGACGATGGCGGCGAGCGCTGCGACTACGTCGGTCGAGATGATGGTGAGCCCGGCGCGGGCAAGCGCGGCCTCAACGAGCCCCGCGCCGCATCCGGGCGTTGGCGTCATGCCCTGGCGCTGCACGTCGGTAAAGTGCGCGCTGAGAATGTCGAGCGGATGTTTAAGCGACATTGATGCCCCCGAAGAGTGAGTTGTCGTTGGCCGCCCGTGCGGGAAAGCCCGGAAGGTGAAAGAGGTTCGGGACGCCGCCGGTCTTGCCCACTTCGTTGCCCCATTGGTGCCAGCCGGGTTGTGCGTACCGGGCGAACATTTCGAGGTAAGGCCCATCGACAAGGCGCTCGATCCGCGAATAAGCTTCGAGCGGCTTCACCGAATGCTGACCGCGCGGCTGAAGTAGCGTCCGCTCCTCGTGATCCAGATCGAGGATCAAGCGTGCGACGCCCTTGCCCTTGCGCTGCGGGCGGCCCCGAGTGCCAAAGATGCAAATCTCGGGATTGGCGCGCGTCCAATACCCCATACCGAGATGCGGCTTCAGTGCACGACCGAGCTTCACGTAGTAGAAGCCCACCGTGACGTAGTTGAAGCCCCACCGCTCAAGGGTCTCGATGCCCTGCTTAAGCAGCGGATCGACAACCCACATGAGGCAGCACGAGTCTTCGGCGGCGATCTCGGCAACGGGCAACGCCTGAATTTGCTCCAGGGTCATGCAGTCATAGTGCTGCTCGGGCGAGTGTTCCTTGCCCTCCTCCGACCACGTCTCGAAGGTCCACGCCGGGTCGGCATAGATCAACGGCATCCTCACCAGACCAACTCCGTCAGCTCGTGCTCGGCGTCCTCGATATCGATCTCGGCTACGGACTGATCATCGAACCGAGCCGTCGCGCGGCTGACTGGCGTGAGGGTCTTGAAGCAGTGTGCGTGGTGGTGGTCACAGAACGACCTATCAATTGCGGTCGGCTCTCCGCAGACGAAGCCATGCGCGCCGCTCTCGCCGGGCAGGAAGAACTTACACTGGCGGTGCTTGGCAGTGATGAAACGGACGCGGTTAGTAAACATCGTCATGGACTTCCCCGGTTGTGTAGTGCTTGCTGAGTTGTTCGAACTGCTCGGCCGTGATCTCCTCGACCAGCACTGCGTCCGCGCCGCCACCTTCGCGGGGGTCCGCTTCGTCTGATTGCGTGGTGAAGACGGAGCAACTTTCGGGATGGTGCCAATAGCGAGTCGTGGGCTTGGAGCCGTCACGCCACTCGCGGCCGTCACGCAGCGTGTAGAGAATCCATTCTTCTTTCTCGCTGGAGTCGATCACCTCGCCGGGCACGAGCGTCGGAATGAAGAGATGAGCCGGGCACCCGGCCTTCTGCTCCGCGAGGGTGAGTGGCTTGCCCCAGCGCGCGCAGGACCACGCGGCGTCGCCGAAATGCTCAGGCGTGGCATGCAGGCACGACCGGCACGACACGCGTGCGAACTCCCCGTCGTGGCAGATCGCCTTGTGGCTGCACATGGTCCGGCACTTGAAGGCGGCTTTCGCCTTCGGGTCGTTGTGCAGCTTCATCGGCGGATTGGCGTAGTTGACGATCCGCTCAGCGCGTTCAAGAAGCCGGATCGCCTCGACGTGGTCGGTGTGAATGCGTTCGCTGTAGACCTCGCCGGTGTTCTTGTTCCGGCAGATGTAGAGGCCGCGCTCGAAGCCGAAGAGATGGCAATAGGTGTTGAGCTGGACCCAATGGGAGAAGTAGCCCTCGCGAACGCCGTGCTTCTTCACTTTGTCCCAATAGGTGTCCTTCATCGACTTGCACTCGACGATGTGCCAAGTCTTCGGCGCTTCGGGGAGACCAAGCACTTTTCCGTCCATCTTGCCGCGAACGTGTCCGGCGATGGCGCTTGCGCGGTATTGCTTCCCGCGACTGTCAACTTCGTCCACTTCGCAGCCGATCATGCGCAGCGCGTTGAGCAGACGGGTTTCTTCGATTTCGCCGGTCTCGAAGGTGATCGCCTTCAAGCCGTCGATGACTTCCGGCTTTGAAGCCCAGCGGAAGGCGTACCAGAGGGCTCGCTCGCACTCCTCGCCGAGCAACGAGATCGAGATGCCCATCGCGTCCCAAGCCTGGGCGCGCGACTTCGCGTAAGCCTCATAGATCGCGGCCGTCGTCGGATTGTGGAGGACCGGAAACTCGGCCATCGGGCAAACCTCTATCGTTCGCGCCGAAGGGCGCGTTGGGCAGACTGCAGTCTGTTGGGAGGGAGAGAGTTAGGAGCCGGGGCCGAAGCCCCGGCTTAAGGTCAGCGCGCCGTTAAGCGGAGCGCTTCCAAGGCATCGCACGGCCGCCTGCCGCGCCGCCGGTGGACGGAGCCGAACCGCCGTTCTGCGTCTGGCGAGCGGTCGAGGGGTTCGGCTGGTTGTTGTTCGCCGCGTTGGTCTGTGCGGCGTTGTTGTCGTTCGCAGCGGCCGTGGCCGGGGCCTTCTCGGACGGCGGCTCGGTGTGAGCGTTACCCTCGTGAATGTACGCGGCGAAGACGTTGCGTTCCTTGTCCTGGCCGTCCTTCTTGTAGGTTTCGATGTCGAGATCGGCGACGAACGGCTGATAGAGCGCCATGTCCGTGTTGGTGAACTCACCCTTCGCGAAGCCCATCGCCATGCCGAGCGCCTGCAACTGTGCGTGGCCGTTGTTCTGCGCCCAGGCGCTGGGGTTGGACAGGACGATGGTGCCGTACACGAACGATTTGAAGTACGGACCTTCGTCGGTGCACTCGGCCTTGAACGCGTAGTTGTCGCCGTTCTTCTTCGAGTTTTGCTTGATCTCGCCCTCGACGATCTGGAAGCCGTAACGGCCGCGCGGGATGATGGGACCACCACCACCTGATGCGTTGCTGTTAGCTGCGTCCACGTCGTTGAGGTTTACGCCGAAGTCTGCCATGTGTTGCTCCCTTGGATGCTATGGCGTTGATGGAAAGGGTGTCAGGCGGCTTCCGGCACCGGCGGCAGATACTTGGCGAGCGCCTTGTATCCCTCGCCCTTGCGGAATTGCAGTTCGGGCGGCATGCCGAAGCGGTTGCCCGCAATGTGGCTGGGACGCTCTTCGAGGAACATCCAACGGGTGCCGCCGCCTTCGGCGTGGGTGAGTTGCTTGTTGAAGCCCGCATCGACTTTCTTGATGCTGGCCTTGAAGTTGACGAACGCGATCACATCGCTGTTCGCCTCGACGATATCCGCCGCATCCTTGTGGAGATTGATGCGATAGCGGGAGTACGGGTCGGTCGCGGGCGAATCGAAGCGCGAGATATCGCAGTGACCGAGTTGCACGATCGACATATTGCGTTCACGACGCAGGGTCATGATGCCGTCGATGTATTCGAGGAAGATGCCAGCGGCGATCTTGTAACCCTTGCCGTAGCCGGGGTCTTCGATGTTCTTCCAACCATTCCGGGCGCAAGCCTCCGCGCGGATGATGTTCTCCAGGCCCGTGGTCGAGTCGAAGATCGCCGTGCCGTAATTGTGGTCGTCGGAGACGAGCACGGTGATCGCTTCGCACAGTTCCGCGTAGTTGCGGACTTCGAGCGTTTCCGCAACGACGCCCGCCGGAACGCTCTCGCCTTCTGCGGTCTGAATGAAGATCGGACGCGGAAACTCGGCAGCAAGCGATGACTTGCCGACCTTCGGCACGCCATAGATCGTGAAGATCGGCTGCAACTCGGCCGCCGTCTTCTTCTTGATACTCTTGAGTGAGATTGCCATTCGGCTCCCCGGTTAGTGCGCGACGGTAGTGTCGAGCTTCAAGGTCTTCGCCCATACGAGCCGATCCACCAGCCGATAGCCGGTGCGATTGATGGTCTCGATGGTGACGGCGTGGTCTTCGGTCTTGCGCCGGATGCGCGATATGAAGACATCGACCGAATGGGTTTCGCGGCGGTCCTCATTGGCCCCGTAGAGGATCACCATCGCCATCGGCTTTGTGACGGTCTCGTTGGCGATCAGCGCCAGGAACAGGTCGCGCTCTTTCGGGGTCAGCCTCCAGGCCGGGGGCAAGGAGCCCGCGAGCACCATGGAGCGGCGCATGTCTTCAATGGTGGCAGTGAGCGCGGCCACTTTAACCACAAGCTCTTGCCTCGATAGCTCAGTCATTTTTATCCGTTGCCGCAGCTTGACATCCGTCGATTTTCCGGCTTTATGCCGAATCAGCGGTAACGTTCCGCTGATGCCGTTGAACTTTATCTAACGGACGTATCGAGTCTGGTCAACGGATAAAACGGATAAAATGCACCGGAGAGTGCAATGTGTGATTTTTCAGCGAATGAATTGACGGGTTAGGTGCTTCAAACCTTTTGAAAAGCCTGCCGCTCGTCTTCAAGAATTGAAGGACGACGAATATGGTAGTGCGTATCGGCCGGACAGAGGATGGAACTATGGCGAAGGCCGTTAAGCCCGAGCGCAAGCATCGAGTGCATCCACAACTCGACATCATCAAAGAGCGCGTTACTGAGCGAGTTGCGCGGATGAAGACTGCGCGCAACGAGCTTTCCCGAAGAGCTGGGCTCGGCCTCTCCTATGTGAACGATCTGCTCTCGGGCAAGTCCCTCAACCCAACCAAGGAGGGGCTGATCAAGCTCGCCCCGATCCTAGATTGCGACTATGCCTACCTAGTTGGCGAGCAGGACACTCCCAGAACTGCTGCAACTGCTATTGCTGCACAGAACGTTGAGCCCGTCGCTCTCGTGATGAAGCAGATCAGCCTCTACCAGACCGGCCTTACCGACCCCGATGGCTTCTTTGCACTCCAGAACTCGCGCAGAGCGCCTTTCGTCATGCCGTTGACCAACGACGTGTATTGCATCGCTGTTCCGGACGATACGATGGCTCCTCGTTTCCGAGCGGGCGAGGTGGTGATCGTCAACCCCGACAAGCAAGTGGTCCACGGAGGCTTCGCCGTGGTTCGACAAACGGACAACCGCGTGGCGATCCGCGAAGTGGTGACGATCTCGATCGACAAGATCACCGTCCGCATGCTGAGCGACGGTACTATTGTCGAACTACCTCGCGCCCAGGTTAAGTCGCTGGATCGCATCATCGGAAGTTGTGAACTCGCCTGACCTTAAAATTATCCGCCATGTCCTGCCGTTATATCCGTTGACGAAACGGATATAACTCTGTAGCGTCCGTTGCGGCCTCTCGGGAGGGGCAACGGACCATGTCAATCAAACTTGTCATTCTGGAGTCGCCCTACGCTGGCGATATCGAAGCGAACGTCGCCTATGCGCGTCGCTGTCTCAAAGACTGCGCGCTCCGCAATGAGAGCGCCCAGGCTTCGCATCTTCTCCTCACCCAGGTCTTGAACGACGACGATCCGGGCGAGCGTTCCCATGGGATCGCGCTCGGGCTCGCGTGGCGCAAGGCCGCCGACTACTCGGTCTTCTACACCGACCGTGGGTGGTCGCGCGGAATGCTTGCTGCGCTCGATGGCGCGCTGAAATCACGGCGGCCATTCAAGCTGCGCGCGCTAGATGGCCGCGTGGTGCATCCGCCGGGCGTCCCTGAGCATCGCTTCTACGGCTGCATCGACATGACACGGCCCGCCCATGTCTAACGTCACGCGCCCCGACACACTCACGTTACGCCGCGCGCGTGCCGCCCTCGCGGAGGGCGATCCGATGGTGGCCCGCCGCCATCTCGCCGCGCTCGAATACACGCGCATCGCTGGCGAGATCGACGCGGTGATCCGCGCTGGCGACTATGAGGATGCACTGCTCCGTCTGGAGCGCTTCATCCATCCCAAATTTCAGTCGAGCGCCGCGTGCCTCCAGCACGCCGGTTCGGCACGTCATTTCCGCAAACCGAAGGAAGGGGAACTTCTGTGAAGTTGAAGATCAATCGCGACAAGCTCGCGGACATCGTTGCGCGCGGCGTTTCGAGCGCGCCTAAGAACTCGCCCGCCGTCATCGCCAACAACGCGCGCATCATCGCGAAGGACGGCGTGCTGCACGTCGCCACCACCGACTTCAGCATGCAAGTCGAGGCGTCCGGCGAGTGCGCCATGGAGCGCGAAGGCTCGACGACGGTTGACGCAAGCAAGCTGAAGATGGTCGTGGACCGGCTCCCGAAGGGCGTCGAGGTCACCATCGACTATGACGATTCGAAGCACGAGATGATCGTCAAGGCAGGCCGCTCGCGCACGAGCTTCCCTACCCTGGCTGCCGAAGACTGGCCTGCTCGCCAGTATCAGGAAGAAGGCGCGACGTTCACCATCGACGGCTCGGACTTCGTCAAGTTGTTCGGCCACACCGCCACCGAGCTATCAACCGTGCCAAACTCGCCGATGCAGGGCGTGTTCTTCCACGTCACGGGGAAGCGTCTCGCGGCCGTTGGCACCACCGGAATGATCCTGATCATGACATCGATCCCTGCTCCCGAGGGAGCCGAAGACATGCCCGTGGACGGCAGCGGTCGGCCCGGCATCATCTTGAGCGCCGAGACGGTGTCGCAGATCATCCGCTTGTTCCGCGCTGCCGAAGACGTGCAAGTCGTCATCAACGAGCACTCCATCTTCGTCTCGACCGAAACGACGCGCTTCTGCTCTTCGTTGTTGCTCGGCACCTATCCTAACTACACGCCGCTCGTATCCAACCCGAGCGAGACGCGGATCAAGCTGGAGCGCGACGCATGCGCCAGCGCGGTCGCCCTGCTCGAACCGTTTGCACAAAAGGACCAAGGCTACCGGCTCCAGTGCGCAGGCTCTGACGAAGGCTTCGTCGTGGCGGTCGGCGGCCAGACCGGCGGCGGCGTTGACATCGTCGAGGCCGACATCAACGGAGATGTGGCGTCGTTCGGCCTCAACGGTCAATACCTGAAGACCATGCTTGGAGCATTCAAGGTCTCCACCATCGCGCTCCATCCCGATCATACGAACCGTCGCGTGCTGTTCCAGGCCGAAGACGAACCGGAGTTGATCGGCGCGATCGGCATGATGAACATCTCGACCGAGATGGCAGCGGGTCCGAAGCATGGGTAGCCTTGTCGATCTCACCGGGATCGTGTTCGGCGAGCTGACTGTGCTCGACCGGGCCGGATCGCGGGACGGTAAAGCATACTGGCGGTGCTCCTGCTCTTGCGGGCAGGAGACCTTCGCCAAGAGCAGCCTTCTCAAGAGCGGCCATACTCGCTCGTGCGGGCACCTGAAGCCCAAGGCAGTTGCCCTTGCTGGAAAGACATTCGGTCTCTTGACCGTCGTCGAGAAGGTCGCATGGAACGACCGTGGTGCGATTTGGTTTTGCCGCTGCTCTTGCGGCAATCACACGACAGCGCCGCAAAGCGATCTCCGCAGCGGAGGCGTTAAGTCGTGCGGCTGTCTTGCGGGAAGCCCTCGCCAGCTCAGCAACTACGAATCTCTTGTCGGCCATCGCTTCAGCTATATGGTGGTGGCCTCAGAAGATCAGCGCGTCACCGCCGGACGGCGTTGGCTATGTGAATGTTGCTGCGGCAACACCAAGTCGATTTCTGAGCGCGACATCATCGAACGCCGCGTTCACTCGTGCGGCTGCAAGGCAGGCTCGGGCGGCAACGGCAAGGCCCCCAAGCGTGTCGGCCGCGTTAGCCTCCCATGGGGAGCAGCGGCATGATTAGTCATCGGCGCGATCGGGCAAACCGGCGCACGGTCACTATGCCCGACCGCGTCGGCCCACATGTGAAATTGGTGTTCGCGGAGATGGCACGCCTCCGCTTCACCTATGACGAGACCGAGGAAGGTTCCGGCGTTCGGCGCGCGTCTATCAAGGCATGGCGTCGCAAGAACAAGCCGGGTCTCGAATCGCTCGAAGCCGTGCTCGGCTTCCTGGGCTGGGACTTCGTTGCGGTGCCCCGTGCGAAGGCTCTGCCCGAGGAAGTCCGCTCCGAGCTTCAGCCCATCGCCGACAAGCTCGGCCTCACGATGCCGCAAACGATCACGGCGCTCATCGAGATCGTCACCGGCATTCACGAGCGCTTCCCGTTCCTCCGCGATCCCACCGCGATCAAGCCGGTGCGGTTCAAGTCGCGGCGGAAGGAACGGGGCGTCATCCATCCCGACCAGCACGCTCTTTTGCAGGACATGCCCACCGATGCCATGCACTGATCCGACCACCGCGCAGATGATCGTTGCCGCCGTCACGCGCGGCGCGAAGCCCGACGCTGACTCCATATCCTTCGCATTGCTCGACGCGCGCTTTCGCGCCTTCGAGATCACCATGCGCCTCGACGACGTGATCGCCGGTGTGCGCAAGGTGCGCGCCTCCGTCACCCTCCCAGCCTTGGATGTCGCGTGATGGCGGACCGTCTGGACTTTTGGATGCAATGCGCCGCCCAGGCCGCATCGCAGAGCAAGGATCGCAGCCGCAAGATCGGCTGCGTCATAGTGGACCGTCGTGACGTTGCGATCTCGATGGGGTGGAACGGCTTTCCGCGCCGCGTGAACGACAATGTCGAGGCCCGTCATATGCGCCCCCTCAAGTACAAATGGACCGAGCACGCCGAGCGCAATGCCATCTATAACGCTGCCGCGCGTGGCGCGAGCACACTCGGCTGCACGATTTATCTGCCATGGTTTCCGTGCAGCGATTGCGCCCGCGCGATCATTCAGTCCGGCATCGAGCGCCTGGTTTGCGTGCCCTGCGAACCGACCGATGAGCAGTGGCATGCCGACATGGCGGAAGCCGAGATCATGCTCCGCGAGGCGGGCGTGCAGATTGACGTGTTCGAGGGCCGCGAGGCCCCTAAGCCTGCCTGCTGAGCGTTAGCAGGCTGGCATTCCGCGCGTTCTATGTATCCGTTTTATCCATTGACTCGAAGGATATACCGGTTAAAAACCGGAAGCCTTGGGGCTCGGCACATATCAGCGAGAGAGAGGCGACGGCGATGAAGGCCGCTAACGATAACATGCCCCTCAACACGGTGATGACCACAGCCGACGTAATGGCTCGTCTTCGCGTCTCTCGCAAGACGCTCTACGGCTTGGTTGCCAAGCATCTGCCGAACGCCGCTCGCGTCGGCCGCGACTATCGATTTATCGAAGCGGACATCGTCACTATCTTCAATGGAATGAGGTCATCATGCGACTCTACTTGTGGCGGCGGGAGGATCACCACAGTTGGATCATCCGGGGGACGGACGCCCAAGGCAACGAAATCCGGCAATCTACAAAAACTACTAACAAAGCGGCGGCCGAGGGTCTCCGCGTCAAACTAGAGAAGGAACTGCTGGACGAACAGGTCCATGGTAAGAAGGCCGTGGTGACGTTCGATCAGGCAGCGGAGTCCTATCTGGAGAACGGTGGGTCGCCGCGCTTCCTTGGTACCTTCGATGAAGAGACCGGGAAATGGTCCGGCCTCATGTCGCACTTGATAGGCGTGCCGCTGAAAAACATCACGCAAGCGCAGATGAATGAGATCGGCAAGACGCTCTATCCGAGCGTCCGGCCCGACACACTCAACCGCCAGCTATGGACACCCTTCATTGCGATTTGGTCGCATGCCGAGCGGATGGAGTGGGCACAGCCGAAGCGCTGGATCAGGCCGAAGAAGCCGAAGGGGACGAACGTCGTGAGCTTCGGACCGAAGCGCGTCGGCTCGTATCCAGTGCCCTACGGGACTGCCTGGGAGTTCATCAAGGGATTGGGTGTCGCCAACGCGACCGTGTTCACGATCCTGTTCTACACCGGCATGCGGCCGATCGAACTGTTCACAATGAATACGTCACAGGTCAATGTGGCGGACCGCTGGATCACGCTGCCGAAGTCCAAGATTGGGGAGCCGCGCGGCGTCCCGATCCACCAGGCGCTTGTTCCGATGCTGACCGATATGGTCGAGAACCGGCCTGGGCGGCTGGTACGGACTTGGGAAAACGAGCCGTTCACCGTCTATGACGACAACGGCGGGCAGATGAAGAAGGGGATAGCCGCCGCCCGGCTGCGGACCCATGTCTTCGACGTGGCCCCCTACACCGCCCGGCATACCGTCTCGACCCAGTTAGTGGTCGAGGGCGTCCACCCGCACAAAAAGGATCAGATTCTCGGGCACGCCGCTGACGACATGAGCCGACACTACACTCACGTTCCTCAAGCTCCGTTGATCGAGGCTATAAACAAGCTGCCGACCATTCAAGAATGGCTCGATCAGGATTGGATGCGCGAGCCCGTGAAGCTCGTCGGCCGCCGGGCAAAGACCCTGAAGAGGTCCGAGCGGGAGGCGGGAGCGGCTGCCTTTGACGCATGGACCGCAAAAAGAACGCTCTAAAGCAACACTCATACCAAATAACCGACTGATTTTATTTCACTTTTTGCCCTGCGCCTCGCAGCAAGTTTTTGCTTTGCGTCAAAAATAAATCACCTTCACAACTGTAAAGCAACTTGTAAAGTGTCAACTCCGGTGTCAATTGAGGTTAGTCATGGGCAAAAAGATGAACAACGCGCCGGTCTATTTCGCCTTAGCACAGGTGAGGTTCAACCGGCTGGCTGCACTCGATACCTATATTCCGGCAATCCAAGAAGACCTGCGCCGAGCCGGTTATCCGGATTTTGCGACCCTGCAGATGGCGCATCTGGAAATGACGGGCGTGACGTTGCCCAAGACCACAGTTGCGACTCGCCACCTATTCAAGAACCGGTCGCAAACGGCAGGCTTCGTCCTTGATCAGTCGTGGATGACCTTTCAGACGACCGATTACGACACCTTCGGCCCATTTTTGTCTGCGATCGCTTTAGGCCTGGAAACTTTGCATAAGCAGGCGGTCCTCAGTTACTCTGAGCGCGTAGGGATTCGCTTCCTTGATGCAGTCCTGCCACGAAAAGAAGAGTCGGTCGCAGATTATTTGCAGTCTGCGGTCTTAGGCCTATCGAGCAGCTTCCCGGATAGAAAGCTAGAACACACGCTCTCTGAAACTCGAACAAGCCTAGATAGATCCACTCTCGTAAGTAGAGCTGTGGTGATTTCGCAGAAGGAGGGCATGGTCGCCTTTCCGGAAGATTTGCAACCGGTCCAATTCACGCCGACAGAAAGATTTGCGAATGTTTCCGGCCAGTACGCGATAATTGATACAGATAGCTGGATAGAAGATCGCCGGGATTTCGATCTAAGCAATCTAGAGGCTACGCTCCGCTCTCTTCACAGTAGCCTAGGCCGCTCCTTCGAATTAATGGTAACGCCGCACGCTTTAAAAGTTTGGGATTGACCGCCATGGACCACACAACGCCAAATCACGTCGAGCGCTGGTTCATAATTTCGCCTGTTAAGTCCACCATGCGTCTGAGCGTTGGAACCGGCGGCGATTACACCGTCAGTTATCATGCTCTTCGTGAGGATAAGATCGTATTTAGGAAGCCGACGACGGAACGGCCGAAATCAAACGGGTTTGCTGTCAACTCGGACATCGAACACACACGATCGACCTTGAACCTCTCAATGTCTGAACTGGCTCGCTGTCTTGGCGTATCCCGGCAAGCTCTCTATAACTGGATGGCAGGAGGCTCGATTAAGCCTGAGAATCTTACTAAGTTGTATGAGCTCCGATCCGCTGCTGACGTTATTTCTGCAGCTAATATTTCTGATCTTCCGCTGTTCATCCACCGGAAGTTACCGGGCGGCAGGACGTTATCAGAGGCGGTAGCTATGGGAGAAAGTGGCGAAGTTGCAGCTCGCGCTCTGTTGAGACTAGCTAATGAGGAGGCAGCGCAGAGGGAAGCGCTATCTCGCTTGTTAGGAGGCCGCGGCTCAAGAGACGTACTGGGACACGAAATGCCCGCGTTAACCGACAGATCATGATGGTAGATGAGCGACGATTCTCGGAATCAAACAACCTGGGAACAAGGGCGAATTTTAAGCGCGGCTAGCGTTGTTCGGCTTGGCCTAGCCCCGAGTGGCCAAGACGGCGTGGTTGCTGTGCTTATTTCGCATGATTGCGATGTGATCGAAAGCGCGGCTAACGAACCCTTCTGTGAAATCTTGGTTGGCCGGAAGATCGAGGCGCCAAATGGCAATTTTACAAACGGAAAGTCACCGAGACGATTGCACTTAGTTTTTTCGGGAGGAGCGGAGCATCTAACGGTCGAGTTCTTTGCCGCAGACAAGCAGACAGTGAGAAAGGAAGCTCTCCTTGCAGAAACGCCCGATGAGGCGGTACGCCTAACCGGGGATGAGCATTACACTTTGCAATCGTGGCTAGCGGCGCGCTACTATCGTCCGATCTTTGCAGATGAGTTTGATCGACGCCTCAAGGAGAAGCCTGCTGAAGTTCACAAGAAGATTGCTAATGCCATCAAGAACACAGGTCCGGATTTGATAGCCGTGTTGTTTGATATCGATGCAGGCAAAACAGAAGTTCATGATGGGGAAGACGATCCATATTCGCTGCTGATTATTCTGGTCTATAACGTTTCTGATGATCCCAGCCGCGCGCAGGCAAGCGCTAACAGAGCAGCCAGCGTCATCAAGGGCCTGTTTAGGCAATATTTCTTTTCCGATAAGAAATGGAAGAACATAGAGCTTCGTGACTGTTTGCCCGTCTCAGCAGAAGCACTTTCCGTTCAGCAATTGCGCTCATTTAAGCCTTGGCATTTCGATTATTTAGAGATTGTCGCTGGAGGTTGAAAGCCCCCGATGACCAGAGCGCCACACGGGTGGGGTCACCACCTAGAAGTTTGGTCGCGACCAAACGCGCTCCAGCGACGGCTCTGCTTTCCGCGGCGTGCATAAGCGGTGCATGCGAGCAGAGCACCCTTCTAAGTAATTGATTTACAGTCGGATTCAGGTCAGTTCCGCACCCTTCACACGGGAGAGGTCCAAGGTTCGATCCCTTGTGCGCCCACCATTCAAGTCCCTGACATGACCTGCAGGTTTCGTTTTCGCCTTGGATGCCGAAGGACCCGTGGAGGGGCACTGGTGTCGAACGGGTAAGACAGACCATGTCTTTCCGTGCTGAGTGGAGCGAATACGAGTCGTCGGTTGCTTCCCTGTTCTCGCCTATGAGTTTTTTCGTGATCTATCAGCCGCCGAAATGACGGTCATGACGATCACTCCCAAAAAGATGACCGACAACGTCACAGGCCAATATTCGTATATGTAGTAGATGGCCAGAAGCACCGCCGCGGCCACGTATTGTGTGGAGTCGGTCATCGCGTGTTCCGCACTCGCATGCTCCGACGCATTCGCACAAGTCTCTCCGGCTGGCTCTTCAAGTGGCAGGACCCCTCTTCCATCCAATCGAGCGCGGCAGCATATCCTACGCTCTTAGCAAGGTCGCAAGCCAAGCCGCGACACTGGCCGGGATGTCCGCCTTGATAGGACACCCCAACGACGAGCAACACGGCCGATGCGTCCCATCGCCGCGGATCTTGCGCCGAACACGCGCCCTTCCCATCCATGACATCGAATCGCTGGGCGCGCGCGGGTGGCGAACATGCGGTCCGCTGTCGCGGGGGAGGCACCGTGGAGACCCAACGTGATCTGCGCCTGGACGTCTTCCGCGGACTCGCATTGTGGCTGATCTTTCTCGATCACATCCCCTCGACGATCGCCAACTCGTTTACGCTGAGGAATTTCGGGTTCAGCGACGCGACCGAGATCTTCGTCTTCATCTCGGGCTATACGGCTGCCCTGGTGTACGGCGCCGCGATGAGCCGGCAGGGCTTCGTGGTCGCGGGCGCCCGTATCGTGCGCCGCACGTGGCAGATCTACGTGGCGCACATCTTTCTGATCTGCGTCTATCTGGCGCAGATCGCCTTCGTCGCTCGGAATTTCGAGAACGCGCTCTATTCCGAGGAGATGGGCGTCTTCGAATTCCTTCGCGAGCCTGATGTCACGTTGATTCAAGCGCTGCTGCTGATGTTCAAGCCGGCGAACATGGACGTGCTACCGCTGTACATCGCGCTGTTGGCGGCGTTTCCTCCGCTGCTCTGGCTCATGCTTCGGTGGCCGCTGCTCGCCCTTCTCGCCAGCATCGCGGTCTATGCCGCGGCCCGAATGATCGATCTCAACCTGCCGGCCTATCCCAGCGGTCACTGGGTGTTCAACCCGTTTGCCTGGCAGCTCCTGTTCAACTTCGGCGCCTGGTGCGCCCTCGGCGGCGCCGATCAGTTGCGCAAGCTCATCCTCTCCGACCTCGCCTTGGCCGTCGCTGCGATCACCCTCGTGATCTCGCTGGCAATCGTCGTCACCTGGCACGTGCCCGCATGGACCATCCTCGTGCCGCGATGGCTTGCGGAATGGATGTATCCGATCGACAAGACGAGTCTCGATCCGTTGCGGATCATGCACTTCCTGGCGCTGGCGGTGTTCGTCGTGCGCTTGGTGCCGCATGGGACGCCCAGCTTGCGATCGCCCGTTCTTCGTCCGCTGGTACTTTGCGGCCAGCATTCGCTCGAGATCTTCTGTCTCGGCGTCCTGCTCTCATTCGCAGCCCATTTCATCATCATGGAAGTTCACGGCGGCGTCGCTTTGCAGCTGCTCGTGAGTCTGGCCGGGATCGTGCTGCTGGTAGTGGCCGCCACGATCATGAACTGGTTCAAGCATATCGATGGTCGAAGCCGCGACGCGAAACCAAAAAGCGTCGGCGCGACAGGAAGTTCCTGACGGGAAGCCGCAGCAATTGGCCGCATCCGTATCACCCCTACATGGTTTGATCGGACGGCCTGGGCGGACATATATCATATGATGTTGTCATTGTTTCATTCGTTGAAGCACCATGCGGCCAGTCAAGCGGGCGCCGGCGTCATCTTGATGATCGCGGCCACCGCCGCGCTGATCATCGCCAACTCGCCGGCATCACATCTCTACTTCGGCACGCTCCAGCACTACGTCGCGGGTCTTTCCGTCCTGCACTGGATCAACGACGCTCTCATGGCGGTGTTCTTTCTGCTCGTCGGACTGGAGATCAAGCGCGAGTTCCTGACGGGACAGCTTTCGAGCTGGCCACGTAGGACGCTCCCGGCGTTTGCGGCAGCAGGCGGAATGGCTGTTCCCGCCCTCTTCTACGTCGGCTTCAACCTGAACGATGCCGAGACGATCCGCGGCTGGGCGATACCGACGGCCACCGACATCGCGTTCGCTCTCGGTGCACTGGCACTGCTCGGCTCGCGCGTGCCGGCATCGCTCAAGGTGTTCCTGACAGCACTCGCCATTCTGGACGACCTCGCGGCGGTCACGGTCATTGCCGTGTTCTACACCGATCATCTTCTCCTCGGATGGCTCGCTGCGGCAGCAGCCATCATCTTGATGCTGCTGATCCTCAATCGAGCCGGGGTTGCCATGTTGTGGATCTACTTGGTCCCTGGCGCCGTCCTCTGGTTCGCCACGCTGCAGTCCGGCGTCCACGCCACACTGGCAGGCGTCGCACTCGCACTGACCATTCCTGCGTCGGGAGCCGGGCAGTCGCCGCTGCTCCGGCTGGAGCATGCGATCCAGCCATGGGTCTCCTTCGTGATCCTGCCTGTCTTCGCTTTCGCCAATGCCGGCGTCTCTCTCGCAGGCATGGCCTGGGTGGTGCTGAAGCAGCCCGTGACGATCGGCATCGTGACGGGCCTGTTCCTGGGCAAGCAGATCGGCGTGTTCGCCGCGACATGGTTGGCCATTCGCCTTGGGCTGGCTGACCGGCCTGACGGAGCGGCCTGGCACCAGATCTACGGGGTGTCCGTCCTCTGCGGCATCGGCTTCACCATGAGCCTGTTCATCGGCCTGCTCGCGTTTCCCAGCGCCGAGACGCTTCAGAACGAGGTGAAGGTCGGCGTGATGCTGGGATCTCTGATGTCCGGACTACTCGGCATGGCGCTGCTGAGTCTGCCTGCGAGGCGTGAAACCGTCCCAGCTGCGACATAGCCCGTAGGAAGGGCGGTTGGATCGCCGCCACCCGGCCATTTTGACCTCGCTTGCTTGCGCATGGGGTCCCTGCGCAGAGCACATTCGCCACAGAATGCGCCCGCCGTAGCCCGTGAGGGCGGCGCAAACGGGCAATTGCAGGGCGGAACTCTCACGTTTTCCTGACTCGTGCGTCAGAACGCCGCGGCTCGAATCCCCCTATGGTCCGCACCGTTTCCAACCCACGGAGGTTTTCCGCATGCGTAAACTGATCATCGCCACCGCCGCCCTCGCCTTCGTCTCGTCGGCCGCTCTTGCCCAGTCGACCGAGAAGCCGATGACGACCACCGGCCAGGCGGCCAAGGGCGGCGACGCCATGGGCGGAGGCGACGACATGAAGATGAGCAAGACGAAGAAGAAGTCGTCGAAGAAGTCGTCCGGCGACGCCATGTCGAAGTAAGGCGCGGTCACCCGCGAATATCGCCGACGAGATCGGGCCGCTCCATGCGGGGCGGCCCTTCCTCGTGTGAAGGTCCGTCGACGACCGCCGGCGAGCATCTCAGCCCCCGGCCAGACCCATCTGCTGCAATCTTCCCGCGAACCACGCGGACAGCCCCGGATCGATCCGGGCTCCGACATAGATCTCAGGCGTGATCACGCTGCGGCGGTCGAGTATCACCAGAACGCCGATCCAATAGGCAAACCACAGATGCGGGTCGGTCAGCGCCATCAGCTTGTGGCGGTCATGCGCCAGCGGCTGGTGGTTGCTCGCCTTGCGCACCTCGATCGCCAGCAGATTGTCGGGCACGGCGCGCTTGTGCACGACGATGTCGGGGTAGATCGACTTGCCGAGTTCGTCATCGGTCGAGACGATCGAGCCGCGCGGCAGCAGCATCGCGCGGTCGCCGAGCCGGTTGTAGTCGCAATCGACGTCCCAACCGAGGAAATTGCGCTCCAGATGCACCGAGAGGCGGTGCGTCAAGGCGCGCTCGCCGAGATCCCGGTCGAGGATGTAGCGCTCGCGCGCGTAGAACTCCTGCAGCGCGGAGATCAGCCGGTTCAGTTCACTGTGCATGCCGCTCGGATACAGGAGAGAAGGACACCTCCCCATGAACACGCGATCGGCGTGAGTCGCCAACCCCATAAATCGAGGCGAGGCGCCTTCCCTCGGCCGGCGGCCGTTTTGCGGCCGCCGGCGTTGCGGATTTACATCTGCACTTCGATCAGGCGCGGGCCGTATTCGGCATTGGCCTCCGCCAGCGCGGCGTTGAACTCGTCGGCCGTGGTGACGGCGCGGCCGGGAACGCCCATGCCCTTGGCCATGGCGACGAAGTCGAGCGTCGGACGGTCGATCTTGAGCATGTCCTGGGCGCGCTGGCCGGGCTGGCCGGCGCCGACGCCGTCGAACTCGCCGCGCAGGATCTGGTAGATCCGGTTGGCGAACACCACGGTGACGACGTTGAGGTTCTCGCGCGCCTGGGTCCACAGCGACTGGATCGTGTACATCGCGCTGCCGTCGCCGACGAGGCACATCACCTTGCGATCCGGACAGGCCACCGCGGCGCCGGTCGCCACGGGGGTCGAGAAGCCGATCGAGCCGCCCATGTTCTGCAGCCAGTCATGCGGCTTGGCCGCGGCCGTCGGCGGGAAGAAGCCGCGGCCGGTGGTGATGGATTCGTCGACCACGATGGCGTTCTCCGGGATCGCATAGGCGATCGCCTGGGCGATCGTGGTGTGGTTGAGCGCACCGGTCGGCTTGATCAGCTCGGTGAGGGCTTGCGGCTTCACATCGGCGGCCTTGGCGCCGAGATGGCCGGCGAGCGCCTCGAGCGCGGCGGCCGAGTTCTCGCCCCAGGCGGTCATGCGGTGCACCTCGGTGCCCTCCGCCTTCAGCATGCTCGGCTTGTTCGGATAGGCGAAGAAGGCGACGGGGTCGTTGGCCTCGACCAGCACGATGTGCTTGTAGTTCTTCAGGATCGGCAGCGCCTGCTCGATCACATAGGGGATGCGGTCGATCGAGAACCGGCCGGCGCCGCGCGCCATGCGCGGGTGATAGGTCTGGCCCATCACGCGGCAGCCGGTCTTGCCGGCGATCTGCTGGGCGAAGGTCAGCGCGTGCTCGGTCAGCGCGCCCGCGGTCATCAGCACCAGCGTCTCGGGGCCGTGGGCGTGCAGGATCTTCGCCGCCTTCTCGACCGCATCGTCCGAATAGCTCGGGCGCTGCGTGTCAGCGGGAACCTGGGCGATGCCGTCGGCCTCGTTCCAGGCGGTGTCGGCGGGCAGGATCAGCGTGGCGATCTGCGGCGGCGCGCTCTTGGCGGCGGCGATCGCGGCGGCGCCGTCGGCGGCCACGGCCTTGGCGCTGGGCGAGGTCCGCACCCAGTCGGACATCGGCCGCGCCAGGCCCTCGATGTCCGAGGTCAGCGGGGCGTTGAAGCCGATGTGGTAGGTGGCGTGCTGGCCGACGATGTTGACGATGCCCGAGCGCGCCTTCTTGGCGTTGTGCAGATTGGCGAGGCCATTGGCGAGGCCCGGGCCGAGATGCAGCAAGGTCGAGGCCGGCGTGCCCTTCATGCGGAAATAGCCGTCGGCGGCGCCGGTCACCACGCCCTCGAACAGGCCGAGCACGCAGCGCATGCCCTCGACCCGGTCGAGCGCTGCGACGAAGTGCATCTCGGACGTGCCCGGATTGGTAAAGCAGACGTCAACGCCCCCCGCGACCAGGGTCCGTACCAGGCTTTCCGCACCGTTCATCCTATTCTCCCGTTGAAGTCCGCGCGCCATTTGCAATGCCGCGCAGATCAATCATTGTTCGCCCGCGACGTCAAAGGGGCTGGCCGCATTGCTGCCATCGCCGCCGCGCCCATGCGCCGTCGTGGCTAACAGGGTGTTGGGCCCGGGCGTCCCAGGATTTTCCGTGGGATTTGGGTCACGGACCGCCGCCACATACCGGCCTCACGCCGCCGTGGGTTGCGGAATGCAACCGTTTATGGCCTGTCTGCGAACGGAATTTGATGTTTGCCAGGGGATGGAAATGAAGCGCTGCTTTGCTTTGGGAATTGCTGCGGTCGCGTTGATGGCAAGCGCCGGGATGGCGCGGGCGGAAATGTTCGACACCAGGGACATCTTCGGCGGCGGGCCGAACTTCTACCAGAGCGGCGTCAGCCCCATTCCGCGCGAGAGGGTCATGTTCCAGGGCGACTATGCGCCCGGCACGATCGTCGTGAACACCTCCGAGCGCCGGCTCTATCTGGTGCTGCAGGGTGGCCAGGCGCTGCGCTACGGCATCGGCGTCGGCCGAGACGGGTTCCGCTGGAGCGGCGTCCATCGCATCACCGCCAAGAAGGAATGGCCGGCCTGGACCCCGCCGTCGCAGATGCTGCGCCGCCGCCCGGATCTGCCGCGTCACATGGCCGGCGGCATCGAGAACCCGCTCGGCGCGCGGGCGATGTATCTCGGCTCCACGCTGTATCGCATCCACGGCTCCAACGAGCCGGAGACGATCGGCCAGGCGGTGTCGTCGGGCTGCTTCCGCATGACCAATGACGACGTCACCGATCTCTACGACCGCGTCTCGGTCGGCACCACGGTGATCGTCAAGAACTGAAGCACGGGCGAGTTGCACGCGGGATCATGTCGCAAGGCCGGAGCGCTCATCATCGCCGGGAGCAAGCCATCTGCTTGCGGCGGTCGGCCCGGACCGCGGCAGTCGCCCTGACTGCCGCGCTGGCCTCGCTCGTGACCATGACGATCCCGCTGCCGGCCTCGACCGCGGAGATCCCGGCCATCGCCGCGCGCCAGCGCGCCGAGAAGAAGAGCTTCACCGACGCCGAGATCACCGACGGCTTCTTCAAGACCGCGTTCGGCGCCGAATACCATCTCGCCGGACGCGTCGATCGCATCCGCAAGTACAGCGCGCCGGTGCGCGTGTTCGCTGACGGCCGCCGCGCCGACCGCAAGGCGCAGCTCGCCAAGGTCGTGGGCGACATCGCCGCCCGCGTCCGTCATCTCGACATCGCGATGACCGAGACCAACGGCGACGCCAACGTCCGGGTCAAGCTGGTACGCGACCGCGACCTCTACCACACCATCAGCCAGGCCTATGGCAGCGAGCGCGCCCGCGAGATCAAGACCTCGCTCGATCCGCAATGCCTGTCCGGCTTCCGCAAGAACGAGGCATTCGAGATCGAGCATTCCGACGTGATCCTCACCGTCGACAATGGCGATTTCGTCTTCCTCGACTGCGCCTATGAGGAGCTGCTGCAATCGCTCGGGCCGATCAACGATACGGCGAGCGTGCCCTGGACGATGTTCAACGACAACGTCTCGATGGGCTATTTCGACGTCTACGACCAGTACATCCTCAACATGCTGTACGACCCGCGCGTCAAGGCCGGCATGTCGCTGGCCGAGGTCAAGGCGGTGCTGCCGGCCGTGCTGACGGATGTCCGGGCCTGGGTGAAGCAGGTCAACGATCTGGCGGAGTGAGGCGGAAGCTCAGCGGGGCATCGTCTTGGCCCTCAGATGAAGCCCCTGTCTCGCGTCAAGCTCTGGTGTCGTCCCGGCGAACGCCGGGACCCACGCCGCGGCCCTGCGATGGGAGCACGCTGGGCGAGACCTTCTTCCAACAATCAGACTCGGTGGTTATGGGTCCCGGCGTTCGCCGGGACGACACCGGATTTGGGGAGACCGCGTCGCCAACTCAGCTACTTGCAGATCCCCTTCATCGCCTTCCATTCCTCGGCGCTCAGCAGCGGCGGGCCACTGGCGGGGCGGTCGGCGGCGCGCATGCGGGCCAGGCGATCCTCGGTCAGGGGGTGGCTCGACCACAGCGACAGCTTGCCGTCCTGCTTGCCGGTGATGCGGAACATCAATTCCCCCATCGGCCGGGTCGGTCGGCCGAGCTTGCGCATCACCTCGATGGCGAAACTGTCGGCCGCCTCCTCCGCCTCGCGCGAATAGGACGCGTCGATCATGGCGCGGGAAGCGAAGACCGCGGCGCCCGCGCCGGTGACGTCGCCGAACAACAGCCCGATCAGGAACGAGCTGCCGCCGTTGTGAATGAGCTGCCGCAGATTGTCGCGATGCTTGAGATGACCGAGCTCATGGGCCAAAACGCCGGCGACCTCGTCCGGATCGTTCGACTTGTCGAGCAGCCCGCGGAACAGGAAGAAGCGGCCACCCGGCAAGGCGAAGGCGTTGGGGATCGGGGTATCCAGCACCTGCGAGGCGATGCTGTCGTCGAGCCCGGCCGGCCGGCGCAGCGCCGTCACCAGCTTGGCGAAGGCCGCCTGCCCGGCCGCCTCGCTGCAGAGCTTGTCGCCGAACAGCGCCTGGATCTGCACCACGGCCGCTTCGCCGAGATGGCGCTCCATCGCCGGTGGAACGAGGGGCGTCAGCCGCTCGGCGGCAAAGGGAAGCACGACCAGCACGATCACGACGATCGACGCCGCAGCCGCCAGCGACCAAGCGACGATGCGCGCGATTCCGCCGCGCGTCAGCCGGTTCTCGTCGATATGGCTGCACCGCGCGATCAGCTCGGCGGCAGCCGCGGCGTCGCGGATCTCGAGCCGTGCCAGCGGCGAGGCCGACAAGCAGCTGACGCGCAGCGTGCCGCTCGGCCCGTCGACACGACGAATGTCCGCATAGGGCCAGGATACGAAATTGTCGGCGCTGCGCATCACGAGCTGATTGGCGAAGCCGATCGTAACGGTCTGCCGCCGGTTCGACAGTCCGTCGAAATAGGTCGCAGCACTTCCGGACGGCGCCGCCGGCTCGGCCGGCACGCCCTCGGCAGCGCGAGCCGCGCTGAGCTCGGGATCAGAATCCGGCGACGTCGAGTCCATCGGCAAACCCCTCGCCGAGCGCGCTGGCCAGATCGCCCTTTGCGGCGACATTGGCCATGGCCTCGACGCCATGCACCTGAACCGATTGCAGCACCGTCGCCCACATGTCGCGCACCAGATAGAGGCGCATCACGACGTTGAGCGCCAGGATCCAGGCGACGTAGCCGAGCCCCAGCAGCACCAGCATCGGAATGTTGTTGGAGAGCGCCTGGGCCTGCGGCAGCTCATCGCTCCCCAGCCCGAGCAGGCTGTGCATCAGAAAGGCCACGGCGCCGAAATAGGCGCCGGATGCGATCGACAACAGGATCCACCAGCCGATCACCTTCCAATACAGGCCGTAGAATGCGTTGCCCGGCAAGGTCGACTCCAGGCGCACGCCGCCGAAGCGGATGCCCGACAGCCACCAGCGCCATTCGACGGCTTTGAACTGCGCATAGACGAACGGCAGCAAGGGAAACAACAGCATCGCAAACGGCGTGATCACCCAGAGGTACCAGGCCCGCTTGAAAAACTCCCAGCCGCGTCCCTCGAAGTCGCCGCTGAGGTCGCCGTAATGCGAATGCCGCATCTTGTAGCGCTCGAGCGCTGCGGCGCGCCACGGCCAGGCCAATCCCAGCGTCAGCACCGCCAACAGCGTCCACAGCATGGCGCGGCCGGAATAGGCCCAGCCCGAGCCATCCATCCAGAACCGGATGCCGCGCCAGACCGTGCGCGTCAGCCGGTAGCGCCGCGCGCGATAGATCGCGAACTGGCCGAAGGCGTAGAAGGCGATCACCAGCGGCACGCTGGCGAACCCCTGGTACCGCTCGGCCTCCACGGTGACGAGGAAATAGGCAAGGTAGATCGGGACCAGGATCGCCATGGCGAACAGGAAGCCGATCAGAAGCTCCTTGCCGCGGCCGGTATATTCGGCGGCATCCCCATCGACCGATGTGTTGACCCACAGATGCCGGCGGATGTCGGTCGCCAGCCAGAACCGGTAGAAGCCGAGGGTGATCAGTTCGATGGCCGCACCACGGCTGACCAGCCGGAAGAACTCCCCGCGTGCGCCGGAAAACACCGCGGCGAGCGGCGGAAGCGGCGGAGGCTGCTGCGGAACATAACTCATCTGGTTCACGGCTCGCGCCTCCGACACACGCAATGACATACAAAATACCTCGGTTGTTCGTCGCGGCGGCGACTCCGAGGTTCGAGGTGGGCGACGCATTTTGCACGCAACTCGGCCGGAAAAAAACACCGGCCGGGGCGAAGCGCAAATAAATATCGCGCCCGGCCGATTGGCGAACGCGAATCTCTCGCGCGCGCATTCAGGCCGGCCGGCGTCTCACGACGTCTTGTCGAACAATTCCCGCCCGATCAGCATGCGACGGATCTCACTGGTGCCGGCGCCGATCTCGTACAGCTTGGCATCGCGCAGCAGCCGTCCGGTCGCATAGTCGTTGATGTAGCCATTGCCGCCGAGCAGCTGGATGGCGTCGAGCGCGCATTGGGTCGCCTTCTCCGCCGCAAAGAGAATCGCGCCCGCGGCGTCCTCGCGGGTCGTCTCGCCGCGATCGCAGGCCTTGGCCACGGCGTAGACGTAGGCGCGCGCGGCATTCATCGTCGTATACATGTCGGCGACCTTGCCCTGCACCAGCTGGAACGTGCCGATCGGCTGGCCGAACTGCTTGCGCTCGTGCACATAGGGCAGCACCGCGTCCATGCAGGCCTGCATGATGCCCAGGGGACCTGCGGCGAGCACGGCGCGCTCATAGTCGAGGCCCGACATCAGCACGTTGACGCCGCGGCCGACCTGCCCGAGCACGTTCTCCTCCGGCACCTCGCAATCCTCGAACACCAGCTCGCAGGTGTCGGAGCCGCGCATGCCGAGCTTGTCGAGCTTCTGCGCGGTCGAGAATCCCTTCATGCCCTTCTCGATGATGAAGGCGGTGATGCCGCGCGGGCCGCCTTGCGGATCGGTCTTGGCATACACGACCAGCGTCTCGGCGATCGGACCGTTGGTAATCCACATCTTGTTGCCGTTGAGGATGAAACGGTCGCCCTTCTTGTCGGCGCGGGTTTTCATCGACACCACGTCGGAGCCGGCCTGCGGCTCCGACATCGCCAGCGAGCCGACATGCTCGCCCGAGATCAGCTTGGGCAGGTATTTGCGCTTTTGCGCCTCGTTGCCGTTGCGGCGGATCTGGTTGACGCAGAGGTTGGAGTGGGCGCCGTAGGACAGGCCGACCGAGGCCGAGGCGCGCGAGATCTCCTCCATCGCGATACAGTGCTCGAGATAGCCGAGCCCGGCGCCGCCATACTCCTCCTCGACCGTGATGCCGTGCAGGCCGAGCTCGCCGATCCGAGGCCAGAGGTCGCGCGGAAACTGGTTGGAGCGGTCGATCTCGGCCGCGCGCGGCGCGATCTGCTCCTGCGAAAAGCTCGCCACCGTCTCGCGGATCGCGTCCGCCGTCTCGCCGAGATCGAAATTGAACATGCGCTGCGCGTTGGCGATCATGGGGCGGCCTCCTGCTAGTCTTCTGCTCTGCAACAATGGCCCAAAGCCATATTCCGTGACGTGGCGCTTGTCACGCCCGACATCCAGGTGAACACCAGCCTTGCGACGCAAGACCGGCCCTGGCGGCTCCCGGCAAACTCCGCGCTTGCCCCGCGCTCCCGGGCAGGATGTAATCGCGCCAAGTATCGCCGGACAAATAGAAGCTGGCCATCAGGGAGACGTCCATGCACGGGACCACCACCACGGCCGAAGCACATCGACCCGCCGCGGCAGGCGAGCGCGTCATCGAACGGGCCGCCGGCCGCGCAGCATCGCTGCCGCTCGCCGACTTCGATCCCGGCCATCCCGAGCTGTTCCGCACCGACACGCATTGGCCCTATTTCGACCGGCTGCGCCGCGAGGACCCGGTGCACTACTGCCGGGACTCGATGTTCGGTCCGTACTGGTCGATCACCCGCTACGACGACATCATGGAGATCGAGACCAACCACGCGGTATTCTCTTCGGCCTCGGCGCTCGGCGGCATCACCATCCGCGACGTGCCGCCCGATCTCCGCCGGGAAAGCTTCATCGCGATGGACCCGCCGCGTCATGCCGCGCAGCGCAAGACCGTGGCGCCGATGTTCACGCCGACGCATCTCGACGAGCTCGCGATCAACATCCGCAAGCGCTCGGCGGAATGCCTCGACAACCTGCCCGTCGGCGAAGTGTTCGACTGGGTCGACCGCGTCTCGATCGAGCTGACCACGCAGATGCTGGCCGTGCTGTTCGACTTTCCCTGGGAGGACCGCCGCAAGCTGACGCGCTGGTCCGACATCGCGACGACGCTGCCCGGACCGGACGGCCTGGTCGCGACCGAGGACGAGCGGCAGGCCGAGCTGATGGAGTGCGCGCGCTATTTCGCGCGGCTGTGGCAGGAGCGGCAGAACCAGCCGCCGAAAAGCGATCTGCTGTCGATGATGGCCCACAGCGAAGCGACGCGGAACATGGACCCGAAGAACTTCCTCGGCAATCTCGTGCTCCTGATCGTCGGCGGCAACGACACCACGCGCAACACCATGTCGGGCAGCATCTACGCGCTGAGCCAGAACCCGGATCAGTACCGCAAGCTCAAGGCCAATCCGGCCTTGATCGACAGCTTCGTCCCCGAAGTGATTCGCTGGCAGACGCCGCTTGCGCATATGCGCCGCACGGCGCTTGCCGACTTCGAGTTCCGCGGCAAGCAGATCCACAAGGGCGACAAGGTGGTGATGTGGTACGTCTCGGGCAACCGCGACGAGACCGCGATCGAGCGCCCCTACGACTTCATCATCGACCGCAGCCGTCCGCGGCAACATCTGTCATTCGGCTTCGGCATCCACCGCTGCGTCGGCCTGCGGCTCGCCGAGCTGCAACTCAAGATCATCTGGGAGGAGATCCTGAAGCGATTCGATCATATCGACGTGATGGACGAGCCAAAGAGGGTCTATTCGAGCTTCGTGAAGGGATATGAGACATTGCCGGTGAGGATTGCGGCGTAGGTTGTGTGTCGAATACGAATCGAATTGGCGCCGGCTCGAACCGTGCAGTAGCTGAGCGATACGGCGCCCTCTCCCCTTGCGGGAGAGGGCATCTCCGGCCCTTCCGCGCATGCGGTCGGGTGAGGGGTATCTCTCCGCGGGCGCCTCTCGTGGAGACATACCCCTCACCCGACCGAGTTTGCAGGGCTTCCCTACATGCCCTCTCCCGCAAGGGGAGAGGGCGCATTCATGTGCACCTCATCCGCCGATCTTGAGTTGGCGCGATGATGCGTTCAACAGAAGGACCACCCCATGACCGCCCAGGCCGCGCTCCGTTCCGACCATGCCGATCTGCTGCGCGAGGCGCGGCTGGAGGCGTATGCGACGCCGATCGAGGACTTCCATCCGGGCGCGCCCAGGCTGTTCCAGAACGACACGCTGTGGCCCTGGTTCGAGCGGCTGCGCAAGGAGGCGCCGGTGCATTACTGCACCAAGGCGCCGATCGAGCCGTATTGGTCTGTCACGCGCTACCACGACATCATGCATGTCGACACCAACCACGCGCTGTTCTCCTCCGACGTCAGCAACGGCGGCATCATGATCCGCGACGTGCCGCCCGGCTATGAATGGCCGAGCTTCATCGCGATGGACGAGCCCCGCCATGGCGAGCAGCGCAAGACGGTGCAGCCGATGTTCACGCCGGATCATCTCGACGAGATGGCGGTGCTGATCCGGCAGCGCTCGGCGAAGGTGCTGGATTCGCTGCCGCGCAACGAGACCTTCAACTGGGTTGAGAAGGTCTCGATCGAGCTGACGACGCAGATGCTGGCAACGCTGTTCGACTTCCCGTTCGAGGAGCGGGGCAAGCTGACGCGCTGGTCGGATGTCTCCACGGCCCTGCCCAAGAGCGGCATCGTATCCTCCGAGGAGGAGCGCCGGCGCGAGCTCGCGGATTGCGCCGAGACCTTCGGCAAGATGTGGAAGGAACGCCAGGCCAATCCGGGCCGCGACCTGATCTCGATGATGGCGCATAGCGAGGCGACGCGGCACATGACGCCGGACAATCTGATGGGCAATCTGATCCTGCTCATCGTCGGCGGCAACGACACCACGCGCAACACCATGACGGCCTCGGTGCTGGCGCTGAACGAGAACCCGGCCGAGTACCAGAAGCTGCGCGACAACCCGGCGCTGATCGAGACCATGGTGCCCGAGGTGATCCGCTGGCAGACGCCGCTCGCACATATGCGACGCACGGCGCTGGTCGACACCGAACTGGGCGGCCAGAAGATCAAGAAGGGCGATCGTGTCGTGATGTGGTACGTCTCGGGCAACCGCGACGGCGAGGTGATCGAGAACCCCGATGCCTTCATCATCGACCGCAAGCGGCCGCGCATCCATCTCTCCTTCGGCTTCGGCATCCACCGCTGCGTCGGCATGCGCCTGGCCGAGCTGCAGCTGCGCATCGTCTGGGAGGAGATCCTGAAGCGCTTCGACCGCATCGAGGTGGTCGGTGAGCCGAAGCGTGTGTATTCGAGCTTCGTGCGCGGCTATGAAAGCCTGCCGGTGCGGATTCCGGGGTGAGTGCTTAAGGGGCCTCGTGGTTCGAGACGCGCCGCGAGCGGCGCTCCTCACCATGAGGGTTAGTAGCTCGCTCAATCAGCAGATGCTTCCCCTCATGGTGAGGAGCCGCGCAGCGGCGTCTCGAACCATCGGCCCGGACATCCGACCTCGCATGCTCATGAACTGCAGGACACCATGACCGTTTCAGATCCGCCAAGCCCTGCTCCCGATTGGCCGCTCGCCATCTATCAAGCGCTCAAGGCGGCCGATGTCCGGCAGCTCTGCTACGTCCCCGACGCCGGCCATTCCCGCCTGATCCGGCTCGCGCATGACGATCCGGCGATCGCGACGACGGTGCTCACCACCGAGGAGGAAGGCGTCGCGCTCTCCGCCGGGGCCTGGCTCGGCGGCCAGCGCGCGGTGCTGCTGATGCAGTCCAGCGGCGTCGGCAATTGCGTCAACATGCTGTCGCTGCTGTCGAGCTGCCGCTTCCCGTTCCTGAGCTTCGTGACCATGCGCGGCGAATGGGCCGAGTTCAATCCATGGCAGGTCGCAATGGGCAAGGCCACGCAAGCCGCCTTCGAGATCATGGGCGTCACCGTGTTCCGGCTGGAGCGTCCCGATGACGCCGGCGAGATGGCAGCCGCAGCCGCAAGGCTCGCTTACGACAGCGATCAGCCGATCGCGGTGCTGATCGCCCAGCGCATGATCGGCGCCAAGAAGTGGACGGAGAGCAGGTGATGGACGCAGCACTCGACCGCCGCGCCGCCGTCAAGGCGCTTCTGCGGGACCGCGGCGAACTCCTGGTCGTCAGCGGCCTCGGCTCATCGTCCTACGACGTGTTCGCCGCCGGTGACCATCCGGCGAACTTCTACCTCTGGGGCGCGATGGGCGGCGCGGCCATGATCGGCCTGGGACTGGCATTGGCGCAGCCGTCGCGGCCGGTGGCGGTGATCACCGGCGATGGCGAGCAACTGATGGGGCTCGGCAGCCTCGCCACAATCGCCGCGAAGAAGCCGAAGAACCTCGCCATCATCGTGCTCGACAATGCGCATTTCGGCGAGACCGGGATGCAGCCGAGCCATTCCGGGCTTGGCGCCAATCTGGAGCTGATCGCCACCGGCGCCGGCTTTCCGTCGGTGTGCACGATCGCCGATCAGGCTGCGCTCGATGCGTTCCGTCCGAAGCTGCACGATCTCGCCGGCCCGCATTTCGCCCGCGTTGGCATCTCGACCGAGCACGTCGACCGCGCTTTGCCCGCGCGTGACGGCGTCTATCTGAAGACCCGCTTTCGCGGCCATCTCGGATATCCCGTCAGCTAGAACACGGCGCCTCGTGGTTCGATCTGTCGCTGCGGCAAGGCTGACCGGCGGCAACGCTGGCATTCCAAGCTTGCCAAGCGTGGCACGCTTCGTCATAGGCTATCAGGAACAGCATACAGGGAGACGCAGGCCGTGCAGGATCGGCCTGCGAGGAAGCCAATGACAGAACAACATCAGCACGACGATTATGCCGACATTCGTGATGCCGTCGCAAAGCTCTGCGCCCAGTTCCCCGGCGAATATTGGCGCAAGCTCGATCGCGAGATGGCCTATCCGTCGGCGTTCGTCGATGCGCTCACGCAGGCTGGCTATCTCTCCGTGCTGATCCCCGAGGAATATGGCGGCGCCGGGCTGAAGCTGTCGGCAGCAGCCGCGATCCTTGAGGAAATCCAACGCGCCGGCTGCAACGGTGGCGGCTGCCACGCCCAGATGTACACGATGGGCACGGTGCTGCGGCACGGCTCCGCAGAGCAGAAGGCGAAGTGGCTGCCCAAGGTCGCGAGCGGCGAATTGCGGCTGCAGGCCTTCGGCGTCACCGAGCCGACCTCGGGCACCGACACCTCCTCGCTCAAGACTTTCGCCAAGCGCGACGGCGACAGCTACGTCGTTAACGGCCAGAAGATCTGGACCAGCCGCGCCGAATATTCCGATCTGATGATCCTGCTGGCGCGCACCACGCCGAAGGATCAGGCGCAGAAGCGCACCGATGGTCTCTCCGTCTTCATCGTCGACATGCGCGAGGCCAAGAAGGCCGGGCTGACCATCCGCCCGATCCGAACGATGATGAACCACGCGACCACGGAGGTGTTCTTCACCGATATGCGCGTGCCCGCCGAGAACCTGATCGGCGAGGAGGGCAAAGGTTTCCGCTACATTCTCTCCGGCATGAATGCCGAGCGTATCCTGATCGCGGCCGAATGCGTCGGCGATGCCAAATGGTTCATCGCCAAGGCCACCGCCTATGCCAAGGAGCGCGTCGTGTTCGGCCGTCCGATCGGCCAGAACCAGGGCATTCAGTTCCCGATCGCCAAGGCCTATGCCTCGATGCGCGCGGCCGAGCTCATGGTCAAGGAAGCCACCCGCAAATACGAGGCGGGACTGGATTGCGGCGCCGAGGCCAACATGGCCAAGATGCTCGCCGCCGACGCCTCGTTCGAGGCGGCCAATGCCTGCATCCAGACCCATGGCGGCTTCGGCTTCGCCGAGGAGTACGACGTCGAGCGCAAATTCCGCGAGACGCGGCTGTATCAGGTGGCGCCGATCTCGACCAACCTCATCCTCTCCTACGTCGCCGAGCACGTGCTCGGCATGCCCAGGTCGTATTGAGGTCTGTCATGCTTCCGCTTGAAGGGATCACCGTCGTCGCCGTCGAGCAGGCCGTGGCTGCGCCGTTCTGCTCGTCGCGCCTGGCGGATGCCGGAGCCCATGTCGTCAAGATCGAACGTCCCGAGGGCGATTTCGCCAGGGGCTATGACGCCGCTGCCAAGGGCCAGAGCAGCTACTTCGTCTGGCTCAACCGCGGCAAGGACTCACGCATCGTCGACCTCGCCAAGCCGGAAGGCCGCGCGGAGCTGGAGACGCTGATCGCCAGCGCCGACGTGCTGCTGCAGAACCTCAAGCCCGGCTCCATGGACAGAATGGGCTTTGCCCGCGAGCGGCTGCGCAAGGACTATCCGAAGCTGATCTGCTGCACCATCACCGGCTATGGCGACACGGGTCCCTATGCCGATCGCAAGGCCTACGACCTGCTGATCCAGGCCGAGAGCGGGCTCGCCTCGATCACCGGCGGCCCCGAGGGCCCGTCACGCGTCGGCATGTCCATCGTCGACGTCGCAACCGGCGCAACCGCACATGCGGCGATCCTGGAGGCGCTGATCAAGCGCGGCCGCACCGGCGAGGGCGCCGACATCCGGATCTCGATGTTCGACGTGATGGCCGACTGGCTCACGGTGCCCTTGCTCAACGCCGAAGCCGGCAATGCGCCGAAGCGCATCGGCCTCGCCCATCCCTCGATCGCGCCCTATGGCGTGTTCACCTCGAAGGACGGCAAGGACATCCTGATCTCGATCCAGAGCGAGCGCGAGTGGAAGACGCTGTGCGCCAAGGTGCTGGACCAGCCTGCTCTGCCCGAGGACCCGCGCTTCGCCAACATGGTCGAGCGCGTCCGCAATCGCAGCGTCACCGACGGCATCGTCGCCGCGCGCTTCGCGGCGCTGTCGCGCGACGAGCTGCTCGCCAAGCTCGCGGCCGCCGATATCGCCTTTGCCGAGGTCAACAGCATGGCCGATCTCGCCGTGCATCCGCATCTGCGGCGCATCAAGGTCGACACGCCGAACGGCGTCGTCTCCTATCCGGCGCCGGCGGCGATCGTGGTCGGCGATGACAGGCGCTATGGCGCGGTGCCCGCGATCGGCGAAGCCGCCTCGCCGCATCAGCGAAAGGGTTGATCATGACGGACACGCTCGATCTCGATCATCTCAAGCAATGGGTCGGCCGCAGCGCCGAGGCTGCCGACATCGTCACGGCGCAGCTCACCAAGGGCCTCCGCGCGACGCTCTTCCAGGACATCGGCGAGCCGACATCGGGCGAGATCGCGCCCTACACGGTGCATTGGTGCCTGGGCCAGCCGGTGTTTCCGCACGATCAGCTCGGCCCCGACGGCCACCCGACCCGCGGCGGCTTCCTGCCGCCGGTGCCGCTGCCCCGGCGGATGTGGGCCGGCGGCGAGGTGCAGGTCGTCGATCCGCTGCGCGTCGGCGACCTCGCCACGCGGGTATCGACGATATCGGACGTCAGCTTGAAGAGCGGCTCCACCGGCCGGCTCTGCTTCGTCGCGGTCGAGCATGTCGTGTCGACACCGCGCGGTGTCGCGATCCGCGAGCGCCAGGACATCGTCTATCGTGACATGGGCGGCGCGCCGGCTGCGCCCGCGAAGGCGCCGCCGCCTCCGCCGGTCGCGCAACACAGCGAGAGCCATGTCTCCGATCCCGTGCTGCTGTTTCGCTATTCCGCGCTGACCTTCAACGGCCATCGCATCCACTACGACCGCGACTACGTCACCAAGGTCGAGGGCTATCCGGGTCTCGTCTTCCACGGTCCGCTGCAGGCCGCGCTGCTGGTCGAGTTCGCCGCCAAGCTCAAGGGCAAGCCGCCCGCGAAATTTGCCTATCGCGGGGTGCAGCCGCTGTTCGAGGGCAGCGAGTTCTCGGTGAATGCCAATGACAAGGACGGCGGCCTGGAGCTGTGGACCGCCAACGCCGAGCGCCAGCCGACGATGAAGGGCACGGCGACGTGGTGATATAAGCCTCGTCATTGCGAGCGAAGCGACGCAATCCAGAGTCCCGTAGCGACTCTGCATTGCGTCGTCGCTTCGCTCCTCGCAATGACGGCAACTGAGGAAACGCCCTTGGCCAAGACAACGAAAACAACGACCAAGCCCGTCACCGTCAAGCAGGCCACCTTCGACCTGCTGCGCGCGTTCGGCATCAAAAAGGTGTTCGGCAATCCCGGCTCGACCGAGCTGCCGTTCCTCAGCGACTGGCCTGACGACATCGACTACGTACTCGGCCTGCAGGAGGCCTCCGTGGTCGGCATGGCCGACGGCTATGCGCAGGCGACGCGCAATGCCGGCTTCGTCAACCTGCATTCGGCCGCCGGCGTCGGTAATGCGCTGGGCAACATCTACACCGCGCATCGCAACCAGACGCCGCTGGTCATCACCGCCGGCCAGCAGGCGCGCTCGATCCTGCCGCTGCAGGCGTTCCTCTACGCCGAGCGCCCGAGCGAATTTCCGCGGCCTTACGTCAAATACAGCGTCGAGCCGGCGCGGCCCGAGGATGTGCCGGGCGCGATCGCGCGCGCCTACTACACGGCGATGCAGCCGCCCTGCGGCCCGACCTTCGTCTCGATCCCGATCGACGACTGGATGCATCCGGCGCAGCCGTTGTCGGCGCGCAAGGTCAGCCGCGAACTCGGCCCCGATCGCGCCGCGATCGAAGAATTGGTCGGTGCGCTCGCTGCGGCGACCAGCCCCGCGCTCGTCATCGGCCCCGGCGTCGATCGCGCCGGCTGCGTCGATCTGATGGTCGCGGTGGCCGAAAGAACGAAGGCCAGCGTCTGGGTCAGCCCGTTCTCGGCGCGCTGCTCGTTCCCCGAACGCCATCCGCAATTCCACGGCTTTCTGCACGCCGCGCCCGGACAACTCTCGGAGGCCCTGAAGCCGCACGACCTCGTGGTGGTGATCGGCGCGCCGGTCTTCACCTTCCATGTCGAAGGCCATGCCTCGATCTTCGACGGCGCGACGACGCTGTATCAGATCACGGACGATGCCGACGGCGCCGCGGTGCCGCCGATCGGCACCAGCATCATCGCGACGATGCGTCCCGCATTGTCGCTGCTGCTGGAGCTGCTGCCGGAGAGCCGGCGCGCCGCGCCGAAGGGCCGCGTCCTGCCCGATGCGCCGAAGCCGGCGGATCCGATCCCGGTCGATTACCTCCTGCACACGCTGTCGCAGGCGCTGCCCGCCGGCGCCGCTGTCGTCGAGGAGATCCCCTCGCATCGCCCGGTGATGCACAAGTTCATGCCGATGCCGGGCGCGGAGTCGTTCTACACGATGGCGAGCGGTGGGCTCGGCTACAGCCTGCCGGCGGCGGTCGGCATAGCGCTGGGCCGCAACGCGGGCCGCACGGTGTGCCTGATCGGCGACGGCTCGGCGATGTATTCGCTGCAGGCGCTGTGGACCGCCGCGCAGCGCAGGCTGCCGATGACGGTCGTCGTCATCAACAATTCCGGCTACGGCGCGATGCGCTCGTTCAGCCAGGTCATGCAGGTGCGCAACGTGCCCGGGCTCGATCTGCCGGGCCTCGATTTCGTCAAGCTCGCCGAAGGCATGGGCTGCGATGCCGTGCGCGTCAGCCGCTCGGCCGATCTTGCCGCCGCCCTGGCGCGGGCTCTGGCGCATGACGGCACCAGCCTCGTCGAGGTGATGGTCGATTCCGCGGTCCCGCTGCTCTACGCCAAGAGCTGAGCAGGAGCTGAGCGAGGGGTAAGCCGCCGTTCGCTCAGCGGACGTCTTGTCAACGCAACGCCGATGCGACAATGCGTCGCATCTTCAATGGCGGCGGGGTGGCATGCCGCGAAATGCCCACCGGCCGGCCGCATCGGTGCAACCGCCACCGGCGTCTACAACCGATTGTTTCAAAAGCTTTCTGGCCCCCTGCGCCATGTCGCCGCGGCCAGCCCGCCGCAAACACCGCGAAATCCTGCCGCCAGATGGCAAGCGGGCGCCATGCTGCTTGCAAGGTCCGACCATCCTGCAAACCAAAATCATTTCCACAAGGTTCCATCATCCAATCCAGCGTACCAAGGGAGTTGAGCTGATGGCGGACAACAAGAATTTCAAAACCGCGGCATCGAGGACCGATCTCTATCGCCATGTCAGCGTGCTGGCCCTGATGTCCGCTCTGGCGCTGACGGCGCTCCCGCATCAGGCCAATGCGCAGGCGGTGACCACCGCGCTCGCCACCTCCGCGACGACCAACGCCGCCGCCAAGGCGGCGCAGGATGCCGCGGCGAAGGCTGCTGCCCAGGCGGCCGCCAAGGCGGCCCAGGACGCCGCCGCCAAGGCTGCCGCCGCGGCAGCCAGCAAGGCCGCCCAGGACGCGGCCGCGAAGGCAGCGGCAAAGGCGGCCAGCGACGCAGCCGCGAAGGCCGCGGCGAATGCTGCCGCGAAGGCCGCCGCCAATGCTGCTGCGAAGGCCGCCGCGAACGCCGCGGCCAAGGCAGCAACGACGGCAGCAACGACCGCTGCCACCGCGGCCGCGGCGACCGCCGCGAGCACGGCCGCCAAGACCACTGTCGCGAGCACGGCAACGACCACGAGCACCGCCAAACCGGCCGCTGCAGCCGCAACGACCAGCACCGCCGCAAAGCCGGTTGCAGCGGCCGCGGCATCGACCACGACCACCGGCACGGCCAAGACGGCCGCCGCGACCACCACGACGACGACCGCTGCCAAGCCGGCGGCCGCAGCGGCGGCCACCACCACCGTTGCCGTCGCCAAGGCCACCGCCACGCCTGCGGCCGCAGCAACCCCCGCCAAGGCTGCCGCCGCCGCCGCGAGCAGCACCGATGCCGTCGCAAAGGCGAACGCCGCGGCTGCGGCTGCAGCTCAGGCCGCGGCCGCCGCCGAAGCCCAGGTCGCCGCCGACCGGAAGGCCATCGACGTGGCACGTCAGGCCGAGCAGAACGCGAAGGGCGCCGCGATCGAGGCCCAGGAGCAGGCCGAGAAGAACCCGACGGCCGCCAACCAGGCCGCGGCCACCGCGAATGCCGCGAAGCTCGCGGCCGCCTCCGCCGCGCTGCAGGCCGCCTTCCAGAAGCTCGACAAGGACATCGATGTGTCCAACGAGGCCAAGGAAGCCGCCAACGCCGCCAAGGATACGGCGCGCGAGACGGCCGAGGCTGCCGGGAAGGCTGCCCAGCAGGCCGGCCAGGCCGCCGGCAACGCCAACAATGGCGGCAATGCGAACAACGGCGGCGCCGCGGCCGGCAACGGCAACAACAATAACAACAACCAGCAGAACCAGGAGGCGAAGGAAGCCGCCGAGCAGGCCGCGCTGCAGGCGGCGCTGAAGACCGGCGAGCAGGCGCGCGCGGTCGCCCAGCAGAAGACCCAGGCCGCCAACGCCGCCGCGAGCCAGAACCAGAAGACCGTCGAGGCCGCGCTGAACCAGAAGATCGGCGCGATCGACGCTGCGGTCGAGGCGGCCGAGCAGAAGGTGAATGCCGACCGGCAGGCCCTGGAGAAGGCCCGCCAGGCGGCGCAGACGGCGCAGCATGAGGCGCAGGAAGCCGCCGAGGCGGTCGAGCGCGCCAACAACGCGGCGAACCAGGCCGCCTTGGCCGCCGCGCAGGCCAAGGCGCAGACGGCCACGACCGCATTCAACCAGGCCAACGCCACGCTGAACGCCGACAACCAGGCCCTGACCCAGGCCCGCGAGACCGGCGAGCAGCAGGAGGGGGCGTTGCGCGCAGCGGCCCAGCAGCAGATCCAGGCCGGCTACACCGCCGCACAGCAGGCGACCCAGGCCGCCTGGGCCGAGGCACAACAGATCGGCAACGCTGCGCTGGCCGCCCTCGAGCAGTAAGGCCACGGCGCTCCGCGTCGCCTTCCGGTCAATCCTGGGCGGCGCGGACCCGATAATCAGAACAAGGCCCTCACCAGCCGCATGCCGAACAGGCCGGGGGATCACGGGTCACGCGACGGGATCTGACCTCACCCCGTCAACCGATCCGCCCCGGTCCCCCATCCGCCGGCCATGCATGCCTCCCGCCCCGCCCCCTTGCGGGGCTTTTTTTTGCGCGGGCGGACGCGTGAGCCAGGCGCACTCCGTCTCGCCGTTCTTCACGGGCGCGCAACGAACCTCGCTGTCGCCGAGCGGGGATGAGGCGGAGGCAGCGGAACGGGCGGCGCAGTTTCCTGCCAAGTACTGATCATCCGCCAGCCCGACAGATGCGATCGCGGCGGACGACGGAGCGCTCCGTGACGCTCAATATTGATACCGCACGCCGACGAGACCGACGACCGCCATGAAGTTGTTGAGCGGGATGTTCGAGCGCGTCCATTCGGTGCGGACCTCGCTCTTCAGCTGAATGTTGCGGTTGACCTTGTAGGTGCCTGCGGCGGCGACGAACATGCGCTGGTCGACCCGGCCGCTGCCGACGAACTGATCCTGGCCATAGCCGGCGCGCAGCGTGCCGATCAGCCAGGGCTCGAACTGATGATCCATCTGCAGGATCACGTCGCGCGACAGGATGCCCGAGACGTTGATCGCCGGCGTCTCGGAGGCCTGCGAGCGCGCCACCAGCACGAAGGTCGTGGCATCGGTCGCGGCCCAGGCCAGCGTCGCGTCCGCGATCACGCCGCTGATGTTGGGCATCATGGGCGAATCCATGCGGCGCGTGAGATAGCCCACCGAGGCTTCGCCGGTCAGCGATCCCATGTTGACGACGGCGCCGGCCCGCCCGGCAATGCCGGTGGAGTCGCGGCGCTGGCCGTTGAAATCGACCTGCAGATCGTGGTTGCGACGATCGAAGCTCATGTCGATGAAGGGCGAGATGTTCGGCGTCAGCACATAGGTGACGCGCACCTGGGCGCCCGGCTGGGTGTAGTTGCGATCCCGCGTCCGCAGCGGCACGTTGGCCGTGATCATCGCATCGTTGAAGACGACCCGATCGGCCGATCCCTTGAAGGCGATCTCGGTCGGGCCGATCTTCTGCAGCACGCCGGCGCTGCCCCCGAAGGTCGTCGCGCGCGGCAGCTTGAGCGCCCCCGGAAGCGCCAGGGCATCGTTGACGAACCGCGCCTCGCCCGTGACCGCAGTGCCCTCGGTGACGTCGTAGCGCCCTTGCGCGCGCGCCTCGAAGGTCGGATGGCTGAGGGAGCGGACATTGGTGTCCTCGGTGTAGGCGCCGCGCAAATCGGCATTGAGCTGATGCCGCTCCCATTGCGACCGCACCGAGACCTCCGTCGCCACGATGGCGACGGGTGATCCGGGCCCTGCGTTGCGCCGCGTCGGATTGGTGTCGTAGCCCGCCTGGATCTCGACGGCCGGCTTCACCAGGAAAGACCCGACCGTCAAGCCGGCCGGATCATAGGGCTTGGCTTCGGCCGTCACCGGCTGCGGCTTCACCGTGTTGAGATTGCGCTCCGGCAGGACGTCGCGGTTGCGCAGCACGGCCGCCGGCTGGGCTGCCGCCACGGTGTCCTCCGGCTTCTCCGCCGGGGGCGCATTCGCCGGAGCCGCAGGCCTTGCCGCAATCTGCCTGGCTGCGGATGGCGGCGCGGGCGACATCGTGCGCGCGGCCTCGCGCGCCGGCTCGGCCGTGGCGATCAGCGCGCCGCGCGCCGGCTGAAACATCGCGGGGCCAAAGCCGCCCGCAGGCTTGCCTGGCGCAGCCAAGGTTGGCGCGCCGGCCTCTCGCACGGGGCGCAACAGCGCGCTGACGCTGCGCGGATCCTGACGCATCATCAGTGTCCGGCTGTCGGTGGTGATCCGCGGAACGTGGTAGTAGATGCTTCGCGCGGTGACGTGACGAAAGAACAGCCGATCGGCACGTCCCGGCACGACATCGGTCGGCTTGGTCTTGATGGTCTGCTGCGCGGACGCGGCATCCACCACCATCACGGTCAGAAGCAGCACCTCGACGAGCGCAAGCGTAACCCCGCGCTGGGATCGCGTCACCATGAGCCGCTTCGTCCGCACGGCGAACGCGCCGGTCTTGTGTGGTGAATGAGCTTGCAACGGAAAGCCGGGGCTGTGCAGAAATCGTGCGATGACGTCGGGGCGCTGCCGACATCACACGCAGCCTGTGCACGCGACCAACTCCCCTTGCCGGCCAGATGACCGGCAAAGGTCGGCGGAAGTTTTGCCGAGCTGCGGAGATTTCATGCGGACGGACGCCCGCAGCAAGCTGCCCTACGCGGACCGCATCGCAGTCTCGGCGTTCGTGGACAGAACTAATTAGTTGAAACGACGATGCGGACCGCTCATCGCCGCCGATATTGGCTGAAATCCGCCTTTGCGACGATAACGCAGGGATCGCCGATGACAGATCTCGCCCCATTCCGGAGGCAGCTGCGGGCCGCGCCCGTCGCTCCCGGGCGACCGACACGATCCGTCGGCCTCAGGAGGCCAGAAACCCGCCATCTGCGGCCAAGACATGGCCGACGACATAGGACGAGGCGTCCGACAGCAGCCACAGCACCGCCTCTGCGATGTCGTCAGGCTGCCCCATCCGGCGCAGTGGCAGGCCCGCGGCGACGGTCGCGATGTCGCCGACGCCCGCGCGCAGCATCATGTCGGTGACGACGCGTCCCGGCGCAATCGCGTTGATCCGGACGCCACGCGGCGCCGCCTCGAGCGCGGCCGAGCGCGTCAGCGAGATGACGGCGGCTTTCGAGGCCGAGTACAGCGCAAGCCCGACATTCGGATTGCGCACGCCGCTCACGGAGGCATTGATCACGATGCGCCCATGCCCCCGCGCATACATGATCGGCAGTTGCGCGCGCAGGCAGAGAAAGACCGAGCGCACATTGCCGTCAAATACGTCCGCATAGACGCCGTCGCCCTGCTGCTCGATCGGCGCCCGACGCTCCTGGAACCCGGCATTGTTGAAGGCCGCGTCCAACCGGCCGTATCGATCCATCACCGACCGCACGAGATGCACCACGTCCGCCTCTTGGGTGACGTCGGCTTTCACCACCAGCGCCTCCGCGCCGAGCGAGCGGCACCGCGCCGCCGTATCTGCCAGCGCGGCCTCGCGTCGGCCGGCGACGACGACCGCCTGTGCGCCTTCGGCCGCGAGCTTCACGGCGGTTGCGCGACCTATGCCGGAGCCGCCTCCCGTGACGAGGCAGACCTGCCCCTGCATGCACGACGCCTTGGGCGAGCGGGCGTCGGCGGTGAGCGGCGTATCGGTCATCTCGTACCCTCCGGCGAGACAGCGCCGTCGATGCCACGTTGCATCGGCTATTTGTTGTATGATACAACTATATGGCAGGAGTCAAGATGCCCGATCCCGATCTCACCCTCGTCGACGACATTCGTGCCGCTTCCCGCCTGATGGTGCGCGAGCTCGGCTTCATGGAATCGACGCTGGCCGCAACCGATTATCCGCCATCGGCCGTTCACACCATCCTGGAGATCGGCCTGCGCGGCCCGCTGACGGCGATGCAGCTCGGCACGGCCCTGCATCTGGAGAAATCCAGCGTCAGCCGCATGGTCCGCAAGCTGGTCGACGTCGGCGAGCTGCAGGAGACCGTCGATCCGGCCGATGCCCGCATCAAGCCGCTCTGCCTCACCGCCAAGGGACGGAAGACGCTGGCCGCGCTGCATGCCTTCGGCCGGCAGCAGGTTCGCGGCGCGCTGTCTTCGCTGTCGAAGGCCGAACGGCAGACGGTGCGCGAAGGCCTGTTGCTGTACGCCCGCGCTCTGGAGACCTGGCGCGCGACGGACCGCGATCTGCAATCGCCAGACTAGATCATGATGCGTGTCGGCGGAAACGCATCATGATCTTATCTCTTTTTTTTGAGCATGATCCTTTCGGAGAACCGGTTTCCATTTTTCCGGATCATGCCCTCGCGATGCGCCCGGCGGGCGGACCGCGCATGCGAGCCATGAGAAAACTGCCCGTCGTGTTGAAATGCCGCAGCAGGGGCCCTTGCCTCGTCGGGCAAATCACGACGATCTTTCCGCGCATCCCGCCTCACCACGGAGGGGCGTTGCGCGCGATCGTCACGACACGCGAGGCGGGGATGCGGTGGCCGCGACAGCTCGCAGCGTCTCTTCGGAGGTGCGGACGAACGATGCTGGTGCGGACGTGAAGTTGCGTGGTCCTGGCGCCCCGATGCTGGCGTCAAGCGCGTGGCGATGCTCACGCATCGTACGGGCGACGGTGGCTAAACGCCGGACACCGAGGAGAGCGCAAAATAAGCGTGAAAACCACCGCGCGGGGAATGCCGGGTCGATCCGGCTGAACCTGTGGTACCTGCCGCCTGCATTTTTTTCGCAGGCGGGCCATGGGTGACGCCGTCACCCGGCATTCCCTGCGCCCTTCGTTTGGTGGAAGGGACAAGTCAACCGTACAGCTCGGGCATGATGTGCCGCGAGAAGGCCCAATGACGTCCAGCGATGTTCGATCATGTCCGCTGCTGATGGTGTGCCGACAATCTCTCTTCATCGTCATCCTGGCGATCGCCGGGATCCATACGCCGCGGCTGAAATCGTCGAGCGAGATCGTCGACGCGCGTGCCTCGAACTGCTCCCTGGGGTGATGGGTCCGGCGTTCGCGGGGACGACAACGGAGGATGTTGAGAACGTTCGCGGGCATCGTCGTCGGCCGACGGTGACCGCAGCCCTACGTCCCGAACTCCTCGCGCATCCTCGCCTGGATCTTGGCCATGCCGCCGAGCCAGCGGTCGTAGTTCTCGGTCTTCTTGCGCATGTAGCCGAGCACCTGCGGATGCGGCAGGATCAGGAAGCTCTCCTCGGCAAGCCCCTTCAGCACGTCCTGTGCCACCTGCTCCGGCGTCAGGTCGCCGTCGCCGGATTGCGGGCCCTTCGGGATCGATCGCAGCATGTCGGTGTCGACGCCCTGCGGACACAGGATCGAGACCTTGATGTTGTCGGCCTTGTGCGAGATCGCGAGATTCTCGGCAAATCCCACCGCGGCGTGCTTGGTGGTCGAATACGGCGCGCTGCCGACCTGCGACAGCAGGCCCGCCGCCGAGATCGTGTTGAGGAAATACCCGCCGCCGCGCGCCTTGTAACGCGGGATCAGGTGCCGCGCGGCCCACACATGGGCCATCACGTGAATGGCCCAGCTGCGCGCCCACGGCTCGTCGGAGGTGCCGCCGACATTCACCGACAGCGGATCGAAGCCGCCGCCGATGCCGGCATTCGAGCAGAACAGCGCGATCGGCCCAAAACGCCGCTCGGTCTCCTCGATGACGCGCCTGATGTCGGATTCCTGGGAGACGTCGCATCGGAAGGCCATGCCGCCGATCGAATCAGCGACCGCGTTGGCGCCGGCCTCGTCCAGGTCGGCCACGATCACCTTGGCCGCGCCCGCGCGCGCGAACGCCTCGCACATCGCCTTGCCGATGCCGCGGGCTCCGCCGGTGACCACCACGATTTTTCCGGTCACCTGCATGCAAAGCCCTCCGCGTGGAATTTTCTATGTCAGAACCAGATCGAGCACGGCTGTGTAGTGGAAGCCGGCCCCCAGCAGCACGAAACCATGCCAGATCGCGTTCTGGAAGCGCAAGCGTCGCCAGGAGTGGAAAATGACGCCGAGGCTGTAGAGGATGCCGCCGGTGAGCACGCAGGCCAGCACCGAGGTCGGCATGACCGTGATCACCCGGTCGTACATCATGATGCCGCTCCAGCCGAGCGCCAGATACAGCCCGATCGACAGCGTGTCGAACCGGCCCGGCCAGCGCAGCTTGAGCACGATGCCGAAGATTGCGACGCCCCAGACCCCGAGCAGCAGCGCCGCCGAGAACAGCGAATCCTTCAGCGCCGCGATGAACGGCGTATAGGTCGCCGCGATCAGCACATAGATCGCCGAATGATCGAACCGGCGCAGCACCCATTTGGTCGGCGACACCGGCCACAGATTATAGGTTGCCGACAGGATCAGCATCGACAGCAGGCCGGACACGTAGATCGACACCACGACGATGTCGACGGGGTTGGCATAGATCGACGTCAGAACGACGAGCACGGTCGCGGCCACCAGGCCAAAGCTGATGCCGACCAGATGAACGATGCCGTCGGCGATCATCTCGACCTTGTCGTAATTCCAGCGGACCGCCCCGGTGGCGGCGTGGACGGACGTGGAGGCGAACTGCTTCAGTTGAAATACGGTCATGGACGAACCTGAGACGAACCTGGCGCTGGATTGCCGGGAGATAAGCTTGCAGGGACGATTATGGTTTCCAGTGGTCAACGTTCCGTTCAAGCTGTGGTTCTACCGGGAACGGGCCGCAAATGTGAGCTTGAATCCGGCGTTTTGCATCGCCACCTATCAAAAGTCGCTCACGCCCTTTTCAACTGGCGAATCCCCCTTCCCTGCCATGGTGTCCTTTTCCGAACTCGTCGAGGAAGCACGGCTCTCGGCCCGCGCCTTGCTCGACTACGGCGAGAGCTTCCTCAACCCGACGATCCGGCTCGGGGTCACCGGGCTGTCACGGGCCGGCAAGACCGTGTTCATCACGGCGCTGATCCACGGCCTCGTCCGCGGCGGACGCCTGCCCGTGTTCGAGGCTCTGGCCTCCGGCCGCATCGCCCGCGCGTATCTCGCGCCGCAACCGGACGACGGCGTGCCGCGCTTTGCCTATGAAAGTCATGTCAGGGCACTGGTCGCAGAGCGGCGCTGGCCGAGCTCGACGGTGGACATCAGCGAGCTCCGGCTGGTGATCGAATTCCAGCGCGGCAACGGCGCCGAGCGCACCCTGACGCTGGACATCGTCGACTATCCCGGCGAATGGCTGCTCGACCTGCCGCTGCTCAACAAGAGCTATGAACAATGGTCGCGCGAGAGCCTTGCGCTGTCGCGCAGCGAACCGCGCGCCAATCTGGCCGGCGCATGGCACGCGCATCTGGCGACCCTCTCCGCCGAAGGGCGCGAGGACGAGCCGGCGACGCTGGAAGCCGCACGCCTGTTCACGGACTATCTTCGCGCCTGCCGTGACGACCGTTTCGCCATGAGCCTGCTGCCGCCCGGGCGTTTTCTAATGCCCGGCAATCTCGCGGGATCACCGGCGCTGACCTTTGCGCCGCTCGACGTGCCGGCTGACGGCCATGCGCCGGACGGCTCGCTGTGGGCGATGATGGTGCGCCGCTACGAATCCTACAAGGACATCGTGGTCAGGCCGTTCTTCCGCGATCATTTCGCCCGGCTCGACCGCCAGATCGTGCTGGTCGACGCGCTGGCGGCGTTCAATGCCGGACCGGAGGCCCTGCATGATCTCGAAGCCGCGCTGACCGGCATTCTCGATTGCTTCCGCGTCGGGCGCAGCTCGGTGCTGTCCACCTTGTTCAGGCCGCGCATCGACCGCATCCTGTTCGCGGCCACCAAGGCTGACCATCTGCATCATACCAGCCACGACCGGCTCGAAGCGGTGCTCCGCCGCGCCGTCAACCGGGCGGTAGCCCGCGCCGAGAGCACGGGTGCTGCGATCGACGTCGTGGCGCTGGCCGCGGTCAGGGCGACGCGCGAGGCGCTGGTCGCCCGCGGCCGCGACAAGCTGCCGTCGTTGCTCGGCACCCCCGCCGCCGGCGAGAGCGCCAATGGCGAGATCTTCGACGGCAATACCGAGGTCGCGACGTTTCCGGGCGAGCTCCCCGCCGATGCCGAGGAGCTGTTCAAGGGCGGCGCCTATCGCGGCCTGTCGAGCGCCGCCGCCGACGGGACCGATTTCCGCTTTCTGCGCTTCCGCCCGCCGCTCCTGGAGGCCGACGCTGGCGGCGAGCCCGCTCTGCCCCATATTCGTCTCGACCGCGCCCTTCAGTTCCTGATCGGAGACCGGCTGCAATGAGCGAACGCACCAGGCACCGCCGTCCCCAGACGTTCCGGCTCGACGATCCCGATGTGGTCGTGGTCGATGCCGACGATGCCGCCCGGCCGGGCCGCGGCACGATCCAGATCACGCCGGAAGCCGATCCGGCGCAATTGCCGGTGCCGGTCGAGGTCGTGCTGCCGGCGCGGCGCGGCTTTCGCTGGGGCGCGCTGTTCTGGGGCTCGGTCGGCGGCCTCGTCCTGCTCGGTCTCGGCCTCGGCGTCACCAGGCTGATCGAGGATCTGTTCGCGCGCAGCGAGGCGCTGGGCTATGTCGGCGCGGGCTTTGCCGCGGCAGCGGCCATCGCGCTGGCCGCCGTGATCGGGCGCGAGACCTATGGGCTGGTGCGGCTGGCCACCATCGAGAAGCTGCACGCGCGCGCCGCCGCGGTGCTGCTGTCGGATGATCGCGCCGAGAGCCGCGAGGTCGTCGCCGAGCTGCTGCGCATCGCCCATGCCAATCCGCGGCTGGCACGGCCGCGCGCCGAGCTCGCCGGCCATGCCGACGACATCATCGACGGCGCCGACATGATCAAGCTCGCCGAGCGCGAGCTGATGGCCCCGCTCGACATCGAGGCGCGGCGGCTGGTCTCGGTCGCGGCACAGCGCGTGTCCGTGGTGACCGCCGTCAGCCCGCGCGCGCTGATCGACGTATTGTTCGTGTTCGTCGCCAGCTTGCGGATGATCCGGCAGCTGGCGCACCTCTATGGCGGACGCCCCGGTGCGCTCGGCATGATCAGCCTGCTCCGTCACGTGATCGCCCATCTCGCGATCACCGGCGGCATGGCGGCCAGCGACAGTCTGATCCAGCAGGTGCTGGGTCACGGCATTGCGGCGAAGCTGTCGCAACGCCTCGGCGAAGGCGTGCTCAACGGCCTGCTCACGGCGCGGCTCGGCCTCGCCGCGATCGACGTGACGCGGCCGATGCCGTTCGCCGCGCTGCCGCGCCCGGCGCTCGCCGATCTCGCCAAGGACCTGCTGCGCAAGCAGGAGGAGGACGACAAATGATCAGGCGCGTGCCGTGCCGTCGAGATCGCCGGCGAGCCACCGCCATTGGTAGAAGGGCGAGTCCGGCGGCGGCGCCAGCTCCGGCGTCCAGCCGGTCAGGCTGTCGATCGCATAGCGATCCATGACGACGCCGCGCCAGGTCCGCTCGACGCGACCAAGCGGCTCGCGGCGCGCGGCCGTTTCGGCAAGCAGCCGGCCGGTGCCGTCCGGCTCGCGGACGACATAGAGGCCGGGATGTCCCGCGATCAGGCCCATGCCGGGATCACGAAAGCCCATGAAGCGGGCACGCTCGTTGATCTGAATGACCGGCACGCGCCCCCTGAAGAACCACCGCATCATCGCATAGGTGCGATAGTCGGAGGTCGCGATCCAGGTGGCACCGGTCCTCGCCAGCTCCTGATCGACGCGCGCGGCGACCTGCTGATAACCGGCCTCGGCCCCGATCGGATCGGTCCGTCCGAGGAAATTCCAGGGCGCGGCGACGTAATACAGAAAGATCAGCAGGACCGTGGCAATGCCGCTCGCGACGGCAATGCGCGCCCAGCGCCTGGTCGAGCGAATGAACCATGCCGACGCACCGTCCCGCGGCAGCGCCACGATGTTGATCGCGACCGCTGCAAAACCGATCGGCCACATGAACATCGGCCAGGTGTCGCCGATCCGCAGCGTGAACGACTTCCAGAGGAAGTACAGGAACGGCACCAGCACCGCGGTCGACAGCAGGATCGCAACGGGCTCCCGCTTGCGGTAGCCGCGCCAGGCCGTGAGGGTCAGCGCGGACAGCGTGACCGGCAGCACGACGAAGCCGACCTGTCCGAACTGCAAACCGAGATAGTCGCCGAACGTCCGGAGCGAAAAGTCGCGCGGGGCAGTGGCGCGGACGAACTGGAATCGAAACGAGGCCCAATCATGCTGCGCGTTCCAGATCAGCACCGGCGAGAACACGACGAGCGCAATCAACGCGCCACACCAGGGATAGGGGCTGAGGAGCCAGCGGCTGCGCCACGCAGGGACCAGCAGGAACGCCGCCACCGCCGGCAGCAGCATGACGACGGTGAACTTCGACAGCAGCGCGAGGCCGCCGAACAGCCCGGCGGCCAGCCACCAGCGGCCGTCATCGGTCTCGGCAAGCCGCACCAGCGCCCAGATCATCGCCAGCGCGAACGGGATTGCTGCGATATCCGGAGCCACCTTGGCCATCAGCAGGCCGTAATACAACGCGGCTTCCGGCAGCAGCGCGGCGAGCATCATTGCGCGGGCATCATGCGTCACGCGGCGGACGATGTCGGCGAGCAGCAGCTGCGACGCGCCCATTGCAACAATGCCGGCGAAGCGAACACCGAGATTGGTATCCCCGAACAGCGCGGTCCCCAGCCGGATGAACCAGGCGATCATGGGCGGATGATCGAGGAAGCAGAGCTGCAATTCCTTCGACCAGGTCCAGTAATAGGCCTCGTCGGTGCGCAGATCGAGGACGCTCGCATAGACGATGCGAACCATCGTCATGCCGGCGATCACGGCGAAGGTCAGGAGCCACGCGGCGCGCGCGGACCGCGGATGAGCGCTGTCGATGCTGGAGGAAAGGGCCGTCACGCGGTGCTTTTCCCCGACTCCGCCGGGCGAGTCAACGCTCCCACGCACCAGCCTCGCCCGCCCGGCGTCGGCGCCCGCCCCTCTAGGCCGGCAGGGAATAAATCTCTAGCATCGCGGTTCGAGAGCTCACGGACCGCATGACCCCTTCGCTTTCCCATCGTCTGAAAACGGACCTTCGCGGCATCGGCGTCCGCCAGCTGCGGCTCATCTGCGGCCTCATTCTCTTCAGCTACCTGCTCAGCCACTTTCTCAACCACGCGCTCGGGAACATCTCGCTGCAGGCGCTCGCCGATGGCGTGGCGTACCATCTGGCGTTCTGGCAGTTCCTCCCGGTGGCCGTCCTGTTCTATGCCGCCGCGCTCACCCATGGCGGCCTCGGCGTATGGGCGCTCTACCAACGCCGCCAATTCAGCCGCAACACGTTGGAGCCGCTGCAGCTCGTGCTCGGCCTGAGCATTCCGGCGCTGATCTTCAGCCATCTCGCCGGCGTCCGCCTCGGGTACACCCTCTACGGACACGACAAGCTTTATCCGCAGGTTCTTTATTCCTATTGGGCCGGGCCGTCATGGCGGCTCTGGCTGATGTCGGCAACGTTGCTCACGTCGTGGACCCATGGCTGCATCGGCCTGCATTTCTGGCTACGTCTGAAGCCGTTCTACAGGCGCGCGGCACCATGGCTGCTCGCCTGCGCGGTACTGATCCCGACGCTGGCGCTGCTCGGCTTCTATCGCGGCGGTCGTGACATCATGGCGGCCAGCGCAGCGCCGCAATGGCGCGCCGAGAACCTGTCGCCGCGGCAGACCGGGACGCCGTCGGAACAGGCAAAGCTCGAGGCCATCATGAACGGCTTCCTGATCGGCTATTTCGGCCTGATCGGAATCGTGCTCGCCGCCCGCGGCGCACGCGCATTGCATGAGCGGCGGGGCGGCATGGTGACACTGTCCTACAACAATGGACGCATCATCCGCGTGCCGAAGGGACTTTCAGTACTCGAGGCCAGCCAGCGCAACAACGTGCCGCATGCCAGCATGTGCGGCGGCCGCGCGCGCTGCTCGACCTGTCGCATCAGGGTGATCGGCGATGCCAGCGCTCTGCCCGCACCGTCGCCGCGCGAGGCGTTCGTGCTGGCGCAGGTCGGCGCTGCAGACCCCTCGATCCGGCTGGCCTGTCAGCTGCGCCCAACGGACGATCTCTCCTTCTTCCAGCTGTTCATGCCGAACCTGGCGCCGGGCGATCGCGGCAGCCAACGCGCCGGCATCGGGCAGGAGCGCTATCTGGTCAGTCTGTTCGTCGACATGCGCGGATCGACCGGCCTTGCCGAGAAGCGGCTGCCGTTCGATGTCGTGTTCATCGTCAACCGTTTCCTGGGCGCGGTCTCGCAGGCTGTCTTGAGCAATGGCGGCCAGCCCAATCAGTTCGTCGGCGATGGCATGCTGGCGCTGTTCGGCCTTGCAGTCGATCCGCACATGGCCTGCCGCCAGGCGATCCAGGCCGCCCGTGACATCGCAGCCAATATCGCCGAGCTCAATGCGGTGCTCAGCCACGATCTGCACGATCCGATCCGGTTCGGAATCGGCATTCACGGCGGCGAGGTCATCGTCGGCGAGATCGGCTATCGCGACCACATGGTGTTCACCGCGCTCGGCGATGCCGTCAACGTCGCATCGCGGCTGCAGGACATGACGAAGACGCTCGGCTGCCAGGTCATCATCTCCGAAGACGTCTACGCGCGTGCCGGAGTTGCCTCCGGCACATTGCCGCAGCAGGAGGTGGAGATCCGCGGGCGCGCCGAGCCGATGCGGGTCCGGACGGCGATGGATCCGGCCGACCTCGGGCCGCTCGCACCTGCCACGGAGGAAGGCGCCGCCGCGTGAGGGGTCTCGTTGAACCTGTTTGCACCGTGCTCAGTCATACCCAGAAGGTTGAAGTGGCCGGCGGAACGATAAGTGTGAGCGGCCAATTGCCGCAAAGGCGCCATGATATCGATCATTTCGGGTCAAAAGCGCCCGCTGTTTACGCTACCAAGCCTGTAGCAACCGAAGTAGTCTTGAACTCCGAGTGGGACGGTTTGCGGGGACCGCCGGCTCGAACTGGATTGATCCCGCGGAGGCAACGTATGGCTAAAGGTACGGTCAAGTGGTTCAACCCGACCAAGGGCTACGGCTTCATTCAGCCGGCGGCCGGGGGCAAAGACATTTTCGTCCATATCTCTGCAGTACAGAAGGCGGGACTGACGACCCTCAACGAGGGCCAGACGATCGAGTACGAGGAGATCGCCAACCGCGGCAGAAGCTCGGCCGAGAATCTGAAAGTGTAGCAGACGACGAGCCGCGCCATTTCGCCCGACGGATTTTCCCGCTCTACGGTCTTTAGGCGCGCATCGCTTCTTTCATCATGCCACCGTAGCACGAGGCACCCCGAGACCAGACAGGAGCGGTGCCCGCTCCTGACCATACTTGCGTTTCTTTGTAGTACGAGCTGCCTCCCCGCCATTGCCTCGACCGCCCGACCTGGGCCAAATAGTTGTCGAACCGCGCGAATGATCAATTCCAGCACGCGGAAAGCAACAAACGGGAGCGACGCCTCATGGACGACAAGGGCATTTTCCATGGCCTGAAGGTGCTGGACTGCGCCAGCTTCATCGCCGCCCCCGCCGCCGCGACCGTTCTTTCCGATTTCGGCGCCGACGTCATCAAGATCGAGCCCCCCGGCGCCGGCGACCCCTACCGCAACCTCCCGAACCTGCCCGGCTATCCGCGCAGCGAGCACAACTACGCCTGGTACCTCGAAGCCCGCAACAAGCGCAGCATCGCGCTCGACCTGTCGAAGTCCGAAGCGCAATCGGTGCTGCAGCGGCTGGTCGCGGAGGCAGATGTCTTCATTACCAACTTCCCGCCGTCGGTTAGAAAGAAGCTCGGCCTGACCTACGAGAAGCTCGCGCCGCTCAATTCGCGGCTGATCTATGCGTCGTTCACCGGCTATGGCGAGAGGGGCGAGGAGGCCGACAAGCCGGGCTTCGACAGCAATGCCTATTGGGCACGATCCGGGCTGATGGACCTCGTCCGCGCCGACGAGAGCACGACACCGGCCCGATCTGTCGCCGGAATGGGCGACCATCCCTGCGCGATGGCGTTCTATGGTGCCATCGTGACCGCGCTGTATCAGCGGGAGAAGACCGGCAAGGGCTGCCACGTCGCCTCCAACCTGATGGCGAACGGGGTCTGGGCCGCGTCTGTCCTGGCCCAGGCCAAACTATGCGGCGCGACGTTCGTCGAGCGGCGGCCGCGCGAGCGGGCGCTGAACGCGGTGGCCAACCACTACAAGTGCAGGGATGGCCGCTGGATCATGCTGTCGCTGCTCAACGAGGAGAAGCAGTGGCCGATCCTGGCCCGCTGTCTCGGCCGCGACGACCTGATCGACGACCTGCGCTTCGTCTCCAAGGCGGACCGCCACGCGCGCTCGGTCGAGCTGATCCAGGAGTTCGACGCGGTGTTCGCGACCAAGCCGCTGGCGGAATGGCGCAAGATCCTCGACGGCAGCGGGCTCGTGTTCGGCGTGGTCGGCATTCTCGACGACATCCCCGACGACAAGCAGATGATCGAGAACGAGGTGCTGGTGCCGTTCGAGAACGACACCATGCTGACCATCAACAGCCCGATCTTCATCGACGGCCAGCGCAAGGTCGTCCCGCGCAAGCCGCCGAGCGTCGGCGAGCACAGCGACGACATCCTGCGGCAGGCCGGCTTCGATGACGAAGCCATCCGCGACCTCAGGGCGCGCGGCGCGGTAGGCTAACGCTAACGCGTCGCGATGAAGCACATGCCGAACCGCGTCGCAGGACCTGTCTGACAGGACAGGTTCGCGGCGCAGGTCCATGTCGAAAAGCTCTTGTCGTTGTCGGCGGCGTCGGCGCGGCTCGCATAGCAGTGCCCGCCCCAGCCGTCATTGTAGACCGTGCCGGCGAGCTCATCGCTGCCGCGCAGCTGCGGACGGCTGGCGAAGCCGCGCGAGAAATCCGGTGCGCGGCCGTCGGCGATGGCGGTGAGGATGTCGCGGCGGCGAACCTGGTCGCCGAAGAAATGCGGCGAACCCGGCACCACGACGGTGTTGGATGGCTGCTCCGCCATCCAGTCCACGCCGGGGAAATGGAAGCCGCCGATGCCGCGGGTCTGGTGGCACCCCCCGCAGCTCGAATCGTTCAGGCGGCGCTCGAAGCCGGCGACCGACTGGATGTTCTGCAGCTGGATGCCCTGCGCCGCCGCCTTCGCCAGCGCGCCGACCACGTCGGTCTCGGTGAACACCGCTCCCTGCCCGGCCGCCTCGCTCTGCACCAGTCCATAGGCGGGCAGCATGTCGGAATTGACGAAACCCGTCGGGGTCGGCGCCACCGCGACCTTGGCCAGGAACTTGTCGGGGATGACTGCCATGCCGCGGTCGAGCTCGCCGAGATGGACGGGATCGAGCAGCCACGCCTTGAACTCGCGCGCGAGGCCGGCATCCGCCAGCAGCCGGTCGCGATCGATCTGGTCCTCCAGCACCGCCTCCTCGAAGGTCGCGCTGGTGGCCTGATAGTCGAACACCTTCATCATGTAGTCGGTGCGGAAGTCGCGGATGGCCGATTTCGGCGCATGCGCGACCTGGAGGTTGGTCTCGATGCGGTGGATGTTCTCCGGCCGGATCAGCGCCAGCGGGCCAGCCGGCTCCGAAAGCTTCGCCGCAAGCTCCGGTCCCGTCAGTTGCAGATCGGACGTCGCCAGCCAGCGCCTGGCAATCTCCGCACAGCTCGGCGTGTTGCTCTTCGCCTCCGCGTCACTGCGCGCCTTGAGCACGACGTTGAGCGTCATCGGCAGCCGGGGCGAGGCGATCTCGCCGCCCTTGGCCTCCGGCGGCGTGGTCCGCGTCAGGCGGTACAGCAGACGCACCTCGCCGCAATGCTCGGGATCGACGAAGGCGCGGTCCATCCGGTTGACGACGCCGGCCAGAACGAAGCGTGCATCCGGGGAGTCGAGCATGCTGCGATCGAACAGCTGGAAGGCGTAGGAGGTGCCGACGCCGATGCTCTCGTTCGGCAGGCTCGCTTTGTGCTTCTCGACATAGCGGTCGAACTCGGCCTCGAGCGCCTTGCGTACCGGCACCATGGACGGCAGCCCGAACAGCGCGGCGCCGGTCAGCGGCGCCTCATTCGCGGCCGCGGGCGCCAGCATCCGGCCGAGACCGAACGCGCCCTTGTCGAGCGCGCGCAGCGCGAACGGCTCCAGGATCGCGGTGCCGCGCTCGAGCGGCGCGCGCTCGTCCGCGTGTGCGAGCGAGCTGCAACACAGCATGGCCAGGCCCACTACCAACAATCGCACGACGCGCCTCCTGTTTCGCAACCGACCGCGCAGACCACGCCATCGGCTGAGCCGCGCGCCGGCTTGCTACCGGCCGAACATAGCCGAAAGGCGGCAGCACCGGCCAATTGTGCGACGAGGCGCCTCACGTCGCGGTGAGGCGCCTCGTCGGATGGGTTCACGCAGATATGGTTGGTCAGCGCGCGACGACGAGCCCCTTGGTCGTGACCACCACCCAGCGCCCGTCCTGCTTGCGGATGGCGTCGACCTTGCCGAGGCCGGGGACGGGATCGCCGGCATAGACCTCGTAGAGGCCGCCGCGACCTTCAATGAGGGCGCCGCCGCGGCCGACGTCGCGCAGCACCCAGCCTTCGACGACCTTGGGCTTGGCGGCCTCCGCGCGGCTCGCCTCTGCCCTCACCGTCTCGGTCCGGGCAGATTCGGCGCGGGCAGCTTCGGCCCGGCCCGAATCCGTCCTGGCCGGCTCGGCCCGGCTCGCCTCCTGCCGCATCGGCACACCTGACGGCGGGGCCGCCGCGTTGATCGCGCCGACCGCCTGGGGCACCGACGCCGTGTTGTCACGCGCCGTCGCCTGCGAGGTGGCAGACGCCTGCGCCGCGCGCAGCCGGTCCACCGCCTCGCTGAGCCGCTGCAACTCGCTCGGCTTGCCCGACGACTTGGTCGCGAGCTCACCCAGCACCTTTTCGAGCCGGTCGAGCCGCTCGGCCGATTTGTTGAGCTCGACCAGGCTGGTCTGATTGGTCTGATCGAGGCTGGCCTTGAGGGTGGCGATCTCGTTGTCGATGCGCGACACCGCCGCACTCATGGTCGGATCCGCAGCACCGCCGGCCGACGTCTCGGCCATGCCGCCGCCGGTGCGATCGATCAGGGTGGCCGTCACGACGGCGCCGGCGACACCGCCGACCACCATCGCCAGCAGCACGATTGCGGCGACTGCCGGAAGCCCGAAACGCCCGGTCATCGCAGCGGGAGGCGACCCGGCCTTGCCCGGTTGCGGCGGCAGCGCCGCCGCGGCGGCCGCGATCGTCGCAGCGGGCGGAGCCTTGGACGGTCCCATGGACGGTCCCTTGGACGCCGCCTCGGACTTGGACATCGCGTCGAATTTGAACGGCTCGGCCTTCAGCTTGCCCTTGGCCCAGGCGGCGGCCTTGTCCACGGCAGCTCCGGCCAGACCCGCTTTGCTGACCGGCTCGGCAGCCGTTTCGGCCGCCCCCGCCGGGGGCTTGGCGGCCACATCGGGCTTGATCGGCGCCTCGGTCTTCACCGCCGGCTCCGGCTTCGCGGCGAGCTCGGGCTTAACCGCCGCCTCCGACTTGGCCATGCCATCAGCCTTGGCCATGCCGTCAGCTTTGGCAGCCGGCTCAGCCTTGGCAGCGCCCTCGGGCTTGGCTGCGGCAACCGCCGGCTTGCCCGGCGCTTCCGACCTGGCTGACACGTCCGTCTTGCCCGCGGCGTCCTGCTTCGGCGCAGAGGCGCCCATCGGGCCGATCTTCGGCGCGTTGGCCGCCAGCGCGGACAGCTTGGGCGTCTCCACCTTGAGCAGATCGCCCGCCGCGGCGACGGTCTTGACCGGCTCCGACTTGACCGGCTCGGTCCTGATCAGGTCCAGGATCGTCGACGGCGATTTGGCTGCGCCCGGATTCGAGATGCTCTGGCCGGAGTTGACCTTGATCGGGTCGGACTTGATCGCATCCGCTTTGGCCGTCTCCGGCTTGACCTTGTCCGATTTGGTCTTGTCGGACTTGACCAGATCGAGCCGCTTCGGCTCGGGCTTGGTCGCCTCGAGCTTGGCCACCTCGAGCTTGGCCACCTCGAGCTTGGCGGGCTCGGCCGGTGCCGGCTCGACCTTGACGGCCTCCGCCTTGATCTCCTCGACCTTGGCAGGCTCGACGTTGGTCTCCGCCTTCGGCTCGGAGGTGGACTCGGCCTTGACAGCGTCGGCGGCGACCGGCTCGGGCTTGGCCAGCGGCGTCGCCGCTGAAACGTCGGTGGTCAAAGCCTTCACGTCGGCAGCCTGACGGTCCGCCGTGGGCGCCTCGTGATCGGGCGAGATCATCGCCTGCGCGGCCGGAGCGATCGCCGGCACGGCGGCATCGGCAACGTCGGGGGACGCAGCGGTCCTCAGCGCCGGCTCAGCGCTGGCCACGCCAGGACTTGCAATGCCGAGGCTGGCTGTGCCGAGGCTTGCAGTGCCAAGACTGGTCTGTTCGGCCTTTTGCTCGCTCACGATCAAGTCTCCAGATGACGTTCAGCCCTTGGTAACCTTAGTTAGCGTTTGATTGATTGCCAAAATCTTACTTTTGAAGGGCTTACCTGAGTTTTAGGGATTCATCCGGGGCGGATTTGCGCCGACAAAGTGGAGCAGGTGTGGCAGGCGGTGCCCGAATAATCATCGTTAACCGGACGCCCTATCAGGACACGGCAGGCTGCGCTCCCGCGGCACGTCTTCGCGCCCGAGCTCTCGGCAGCGTTCTCCCTCCTCAGATCGGAGGGCGCAGGGAAGGCCGAGCCTCGGCTGAGGCCCGTGGCCCCCGTGCGGAAAAAATGCACGGGGCAGGAACCACAGGTTCAGCCGGAACGACCCGGCCTTCCCTGCGCGATGGGCTTACGGCTGCTTCGTAGTCTCCCCGGTGCGCCGGGCTTTCTGGTCACCGTCATCCGCACGAGGCGAAGCCTGCATGCGAACTTGGCATCGGCATCGGGATGCCAGGACCCTACGACTTGACCGTCCGTACCGCACTTGCTCGCCGGCCCGCTTGCGCAGAGCCCCAAGCCGATACGGCCACCGCTCCCCGCTGCTACGCCTCGTGACGATCGGCCGAAACGTCCCTCTTCATCGCAGGCGGGATGGCCGGGATCATCGTCGTGATTTGCCCGACGCTACAAGCCGGCAAGCGTGCGACAAACTGGCTCGACGGGCAGTTTGCGCATGGTGGGGATGCGGGAATTGCCCGTCGGGTGAGTGGGAGTGAGGGCAGGTTGACGTTCGTCGCGTTTCACGCACTGTCACTACAATATCTCGTAGCCTGCGCCCCCGTGCGCTCGTCGCATAGAACATGACATGCTTACCATGGCTGCCATGCCGACCTTCTCGTCGATAGCGACCGCCGTGACCGTCGCGGCATCAATGGCAATGGTGGTGTCAACCAGCGCACTCGGGGCATGCAAGACGACGCTACGCGGAGAGCTGGTGCGCTCGGCAGAAGATGAAGCTCGCCGGGAATATCGAGTCTCGCCTTCGAAGTTCCTGTTTTTCTCGCTCGACGAGCCCGTACAGAGAAGCGGATCAAGGCGTGAGGAACGATTTCAATATTTCGTGGTCCCCAACGCGAGAACGACCTTTCCGATTCCGTTTTCCCTCGACATCGACTCTCCAAAAGACTGCCCGAGCAAGCTCAAACTGACCGTGCAAGGCGACGACAACCCGATTTCTTCAACGTCATCAGACAAGGAAATATTGCCCCGCGATTTCTCGGCGTGAAGACGATCCGCCTCGACAACTACGAAACGATACCTGTTGGCGGACCGACCTTCTGAATGCGGCCCGGAAACGCTGATCACACGACTGGCGAAGTGCGCGATTGCGCGGTGCCGAAGTTCTAACTGATTGCTGCCCGCGGCCCGCCGAAGATCACCTAGATCGCGGCAACCGCGCCGGCGAGCAGATCCCGTACCTGCCCCGCCACACGGATGAGTTCAGTGTTCTCGATCGCTTGCATCGAGGCCACCGGATCGATGGCACTGACCTCAACGCCGCCCTCAACCTCCCGCAGGATGACATTGCAGGGAAGCATCGCGCCCACCCGTGGTTCGATTCCGATTGCCTGATGCGCCATCTTTGGGTTGCACGCGCCAAGAATTCGGTACCCTTTCATCTCGACATCGAGCTTCTTTTTCATCGTCGCCTTGACGTCGATCTCGGTCAGGACGCCAAAGCCATGGTCCGCGAGCGCCTTTCGCGCACGGGCATCGACTTCGTCGATGCTCGCCTCGGAGATCATCCGATTGATTGTATAGGTCATGGCTCATCCACTTCCAGGTTGGAGGGGGTGCTTTCGCGATTCCGACGCGACGTCTCTTTGACCGCTTATCTTGCTCTCTTCCGGTCAATGCGGATACTGCCGAAATCGGCAAAGTCTACATAGACTTGGCACGTCGGCCGCCAAAGCGATGACCTGACACGGCAACATCGAAGATCGTCATTGTCGACTGATGAACTCTTCGATCGCCTTCCCAGTTCCGACACCACTATTCTCTCTATCAAGCACAGGCTCGAGACGAAAAATCAAAAAACGATCCTCGGAGCGGAAAATTGATCCGCGGGAGCTGGCATGTCGCGCCTCCATTCGTATCCCGAATCACATCCCGTCTCGCGCATCGGCTGGCTGCGGGCGGCAGTGCCGGGCGCCAATGACGGCATCGTCGGACGCACGGACGTTCTTCGCCGACGCCGACTTTGCGCACTACCGCGACCTCCATCGCCGCGCTGCTGACCCAGGCTCCGGCCGAACGCATTGGCCGTCCGCTTCAGCGACCGCTTTTTCTTACCTGCATCGAGAAGATGACGGGCGCGCGCTCAAGTCCGGCGAGGGCGGGACGAAGCCGGCGGACTGCTGGGCAGGCAGAACGCAGGTCCGAACGTGGGGGCGCCCATGAGATTGGAACGACGCTGACAGTCCACCACCGTCAGCGAAATCGCCTCCAGCCGGACAGCAACTAAAGATTCTATTATGAACCGTCCCACCGCGCCGTTTTCGATGAACGCTCTGGTTGCTTTCGTAGACTAATACTCTGTCTTCGGACTATTTTTCATCACCAGAATTTCTAGGGGAGCGCTCATGCGAAAGCTCATTTCTTCGATCGGTTTTTTGTGCGCCGCACTTTTGATCATGGCCTCGTCAGGCGCGCACGCGCAGGCGACGCGGACCTGGGTGTCCGGGGTCGGCGACGACGTCAACCCGTGCAGCCGGACGGCGCCCTGCAAGACCTTCGCCGGCGCGATCTCGAAGACCGCGGCCGGCGGCGAGATCGATGTGCTCGATCCCGGCGGCTTCGGCGCCGTGACGATCACCAAATCGATCACCATCGACGGCGGGGGGACCATGGCCTCGATCCTGGCGTCGGCGACCAACGGCATCAACGTGAATGCCGGCGCCAACGACGTCATCATCCTGCGTAATCTGAGCATCAACGGCGCCGGCACGACCCTCGGCCTCAACGGCGTCAATTTCCTCGCCGGCCGCAAGCTCGTCATCGAGAACTGTACGATCGAGAACTTCTCTCAGAGTGCAATCTCGGTCGCGCCGTCAGGTGCGGCGCAGGTGGTGATCGCCGACTCCTCGCTGAAGGCGTCCGCCTTCGGCGTCACGGTCTCGACCGCGAATTCGAGCAGCGCGATCAGCGTGCTCGTCTCGAACACGAGGACCATCGTAAATGGCAATGCCGGGATATCCGCGACGGTCCCGGCGGGAAAGCCGGGGATGGGCGTCTTTCTCGACCGGCTGGTCTCCGAGTTCAACAACACCGGGGTTCTGGCAAGCGGCAGCGGCGCCATCGTGACGTTGGGAAATTCCGTCATCCAGGGCAATTCCAACGGCGTCGTCCAAACCGGCGGCGGCTCCGTCTCGTCCTTCAAGAACAACGCGATCAGCAACAACGGCGTCGACGGCACGCCGCTCGCGGGGATCAGCCTGAACTAGCGACGCCGCTGCGGGAAGCCCGAGGTTCGGCGATCCCAGCCTGCCAGACGATGTGCAATCGCTTCGGCGAGGTCCCGCTGCCGGCGGGACCTCGCTCGATTCCAGCGATGGCCGGCGCTCAGACGCCGGCGGCGGCCGCGTGCTGGGCGGCCATCTCGGCATCCGCGGCCGTGACGCGCTGGAACGCCGGACGCTGGGTGATGCGCTCGGCGTAGCGCACGAACACGTCCTTGCGCGGCACCACGCCGAACATCATGGTCCAGTTGAAGGCGACGCCCCACAGCACGTCGGCGGCGGTCATGCGCTCACCGAGGAGATACGGCCCCTTGGCGAGCTGCTGCTCCAGCGCCCCCAGCATCGTGTCGTAGTCGGCATAGGGCGACTGCGTGACCGGCGCCGGCTCGCGCTTCATGAAATGGTCGATCACGGCCGGCTCGAACGAGGCGCCGTAATAGGCGATCCAACGCAAATAGGGCCCGCGCAGCACGTCGTCGAGTGCCGGCGTCAGCCCCGCCTGCGGAAACAGATCGGCGAGATAGATGAAGATCGCGACCTGCTCGGTCACGATCTGGCCGCGATGTCCGATCGTCGGCACCTTGCCGAGCGGATTGACGGCCAGGAACTCCGGCTTGCGCTGCTCGCCGGCCTTCATGTTGAGGACATGCAGATCGTAGGGCGCGCCGAGCTCTTCGAGCAGGACGCGTGTGCCGGCGGCGCGGGTCTGCGGTGAATAATACAGCGTGATCTTGTCGTCGGCGGTCATGATGGTCTCCTCCCATTGCCGGCTGCGGTGGCGGGCTTGTCGCACACCATACCTGACAAGGCGTGTCAGGTATGTTTAAACAACGGCATGCGCGCCAGCCGTCTGCTCTCCATCCTCACGACCCTGCAGGCCAAGGGACAGGTCACCGCGCCCGAGCTCGCGGATGCCTGCGAGGTCTCGGTGCGCACGATCTATCGCGACATCGACGCGCTCTCCGCCGCCGGAATCCCCGTCTATGCCGAGCGCGGCGCCGAGGGCGGGTTCCGCCTGCTCGACGGCTATCGCGTGCGGCTGAACGGACTGTCGCCGGCGGAGACCGACGCGCTGTTCATGGCCGGCCTGCCCGGCCCGGCCGCCGCGCTCGGGCTCGATGGCGCGATGAGCGCGGCGCAGAGCAAGCTCGTCGCGGCGCTGCCGCCGAGCCATCGCGCCAATGCCGGCCGGATGCAGGCGCGGTTTCATCTCGATGCGCCCGGCTGGTTCGGCGAGGCCGAGGAGCCGGTGCATCTGCGCGCCATCGCCGATGCGCTGCTCGCCGACCGCCAGATCGACATCCGCTATCAGACCTGGCGTGCCGAGAAGCGCCGTCGCGTCGCGCCGCTCGGCCTCGTGCTCAAGGGCGGCAGCTGGTATCTCGCAGGAGGGGTCGAACGCAGCGTGCGCACCTACCGGGTCGCGCGCATTCTCGATTGCACGGTGACCACCGAGAGCTTCGCGCGGCCGGCCGATTTCGATCTCGCCGCTTATTGGCGCGCCGCGACGGAGCGGCTCGAGGCGGAGATGCATCCGAACGCAGCGACCGTGCGCCTGTCGCCGCGCGGCGTGAAGCTGCTGGAGGTGTGGAGCCAGCCTTACGTGCGCGCCCGCACGCGGCTCGCCGACGACGCCGATGCCGATGGCTGGCGCATCGCGACGATCCCGACCGGGACGACGCTGTGGCACGCGGCCGGCGAGCTGCTGCGCTTCGGCCCGGAGGCCGAGGTGATCGATCCGCCGGAGCTGCGGGCGAAGATGGCGGAGCTGGCGCGGGACATGGTGAAGCGCTACGGCGCAGAGGCGGCAACGGTGTGAGTTGCGGCAGAGATTCTCTCCGCCGTCATTCCGGGGCGGCGCGCAGCGACGAGCCCGGAATCCATAGCCACGAACCGTCCTGGGGCGCGAGATCGTGGTGGCGCTTCTTCGCCTCACCACCGCTCGGGGTTATGGATTCCGGGCTCGCGCGTTCCGCGCGCCCCGGAATGACGGAGAGAGCGTGGCCAATGATTGCGTGGCGTACGATGCTGCTGATGTCAGCGAAGGTATGAGATCGAGCTACATCACCACCGGCGCGTCCGGCAGCTCGTTGGTCTCGCCGGCGTGCGGCGGAAAATGTTTCGCGAGCTCGCGTGACACCGCGGCGATGCCTTGCATCACGCCCTGCTCGAATCGCCCGGCGCGGAACTCGGCCTCCATCGCCCGGCAGATCGTCTCCCAGCCGGCGGCGCCGACGCGCTCATGGATGCCGCGATCGGCGATGATCTCGACGTCGCGGTCGGCGAGCAGCAGATAGATCAGAACGCCGTTGTTGTGGGCAGTGTCCCAGATCCGCAAGCTGGAGAACAGGTCGAGCGCACGCTCGCGCGGCGGCTGGTTGCGCCACAGCGGCCGGCCGTCGAGTGCGCCTTCGACGACGAAGCGGAGCTGGCCCGCATGGACGCGCTCGCTGTCCTTGATCGCCTGCTCGATCCTCGCCAGGACATCCGGCGTGAAGACGCGCCTGAGCTGCCAATGATGATGCAGCAGATGCCGGCCGATCCGTGTGATGCTCATGTGGTTCCGCCTCACCAGCTGCCCGAGGCGCCGCCGCCGCCGAAGCTGCCGCCGCCCCCTGAGAAGCCACCGCTGCTCGAACTCCCGCTGCTCCAGCCTCCCGACGACGAGCCGCTCGACCAGCCGCCGCGGCGGCCGCTGCCCGGCCCCGCCATCGAGGCAAAACTGTCGGCAATGAAGGCGATGACGAAGCCGGCGATCGCCGACAACGCTGCCAATCCCGCCGATCCCACCATCACCCAGGCGATCGCGCCCATGGCGCCGCCGGTGGCCAGCGATCCCAGGAGGCGGCCGAGCAGCGTGCGCAGGATGCCGCCGATCACCAGCGCGCCGAACAGCGCCACCGGCGCGAACGACGTGATGGAGTCCATGTCGATATCGCCATGCGAGGCCTGCGGCTGCGGCACCGGCAGGGTCTCGCCATTGATCACGCCGATGATGCGGTCGATGCCGGCGTCAATGCCGCCGGCGAAATCGCCGGAGCGGAATTTCGGCGTGATGACCTCGTCGATGATCCGGCGCGCGGTGACGTCGGTGAGGCTGCCCTCGAGGCCGTAGCCGACCTCGATGCGCAGCTTGCGGTCATTCTTGGCGATCACCAGCAGCGCGCCGTCGTCGACCTTCCTGCGGCCGATCTTCCAGGCCTCGGCGACGCGGATCGAGAACTGCTCGATCGTCTCGGGCTGCGTGGTCGACACGATCAGCACCGCGACCTGGCTGCCCTTGCGGGTCTCCAGGTCCTTGAGCTTCTGGGTGAGACCCGCGACGTCCGACGCGGACAGCGTGCCGGTCTGGTCGACGACGCGGCCCGTCAGCTGCGGGACTGCGACGTCGGCCAGCACGATCGTCGCGAGGCAGACGAGCAGCGTCGCAAGCAGCGCCTTGACGGCCGAGCGCGCGCGCAAGATCGGACGCTCCGGCTATTTGGACGGCGCAGGCGACGGCGCGTTGAAGTCGACCTTCGGCGCGACCGAGATCTCGCGCTCGTTCTCGACGGTGAAGTTGGCCTTCTCCTTGTAGCCGAACGCCATGGCCGTGAGGTTGTTCGGGAAGGTGCGGATGCCGACGTTGTACTCCTGCACCGACTTGATGTAGCGGTTGCGCGCCACCGTGATGCGGTTCTCGGTGCCTTCGAGCTGGGACATCAGGTCGCGGAACAGCGCATCCGATTTCAGCTGCGGATAGTTCTCGGTGACGACCAGAAGGCGCGACAGCGCGCCCGTCAGCTCGCTCTGCGCGGCCTGGAACTTCTGCAGCGCGGCGGGATCGTTGACGACGTCGGGCGTGGCCTGGACGCTGCCGACCTTGGCGCGCGCATTGGTGACGCCGAGCAGAACATCCTTCTCCTGCTGCGCAAACCCCTTCACGCTGTTGACGAGGTTGGGCACCAGATCGGCGCGGCGCTGATACTGGTTGACGACCTCGGACCAGGCCGCCTTGACCTGCTCGTCATTGGTCTGGATCGCGTTGTAGCCGCAATTGGTCAGGCTCAGCGTCATGAGCGCCGCCAGCACGGTCAGCAATCTCCGCATCGCAATCTCCCCCATCATCGGCCGCCGCGCAGGAACATTGTCCGGGCCCGGCATTGCCTGCGCAGGATCAGATAGTCGACATCGCGGCAAAATGAAAGGTGGACGGCCTCACTTACGGCGGCCCGAACAACAGCCGCAGCTTGCGCCGGACACCGGGCGCCCGCCAGGCATCGCCTGCGAGCGCGATCCATTCGCCGAACACGATGCGGAACGGATTGTTGGTGGGCAAGCGGCCGCGGAGGCCGAACTGCAGCGGTTCGTCGCGAGGCGCTTCGGCGAAGGTCCCGAACATCAGGTCGAACACGATCAGCACGGAGCCGTAGTTGCGGTCGAGGCAGCTGTCGTTGACGGCGTGATGCGTGCGATGATGGCGCGGCGTGTTCAGCACCCATTCCAGTGGACCGAGATGGACGGGGGCGCCGGTGTGCAGGAAGAACTGGTAGAGCAGGCCCAGTCCGAGCAGCAGCATGATCGCCAGCGGCTGAAAGCCGATCCAGGCGAGCGGCAGGAAGAACAGGAAGGCGCCGGTCAGTTGCCCGGTCCAGCCGAGCCGGATGCCCGCCGAGAGATTGAAACGCGTCGCCGAATGATGCACCGCATGCGTGGCCCATAGCCAGCGGATCCGGTGCGAGGCGCGGTGGAACCAGTAGTAGCAGAACTCGACCGCGATGAAGAGCACGGTCCAGCTCCAGACGGAATCGAGCGGGATCTCGAACAGCCGGTGCTGATAGGCGAAGACCAACGGAAACGCCGCCACACCGCTGGTCAATGCCTTGGCGATGACGTTGCCGACCGCCACGCCGAACGATGCCAGCGTCTCCGCCGGATCGTAGACGTCCTCACGGCCGGCCAGCAGTCCGTAGATCAACTCGAGGCCGATGAAGACGATGGCGAGGAGCAATGGCCAGCCGGCGGCATGGTCGTCGAGAACGGCGCGCATGGTCGGCGTACTCCTGCACGATGACGATACTGGTCTCGTTGAAGGCCTGATGGTCAGGCGCCTACAGCCTGGTACGCGATTGCGGCGCGGGTCGCAGCGCGGCGCCGGCAGCCGTCAGAGCGTCGCTCGCGGCTTGCATCGCGGCGGCGCAGGTGTCGCTGAGCTGATCGGATTGGGCAGCGAGACAGCGCACGATGCGGCCCCCTCCCGGCCGGACGGTGGCACACAGCCGCCTCTGGTCGGCATGGCAGGCTGCGATGGCGGCCCGGACGTCAGGCCGCTGCAACGCCGGGCCGACGTCGATACCGCCGGCGCGCGCCAGGGAGGCTGCAAAGGCGAGCGTGGTCGCGAGCGCGCTCGCCAGCGACAGGCGATGGATCTTGCGCATGAGGTCTCCATGGGGTGCTCGAGATCTGCGGACGATTTGCGCCCGCCCGGCTCCGCGGGAGGTGCGGAGCCGGGGTCGGTCGCGTCAGCGCGTGACGGTGCTGCTGCGGCTGACGGTGCCGCCATACGGACCCGTCGTCGTTCCCGTGTGGGTACAGCTGCCGCCGGCGCAGGTCGTCTGACCGCTGTTGGTGACGACGCCACCGCGCGGGCCGGTGAAACTGCGGCTATGGCTGCAGCTGCCGCCGCCACAGCCGCCCGAGCCGGAGGACGACCAGGTGCCGCCGCGCGGGCCGACGCCGCCGCCGCTGCGGGTCCAGGCCTGGGCGCTGGACGCCCCCAGCGCCATCACCATCGCGGCGATCGCCGCGACCGCAATCGGGGTCCGAACTGAACTCATCTGTCTCTCCTGTTACTTCGACACCGCCTCATGGCGTGAGGAGAGCCTCGCCGATCAACTTTGCCGGCGGATTGCAGGAAAGAGCGGCCATGTAACGTTTTGTAACGGTCCCTGAGGCAGGGTTGCCCGATCACGCGAGGTGTTCTTAAAACGACCGGCATGGACCAGCGCCCCCATCTCCTGATCATCGAGGACGACATCGAGATCCGCAGCCTGCTACGCGACCATCTGGCGCGCGAAGGCTTCCGGGTCGATGTCGGCGACGGCGGCGCGGCGCTCGACCGCTTCCGCAACACCTTCGGCGATCCCGACCTCGTCGTGCTCGACATCATGCTGCCCGGAGAGGATGGCCTGTCGATCTGCAGGCGGCTGCGCGCGGCCTCACGCGTGCCGATCCTGATGCTGACGGCCAAAGGCGACGAGATCGACCGCATCGTCGGGCTCGAGATGGGCGCCGACGACTATCTGCCGAAGCCGTTCAGCCCGCGCGAGCTGGTGGCGCGCATCCGCGCCATCCTGCGCCGCGCCGAGCCGGCGCCGCTGGAGACTCGCCGCTTCCTCGTCAATGCCAAGCTCACGGTCGATCTGGACAAGCGCGAGATCGCGCATGCGGAGGACGGACCGCTGCCGCTCACCAGCGCCGAATTCGAGCTGCTCGGCTGCTTCCTGGTCCGGCCCAACCGCGTGCTGTCGCGCGATCAATTGATGGACTGGACCCGCGGCCGGCAGGCCGATCCGCTCGACCGCACCATCGACGTGCAGGTCAGCCGGCTGCGCAAGAAGATTGAGCGTGACGGCGAGGACGAGCTGATCAAGACCGTGCGCAGCGCCGGCTACATCTTCACCGGTTCGGTCAAGGAGCTGTAAGCCGTGCTCGGGCGCCTCGGCTTCGCCGGACGGCTGATGGCGATCGTGCTGTTCGCGCTGATCGCGCTGTGGGCGGTCGGTCTCGGCTGGCTGTTCCTCAGCGAGTCCCGCGAGGAGATCTTCAGGCGGCTGTTTCCGCTGCCAGAGCAGGTCAGCGCCATCGTTCAGCTGATCGAAAACGCAGAATCCGCGGAGCGCCCGCTCATCCTCAAGGCCGTCAGCAGCGAGCGGCTGCGCGTCACGCTGACCCAGGAGCGCCCCGAGCCGTCGGCCGAGACGATGCGCCGGCCGCTCGCCGAGCAGTTCCTGAAATTATATCTGCAAGCGCTGCGGCCCCGCGACGTCATTGTGCTGCGGTCCCGTGCCGGGCTGCCGCGCTGGCGCGACTGGCACCTTGGCGACTATTGGCGCAACGCCAGCCGCTCGGTGCGCTTTGCGGTGTCGCTGCGCGACCGCGACTATGTCGTGTTCGAAGCCAGTGGCGCCGCCGGCCCGCGCCTGTTCGGGCTGCCGCCCGGCTTCGGCGTCGGCCTGCTCGGCGCGCTGATCGGCATGGCCGCGGTGATCGCGATCGCGCGCGAGGCGCGGCCGCTGCGCCAGCTCAGCCGCTCGCTCGGCCAGTTCAGCAGCGATGCGACCGCGGTGCATGTGAAGCCGGCGGGCGCACCGGAGATCCGCAACCTGATATCGGCGGTGAACGACATGCAAACGCGCATCTCCGAGCTGGTGCGCGGCCGCACGCTGCTGCTTGGGGCGGTGTCACACGACCTCAAGACCTACATCACCCGGCTGCGCCTTCGCGTCGAGCGACTGCCTGAGCAGGAACAGCGCGACAAGGCGGCCGGCGATCTCGATGAGATGACCCGGCTGCTCGAGGACGCGCTGGCGGTGTCGCGCGGCGGCTTCGCCGCGATCCAGCGCCAGCCGCTCGATCTCACGGCGATGCTCATGGAGATCGTGGACGACCGGCGGCAGAGCGGCGCGCAGATCAGCGCCGAGCTCGGCCACGCGCCGCTGACCGTCCTCGGCGAGCCGACAGCGCTGCGACGCCTGCTCATCAACCTGATCGAGAATGCGTTGCGCTTCGCCGCGCGCTGCACGGTGCGGGTGCTGCCGGACAAGGCCGCCGTGATCGCGATCGACGACGACGGTCCGGGTATTCCGCCCGATGCGCGCAACGCGGTGTTCGAGCCGTTCTTCCGGCTGGAGAATTCCCGCAGCCGCAGCACTGGCGGCAGCGGGCTCGGCCTCGCCATCGTCAAGCAGATCGCCGACGCCCACGGCGCCAGCCTCGATCTGTCGACCTCACCGGAAGGCGGCCTGCGGGTGCGCGTCGCGTTTCCGCAGTCCGCCTAGACCCAAGCGCGGCGTCAGCTGCCTTTCCTGTCGCGCAGCTGGGTGACGAACATGTCCTGCCAGTTCGCCGGCTTGACCTTGATCGAGCCGACGCCATGCATGAACTCGGCGATCTTCAACACCCCCTCCGGCGTCGCGGAGAACCAGGTGTCCTTGTCCTGCAGCATCTCGAGCACGTCCTCCTTGGTGGTCTTCACCTTGGCAGTGCGGGCGTAGATCTCGGCGGCGGCGGCCTTGTCGTTGGCGATCAGGGTGCAGGCTTCGTCGAGCGCGTCGAGGAAGGCCTGCACGACCTTCGGATTGGCATCGACGAAGCGCTTCGGCGCGAACACGACGTCCATCGTCAGCCGTCCGAGGACGTCGGCGGAATTGGCGACGCGGCGGATCTTGGAATCCTTCAGCTCGATATAGGAGAACGGCGGCGAGGTGAAATGTGCCGTGATCTCGGTCTTGCCCGAGGTCAGCGCCGCCACCGCTTCGGGGTGCGGCAAGCCGACGGTCATCGGATCAAGCTTGGCATAGTTCTCCTTGCCGAACTCGTGGGCCGCCATCATCTGCAGCATGACCGCCGACAGCGAGGTCTTGATGCCCGGCAGCGCGATCTTGTCGCTCGGCTTGAAGTCCTTCAGCGACTTGATGTCGGGATTGTTGGTGTTCATCCACAGCGAGGTCGAGCTGAGCCCGCTGACCCCGACCACCTCGACCGCCGGGATGCCCTTGGCCTTGGCCCACAGGGTGATGAAGCCGGGCGCGCCGGTGCCGGCGATGTCGAGCGAGCCGGCCATCATCGCGTCGTTGATGATGTTGCCGCCGTCGAGCAGCTGCCAGCTCACCTTGAACGGACCGAGGCCGGCCTTCTCGGCCTGCTTCTCCATCAGCTTCTGATCCTCCATCACGATCAGCGGCAGATAGAGGATGCCGTAGCCCTTGGAGAGCCTGATCTCCTTGACTTCGGCCTGCGCGGCGGTGGCGCCGAGCAGCGTTGCGAGGCCGATCGCGGCGGTTGCGAGTGATTTGCTCCAGGACATGGTCGTCTCCCTCTCGTTGTTGTTGTGGTTATAGCCGATCAGTGCTGCATGCCCCAGCGCCGCACCGTCTTGCGCTCGATGGTGGCGAACACGACGTTCTCGATCACGAGGCCGATGATGATCACGGTGAACAGGCCGGCGAACACGTTCGCCGTCTCCAGCTGGTTGCGGTTCTCGAAGATGAACCAGCCGAGGCCGCCGGAACCTGAGGACACGCCGAACACCAGCTCCGCCGCGATCAGGGTGCGCCAGGCGAAGGCCCAGCCCACTTTCAGGCCGGTCAGGATCGCCGGAAAGGCCGCGGGGATCAGGATGAAGCGCACCAGCTTCAGCCCGCGCAGGCCGTAGTTGAGGCCAACCATGCGCAGCGTGTTCGACACCGAGCGGAAGCCGGAATGGGTGTTGAGCGCGATCGCCCACAGCACCGAATGCACCAGCACGAAGATGATGCTGCCCTTGCCGAGGCCGAACCAGATCAGCGCCAGCGGCAGCAATGCGATCGCCGGCAGCGGGTTGAACATCGAGGTCAGCGCCTCCAGGAGATCAGCGCCGATCCGCGAGCCGATCGCGATCGTGGTCAGCACGGCCGCGAGCGCGATGCCGACGCCGTAGCCGATCAAGAGCGTCTCCAGCGACACCAGGGTGCGCGCAGGGATGACGCCATTGGCGATGTTCTCAGAGAATGCCGAAAGCGTGTCGGTGAAGGTCGGAAACAGCAGGGGATTGCCGAGCCACAATCCATAGGCCTGCCACAGCGCGGCCAGCGCCACCAGGATGATGGCCTTGCGGACCGCACCGAAGCGGTAGATGCGTTCCAGCCACGACAGGCTCGCCTCGACCTCGACGTCGCCGAGGGGAGTCTCCGCATTGACGATTTCGGGGCGCAGCGCCAGCGTCTCGCTCATGATCTCTCTCCCGTCCCTCAGTGATGGCCGAACAGCATGTCGTTGATGCGCCCTTCGAGCGCGACCTGCTCGGGCGAGCCCATCGTGCCCGGCGGCACGCTGTTGAGCTCGGCGCGGACCCGGCCCGGATGCGGCGACAGCAGCAGGATGCGCGAGCCGATCTTGATCGCCTCCTCGATCGAATGCGTCACGAACAGCACGGTGAAGCGGGTGTCCTGCCAGAGCTGCAGCAGCTCGTCCTGCATCTTGCGCCGGGTCAGGGCGTCGAGCGCGGCGAACGGCTCGTCCATCAGCAGCACGTCCGGCTCCATCGCCATGCCCCTCGCGATCGCGACGCGCTGCTTCATGCCGCCCGACAGCATGTGGGGATAAGAATCGATGAACTTGGTGAGGCCGACCTTGTCGATATAGGATTTCGCCCGCTCCTGCGCCTCGGCCGCGCTGAGCCGGCCGCTCGCCGTCAGCGCGAACACCACATTCTCGCGCACCGTCTTCCACGGCAGCAGCTGGTCGAACTCCTGGAACACCATCATCCGGTCAGGGCCGGGCTCGGTGACGTCGTGGCCTTTGAGCCGGATGCGGCCCTCGGTCGGCTTGAGGTAGCCGCCGATCGCCTTGAGCAGGGTGGACTTGCCGCAGCCGGAGGGCCCGAGCAGCACGAAGCGGTCGGAATCGAACACCTTGAAATCGACGCGGTAGGTCGCCGTGACCAGCGTGTCCGGCGTCTTGTACTGGAGCGTCACGCCCTCGACGGAGAGCAGCGGATCGAACTGGGATGGTGTCTGATGGACGGTCATGCGTCCTCCCCTCTATGTTGCAGCGCGAAATTTCGCCTGGTGCACTTCGGCGCCCTTATGTGAAGTGATAGAGGAGGAGACTGACGCGAACCTGACTCCGGGACTGAGACGACGACCTTGCGCATCCTGCTGGTGGAAGACACGCCCGAGATCGGCGCCGCCGTGACCAGCCGGTTCGAGCGGATCGGCTACGCCGTCGACTGGGAAAAGGACGGCCGCACCGCGAGCGAGCTGATCGAGGTGCAGACCTACGATCTGATCGTGCTCGACGTGATGCTGCCGAACATGGACGGCTTTGCCGTGCTGAAGCATTTGCGCAAGCGCGGCCTGCGCACGCCGGTGCTGGTGCTGACCGCGCGCTCGGCGGTCGATGACCGCATCGGCGCGCTCGACCTCGGCGCCGACGACTATCTCATCAAGCCGTTCGACTATCGCGAGCTGGAGGCGCGCGCCCGCGCCCTGCTCCGCCGCGCCGCCGGCCAGTCCGACAATCTGCTGACCGTGGGGCCGCTGGTGATCGACCGCGCCGGCCGCACGGCGAGCGTCGCCGGCCAGCCGCTCGACCTGACCCGACGCGAGCTGACCGTGCTGGAGATCCTGGCCGCGCGCCCGGGCCGCTATGTCGCCAAGGAGGAGCTCGTGGAGCAGCTGTTCAGCTTCGACCAGGACCCGAGCCCGAACGCCGTGGAGCAGTTCATCGCGCGTCTCAGGCGCAAGCTCGCGGCAACGACCGTCGAAATCAAGACCGAGCGCGGCCTTGGCTATCAGCTCCACGCTTCGTGACCTCAGGACGTCGCTGCGCGCGCGGCTGCTGATCGCGATCGGCGCGATCCTGGCGGTCGGCGCCGTCGTGCTCAGCCTCGCGGCCTGGCAATATGCGGCGACCGCGGCGCGCGATGCCTATGACAAGCTGCTCGCCGGCGGCGCCGTGCAGATCGCCGAAAACATCTACATGCAGGGCGGCGTGGTGACGCTGGATCCGCCGGCGGCGGCGTTCGCGACCTTGTCGGCCTATGACCACGTGTTCTACCGCGTCACCGATCCGCGCGGCGTCGTCGTCGCCGGCTATGACGATCTCACGATCCAGGCACCCAAGAGCGCGCTGCGCGAAGGCGTGGTGTTGCGCGACGGCGTCTACCGCGACCAGCCGGTGCGCATTGCCGCTGTGGCGCGCCGGCTCGACGGCGCGCCGGGCGAGGGCTGGAGCGAGATCGTCCTGGCGCAGACCCTGCGCGCCCGTGATGCGCTGACCTGGGATCTCGCCTCCAAGGCGATCGGCCTGATCGCTGCGATGAGCCTGCTGGCGCTGGTTGCGACCGCGCTATGTCTCCGTCTCGTCTTCGCACCGCTGACGCGCATCGAGGCCGAGATCGTCAAGCGCCGCCCGGACGATCTCAGTCCGATCGCGATCACGCCGCCGCGCGAGGTCCGCGCGCTGGTCGGCGCCATCGACGGCTTCATGCAGCGCCTCGCCGAACGCATCGCGCTGATGCAGCGCTTCATCGCCGACGCCACACATCAGTTGCGGACGCCGCTGGCGGCGATCGATGCCGAGGTCGAACTGCTGACCGGTCAGACGAGCGATCCCAAGGCGCTCGACCGGCTACGCGGCCGCATCTCCGACCTCGCCCGCCTCACCAGCCAGTTGCTGGATCATGCCATGATCCAGCACCGCGCCCAGGCTCCGCGGTTTGCTGCGACCGACATCAACGCGTTGGCCAAGTCCGTGCTGTCGCAGAGCGTGCCGCTGTCGCTGGATCGCGAAGTCTCCGTGAGCTTCGTGGAATCCGACGACGATGTCGTCGTCGCAGCAGATGCCATCAGCCTGCGCGAGGCACTCGCCAATCTGATCCACAATGCGCTGGCGCATGGCGCGCGGACGCGGCTGATGGTGAAGGTGGAGCGCGCGCCGGCACACGTCACGATCATCGTCTGGGACGACGGCCCCGGCATCGCGGCGGACACACAGCAACGGATGCTGTCGCCGTTCCAGAAGAGCGACGGCTCCCACGGCTCCGGCCTCGGCCTCGCGATTGCCAACGAGGTTGCAGCAGCGCACGGCGGCAGGCTGGGCTTCAGCGGCGAAGCACGCGATTTCAGTGTGGTGCTCGAATTGCCGGTGGACCGCAAATAGCCGCGCCGACGGCGGTGCGCCCCCTCTCCCCGTTCTTCACGGGGAGAGGGTCGGGGTGAGGGGCAGCGGCACGGGGAGCGTCAGTTGGGACGCCCGCTCGAGTCTCTCCTCGATAAGGTGCAATCGAAAAGAAGCAAATAGAGCTTTGCTACTCGCACCACCCGTGTGTGTCCGACCGGGCTGATCCCTGACATTTTAGACCGGGCTGATGCCTGACAATATTCCATCATTGGTGGG